>CAZOVR010000024.1:0-40024 GCA_964583405.1 uncultured Pirellulales bacterium
TTAACGACAACGGTGAAGCTGACGGCACTGTCGACCTGCGTGATTTAGCCGAGCTGGGCTTGGCCTGGTAATAGTAATAGCTGAATAATTGACAGTAAAGTGTAAAGGATACACGGCCTGCAGGATTATTCCTGCAGGCCGCTTTTGTTTTTATAATACTAAAACGATAGCGGTTTAACCAAATCTTTTGTTAGAATGTCAAGGAATCACTGTAAGGTACATCGGATATATAATTCTATTTTTGCTAAAAAAATTTTAAAATGTGCATTTTTCAGCCATAATTTAATGTTTTGCGTGTTCAGAACTGTTCAAATCTGCCATCGTTGGAGACATATTAGAGACACAGTTTTGGCCCAAAAAATCATGCCTCAACCGCATATAGTAAAAGTGATTCCCAGACATTTCAGACTACGTCCGACACGAGATATTTGCCTAATTCGTCAAATTGCTTTCCTTTCTTATTATAAAAAGGAAGCAACTTTTGATATCTTTTGACCTTAGCGGCATCTTTTACTTCTTTAATTTGGATGTCTTTAGGAAGTCTTTTTTTTATATTGTGAAAAGCACCGATGAATAAAATTGCTTTCTCATCAGCTTTTAGAGTCTGTTCTATTCTGTTGGCAATAAAGTCATCTCTTCGGTTTAGTAGTATCACTTTGACCAACTTATATTTTATAAATGCTATTATTTTTTTTGTTATCGATTTAGCCTGTGTTATGGCAAGCAATCTATCGTATTCTTTTTTCACCAGTTTGAAATCCTCGGTCTTCACCAGAATAGCCCCTCTTTCGAGAAGCCTTAAGATCAACCGGTAATTTTTACTTCCTGCTTTAGCTGTGTCCTCTGCTATTTTCTTGCCCACCTCATCTTCAGCAACCATCCCATCCTGGTATATTTTCATGCCCTTTACATCGATGGAATCAAAGTAATCCGATACAACATCCCAAAAACCTTCAACCGTTCTTCTATGTTTCTCCCAAAGCTCTTGCCCCAAATCCCTAATACCTCTTTTTGCCACCTCTTTCGCTATGGAGCCAAGATCGGCACTGGTATGTATAACAGGAACATAAATCAATGTTCTCATAGGTGCTTGCCCTTATATTGCCTTCGATTCGGCACGTTCTAATCTCTTTTTTAACTCCTCATTGCGTTCTAATCTTTTTTTTAGTTCTCTGTTTTCCTGTTCAATATCTGATTTCTTCGCCGTTGTGGACAGGTACGAATCTTGCTGCCACCAGTTTATGCCCATCTCCAATGCTTTATCCACAGAGGCGACCAAAAGTCTTATTTTAATATTGAGAAGGTCAATATCAGCAATCTGAATTTTGATATCACCTGCAATAACAATCCCTTTATCCAATACCCTCTCAAGGATATCAGCAAGGTTGGTCGCCTCAGTGGCATGCATCATTTTTTGTTCAGCCATTGTTTATTCCTCGTTTTTCTATTATGCCAATTTTTTAGCTTTTATAATCAAACCTGCTGTTTTCGCACGTACATTTGCAATGAAACGGCAATTATTGCAATCTGTACTTTCTTCGTCATAATCCGGACAGGAAAGAAGAACATTTACTTCCTGCTGAAGTTCTTCAGCAAAATCCGCTTTTTCTAATACCCCTTTGGCGCCATTGATTTTAGCTGTAATCTTCTCAATCACCGGTTCCTGCTTTTGAAACGTTGGACAGTTTATTTTGGCATCTTTTTTAGACATCGTTTCTCCTACATCAAATCTCCTAAGGGCCCAAGATTCAAGTTTAGCTCTTCATCTTTGAGCCCAAATATCCCTTTCAACTCATCCATCTTGTTTTCCAGTTTCATCAAAGTTTCACCCACATTTTCTATTTCCTCTTCGGAAAGCGAGCCTGCCTCCACCCTTCTCATAGCCTGTTTTTCTAATAGTTTTCTTATCAGCTCTATTAACGTAAGCACCAGTTTTGCCAAGCCCTTTTCCACATTTTCAGGATTAGCATCAATCTTTTTAGGAAGAACATCGTCGGTTTTTTCCATCTCTTCAATAAACTCTTCAGGAAACTCTGTCTCGACTACGCTGCTTAATGTCATATCTTATCCGCTCCTACCAGATCCCTATGTTGGATTAGCTTATCAAACAAATCTTCTTGCCTGAAATCTTTAAGCAAGTCGCTATTCTTTGGTAAAATGATGAAATTGTATGCAGGCCAGGGGCCACTGAACAGAAATTTGAAGCCTGTATGAGTACTTTTGATGTGCTCGAAAGCTTCCTTGAAACTGTCTTGATTATCTTTCTCGACCAAATAAACTGCATCCAAAAGCAAATTCTCGCTCTTCAACTTTCCAAGCTTCTTTTCTGCGGCAAACTTGCTGAAAAACATGTCCATAACGTTAATAAATTTATTGGCCTTTTTTTGAAACTCTTCGTCTAATTTGTATTTTTCAAACTTGTTTCTCATAAATCTTTTGTTCGACGAATCACCTGTTATATACACACTTTTGTTGTTTTTCTTGTAGGTATTGATTATATGCTCTTTTATCTTATCGGCAGGCCAGATAACCTTAATACCAAACTCGAGCTTATTATGGAGTCTGTCCAGATTATCTTTAAAATCCTCATAGTAACTCTGCATCATAGAAAGCAGATTGTCTCTGCCATCAATAACAGTCTGAAACCTCACAGGCAAAACGGTAAAATCAGTCATAAGCTTTTCTACAACCGCCTGATGTTCTAAAATAGCACTTTCAGTTACGCTCCGAATCGGCTGGCTAATTTCACTTACAACCGCTCCTATATCACAGAAGGGGATGTTATAAACATCAGCGCCTTCTAATCCGTAAATTGATTCGGTTATCTGGTTACTAGAATCTATTACGCCATATAAATATAGTTTTATTGCTATTTTGCCTCCTGCATTGGGCTAATGAATGGCGAACCTCTTAATTTTTCCATGGTTTCCACCGAGCTGAGCAAAACCTTCAGCCCTAAATATATAAGGTCCACATCAGCGACAGAAATAACCATATCACCTGATATAACTACACCCTTATCCAGGACTCTATCCAGAATCTCCAAAAGGGTTACCTCTTTCGACTTTACGACAACACTATTCATTTTGGCCTTTCTCGCTTGAAAGCCCACAGAAATTATATGGCGGCCATGGGCCGGTACAATCGATAAGAAACCCCTTGCCTTCGTAGTGCATTTTCAGTGTATCAACCATGTTTTGGAAATCACCTACTTCATCTTTATCAACCAGAAAGGCTGAATTTAAGACCATGTCATCTTCCCTTTCAGTTACTTCCCTCGGCAAAAGCCTGTTTATATGGGCCTCGAAGCTTAATTCTTTTAATAACTCAAAACTTTCCTGGCCACATTCATTAATTCTTTCATTTAGTGTTTTTTCTATCAGCTCATCTTTTTTCTTCTTAAGAAAATAGGACTTGCCTACCGAAGAGGATTTTATTTCGTTCTCGATTTTCAAAATCTCTGCTTCGTCATTACTAAAACTGGTTTTTAGTTTTTCAGAGTTACAATAAATTTTAAGGCCCCATTCCTGCTTGTGTGCTAATTTTCTTAAAATTGCCTTAAACTCTTCACCATATTGCTCAAGCATTGCCTTCAGGCTGTCATTTGTATTAAACAATGTTCCAAACTTAAAGGGGATCACATCGGTATCAGCCATAACCAGATCTATTATTCTTTCATGTGCACTCGCCTTTGCCTTAACCCACTCGAAATCAGCCATATTTCGTTTTAACCCTTCTTGGCCAAATTCTTCTTCTTCAACTTTGCTGGCTACCGCATAAAGGCCATTATTGCAAACAAAATAGAGGTCGTCCGCCAAACCTTCCGTTTCCTTTAGTTCTGGCTCTCTATCCGCAACACAATATAAGTAAACAAGCTGCTGCCTTGTCATCTATATAACCCTTGATAAGTTAGCTTGTTGCTAATGTGTGGCCTTGACGTTCGTAGGATTCAACTTCCAAACTATCATTCAACTTGACCATGTAGTTGTTTCTGTCCTGCACTCTGGTAGGCAGTCCGAGGGACTTTAAAAAAGAATTCTCCTCGTATACCTCTGCCTCTATGTGCCACTCATTGTCGACTTTCGTTGCTCCGATTACCTTGACATCCTTTACATCAAGAGCCTTCTGCAAGAACTCTACAACTATGCTTTTAGCTTCTTCTATACCGGTCATTTTCTATATCTCCTTTTCTTCTGCATTTGTAATAGCATCCAGACGATCTAAAAGTTCATTTTCCTTTTGGTCATATTCGGTCTGGCTTATCTCGTCCAGTTCAAACTGCAATTGCAATCGCATAAGTTCTTCTTTGATGCGCCCTTTATCAGACAACTCCTTTTGTGCCATATCACCGAGTTTCTGGCCCATCCATATCACACCCTTCAATGGCGCAAGTAATATACTGTCGATTAAAAACATCTTTAGTAGTCCTCTGTATTAATTGCGATATTTACAAAATTAAAGGGAGGCAACGGTCCTACATACTTGAATGTTACCTTCTGGTTGTATTTGTCATCTAGTTGCTGAACTTGTTGATCGAAGCCTGCTTCTTTTTGACCTTCCACAAAAAAGGCTGCATTAACAATCATCATTTCACCATAAGTATCGTTTGTCTTAACATCGACTGCCAAGGGCGAGAGGGTGTTTATAATATCGTCCTTGACAATCTGTCTTTCCCTCTGCAGGGCCTCCTCCACCATTCTTCCTATCTCCATCCTTTGATAATGAGACTTTTCAGGAGCAAGTGTTGCAATTTTTCCTTTTAGTGCTTTTATACCTTCATATTTTTCCAGGATGTCCTTATAAATAATCTCTTCTTTAAACATGGCCTTTATACTAAGCTCGGTTTTGTCGGCAATACTGTCTAACAAATCTTTAAATCTATCATGCTCTTTTTCCAGTATTCTCTTTACTTTTTCTTCATCCTCTGCAACTGTGGCAAATCTCACCGGCAGGGCTGCATATTCGGCCATTACCGTCTCAATGGCTTTCTCATGGGCAAGAGAATTATCTCGCGAGACTCTGTATTTCCCGAGGGGAGCGTCACTAGCCAACGCAGCTATACCATTAAAACAAATTGTATGTAGCTGGTCCCCTCGTCCTCCAATACCCAATGGGCCAAAAGACTGTGGTTGATCTGAGTCTATTATACAATATATATATTTGCCTTCTTTAGTGGCTGTATCCATCTCTATTTTTCCCATTCCTCTGGATAAATGACAATATTGACAAAATTAAATACCGGCAGTGGTCCTGCATACATAAATTTTATCCTGTCTTTATACTCGTCGCCTAAATCATCCATAATGTTATCGAATTCTTTTTCTCTTCCCTTATCCACTAAAAAGGCGGCATTCATAAACATCTCATCGCCGATCGTATCATTGAGTTTGTGCTCGTAAGATGTTCTTCTCAGTCTATCCACGATTTCCCCGGTTTGTTTTTCCTTCTTTTCATCCAGTGTTTTCTTGACCATTCGCCCAATGCCCATTTTTGCCTGCATATCATTGCTGTTTTTTTCTGCCACGGCCTCTTTTAAATTTTTGAGTGCCCCATTTTCTTTTATAATCTCACTGAAAATATTCTCCATGTTTTTCCATATACCTTTGACACCTAATTCTATTTTGTGATCCATATCTCTTAAGGCGGTCTTAAATTCTCTGCATCTTCTGCCCAACAGATTTCTTACCTCTTCGGCACTGGAAGCAATTGTGCCGAATCGAACGGGAAGTACGCGGTCGAATTCCTTCATCACTTCCTCGATTACCTTCTGGTGAGCTAACATGTTTTCTCGACTTGTAGCAAGTTTAGTTACCGGATAATTGCTTACTATCATGCTCAAATCATCGTGACCAATGGTCAAAACCTCATCGTCCCTTTGGCCAATACCGATAGGGCCGAAATTCCGCTCCTGTTTCGTCTCAATAATGCAGTAAATATATTTTCCTTCTTTTTCCATGTTATCCCATTGTTGTAACCAGTAATGCGTTTTTTTCGAAAGCTTCTTCGTTAAGGTAGCAGCCCTCATCGGATTCAGCTTGATTGGATGCCCGGTAATAATCGAGAAGTATCCTGTAAGCCCTGGTCATCTCGTCAAATTTCTGCTCTATGTCCGGCGTATTGGGGTTTTTATCAGGATGACAGGTCATAGCGGTTCTGCGATGGGCTTTTTTGATTTCAATAGCAGTTATAAAATCGTCCTTAAGCCCCAATTTTTCCCTCGCCCAGTTTATTTCTTCAAATTGTGCTTTTTTAATCTCCAGGGTATAGAAGCTATATGGTGGAAGAGGACCTACACATCTGAAATTTAGTTTCTCCTCAAATCTGTTATTAATATGGTCCAGCTTCTGCTCAAAATCTTTCTGTTTATTCTTGTCCATAAGGAAGGCAGTGTTAAGAACCATTGTGTCGTCCATAAGGTCGTGAGCTTTAAAATTCTGAGCAATCTCACTTAGGGCGTTTTGTATCTGGTCAGCATATTCGGCCTTTTTCTTGTCTAAATACCTCTTGACCAAAACGCCGATCCTCATCTGATCATCTACGGTAACGCCACCTTTTTTGCCTGTAAGTGACTGTTTGAATTGCTTTATTTCGTCAGCCTCCGAAACTTCTTCTCGCAGAAATGAATTAAAATCATTCAATGTAGCTACGACATCTATTTCTATACAGTTTTCCGACCTTGCAAGTATATCTTTGATTGTTTTGTATCCTTTGGCTAAAATCTCTCTCACTTCTTCGTCACTGCCGGCAAATGTCCCAAGTCTCATAGGAATAATGGTATGTTTGGCCATTACCTTTTCGATTAATTGCTGATGGCTGACAAGCAGTCTGGCTAACGTGTCTTTGGGCATATGGCTGTAGTCAACTACTTCTGAATCGCTTACTACTGCGGATATATCCTGAAAAATAACGGTATAGGCTTTGTTATGAATTTCGCTGCTCCCTACAACCTCTGCGGGAGTTCTGGAGGGGTAGATGTCATCAGGAGACACAATCTTGTCCAAATCAAAGATTTCTTCTGCGTTGGAGTTTATAATCCCGTAAATGTACTTCCCTACTTTACTCATAACATTCCTTTCTTATTTGCCGTTTTGCTCTTTCAGCATTTTAATAGCCTGGTCAAAGTTATCCTTTGAAACTTTGAGTTCTCCCTCCATAGCTACGTTCTTTTTTGTTGAGTTTTGCTCGATATACTCTCTTACCGCAAGCATAGAGGCCTTTCGGCAGACAAACTCGATATCAGAACCAGTTCTGCCATCGCTTTCTTTGGCCAATTTTTTCAAATCAACACCTTCCTTGAGAGGCTTATTTTTGGTATGTATTTTGAAAATCTCTTCTCTAGTTTTTTCATCAGGTACAGGTAGCTCGAACGAAAGGTCGAATCTGCCGCTTCGAAGTAGGGCAGGGTCAACTAAATCCAATCGGTTAGTTGCTGCTAAAACCACAACACCCTTAAGCTCTTCGATCCCATCCATTTCAGTGAGGAATTGACTTATCACTCTTTCGGTTACATGGGCATCGGTAGAGCTTGACCCTCTTCGTGGCACAAGGCTGTCTATCTCGTCAAGGAAAAGTATCGTTGGTGCTGCGTGCTTTGCCGTCCTGAATGTCTCTCTTACACCTCGCTCGGATTCTCCTACATACCGGCTGATAAGCTGCGGGCCTTTGATGGATATAAAATTGACACCGCTTTCATTAGCCACTGCCTTGGCTAAAAGAGTCTTTCCTGTTCCGGGTTTGCCGTAGAGCATAATCCCCTTAGGTGGATTAGTGCCGGCTTTTTTGAAGATATCCGGATATTTGAGCGGCCATTCTATGGCCTCTTTGAGTTCCTGCTTAATATTGTCAAGGCCGCCCACATCAGACCACTTTACGTCCGGGACCTCTACAAAGACCTCTCTGATTGCAGACGGCTCAATTTCCTTCAATGCCTCAAGGAAATTGTCCATCGTTATTTCTAATTCGAGCAAGGCCTCATAAGGAATGTCCGACAACTCAAAATCAATCTCCGGCAGAATCTTCCGCAGGGCCGACATAGCTGCTTCCCTGGCCAGTGCTTCCAAATCTGCCCCAACAAATCCATGGGTAATACCGGCTAATTTTTCAACGTCTACATCTTTAGCCAGAGGCATGCCTCTTGTATGAATTTCTAATATTTCCAATCGCCCATATTTATCTGGTATGGGGATAGAAATCTCTCTGTCAAATCGGCCTGGTCTTCTTAACGCCGGATCAATAGTGTTGGGGATATTTGTTGCACCGATTACTATAATGTGACCACGAGACTCCAACCCATCCAACAAGGCCAAAAGTTGAGCTACTACACGTCTTTCAACCTGTTTTTCGCCGCCCATATCCTCTCTCTTAGGTGCTATCGCGTCTATCTCGTCGATAAAAATTATAGCAGGGGCATGTTTCTGAGCATCTTCGAAAACACTACGCAGGCGTGCTTCAGACTCACCGTAAAATTTACCCATAACTTCCGGGCCGCTTATGCTGACAAAATATGCATCGGTTTCATTAGCCACAGCCCGAGCGGTCAATGTTTTGCCAGTGCCTGGCGGGCCATACATAAAAACTCCTTTGGGTGCTTCGATACCCAGCCTGTTAAAAACTTCCGGGTATTTGAGAGGCAGTTCAATCATCTCTCTTATTCGCTGTACCTGGGTGCTAAGTCCCCCAATATCTTCATAGGATATTTTGGCTCTCTCAACTTTGCCTTCTTTTGACTTTACCCTTATCAGGGTTGTAGAGCTGACCGATACCACACCATCCGGTATTGTGTCTTCCACTAAAAAATCACAGGTCTTAGTGCCGAATAATCTCGCCCTTATTTTATCACCACTGGTTAAGGGCAACCCTTCTATGAGAGAGCCGATGTATTTAGCATCTTTGTCCTTTTGAAGCACCCCTCCATTCGTCAAGGGGGCGAGCATGACTTTCTTGGCAGGCCTGCTTTCGCCTCTTTCGACCGTTATCTTTTCATCAAGACCAACTTTGGCATTCTCTCTTGTAATGCCGTCTATCTGAACTATTTTTTTTCCCCTGTCCTCAGCATAGCAGGGCATTACCTTGGCAGTGGTTTTCCTTTTACCTTCTATTTCTACTATCTGGCCTACCTCCAGCCCCAAATTTTTCATGTCTTCAGGGTCAATCCTGGCGATAGCCCTTCCTACGTCTTTAGGCAAAGCCTCCTTTACTTTAAATTGCTTCATGCCGTCTGCCTTTCTTCCATTTCTAATTCAATAGCTGGTTTTTAAAATCCGCCAATGTCTTTAATCCCTTGATTTCATGGGGACATGCGGGAACAATTGTTGTTTTTAAGCCATTAAATTTTCCTCTTATCTGGCTTATGTATCTATCCTGTTCTTTCCTTTTCTCTCTGCAAAACTCACAGCCGTCTGATTCTACAACGTTGTTTATCACTATTTGTCTAACCTTAATGCCAAATTTACCCAAATTGTTTATCAGCCTGGCGGTTTCCAAAACAGCCATATCCTCTGGGATCGTAACTGCTATAAACTCACACTTGTTTTGATCACGAAGCAAATCCTCTATTCTTTTTACGGTTTTCTTCATAGACAAGAGAAAATCGTCGCCTTCATCACCGGTGTATTTGCCGGCAAATCTCTCAACCATATATCTGTACTTCCATCTCATCTTTGCCATCACCTTAACCCAGTCATCCAATAGCTTAGGTGAATTCAGAAGCCTCAACGCATGGCCTGTAGGTGCAGTATCCACGACGTATTTATCGAACTTTGCATCGTCTATCAGGTCAATCATTGTCTTAAAACCCATTACTTCATCCATACCAGGGATAGGCAGGGCAAGGGCCGAATCAATATCCTCTGCATCCAGGTTAGTGCCGGTTTCCACGATTTTCTTGATTTCGCCTTCATGTTCTGTTTTGAATTTCCAAAGAGCATTTTCTGCGTTTACTTCAAGAGCACTTAAATTTTTAATTCCCTTTATTTCTCTTGGCTCGTCGCCAAGTTTTTGTCCCAAACTATCAGCAAGCGAATGTGCCGGGTCTGTTGAAAGGATCAGCGTCTTGAAATCCTTCGCCAAATAAAGAGCGGCAGCAGATGCACAGGTTGTCTTTCCCACGCCGCCTTTTCCGCCAAACATGATTAATTTCAGCGGAGTTTCTTTTAGGCCTTTTAATCCCATTCACTTTTTCACCTTAATCTCTAAGATGCCGTTTGCATAAGAAGAGACAAGCGTGTCTGTTTGCACCTTGGAAGGCAGTAAAATTTCCTTATGGTATTTCCTGTCTCCCGTTTGAGCTGAGATATCAAGGATATCTTCTTCTAGTTCTAACTTTATATCAGCTTCGTTGACGCCTGGCATCTCGGCATAGATTCGAATCTCCTGGTCTTCATCAAAAACATCCGTGATAGGCTCTCTTTCCTCCTCAACTTTAGGTCCTTCAGGAGTCTTTTTGACGTTTCCGAATGACTCAACTACCGGTTTGCCTCCGACCGCTGTTTTTATGGAAACCCCAAACACTCCTTTCATTCCTTCTTTTAGGTTACTCAGATCAATCTCGCCTTCTTTATTGATTTCACCGCCCGCATCTTTCAATTTGGCGGCCAGGTCAACAAGATCCCCAATACCTTTGAATATACCGCCAAGGCCCAATTTACCTATACCAAAATCGATATTCAGCCCTTCATCTTCTTTGCCTTTTTTGTTTTTCTCTTTGCCCATTTTATATTCCTCTATTTTTCTATTTCCATGTACAGTTAAAATCGCATTACAACAGCAATCTCAGTAATTTAAGACCATTGTCTTAAGCGGCTTTTTCGGTATCTTACCGGTTTTGGCTCCGCGTTTTTCCCAAGCTTCTTTTTGCAACTTTTCAATCCGATCGTTAACGCCGTCTAATTGCTTTCTTGCAGCGTTTCTTCTCTTATCCAGTGCAAAAATTTCCTTTTCTAACCGTTTTTTTTCACTTTCGAGCACGTATAATCCCAGATGGCTTGAGCGTTGAGCTTTTGGTATGGATGTCGCACCAATAGAATGTAAGCTTTTTGTGTCCCTTAGACTTGATAGTTGTTGTACGGTTTTCATTAAGATTACCTCCTTGTCTTTTTATTTTGCCCCAACCAGGCTTTCCACTTCTTCCTGGCTAACAATGCTATCCACTTTACTTGCTCTTAGGGGGATATTTATTTTCTTTTGTGTTCCAAGTTCTTTTGCCACAAGTTCACTCACTATTTCCTTAACCCTGTCCTGATTTGTTTTTGAACCAACCCGGCTTGTCTCCGATGCCAGAATATCCTGGCACATTTGCATAAACACATTACTGGCCCTGGCAGGAGTTAAATTTTGTACCTTCAAGGTCTTTGCAATCATGATGCACCCTCGAACTGTCGGTGCAAATTCACACTTTCCCGATTCTCTCAAACCTCGCACAATGTTTACTATTATCTGAGAGTCCTGTTTGGAAAGTTTAGACTTCGCCTGGGTAACAGCAACTTCGGTTTCATAGTCAAAGTAGTCCAAATCCATAGTTATCATTCTATCTCTCAAGGCATCCTGACTGCGATGTACACCCGCATATTCTTCCGGGTTTGATGTGAAAATAGCGGTGAAATCGGGATCAACCCTTAAATACGGGTCCTCGCCGCCACGTCCGACCGGCAAATCCATCATTTTCTCTTGCAGGATAGAAAGAAGAATATTATTAGCCTCAGGCCGGGAACGTGTAAACTCATCGTAGATCATGGTAAATCCATATTTACAGGCTACAGTCAGACGGTTATCTACCCAGCGCTTCACCATATCTTCTTCCGTCTTTAGAACTCTTGAAATAAAGCGGTCTACTACTTTTCGGATTCTATAGCCGTGCTCGCCCCCTACGAGATCAGAGGTGGTGAACTCTTCATCTCCGTGAATTATCACTACAGGCCTTTCAATCTTACTTGCCAGGTGCATTGCCAGCGTCGTCTTGCCGGTACCCGAAGGGCCCCTGAAATGAACTGGAAAGCCCGCCTTAATATAATAAAGGGATCTGTTGGTGACATCCTTAATGTACTTTGTTTCCACAAAGTCCGTCATCGGAGCTGGTTCCAATACTGTCGTCATTTCATCAATCATTTTATACAGTCTCCTTACACATATTTTGCAAAACAGCACCTGCTTTTCTTATAAATCCTTTACCTCCACAAAAGCTGCATGGAAGGTTTTCGCTTGCTTTATGGCCTTTGCCCTTACACTCGGGACATAGTTCCGTGTCCCCTTTATACGTAATACTACCCTTACCTTCACAGGCGGGGCAGCTGTTACGTGTATGAGGATGGATCCCTGTTCCTTTACAGAACGCACACTCGGCTATGGGGTCCTCTATATGTACTTTACCTGTGCCGGCACAAACCTGACAGGCAGCAAGTTCGCTTAGCAGGCCAAAGGGATCTTTGCCGCTACCTTTACAAAAAGCACATGTTATCCAGTGCATATTAACCATCCTTGATTTATCGTTTCCTAAGCAGCTTAACTTTTCAGTGGCTTTTTTCTAAGAGTGCCTTTTCTTTAATTCTTCAAGATACTTTGCCACGGTATCTTTGCCGCCTAATCCAAAGGCAATTGCCAAAGCAAGGCAAACACCGCCAAGGATAATATTGAAGGTGGCAGTTACCAAAAGAGACGCAATGCCAAGCTGTTCCAGCGAAATAGTTACTGCGAAAATTATAATTGCCCACCGGCTTACACCGGCAAACATCTCCGGTTTGGGCAAACTTGCATTGCCGGCAGCCGTGCGAACTATTCCTGAGACAAAACTGGCCAGAAACATAGCAACCACCAGAACAAGCAAGGCTGCTATGACCTTCGGGACATAAGCAAATAAGCTTGCAAGAACATCGGAAGCTTTAGGCAGCCCCAGAGCATCAACAGCCATCACGAGCACCATAATCACAATCAGCCAATAAACCAGGCGGCTTATCACCTCTCCGGCGGAAATTTCCAAATTGCCCTTCTTTAGAATTTCTGATATACCCGCCTTATCCGCCAGCGTATTGAAGCGGATTAACTTAAGCAACCAGTCAACTATCCGTTTGATTGCCTTGGCCACAAACCAGCCTACTATCAGGATTATCAATGCCCCAAGCAGGACAGGAAGATAGGCCATCATCTTGGTCAACATTTGTGTTACCGGTTCAACAATAAGATTTTTCCATTCGATTACCGCTAACATTTTTAGTACCTCCATGTTAAATTGTTAACATTAAACGCTTGTCTTTTTACTTCTCACAACAATAGTCCTGCATCACGCGTAAATTTTTACCGCTTTTTAGACGCCGACTGCAACTTTTCGCCTGCTGCTTTTACTCTTCGTTGAGGTCTTCTTTTTGCTTTGGACCTTGCGTGTCGCCTGTTTAACTGTTGAGGTCTTCTTTTTGCTTTGGACCTTGCGGGTTGCCTGCTTAAATGTTCTTACTTTCTGTCCGGCGTCAATCCCAGGCATTGGGAAACCGGCTTTTCTTGCCCTGGCCATAGTAGCAGACATGCTTTGCCAGGCTTTCTTGGCCCCAGCCATATCAGCGTTAAACTCGCCCATAAGCTTGTCAGCATCATTGAGAATTCTTTCAACCTGTGTCTGGATATCCTTTATTTCCCTGGCAAGTTTAGCCTTCATTTCCTTTGACATGTGGGCGTGGTCTTTTTGAAAACTATCCAACATCGAACCGACACTGCTGGTTAAACCATTGACAAAATCTGCCAAGTTCTTTGCTTGCTCCTTGCTCATCTGCATATTGTCCTTGTGGAACTGCTGTACCATGTTTCGAGCACTTTTTAGCATGCTTTGCACATCCTTTGATAAACCATTTACAAAACCAGCCAAATCCTTGGATTGTTGTGCAGCCATTTTCTTCCTATCCATAGAAAATCTGTTGAGGGTCTCATGGGTATCTGCCACTAAACCACCCACTGCCTTTAGCCGAACATCATTGGAAACAATGATGTTCTCCGTCAGTTTTTTCATGTCTTCTGCTATTGCCATTACCATTTTGAATCTCCTTTCTAAACCTTTTGAAAATTGTTTGAATTTACATAAGAATTTGTTACCTGCTTACTTTCTAACAACGGTATGCCCTCCGGTTCTCTGCTTTCTCCGAGAGGTGTGATCATGCCTTCGATCTGAATTACTTGGCCCTTGTTATTAAAAACGGCCTCCCCCTTATCACTGACATAACGCAGTGAGCCATTTCTGTGGACAATTCGGTATTCTATGTTAAAGGCTGTACCTTCACTTTTACATCCGGCAAAAGCTGCAAAAATTTGCTCTCGGTCATACGGGTGGATCATATTTTCCCAATGCGGCCTGTCAGCCAGGATTTCATTGACATCGTAGCCGGTCAGTTCCTTGATTTTCCCCGAAAAACAAATAATTTCCGGCCTTTCCGATGGCAGTGCAACATACGGAATTTCACCGATCGTATCGATAAATCGATGAAGCTCTTCGTCTAAATGGTTCAGAACAGCTTGAATTTTTGCCTCGTTCATTCTTATTGTATTTTTGAATACGTATAACGCTTTGATTTATTATTGCTCTTCTGAGCCGAGCTTATGTCTAAGCCGTCGACAAGATTTTCCAACTCTTCATCAGGAGGGCTTGCGACAAAAGCGGAAATCTTTTCTTTATTGTTATATGGTTGTTCTTCAGATTGTTTCGTATGCGTTAGTTGCTTTGACTTTAGAATACTAAACCGACGCTGTGTAAAAAACTTCCGAACGGTTCCTGAGAGGATATTGGCGTATTTGCCCAAACGAATCGCCAGGGTATCAGGTGTCTCCCCCAGAACTTCGTTAAATCTTTTTAATTGAGCTTTTATATGGGCTTCCAATTCTTTCATGTCTCTGTCGACCTTTTCTGCAAAGGTTGGGCTTTTTCGAAAATATTCCAATACGGGCTGCACTTTTTTGGTTAGAGATTTGACCCAGTGTGCACAATCAACCATGGCCTTTACCTGGTCCGACGTCATTTCTTCATGGCGTCTTTTCTTACGCTCTTTAAGCCAGTAAAATTTCGTCAGTATCTTATTCAGATCCATGGTCAATTCCTTGACAAAGCTCTTAATTCTTTCTGCCTGCTCATTGGCTTTTCTTTCTTTTTCCGATTGCTCCAAAGCCTTCTGGGTATTAGTCACTAACACACTCAAGGCTTTCGCCTGTATCTGGTAAAAATTTATAATGTTATTTATGATGCCTCTCATAATTACCAGTCATCTACATTTTATGCCTCCCGCAGCCCAACAAGACGATCTTGTTCTGCTTCTGTGCGTTTGGCTTTGAATTCACTGAGCATATCTTTAACTTCCCGACGTCTTCGCTCCTGGCCGGTTATACGTTCCTTTCGCTGCCTTTTGAACTCGGCAAGCATCGTCTTAAAATCCCTTATTCTCAGCTCTTCTCCCCTGGCTAAAAGGTCTTTAAGCATTTCCGATGTTTGTTTCTGTCCCTGCTGGAACTCTTTGAGCTTCGAAGTAACCTCGATTTTGCTTTCATCCTGTTTAGAGAGGATTTCTTTAATTACTATTTGCAGTTCCTTGACCTTTTCGGCTTGACCTTCAGTAAGAGCATCTTTAAAGTTTCTCAAGCCTCCCCTTAATTGCTGTACCAGTTTTGTTTGTTCATTAAGATATTTATGAGATAATTGCCTGACTTCCCGTTCACTTTCGTCTAAATATGAAGAGATAACGCTCATCATCCGGTCAAAATCCTTTTTTCGCAGAGATCCGTTTTGGGCAAGGTTTTCTTTGAGTTGGTTACTGATTTTTTCCCGTTCCTGCCTGGTACTAAGAAGGAATTCCTGAAAATCCTGGAAGATCTGACCGGTCGTATCGAAAAATGCTTCTATACTCTGTATTCTGGCTTCATAAGAAGATATTATACTTTCAAGAACATTTTCTTTTTCAGTGGTTAGAAGCATTGTCTTAATTTCCCTTTTTTGAGATTGCCCATGTTAAGAAGAGGTTTTTCTTGGCGAGACATGCTTTCTGCTCCCCCCGTAGCGGTGCATAAGGATGACTCGGCAAGAACCCCCTTTAGTTACCTATCCTTATGCAGCTGTTGCTGTCAAACCGATAGCCTCGGCATACTTCAGATAGGTCTCGACTGAGGCAGCTACGACTCTGGCTTCGATGGCAAGTATTTCAATACCCACCAAAGAGACTCTCACCCAGGCATCAACAACGATACCCTTGTCCAGAATTCTGTCCACGACTTCAACCAGACTGCTTGAACCAATTGTTTTTTCTACTGCCATGATAATTCTCCTTTCGTTCCCCACTTAGGGGAAACCATAAAAAATAGAAATAAAAAAACACACGCTACACACGTGCGCTTGAGTGTAGCTTAATTAATATAACATTGATTTTAAGTCGTGGGTTTATGGTGGCTCTATCTACTGTCCTGAAGGTGCTGTTATGTTTTCCAGAGGTTACCCTCTGCGCCCCCATATACCGCCCCATTTAAATTCGCTTTTTTATTCCGATAGCCACGAGCGAAAACACTACGGCTCATAAAAGAGCATATCTGCAAAGTGACTTTTCTCGGACTTTAACGTTATGCTTGTTGCTTCGGCATTATTTCGGATAACTTTAAGAAGTTTTTCCCTACCTTCGGACTAACCTAAAGATAGGTAAACCTATGGAAAGTACGAATAATTAAAGAATGATTTGCTGAGTTAAAATAGCTAAAGTTGCCTCTTTAAACAAGATTGGGTTTCGTTAGTGAAAGATTTTAGCTTTTTTAATACTGATAGCTGCTTTTAGCACCGGAATCATGGTAGTAAACATAGATAACGCCAAAAGAGGGGGGGGGTAATAGCCAACGGCTAAATTCACAATCCTTTGGATGTAGGGCATGATTAATCATTTTGCCGGAAAGTTGAGGTTCTTCTATATCAGACAGTTGTTAAGCCTTGACGGATTGCGTACTTGGTCAAATCCGCAAGGTTGTCAACATCAGTTTTTTCCATAATCTGTCTGCGACTTGCTTCGATGGTCTTAACACTTAGGCCAAGCTGCGAAGCGATATGTTTTGCCGAATAGCCCTCGGTCAAAAGTTGGAGGATCTGTTTTTCTTTCGAAGTTAGGATTTCACCAAACCTATTCGCTGTATCGAAAATACCATCTTTTGTGATGCCATCCAGAACGATACTTGCAATCTGCGGACTCAGGTACGACTGATTATCCATAACAACCTTAATGGCCCGGACCAAATCGTCAAGTACACACTCCTTGACCATATAGCCTGAAACACCTACTTTTACCATATCCAGCACAAACTCCCTTTTGGCATGGACTGACAAAGCCAGGACCTTAGTCTCCGGCAGTTCATCCTTGATTTGGCGTGTAGCTTCGATACCATTCAGCACCGGCATGGTTACATCCATAAGAACCACATCGGGTCGAAGCTGGCGGGCTAATTCCACAGCACGTAATCCATTATCAGCTTCGCCTACCACTTCCATATCATCTTGTTTTTCAATCAAAGAAGCAATACCCTGACGCAGTATTCCATGATTATCCGCCACTAAAATCCTTATGCTCATGGTAACCCCCATCAACTTCATTATTATTTACGATTTCTTCACGCTTTATCGGTGCTATAAGTGTAATATGCGTTCCTTGGCCGGGCTTAGACGCTATCTCAATACTACCACCAAGATAATTCAGTCTCTCACGAATGCTGAAAAGCCCGAAACCTCCTGTTTTGTTCAACTGCGGTGATGGTATGAAACCAACTCCATCATCTGCGACCTCAATTCTTACCTTATCGTTATCTCTGCCAATCGAAACCTTAACATTTTGGGCCTGTGCGTGCTTGACTATGTTGACCAGCAGTTCCCGCACTGCTCTGTATAACAGGGCACGAACATCATCATCCAAAGGTTTTGGCTGCCCATCGTCCTCAAATTCGGTGTTAATTTTGTGTTTTTCCCGAACCTCCTCGTGAAGCCACTCTCTTATAGCGGCCTCAAGCCCTAATTCGTATAAAGTTGGTGAGCTCAAATCAAATGCCAATGTCCGGGTATCGCCAATTATACGATCAAGATGTTGGTAAATTTCATCTAAGGATTTGGTAAGCTCTGACGGTAATTGTTCCTTTGGCAATGAACCTAAATTGATCTTGAAAAGAATTAATTGTTGTGTGATCTCATCGTGCAGTTCGACCGCTATTCGTCTTCGTTCACGCTCTTCTGTCAATGACATTTCTGATGTAAGGTCTCGCAGCTGTTTTTGATAGTCTAACAACCTTTTCTGGGCCTGTTTCTGTGCTGTGATATCCCAGAAAATACCTAATATTCCGATGATATTACCTGCTCCATCTTTCACTGGTGTTTTGACGGTATGGACGAATACCTTTTTTCCTCGCTGCGCATATTTTTCATTGATATCCTCGGTCTTACCGGATTTCATGATCCTCTTGTCATCAGCTCTGTACTTTTCAGCTAATTCTTTAAGGAAGAAATCATGATCTGTTTTTCCTGCAATTTCTGCAGCCTTGATTTTTAGATCCCTGGCATAATTTTCATTGCAGGATATATAAACGGAGTTTTTGTCCTTGAGAAATATCTTTTGTGGCAGGTTCTCAAGAAGCGTTTTATACTTGTTTTCACTGACCTTAAGGGTTTTTTCAGCCTTTTTTCGTTCAGCGCTTTCAATTAACTCCCACTTGCCCTGACGTTTGATAAGAGCAAATCTGTGGTTGTTAACAACATCTATGATTTCAGATGCTCCGCACTTGTCGAGACAATAAGGACAAATGGCAAGCATCTTATGGCCTCTTATTATCTCGTCTACTTCTTCTTCATACTGTGCAAAACTTTCCCACTCATCAGACTCAAGCCAGTAAGTGTTCCCGGCAAGACGAAGCCCCTCAAACCCCTTTTCAAAAGCCAGTTTATCCTTTTCGATCCAGAACTGCTGCATATTAGCAAATCCTGAATCCCCATGGATGGTATATCGCTTGCTGTAATCTACTATCTCTATTTGTCCTCTGTCGATGTAATTATCTAGATTCTTCAGTGTTTTACTTAAAGCAGTTCTCGCTTCTTCTGCCCGTAACGGATCCCAGCAAACCCACATACAAAATTCGTTATTTTCCAACCCTGCTTTGAAGTAAGGTACCAAAATATCGATCAAGTCTTTCTCGGTCTTGTAAAACAGACAGAAATGCGTACCCCACGGAGTGTTGCCTAATAAATCAATTCCTGTTTTTCGACCGGCTTGTTGTTTGTTGCTCAGCATCCTTGCAAAGCCTCTGACAATAAAGAACTACGGGGTTATTTCCGAAAGGGGCTTCGCGTGTAGTCATAACAGCAGACAGAACATTCGAAGGAAACTGCAAAAAAATCTGGCGATGGATTCCCCTTCTACGGTCCCCAAGAACCGTCCCTTTTTCGGCACACAGGTAACTGCTGAATCAGCAATATACCTATTTTTAATCATAGCTATCCCCCATACTTATATATATCGGACTATATGCACAGAAAACATTATATCAATCAAGATTTTGACCTTGAGAACTCTTTTTTTATCACCCATTTGAAGGCCAAACCAAACCTTAAGGCAGGTTGATAACATAAAAAAGCGAGGTGATGGGACCAGTTGGGGGGAACTGGCGGAACCATGCTGCCTCGCCGAGGTTTTAAGCTGCTGAAAACAAACTTGTTCTCTGACTGTAGCTGTTTTGTTATGAAAAACATGGTATCGGTCAATTCGAAGCTGTTCCTTTAATAAATTGGAGAAACAATAACAGTTTGCTTTTTAAAGCTATAAGTCCTTGCAAGTAAAAGCCTAAAGAAGCATAAACATTATTTTTGCAACCATTGCCCCATTGGTAACTGGTTCACGGATTTGCGAAGCACAGGGTCGACATTTGTGTAAATTTTGTTTGTAAGTGCAGGGGATGAATGTTCTAAAAGCCGCTGTGTAACAGCCGTTGATACACCATTCTGGGCAAGGATTGAGCCGAAGGTTTTACGTAAATCATGAAACTTAAGACCAGCCAATCCTGCACCCTTGCATATCTTTTTCCATTGCTTGTGGCTAAAATTGTCATTGAATAGTTTTGTCTGTTCGGAATTAGATCCGTTAAGACATTTCTTCAACTCCTCCATTACTCCAACAGGCACAGGGCGAGAACCCATACCTTTTCCAGTCTTTCTGCTCTTAGTGGCAATACAATTCTTAACGAAGTCAAGATCGCTGATTTTCAACGCTTCAATATCTCCACGCCTAAACCCTGTACCCAAGGCTAATATGATTCGCATTTTTATCAATGGATAAGGTTCAGCTGCTGTTAATAATTTCTTTATCTGAATATTGTTCAGCGATCTAACAGGTCTTTCATCTTCTTTTAGTTCCTTAATTTTCAGATTCCTATTCAAGTACCTGTTTCCCCTGCACCAGTTGATAAACGTTTTCAGATTTCTGATGTCTTTGTTAAGCGTCGGGCGTTTTACTTCGCTACCTCTCTGGAGAATGAATTTGTCGATAACACTTTGCGTGATATGTTTTGAACTACACTTTCCTACGAGCCGTTTAAAGTTTCTAAGCGACAATGCAATTTCGTAAAGCGTGCCTTCGGTGACTCCCTGTACCTTTTTAGATTCCCTATATTCATCGACCATTTGTTGCCAGCCAACTGTCACTATTCCTGTGAAGACATCAGAGTCCAACTGGGTGTATTTGATTTGCTTGTAATGCTCCGCTAACTTCTTGCCGGGCAGAGCTTTCGCTTTCCTCCTGCCGCTTTCATACCAGCCAACCCACCAGCCCTTGATATTTTTCCTTTTGTAAATCCAGACTCTTTTCATAACATTAGCCTATTAAAAGTATTGTCACTAAATCAATCCCCTACAAAGTCTAAGAAACAATGCCAAGTGGAGACACAGCGGAGACAACGATTCGAGGGTATTTATTTGCTGAATTGATAACTTGATAAATTAAGAAGAGTTATGACTTGTTTGGATAGGAAAATGCTGGTGGTTTAATAGGATATATAAAACGTTTATTAAAATGGCATTTTTTATAAGCATCTGTTTTACAATCGCTTATAAAATGTCTGTATCAGAAAAATTCACGGGTATTTTGTTAAAAGGTTGTAGCTTGGTTGTAGGGCCTTCACAAAAGCAAGATTTAAAATGGGCTGCAAGAGTGATTACTTATAGCCCTTTGGTCTGACTTTTTCAGCCGGCCTTCATCTATAAAAGTTACTCACAGATTTTCCAAACCCTATGCGGCAGAGCAACAGTAATTACTTTCTCTTATGGACTGCTCAACATGTTGATGATACACAACAAAAGGATTCAATGACATGCTTGAGGGTTCTGGAATTAGTCCCGTGAAACTTCCTGCGCAAAGCCCTGATTTAAACGCTTATGCTGAACGGTTTATAAAATCAGTAAAATATGAATGTTTGAATTATTTGATTTTGTCTTCAGTTAAACAGCTTGAATATATTCTGGAGCAGTATTGTCAATACTATCATCACGAAAGAACTCATCAATCTTTGGGCAGGATCATCGAGCCAAAACATAAAGTTAGTGACAATGCTGAAATCCAATGTATCGAACGACTTGGTGGATTACTTAAGTCCTATCATCGAATAGCAGCGTAATAATTCTCTAGGTTAGACATTTCAACAATGCATTGGCATATATTGCGAAATCATTATGCGCAAAATTGGTAGGTTCGGATATTTTTAAATAACACTACAAATAATCCTGAAATCAAATCCATAATTTACGACCGAAGTTTTCGATATTAATTTGTGAAAGAGCAAGATGTTAAGTGACGGTTAATATTTGCACTGTACGGGGTAGCTTGACCTGACCTTTGACGGGGACGGTTCTGTTTCGGCCCCGACGGGCTGCGAACAGACGTCAGACGAATGTGGGGGTATCCCTACGGTGAAGCCGTGTCCAGCCAGGAGGCTGCTACCTCAATGACATCATAATAATCCACGGCGGTGCTGTGAGTTATATCGGCACCGTCACACCAATCGTTGGATACCACGCAATCCTGCCGACACCAACACTGTGCTATCCTTGCGAGGTCTTCGAAGTTGACGATCCCGTCAGTATTCAGGTCTGCCTGTGGGTAGATTATCGAGCTGTTATGCAAGTCGAGCTGCTGTACTACTCCACTTTCCTGGATAGTCACGCTTCCGGCAGGAATTTCCAGATAGTCTGAGGTCTTTACGTATATGTAAACGGTGTCGCCGATTAGGGCCGCGTTGTCACTTCGTAAGCTGCCATCCGCCAGAGATTCGAGGCGTATTCTCAGGATATAATAATTGCCGGCCAGAGGATTGTCGCCCATGTGATAGGCCCCAACAAATGAGTCAGGATCGCCGTTTACGCGCGCAATGATACTGACATTGTCGTGGGCCCCTATTGGCTCGCCGCCCACGGTGACTTGACCAAACAGGGTCATATCGGGTTCCGGGATTCCGGCCTGCAGGAGCGTGGCATTCATGACAACAATAAGCAGTAGCGTAATTTTGGCTTTCATGGTCTATTCTCCTATTGTTTTGTAATGACCTTAATATCTACATCGCGAGGCGCCCCATTATTGGCAACCCTTATGCGAAACGTAATCATAACTACCTCGGACCTCTCGGTTTTCTTGGCGGAACATTTGCGTCCTTAGGAGAGGCTGGAAAACCGCCCTTTCTCTCGAGATTAACGGCTTTGGCTTTTGCTTCCTGCTCCTTGACCAATTCGTCAAGGACATCCTGATTTATATTTATCCGGCACTTTTGCTTGAGGCTTTCGATATACTCAGTCTGTGCCAAATCGATTCGTTCCCGGTATATCCGCTGTCGCAGTTGTTGTTTCACTTTATCGAAGGGCCTGTTAACCGGTTCTCGCCGGCCGGTGAGCATGATTATATGGTACCCGTCGGCTGCTTCGATAACCTGCTCGCAGACCTGCCCGGTCTTTTGAAGCTTGAAGGCCTCTCGGGCCATGTTGGGGGCCAAGCCGGTGGGTTTGCCTTCTATATCGAAGAAGCCGGTATTACCCCGGGGGTATTTCTCGGGGGTATCTGAATATTCTTGTATCCGCTTACCAAATCCCAGCCGTTCATCTTGATGGGCCAGGACCTCGGCCAGGATTTGCTCGGCTCTTGCCTTCTTCTGCATCTGTTCATCAAGAGACGCACCCGGATTCACAGAAATGAGAATATCCGCCAGCCGCACCTGGGCGGGACGCTGGAATTTATTTAGATGCTCATTATAGTAGGCCTGAAGCTCCTGGTCGCTGATTTCTCGTTCGCGCACAGGTTTATTGACCATCTCTTCCAGGAGAGTCTGCGCCAGTATTTGCTGAATCTGCAGGCGGATTTCGGGTTCTTTATCCAGGCCGATACGAAGAGCCTGCCGGTAGAGGACCTCGCTTGTGATGAGCTCCTCCAGCCGTTGCTCGATAGTTTTTGCGGTAACCTGCGAATAGGCAGGCCGCGGCCGGGTGGACATGTAGCTCTTCAGATACCCGACGTCGATTCTCTCATCCTCCACCTGCGCAATGGTATCTTGCGCAGATACGGATGGGGAATTCTCACTTTTGTTTGCTGCCAGCCCATCCTTTGGCCCCGGGAACAATCCTACAGCAAAAAGAGACAACCATATAATCGCAAAATCACGTTTTAGTATTGACTCGAACATTGTCTTGCCTTTCCGTCCAAGCATTGCTGCATTGATGTGCTTAACCTTATTTTATTTAGTATTGTTCGCCGGCGAATTCTATTGAATTGCCGGGTGGCATTTTTGTGACAGTCGCTTAAGATTTCATGCATCATGCTTTCTATGAAGTTAATGCTTTTGATGAAGACAGTTTTTTCATTCCAATCTTTCGATAACTAAATTTTCCTCCTTCATATGTTCCAGCAATGGTTTGAACTCCCTTTTTAGGAATTTTACAATCTCAGCTTTCTGTTTTGACTTGACTCCTTTTGGGCTCAAAGACCCTCCCTTCCAATCGTAGCCCTCAGTGTTCACAATGATCTTCAGCGTTTCTCCCTTCTTCCCTATGCGGAGAGCCGCCAATATTGCTTCTCGGGGAACCTCCTTGGCTGCTATCTCTCTGTCCTCTGAATAAGTGGGTTTTTCTCCCTTTCCGTGCTTTTTGTATACTTTATGTACATCCCAAGACTCCGGGATTTTTGATTTCTTCATCAGATAGATATATTGTTCACCTTTGCCTATACCGAAACGCGCCGTTTGAGTAACATTGGGAGAAGTGCTTACCAAAAAGTTCTTTCTATGACCTTTTTCGTGTTCTATCACCACCTCACCCCATTCTTTTTCATGAGGCTTTTCCTTCCTCGGTTTGAAACCTTCCTTGAAAATTTCTCCAGGTTCTCGAGTATCACCTCTGAACAGATACCTCGGGTCGTTTCCGTTCTTACCTTCAAGATCTATGTACTTGAGAGGGTTGTTGCCGGTATACGAACAAACGTTTGTGAGTTGTGGTTTGGTCAACAACCATTCGGCGGGCTCTTCTGCTACCGGATCAACACTTACAAACCTGCCTGTGACGGGCTCGTAGTAGCGGGCCTCGTAGTACATCAGGCCGGTTTCCTTGTCTTTTTCCTTGCCGGTGAATTTGTAGTCGGCGCGGAAGGGATTGTTGGGGTCGGCAATAAAATCGTTACGCGGATGGCCGAAGGGATAGCTGGCCGTCTCCTGCACGAGGATGCCGTTTACATCGGTAATGACACTGGATGAGCCCAGGTGGTCAGTGTGGTAGAACAGAACGTCATGAGGCTCTGTTGGTGCTGAAGTAACGGTCACATCCGATTCCGTTGAACACCAGAGGCCCGAACCTGCGGGAATTTCGGCCGGCATATTCGACACGAATTGCGGCAAGGCGGGGTAACTGTGCAGCCATGAGCCGCCAAAGGCATCGAAGGCATTTAAACTAACCTCTCCATGAAGATGGACAGCCGGTGCAAATGGCTCCAGCCTCGGCCAGGCCTGGAGACTGCGGCCGGCGGGTATGTTTACTTCCGCCATACTGGGCTCATAGGCCCCCACGGCACTGACCACGCGTGAACTGGGAACATCCACCCAAATGGGCCGGTCTGCATCAAAGATTTCATAGGTGGTAAGCGGCTGGTAAGTGAAGCCGTCCCAGCTATAAGCTGCACAGTCAAGACCGAATATCTCACCGATGGTTTGAGACGTCTGGACGGCTAGGCAGACGAGATTCTTACCTTCATTGAGCCATATCCTTTGGATGCGGTCGCGGCCGGGGTCGAGTGTGCCTTTTACGCGGGCCACGCGCGTGGCGCCGTTGAAGACGAATTTCGTGGGGGCCTGGTTGGGCCTTATCTCAAAGGCCCGGTTGGGATAGAGCGTCTGTGTGGTCAGTCCATCCTTTGTGACCAGCTTGGTTATGCGACGGTCTGTGTAATCATAGGTATAACGGGCGTCGACGCCATCTTTCTGATAACGAATCAGGCGGTCTTTGAAATCCCAGGTGCACACGGCCCCCTCAATATTGGTCATATTGCCGTTGTCGTCGTACTCATAGACGCCGCCGTTTGCGGTAGCGGTAAGGGCATGAGGGCCGGGCGGGTCGCAGGGGTCCCGGCCAATTCGGTCGAACCTGCCGCCGGCATAAGACATCGCACCCAGATTGACGTTATTAATATCGTCGATATGGCCCGGCAGGTTCGGCTCAGGCGAGGACTTGAAAAGCATATTACCGATGGCGTCGTAGGCGTAGTCTATCTGACCGAAGTTTGCATGTAAATCATCCTGGCGAGCGTAACGAACCTGCGTCAGGCGATAGAGGTCGTCATACTGAAAGACCTGAGTATTGCGCCGCGGCGATGTTTTCGGGACGTAACTGTACGGCCGGTGGTCGATAATGGACGTAATGTTTGAAACAGGGTCGAATTGGTAGGCATAATTTATAAGTTCGGTACCGCCGGAACCTGTGGTGATGAGAGAATCAAGCCTGTGGCGGTTATCGTAATTGTAGGAAGTAACGACGCCATTGCCGAACGAGATGGTCTTGAGCTGGCTCGTTGGCTCATAGTTAACGTCCGAGACGATTACCTGCCCGCCCGGACCGCCGCCAATGGTTTCGACGAGAGAGCCGTCATTATAGGTGTATTCAACATGGTCGTTGTCGGGATAGTAGAGACCCGTTACACGATCCATGGGGTCGTAATGGAAAGCGGTCCTGTATGAAACGAGCACGTTTGCCTGCGGGTCAAGTATCCTCTTGACCACCCATGTGTTATTGCCGCGGGCATCGTAGGATATGTATTCGGCGCCGGAAAGGTCGATGACAGAGGCCAACCGCCCGCTGGTGAAGGCTGCTGTACCGGTCGTGCCATCGCCAAAATCGACATTTTCGCTGCGCAGGTCGTAGTTGTAGGTTACGTCGACGGGATCGTTCGCGTCACCGGACTGGTCCAG
The DNA here is from genome assembly GCA_964583405.1 of uncultured Pirellulales bacterium. GTDB lineage: Bacteria > Planctomycetota > Phycisphaerae > Sedimentisphaerales > Anaerobacaceae > JBBABK01. Next base: position 26,449 of record CAZOVR010000024.1, read on the forward strand.
ATAGTTCCCGGTCTTTAATCTCTCGGCGAAGTCGTAAGTGTATTCGGTGGCCTGGCTCTTGGCATCGACTGTGCGGACAAGATTTCCCACATCATCATATTGATAGGTCATCGTGCCGCGGTTGGTGTCATTTATGAATATTTTTCGACTCAGCGAGTCGTAGTTGAGGATTTTGACGTTATTGTGGGCATCGGTTATCCGGGCGAGGTCGCCCATGGTTGTCCAGGCGTAGGAGGTGAGGTATTCTTGCCCGCCGCTACGACGTTCAACCACCTGAATTAACCTTTCCTGCCCGTCATAGTGAAGGCTCTTCGGGGTATTATAAGCAGCGCTGCAAGGGTCGTTATCGCACTCATCATAAATGTGTTGTGCAAGCGGCTCGTACACGGCGCTCGAATAGGTCTGGTCGGGGTTGACGGTCTTTATTACGCGGTCTTGTACGTCGTATTGGTATGAGACATAGGGCTGGCATGGGTCCGGCACTTCGTACAAATGGCTGGTGGTATAGTACGGCAACCAGCTTTCTGCCGTTAGTTTACGCTGGTTGAAAGTGACCGCGTCCAGGTATCGCCATCTTGGCTGGCCGCCCTGTTGCTCGGCCTCGACCTTCGTTCCGAGTTTTCTGCCGAGCCCGTCGAAGTAGGAGTATGAGTCATACGTGTCACCGGCGATATTTTCAAGGCTCTGAGTTACGATGTAGCTCAGCGGACTGCCGAGAGTATACTGATATATGTCCTTGGCCTCCCCGGGCTTATTTACTTCCGTAAGCCGGCCGAATACATCGTAATCGTAGGAGAACTCGGCGCCGGCAAAATCAATGGCTGATGAAACAGTCCCGAAACCATAGTTGTACTCAACTGTCAGGGCCAGATTATGGTCTTCGAGCTCAACAATCTCGGTGACCGGATAGGTATGCAGCAGCGAATCATATGATAGCACCCTTGCGTGGTTGTTTGCGTTGGTGATTCGCGTTATGTTGCCGTAGGCGTCGTATTCGTTTGTGAGCGTCGGTATGAATCTGTCTTCCGTATCGAGCCAGTCCTCCTGCCGGGTCAGATTGCCTTTGCTGATTTGGCCGAGCGGAAGATTGTCATAATAGAAACGCGCCTGGGCCTTTATGTTGCCGTCCAGGTCTGTTACTATCTCGCTCTTCTTGAAATCGAGGATCCACAGGTTGACGTCATAAATATATTCAGAGTAAGCGAGTATTTCGTCGTCGCCCGGACGGAAGTGGTTGGGGTCCTCGACAGGCAGGCAGGGATCGATTATTCCGTAATTGCGCTCGACAGTCAGGTTGCCGTAGTCGTCGTACTCAAAGCTCGATTTCAAAGTAACAGGTGTATCGTTTCCCTCGTGAATCCGACTTATGGTTTCCTTGTTATAAGGGGAAAATACCTCTCTGCCGTCTATGCCGGTGTGAAGCAGATGCGGAACCCAGGTGTTCTCTGCTCGCAGAAACAGTTTTTCGTTTGCATCCGCAGTTTCGAGGGCAATGAGCCTGCCTTTTAGGGCCTCGTTAATCCGGCCCGTATGAAACCAGCTCGTGGTTCGGACCGTGGGGGCGGATGAATCTCCGGGTTGGACGGTACATTCCCTGGCAAAACCTCTGAATTCCTTCTCAACCTCATCGTAATAGCCGCTGTGGTAATCGTACGATGCCTCATACGTTTCATAGCCGTCTACTGTAGCAACGTCGGTAACAACTTGAGTCACCACATGTACCGGAAACGGCAGCGTCGTCTCCCACAGATCTGCCGCCTCAAGGTCTTCCACGTATAGCTGTGTGGAAGAAGAATAGCCGATACTTGTCACGGCTCCCAGGCCGTTGTTGATTTGGATAAGCAGGTTGGGATGAGCCGAACCGCCAACCAGTTCCCCGATGTCCACGACCTGCAATCTGGACTGCGACGAGGAATCCGCGTAGATCAGATCAACCGTTCCGTTGCCGTTTATGTCGGCCCACCTGACGGCAACATCGGGATTGTAGATCTGGGGCATATTCGTGACAATATGCCTCGACGACAACGAATCCGTGCCCAGATTGAGCCAGTACCACAGTTCGTTTATTGTTGCTCTTTCGATAACAAGATCGGCAAGGCCGTCTCCGTTTATATCTTCAAGGTGGGCTTTTTCAACCTGGCCACCGGGGCCGCTGGTCAACACGCAATCGGGTATCGTCACGGAGATGCTTTCGTCGAAGCAGCCGTGACCTTTATTGAGGCAGTAAATGAGACGGGTTGGAGTAACCTTGGCCACATCGTTCATGCGGTCCCCATTCAGGTCGGCGAGATGGACGGCCGTATCCGAAAACTGTATGACACGGTTGTTATAGATGGCCCCCGCGGTTCTGATTTCCTGGCTGTATGTGCCACCTTCAAGGTTGAACCATACGCTGTACCCGTTGAGCGTACTCTTGACAATATCTATTCGCTTGTCAAAGTCCAGATCGGAAAGCTCAGCGTCCTCATCTACAAATGGAGAAGGCGGCGAAGTACCGTTCACACTTGCGAAGGTCCGGGGACCCCAGGAAACATTGCCCCGGTTGAGATGGTAACTGATTTCCTTCCACGGACTTGTATATACGAGATCAGCCCGTCCGTTACCATCCATATCGGCCAGATGCACTCTCTGGTCAGAGAGTGTAAGCTGAGATGCAAAACCATCGGCAGCGTCTACGAGCCAGCCATTATCCCAAGTGATGGTTCTGCCGCTCGGACCGTCACGCATGCCACGGTTAATGTATGCAGTGTGACTGCCGCTCGGGTAATCGGTCTTGAGGATGTCAGGTAGACTGTCGGAATTGAGGTCAACAAGGTCGACCGAGTCGCTGTCCATGACCACGTATGGCGCGTTATTTGAATTGATCACTTCGCCCAAAGCGGAGACTGCGCTGTTCGGTTCGAATTTCGAGTAGCCAAAACTGACTGCCGGTAAGACCGTGTTTGCATCGGAGCCCACCTGCGTTATGCTCGACAGAAAAGAACATATGCTGGAATCATCTTCATAGGCAAACCTGTACCGGCGTATCAAGGCATCCGAAACACCATCACTATTCCAGTCTCCAAGTGAGCACCCCGCCGGCGTTGACCCTTGAATGCCGATATTTATCTGCTTGAGGCGTTTGGCGGTCTTTACAAGAAAACCGCTTTGGTAGTCCTTGCGCCAGTCCGGTCGGTCTTCATACACGAAGTACACAAAATAGAAGACATCCCACGGACCGCTTCCGGGTCCGTAGCAGATCATCCGCAGATACTTCTGATTATCCGAACCGGCAAACTCCGTATAGTAATACTTGATGGTGTTTCCATTCGTATCTCTGCTCTCTTCAAGAAGCCACTTGAAGACGCGGGTTCCGGTTGAATCGGTGATTCTCGCCGCGTCACCTTGCCCGTACTCGAGCCTGACTCCGTCCTTCTGATAAGCAACCCAATAGCCCGAAGTCCTTACGTACTTGACAAAGTCCGTTTCGACTTTTGTCCTGAACGAGGAGTCACTCAGCGGCACCAATTCCTCGGCGGTGGAATCGATGAAGGTGTCCAGTTCGTCAACCTCATCCACAAGACCGTCATGGTCGTCATCCGATCCATTGGCACCGTCAACGTATAGCGGAAGTCCCTTGTCAGTCTGCCTGGTTATGCTGCCGGGCTCGATGGACCAGCCGAGACCGAGGATGCCGCAGCCAAAACCGCTGTCGTACTTCAGGACAATGGCTGGATGGTGCCCGTTTGTACCCGGTGGAACCTGAATCCCTATGGAGTATTGAGCGGATCCTGTGTTTAGACTTGGCTGGAAAGATTCGCCCAGTCCTTCTATGGAACCCGGCCCGGACGGCAGAGAAATGGTTTTAGGTGAGACACCATTCTTATCGTCGCCATAGCATGGGGTCAGGCCGTGCAGGACAAGAGCAGTTCCAAGCATGAGCAACAAAAACAAATGTCGTCCTATTTTGCGTTTCAGCACTGTACGCACCCAAATTAAGCGCAATTTCTATTGATAGTATCTCAATACCTTTACATATCCGTTTAATAGCCCGGATAGGCGTATGTCTTGAAGAACAGCTTTATGTCGGTAACACCATTACCGGTCCGTTCACCGTCGCCGCCTGGTATGGCAGCACCGCTAATAAACCTTTCCATTCCCTCCCACGGGTCGCTCAGGTAAAGACTGTGGCCGGGAATTATAAGTAACCATCGCGTATTCCAAACGCTTCGTCCAATCAACCGGCTGTCATAGGTCATTTCATCCGGATTGAAACCGCCATCCGGATACGCCCTGAAGCGGGTATAGCGTCGAATCTCAGCGAATGGGCCCGGCACGGAGTCATTCATCGGAATCCATTCGAAGTTGTTGGCTAAATCATACTCATCGATCTGGAACGGCAGCGGGATACTCTGTTCAACAACCTGCCAGCTGCGAATCTCACCAATGTCGGCACGAACCACATCCTGCCCGACGGGAATGAGGTAAACCCTGGGTGTGGGTGACATGATAGTCGTGTCGTAATTGCTGAACCAGACGCCCACGGAGCGAATCTTGGTAACGAAGTTCTCGGGGGCATAGAAGGGGTCGGCGCCTCCCGGCCAGCCGAAGAAGTTGAGCGCATTAGTAATATTCGTCTGGAATGGGATAACAAAACCCGGTAAAGCTACGTCTTCGGTGTCAAACGGCTTGCAGTAACGGCGGAACTCAGGGAGCTCCCAAAGGTCATACACATAGTACTTATCAAGCTCCTTCTGCCAGTCCGGATTCGATACTGCGTAATCGGCGATCCGGAAATTCTCTTTTCGCAGTGAAAACCACGTCGTTTCAATCTGGGGATTGTTGAAGCCCATCATGGTCTTGAATACATCGAAGTTCTGTTTAAGCTCCGCCAGTGCGCCTGCAAGTCCCCCTCCCGGCATGGCTGTCCCCTCAGATATCGTGCCGAGAGCTCTTTGCTTGACGATTCGGTTGAGGAAGTGCTGCCCGGCCTCGGAGTAGTCATCGAGCAAAGCGGTTTCGTAGTCATAGGCCTTGGCCGCAAGATATGCGTACATCGCCGCCATGTCGAACTGTGCCCGGTACTTCTGCAGCGCCTCATTACGGAACACACGGAAAGACAAGTCCTTGTAGCGATACTGCTGTATGCTCGCAGCGGTCTGCCTTCTGAACCTCAGCAGATCTTGGTATACTGCCTCTCCACGTGCCAGGGCCGCCAGGTATCGACCTGAAGCCTGTTGCATCGTTTCGGCCAGTGTTAACAATCCCAAACGCTGTGAGGCCTCGGTGCGCACAAGCTGCTCGAGCTGCTTGAGCTGCTGGAGCTCTGCGAATTCGTCGCGTGCCGCCGTCAGTTCAATATTGCTCAGCGACTGGGCACGCTCTTTGGCCTGCTGGGCCGCCAACTTGTCAATTGATAACAGGTCCGCCTCTATCGTGCACGTCTCACTAATAACAGCACCCGCAGCTTTGATCGCGCCCCGCGCCACTGATGTAAAATCAGTTGAGAATCCCGCGGACGTTGGAAGGGCTTCAGCCACAGCATTTGCGACGAGTACAGCAATTCGGGCAGCCGTGCGCAACCCAAACTCTGTTTCTTCCGCCACGAGAATTGTATCGTTTAGGGATTCCTGCTGATTGTGAGTCTTGTCGAGGACATACAGCTCAGTTGTATCTAGGTCGTACTGGGCTTGCAGTATCTCAGCCTGATCTTCGATCTGTACCAGCAGATTGCTGTAATCCAGCAGCGCCCTGTCAAAGTTTGCCTTGGCCTGCAACAGTTCCGAGCGGGCCATTTGGAGCTCTCCCGGCGCCCGGCGGCTGCCGGTCCAACTCGCCGGCTTGACAAACCCGAGCCCGTTTGAACAAAGTTCAAATACGACGTCCCTGGACTCGTAACTCAGGGCTCCATCGGGACCGACCTGTGGCTCTCTAAAGGTCACTGTGAACTCTATTGTCTTGGGGGAGCTGGCACTCATAAGCTCTGACGAATCTACATACATGAAGTGATAAATATCCGGGCCTTCGTAGTCTTCCGGGTATGTGCCGGCGGGGCCGATATCGTCACTGTAAGGATAGCCGAATATCTCAGCCAGTCGGCTGCAAAAATCTGCCTCTCGGTCTGCAACGTTGTTAACAAAATTGACCAGGGTGTCCTGCTGACGGCGCAGCAGTTGTGTGTTCTGATTGGCAAAATTGAAGGCCGTCAGTGCGTTGTTCAAAGCCGTCAGCGCCCGGTCATATATCTGCTCAAAATGGGTCCGGCCGGACGGCTGGCCGAGGGCGTCGACGAGTTCATACGGGTTTATATCGAACGGTATGGCATCCTTGGCCACTCCCAACGGATTGAGTCCTAAGTCGGCCATGTCCAGCTTGGCCTGGACCTGGTTGAAAGAGCTGGCAATGTCTCCTATTTCGAGGACCGTTGTTCGGTCCACCTTTTGCAGGCCGGTGTGACTCTCGTTCGGGTCCTCATCTGGAAGCAGGGCGTTGGCAACAACCCAGTCGAAGTATGCTCCCTGTCCTGTCCGCGAGGCCCAGCCGGAAACGCCCCAGGCCCGGCTGGTGTCGCTGTCCTTGTAGCCCTGCCACTGATTCTCCGGGTCCTCGTCGAATTTCTGGCGGTATGTCAGATCGACAATTTCGGCCCCTGTTTTGGCCCTGGCGGCGGCGATTTTGGCAAACTGCCGCTCATCAAAATAGTCAACCTCGACAGGAGTACCGGCAACGAGCACATACTCCGGCTGGGGCACCCAGGTATAGTTTGGATTCACCAAGAGCCGATAGTACGTCTTCAGGGCCATCAGATAATGGCCCCAGGCGTCCCCGTGACCCTGGGGATACAATATCTGAGCATCGTATTCGTCGATATCCCCATCCGCATCCATATCCGTGACAACATAGTTTGTGGCATAAGCAACTTCTCCGTCACCAGAAGTGAAGTTCCATATCAACCGGTTGTACAGCGGCTGTGGGTACGGGTCCGACTCCACTCCCCGAAGAAGCGCCAGCTCTTCGGACAGCAGCGAATCTGTCTGGTTCTGGAAACAATGGATAGTGGGCGCCATTACACCGTAGTCGGCACCTTCGGTTGTAAAGCCTATCGTTGGATCGAGGGCATCGCCATAGGCCTCGTTGCCAAGCAAGGTGTAGAGTGCGGCAATCCGGCTGGTGGCAAAGAGCAACGTGCGGTTTGCCACCAGATTGTTATACCCCTGGTCTATGCTGAATTCTTTTGCCCGCCTGAACAGCGTTTCATAGAGTTCGAGCATGCCAATCTGATTCATATTCTCCGGGTCGGCAGTGAGGGCCACATCGCCTTCATAGGGCGGGCCTATCTGGCTGACCATATTGACCAGCGTATTTATCTCGCTTTCGTGAAAATCCTTGTACCGCTGGTCGAACAGATTGACCTGGCGCATTACCCGCTTAATCCAGCTCTCGTGAAGCTGCGGCTCGGTCCATAAGCTCCACTCGGCACACAACTCGTCGTAGTACCTGCAGGAAAACCACAGGTCCTGCAAGGAAATGATACCAGTTCCGCCAACCGTGATATCCACAACCGCGTCTCCCGATTCTCCCCAGTCCAGCCAGTTATCTTCCGGCCGCGGCCGGTTGGGCTCGTTTGGCTTGTCCGCAGAATAAGAGTACTTCCAGTAGAATAACCGGCCCTCGGGCCTGCCGCCAAAATCGCCGCTGTGCTTTAAAGTCAGCCGCTCGTCAAAGACGTTGTCGGACTCGATGACCTTAACTTCCCCGCGATAGGGTCCGCAGACGACCCTGATGACCTCAACGCTGATGGGCAGGGGACTGCAGTTGACGTCACCGGCAAACGCCAGGGTGACGTACCCCACGCCGTTGGCGCCTCCAGCTGAAAGAGCTTTTGTACCGCCAACCAGCTTGGTCTGATTCTCCTCTAAGGCCTGCTGCGTCAGGGAATAAAGGTCATTTACGTCCTGTTTGAAGTCCACGTCGGCATTAGGAATGGATTGTAGCTCCGTTTTCTCGCGGTCGGTAATCACGTTCAAGAGCAGTATGGGCTCTCCGACCACCGTGTCGTCGAAATACCCCTTGAATACGAGCTCCTGATTGACAGTGTCATAGTAGAACCGTGTGCGCAGGTGGAACGGCAGGTCGTCGAATACCTTCATGCCGGCTTTATCGCGGACCCTGATCCCGTTCAGGTTCACAATCGGACAGTCCACCCTGTGCTCGCTGAGGGGCCTTATCAATTTTACGGCTCTGCCGGTTCCAGAGACCTCGTTGGGCTCATCATAGATTATCTCAACGCTGCACTGATTCGATATTTCCGGCAGTCCCCGCTTGGGCTTCATCAGTGTCTCGCCGACCTCCAACTCAGGGACATCGCTCGGCCAGCTCAGGTCGTAGGCTACGGTAATCGGTTCGTCGTTCGGGTACGTATGATAGCTCAGCCAGGGCACGCACGTACCGACCGGCTCATCCTGCACGCCGTCGTTGTCCTGGTCATAATAGAAGCCTGTGTCCAGCCAGGAGGCTGCCACTTCAGAGACATCATAATAATCCACGGCAGTGCTGTTAGTAATGTCGGCACCGTCACACCAACCGTTGGATACCCCGCAATCCTGCTGACCCCACCACTGTGCCACCTTTGCGAGGTCTTTGAAGTTGATAATCCAGTCAGAATTCAAATCCGCATCTAAGTAGACCGGCGAGTTGACATCCAGGTCATAATAGAAGCCTGTGACCAGCGGGTAGAACCAGTGAATCGTGCCGGGCTCCGCGTCCGTGGCGCAGCGCGCCCATATCCTGCCGTTGTAGTCGGTCCACCACGGACCCGGGTCGGCATAGGAATCGCCATGGCATCCGGACAGAAGCTGGTCCAGCGGATACGGCGGCTGTATCAACTGGCCGGCTTCGGCGGCATACCTCAAAACGAAATTGGCATCTTCGAGAAGAACCTCAAAGACCCTGTAGTACCACATGTCATAGATATCCTGGTACTTCAGCAGAACGTAGGGCTCAGAGGTATAACGGTTCGGCTTGCCCCAGTCCGTTCGGTTCAGGTCATTTCTGAGGGCAAAAACGGCTTGGTAGGCAGACTGCTTGGATGGGAAGAGGCCGGCGTGCTCATCGTTGGGATTGTAGCCGGGAAGACCGGGATCGGGCTGATTGTATATCTGCATGTTTACGTGCGTTGCATCCAGCAACTTCTGGCCGTAGACCTCTGAGCCCAAACAACTGGCTATGACTATCTTCTCCAGCCCCTCACCAGTTGAGGGCCAATGTGGATCGTACCGCATCGGCAGGTGCGGCCAGTCCGCACCATAGATACCCTTTTCATACCAGAAGACAATCAGGTCATCCGCCACCGAACAGGGGTCATCAAGGTTTACAGCGAATATCTGGCCGCTTCGCGTATCGCGGTCGTATATGCTCGCGTCGTACGGTGAGATTTGATGATAGATGTGTCCGCTGCCGCAATCGTCATCATGGTCCGCCTCGGTGACCTCCGTTCCTATGTGCCACTCGGCCTCCCGGAGGTGCTCGGGATTATTCCACAGCACGGTCCTGACCACCTCGAATTCGGGCTCAAATTCATAATTTGCGTTGTCCCCGTACATCAGGACGCAGCGCCCTTCCGAGGTCGCAGAAAACTGTGAGCCGTTGAGGGCCGCGTCGTTTTCGGCGTAGCGGACCTCGGCGAACGAGAACGGGCTCCCGGCAGCAAGCAGCTCGACAGCGGGTGAATCCGCGACATGGATTTGCATTTCGTCGGGCCAGACGTTGCCGACGAGCACCGGCAACGGGTCGCCTCTTGTATCCGTCCATTCCACTACGGCCGCTATGGGGCCGGTGGCGTAGAGCGCACCGGCGTATTCGCTCCAGAAAAAGTAATCCTCCAGCCCTTCTTCGATCTCTGGGTCAACGCTCAAATCGGCGTCAAAAGGCGGAATAATCTCACTGCCGATCTCGAACAGCGTCGGCTGACGCAGGCCGATAAGAAATGTCTGCGCCGATTCGACATACTGGTTCCTGTCCTCGCTCAGCTCAACTCTCAAATACCACGTTCCCGCATGTGCCTGCCTGAAGGTGTATTCGTGGCTGTAAGGTACATCCGGGGTAATTGTTGTTGAAGGCACCGTTATCGGCTCACGGTTGAGCGTAATCTGGCGCGTCCAGTCCTCGGAGACCAGCACGAGATTCACCTGGTATTCTCCGGGCAGATAGATTCTGCGGTCGTCGTCGGGAAAGCCGGCGTGATTCTTCCAGCGTATCTCAGCCGGCTCGCCGACCAGGCAAAACGACGGCATCTCCACGTCCCTGAACGCCGGCACGCTGCCGTCCTCGGTTCCGCTGTAATAATCCGAGTATTCGCAGGCCCCCATATCGAAGTCGTTGTTCCAGGGCTGACCTTCAGCGACGACGTCTATCGGCCTTACCGACCCGCGTATATCACAGTAAATTCCGGCTATATTCCTGCCAATATCGATACACGGCGACATGACTTGCAGCCGAAGGTCGTTTGCCTCGGCATCGACAAAGAACGGGTCGTCATCAATGTTGTCCGTCCCAGGATATACGTTGGAATCATCAGGATTATCGTCTTGTATGCAGCTGTAGGTAACGGTGGGGCTGCCATCGTAAATCTGCGGGTCGGTTGGCGTATTGCCCCAGAGGATGCAGTTTGTCACCGTTGGGCTGCTGTCATTGTTGTACATTCCGCCGCCTTGCGAGCTTGCCGAGTTGCCGCTGAACGTGCAGTTTTTCACCGTCGGGCTGCTGTTGCGTAAGTAGTTGTACATCCCGCCGCCGTTATCCGCTGCCGAGTTGCCGCTGAACGTGCAGTTGGTCACCGTCGGGCTGCTGTTGTCGTAGTTGCACATCCCGCCGCCGCCGAAATTGAGGATGTCGGTGGCCTCGTTGTCGCTGAACGTGCAGTTGGTTACCGTCGGGCTGCTTTTGTAGTTGAACATCCCGCCGCCGCCGTTGGTGGCCGAGTTGCCGCCGAAGGTGCAGTTGGTCACCGTCGGGCTGCTGTTGATGGAGTTGTACATCCCGCCGCCGTGCGAGCTTGCCGAATTGCCGCTGAAGGTGCAGTTGGTCACCGTCGGGCTGCTGTAGTCATTGTTGTACATCCCGCCGCCACTGTCACCTGCCGAGTTGCCGCTGAACGTGCAGTCGGCCACCGTCGGGCTGCTGTAGTAGTCGTTATACATCCCGCCGCCGCCAAACGCCGAGTTGCCGCTGAACGTGCAGTTTACCACCGTCAGATTGGCGTTATGGTTCCGTATCCCACCTCCACTATTACTGGCATTATTGTCGTTGAACTGACAGTTGACCAGGGTCGCACTGGACTCTTCTGCACAAACCCCGCCTCCATTTTTAGCTTTGCAATTGTTGAAGTAGCAATTTCTGATAATGGGCGAGGCTTTCTGGCAGTAAATCCCACCACCATTTGCATCTTCTGGTGCATTAGCGTCTTGAATAGTAAAACCATCGAGGATGGAATCACCTGTCTCGCCGGAGTGGAAGTAGAACCCCCTGCCGCGGTCGTTGCAGTCGATGATGCAGCTTTCCGGCCCGTTTTCGGACATGACGATGATGGCCCTGCCGCCGAAGTCCAAGCCGTTCTCGTCATATATTCCGTCGATGACCAGGACGATATCACCGTCACTGGAGTCATCAATGGCCGACTGGATTGTCGAATACTCAGCCGGAACCTCCCGAACATCACCGAAATTTAGAACCGCAGGGATAACCACCGGGCTGTTGATTGCGTTGGGGTCGGTTATAGTGACAGTACAATGATATTCTCCGGCTACAAGGCCGGAGATATTGGGGTCGAGGATTACGTTGTCTATTTCGCCGGACGACTGGCCGCCGGTCCGGTTCAGCTCGAGCCAGTAACAATCCGTGTCGATAAGCCAATTGATGGTTCCGGCTCCGATGCTTCGTATCTCCAGCAGTTCAGGCTCCGGGGCCTGTCCTCCGTATGCAATAAACTCGAATGCCAGCGGCCAGACCGCCATGCGGGGTGAACATGGGTCCGGATTGTACTCGTAGGGCCCCATATCCACCGTTGCCGTACCATCCTCGTCGCCATCCAGGATGCGCTGCGTACCTTCCATGTCGTAGTTGACGCCTGGCAGAACGGATGCATTGCTGCCGGCGTCGATACAGGGCGAGCCGGACAGCAAATGGATGTCGCCTGTGAGGGCAAACATTGGGTCGGCATTGATGTTTCCAGTGCCGGGCCAGCCGCCTTCGACATCGCTGCAGGTGACGATGGACGTGCTGTTATAATCGTATATCTCATCCGGCGCGTCGGCCCAGAGGATGCAGTTGGTCACCGTCGGGCTGCTGTCGTTTCTATTGAACATCCCGCCGCCGTTATTCGTTGCCGAATTGCCGCTGAAGGTGCAGTTGGTCAAAATTGGCATAGTACCATCCCAGTTATACATTCCACCACCTTCGCCAACGGCGTTATTGTTGTTGAACGTGCAGTTTATCAGCGTCGGATTGCTGCTGACCGCATTGAACATGCCCCCGCCCCCCCAGGGCCCACCCGTATTGCCGCTGAACGTGCAGTTAGTCAACAGGGGGCTGCTGTTGTGGTCGTACATCCCGCCGCCGCCAATTGCACCAAATGCAGTATTGTTTTCGAATTTGCAGTTTGTCACCGTCGGGTTGCAGTCGAAGTTTAATATCCCCCCTCCGTTTTTTGCCACGTTGCCGGTAAAGATGCAGCTTGTTATTGTCGGGCTGCTCGCATAGTTGTACATTCCGCCGCCCCGGTCGTCCGGAGAAAAACCGTTTGCGTTTCCGCCGGTGATGGTAAAGCCCTCTAATATAGTATTGGGGCCCTCGCCGCTGACGCACTGCACAACGTGATAGTGGCCGGTGCCGTCGATGGTGGTGACCTCCGGACCGCCGCTGCTGTAAAGCCGGACGGCCTTGCCAAGGAAATCGATGGACTCATAGTAGGTTCCCGGCGCCACGATAATCTGGTCGCCTGTGCATGCTTCAAATATCGCCTCCTGAATGCTGTCGAAGTCGCCCGGCACGTTTATCGTACCCCAAACAACAGAGCTTACCTGTCGCTCGTAGGCGCCCATATCCACAATAGGAGGTGTCCCGGAACCAGTGTCCGGTACACACGCGTCGTCCGCAAAACGCGGATTACCTCCAAGGTCCTTGTTCACATCCGCCGGTACAGCTGCGTTGTTCCCGGCATCCACACACGGCGACCAGGCACCCAGACGCAGGTCACCTGCGGCCGCGTCGTAAAATACCGGGTTGGCATTGATGTTGTTGCTGTCGTCGCCCCCCCAGCCGCCCCGTACGTCGCTGTAGCTAACCGTGGTGGAACTGCTTGTATCTTCGTAGATCTCATCCGGCGCGTTCCCCCAGAGGATGCAATTGGTCACTGTCGGGCTGCTGCCCCTGTTGTACATCCCGCCGCCGCTGCCAAAGCCAGTTGAGTTGCCGCTGAACGTGCAGTTGGTCACCGTCGGGCTGCTGTTGTAGTTATACATCCCGCCGCCGCCGTAGTCGGCTGAGTTGCCGCTGAACGTGCAGTTGGTCACCGTCGGGCTGCTGTTGTCATTGTTGTACA
>CAZOVR010000024.1:40124-45130 GCA_964583405.1 uncultured Pirellulales bacterium
GCCGTAGTCGGCTGAGTTGCCGCTGAACGTGCAGTTGGTCACCGTCGGGCTGCTGCTGTTATAGTTGTACATCGCGCCGCCTTTTCCGGCCTGATTGCCGCTGAACGTGCAGTTGGTCACCGTCGGGCTGCTGTTGTCATTGTTGTACAGCCCGCCGCCGCCGCCGTAGTCGGCTGAGTTGCCGCTGAACGTGCAGTTGGTCACCGTCGGGCTGCTGTTGTCATTGTTGTACAGCCCGCCGCCGCCGCTGCCCATTGGGAAAAAAGTACCGTGGGCCTGGTTGCCGCTGAAGTTGCAGTCGGTCACCGTTGGGTTGCTGTTGTCGTTGTACATCCCGCCGCCGCTGAAGGCCGAATTGCCGCTGAACGTGCAGTCGGTCACCGTCGGGCTGCTTTGCTCGTTGTACATCCCGCCGCCGTTGCCGTAATCGTAATAATCGGCCGAGTTGCCGCTGAACGTGCAGTTGGTCACCGTCGGGCTGCTGCTCGAGTTGTACATCCCGCCGCCGTCGGAATCAGCCCTATTGTCGTTGAACGTGCAGTTGGTCACCGTCGGGCTGCTGTTTTCGCAGTACATCCCGCCGCCGCAGTCATCAGGATAAGAGCCGTATGCGATGCCGCCGGTGATGGTAAAACCCTCTAAGACGGTATTTGCATCCTCGCCGTTTATGCACTGGACGACGTGAAACGACCCGCCCCCGTTGATGATGGTTGCTGTGGGCCCGCCGCTGCTGTACAGCCTGATGGCCTTGCCGTTGAAATTTATTGTCTCATAGTAGGTCCCCGGCGCCACCTCGATCTCATTGTTTGGATCGGCCCCATCGATGGCCGCCTGAATCTGGATGTAGTAAAAGCCCCCAGTAACATTATGAATTGGCCCGAAGGAGTTGATTTGTCGCTCATAGACCCCCATGTCCACAATGGGTGGTGTTCCTACACCACAGTCCTTAACACCATCGTCGTCCATAAAACGCGGATTACCGGCCAGGTCCGTAGTTATACCCCCCGGTACCGCCGCGTTGTCACCGGCATCCACGCACGGTGAGCAATCCCCCAAGCGTAGATCATTGTTCGCTGCATCCACAAACAGTGGGTCGGCGTCGATGTTTCCCGTCCCGGGCCAGCCGCCCCGGACGTCACAGTACGTAACGCTTGAGGTGCTGTTGTAATTATATATCTCGTCGGGGTTATTGTTCCAAAGGATGCAGTTAGTCACGGTCGGGCTGCTGTTTTCCACGTTGCACATCCCGCCGCCCATTACTGCCCAATTGCCGCTGAATGTGCAGTTAGTGACGGTCGGGCTGCTGTTGTGGTTGCACATCCCGCCGCCGGCGTCAGGGGCCTCATTACCGCTGAATGTGCAGTTGGTCACCGTCGGGCTGCTGCTGTACAAGTTACCCATCCCGCCGCCCAGGCTTGCCGTGTTGCCGCTGAACGTACAGTTGGTTACGGTCGGGCTGCTGTTTTCCGAGTTACCCATCCCGCCGCCGGTTTGAGAGGCCTCATTACCGCTGAATGTGGAGTTGGTCACCGTCGGGCTGCTGAATTCCTCGTTGCACATCCCGCCGCCGAAATTAGCATGATTATCACTGAACGTGCAGTTAGTTACGGTCGGGCTGCTGTTGTGTGAGTTATACATCCCACCGCCGGATAACACAGCATCATTATCGCTGAACGTGCAGTTGGTCACGGTCGGGCTGCTATTCCAGTTGAACATCCCAGCACCACTAAAGTCGTTGAGTTCAGAGCCGAAAGCGAATCCTCCGGTGATGGTAAAGCCCTCGAGGATGGTATTGGCATCCTCGCCACTTATGCACTGGACGACGTGGTACTTCTCCACCAACCCGCTCCCGTTGATGATGGTAACCGTGGCCCCGCCGCTGCTGTACAGCCTGATGGCTTTGCCGTTGAAATTGATGGCCTCATAGTAGGTCCCCGGCGACACCTCGATTTCGTCACCATTTATGGTGCAGGGATCACTGATGGCGGCCTGGATGCTGCTAAAGTCGCCCGGGACCGTAATCGTCTTTGCACCGCATATCGCAGTTACAGACAACACTATTGTTACAACCGAGATAAAACCGTGCTTTTTCATCTTATCATTCCTCATATATATCTTGCCCAACTGACCTAATGACTATCTGCCGTCGTTTAATTGTCCTATCTGACTTACCCGGTGAAGCCGGAAAGTTCCCTCTACATAAATATCCCGTTGATGAAGTCCCGTAAGAACCTCGGAATATACGCCACCGATATCTGTGTCCCCCCAGCCGGCGATCGTGGATGCTCCCGCCGCCTCGGAATCGAACACCAGCCGCAAATGTCGCGTTATCTGGTAGATTTCATCTGCATCATCGTGGTCGGGGTGGAACTTGTGCTTAAACGGATTCAGCGGGTCACCCGGAGCAATCACAATGGGCTGCTCTGGTTCGAATACGGCACCTTCAAATCCGAACGAGCCGCTAATTGGCTGCATTTTGGCAGGCTGCGGAAATGAAAAGGCGGCCGAACTAATTCTTCGACCGCGCAACTGTCCGTCGCGAAGGGTGGCCCCGCCGTAGTTCGGGTCCGAAAACAGGCTCTCGTCGATGACCAGCACGAATCGGCCGGGTTCTGCCACAAAATCCATACCGGTAATCGGGTCCGTATCCATGACCCCGTACTTCCACAGCTGCACAATCTCCCTGAGCAGATAAACGTTATCGTTTGCATCAACATGCAGAATCAGCGGGAACTGAAACTCCGAACCGGTCGGCTTGGCATTCGGGTCGTTGTCATCTGCGGGCTGGCTCACGCTATCTATCGCCGCGTATCCCACCCACAGCCCTGTAAGGTCTGTATACTCTGCCGATACCGGGACCCGTATGGTCATTCCCTGGTTGTTATCAACCTCCAGAATCGACTGATACCGTCCTTCTGCGGGCATGGCTGACCGCTGAACCGCCAGACGCAGATACTTTGTATCTCCACTGTTTACATCGACCGACAGCGTCGGCGGCAGCTCCTGCCAGGGCGTATTCGAATCCGGCGGTCCCACCCAATACAGCAGCGGCACGTCGCCGGCAACCGGCTCGTATGCCCCCTCCGGGGGCGACAGTGAGCTGCGCAAGGTTATGTCTACCGTCATATTTGAGTCGCTCAGATTCTTGATTGTCAGGGTCTGCTCGACAAGGATTTTCCCGTACTCCAAACCGCCGGCCTGCTCCACAACTTCCAGAGGGCCGGTAAAGGCAGAAGTATATTGAGAAGATGTCCAGTAGGCCTCTGCTCTTGTCATGGTGTCATTGGCATCGACACTCTGCCACTGCCAATTGCCGCCCGTCTCTACCAGCCTGTAGATTGGCCGGCCCTCATGGTACGCCGAGGCGGAAAAGAAATCTGCGAACGTGGGCTCGCCACCATCGGACAAATGATAACCGCAGAGAAAATGTGTTTCGGCCTGCCAGTCGATGCGGGGCAGGCGGGGCCGGCCTTTTATCGTCCACTGGACTTGTTGGACGCCGTTAAGCTTGATTAGATAGGCTTTGCCGCCGATGATGTTGAAGAGGCTTGTCGCCACGTGTTCCGGCTGACTTGGTGGGAAGTATACCAGCCACTGCGGATGGCCCACCTGAAGCGACTCCGGCGAAGGTGGCGTGCTGATATACTGCACCGAAGAAGACTTCGGGTTCCAGCACCACACGCTTGCAATGGGTAGACCGTCGAGGACCTCATTGCAATCCCGGGGCTCAGGCTGCACCTCAAGATAGACTGAATTCCAGCCAGGTTCCAGATTTATCGTCTGTTCCACCCACTGACCGTGAACATCGGTCAAGCTGGATGACATCAGAACAATGTACACACCGCAGGTAATCTTGAAAATGTCGGCAAAACTTTTCATGGTACAGTCTCCTATCAGGCGATTATCTGGCTACCGCCAAAGCAACTATTGTTTGAGCAAGAAATGTAGCATTCTTGAGATTTCTCTTGTCTCATCGATTGACACGTGTTTATCGACAAACGACCATAGGTCTGATTTTGCAAGGCCGGATTATTACAAGGCGTGACCAAAGTCTGGCTCGCAAATATATCGGCAGCAAACGCCCCCGCATATTTGCGTCTTCGCACTTCCCCATATCCTTCGTACATCAAAAGACACTTTCTCCCCCCCTGGTTTGCCGACGGCAAAAGCTGAGCCGCAGCTAATACAAAAAACATCTGTTGCGCGGAGAAAAAAAACGCCGGTACGGCAAGGTGGTAAGCTTGCTTTCCCTTCGCTCCTGCATCCGCAAGAACGACAGCGGGTGAAAACCGCTCTTTCAAATGACAAAATTTAGAGAGATTCTCATACTATTAAAACACCTTAACGACGCTTGTCAAGGTTTTTTGTACATAAAAATGCCTGATTTTCATATTCTTATATCAATCCCAGTTAATTAAAGCCGATTCTATGCGTGGAAATAGGCATAAATTTAAAATTTCATCCTGTTGGTCGAAAAACCTAGGCATCATTTGGAAGCGATCTTCAGACAAATCAAAATCACAAGTTTCTTTAAAAGCCTTCTCCCAACGTAAAAAAGGCTTGAATACAAAGCCGAGTCTCAAAAAAGGCAAGTGCCGCGTGACAAGTATGGCCAACGCGTTACATAGGTCCATCAGAAGAGGTTCTTGAAAAGCTGGTCGGAGGTTTATAACGGGATATTTGGAGGTTCATAACGAGTAAAAACGAGCAATAAAAAAAAGATAACTTCAAGACATACAGGAAGTTATCTCCTATGTCAATAGCGGGGGGAGGATTCGAACCTCCGACTTTAAAGCAATTGTAGTTTGTTTTCCTTCTTTCTTACTTAAATCTTATTAAGAAGGGATATTGTTTACTTACCTGTTCGTCATATTAACAATGTGATTACTAAATATTCCCACAGGCAAACAGAAAGTTTCTGTTTTTTTGAATTACTTTATCCGTCTGCTTAGAAACATCCTGTACATATCTTGTAGCCATCTGTAAATCAGCATGGCCAAGAAGTC
>CAZOVR010000025.1:0-3865 GCA_964583405.1 uncultured Pirellulales bacterium
AATGGAGCCTATGGGATTCGAACCCACGACCTCTTGCATGCCATGCAAGCGCTCTCCCAACTGAGCTAAGGCCCCGTTTGCCCTTTAATTTAGCAGAAAATGCCGCTGTGGCAAGCAAATACCTTCTTAAGGCCCAAAAAACAATGTTGGCCTACTCCACTTCCAGAACAACCACCGATTTTGAAGGAACAGCCGCCACAATTTTGCCGTCCTTTATCTCTACTCCGCTAAACTCGGCGGGTTTTACGGCATCGGGCTTTTCAAAGGTATTATGCGCATTCATAGCCTCGGCGGTAAGAATACACCCCGTCACCTTCTGTGCTTTATGACCCTGCAAGCTGCATTCAATGTCCGCCGGTTCGTTTGGATTCAAATTGCATATCGAAATATGTATTTTCCCCGCCTCGTCCTTCGATGCAGATGCCGTAATGCCTGCAAGTGTTTCATTGCCGTACTTATATGGTTTACATTCGATATTTCCAGGCAGATACTGCGCCCCCTGATGAACTTTATACATCTCGAAGACATAATACGTCGGCGTCAGAACCATTTTTTCGCCTTTTGTCAGAACCATCGCCTGCAGCACGTTGCAGGTCTGGGCGATATTGGCCATTTTTACCCTGTCACAATGCTGATTGAATATATTCAGGAAACACCCGGCAACCACCGCATCCCTGAGGGTATTTTGCTGATAAAGAATTCCTAGATTTTCTCCTTCTTCGGCGTTCCACCACGTTCCCCATTCATCAACAAAAAGTCCGATGCGTTCCTGCTTGTCATATTTGTCCATAATTTTCTTGGTTTTGCTAATCATTTCATCGAGGAACATCGTTTTTTTGAACGTTTTGAACCATCCTTTTTCGTCGAAGACCGTGGCTCTGCCTTTGTGGTTCCAGTCGCCCTCGAATACATAGTGGTGCAGACTGATTGCGTCCATGTGTTTGGCCGCGTTGCCCAGGAGCACCTCGAACCATTTATAATCATCCCAGCCCGGTCCGCACGCGACTTTTGTTACTTTATTACCCGAATAATTCCTGACATAAGTTGAAAACCGTTTGTACAGGTCGGCGTAATATTCGGCAGTCATATTCCCGCCGCAGCCCCAGTTTTCGTTGCCAATTGCAAAATACTTAATTTTCCACGGTTTTTCCCGCCCGTTTTTGCGGCGTAAATCAGCCAATTCACTTTTACCGTCGAACGTCATATACTCTACCCAGTCCTGCATCTCCTCCGGTGTGCCCGAACCGACGTTTCCGCTTATGTAAGCCTCGCAGCCCAGCAGCTCACACAAATCCAGAAACTCATGCGTCCCGAAACGATTTGTCTCTGTAACCATCCCCCAATGCGTATTGACCATCGAGGGCCTTTTCTCGACCGGCCCTATGCCGTCCTTCCAGTGGTACTCGTCCGCGAAACAACCGCCGGGCCATCGCAGAGCGGGCACCTTGATTTCCTTCAGGGCATCGAGGACATCCTTACGAATCCCGCGAACATTCGGTATCGACGAATCCGGGCCTACCCAAATCCCGTCGTAAATACATCTTCCCAGGTGCTCGGCAAAATGCCCGTAAATCTCCGGACTGATGGTATACCTGCCGGCATCGGCACGGATAACCAACCTGTTGACGGAATCTTCCTCCGAAGATATTTCCGTCGAACCGAAACAAAACGAAACCGCCAAACCGAACATCGCAATCAAAACCATCAAAACAAATCTGCTCGCTGAATTTCCGGAAATCATAATTTACCTCCCTTATCTCTTAATGAATTGTCTCTTTTTAAGCGGTTAAACCAACAATTAAAGTATTGTTCGCGTTATACCATTATTATTTATGGCCCGATGAGTGATGGATTTTATCAGAAACAAAACTTTCCGGCAAGGAATTACAGAGCGGAATCCCGAGGAGCGGTTTGGCTTTGACGGGCCTATGGGCTATAATCATTACCGGCTTGTTTAAAATCGTGTTTTATCGAGCAAAAGCCTTGATTGAACGAAAAAAAATAATCCTGACCGGACGTGTGCAGGGCATCGGTTTCCGGCCGGCTGTCTATCGTCTGGCAAAGGCACTTGCCTTGGCGGGATTCGTCTATAACGACACCAGGGGAGTCACAATCGAGGTACAGGGCACAGCGGAACAAATTGGCGAATTCACCGAGCGTCTAAAAGCTGGCAGAGATTTGCCCGTTCTTACTGATGTAAAAACCGTACACGTCGAAGATGTAGAAACGGTATCCGGCGATACAGAGTTTGCCATAAAAAAAAGCGACACAGCAGGTACAGCTCTTACACAGGTAACGGCCGATATTGCCGTGTGCGAGGATTGCCTCCGTGAGATGCAGGACAAGAATGATTTCAGATACAGGTATCCATTCATTAACTGCACCAACTGCGGTCCGCGTTATTCGATAGTCAAAACTATACCCTACGACCGACCGAATACCACAATGTCGGTCTTCCAAATGTGTGATAAGTGCGCTGCTCAATACAGGGATGTAAATGACAGACGTTTCCACGCCCAGCCGGTGGCGTGTCCGGTATGCGGACCGAAAATAACCCTGTGCGATAGTACCGGCAAAACAATTGAGCAGGACAGCGACAAGGCAGTAATCCAAACAGCACAGATGCTGCTGGCAGGAAAGATTGTAGCGATAAAAGGCATAGGCGGATTTCATCTTGCGGTTAACGCCCTGGATAACGATGCGGTGCTACGCCTGCGGCAAAGAAAAAAAAGAGACGCAAAACCGTTTGCGATGATGGCCGACTCGGTTGACAAGATTCGCAAGTTTGCTGTTGTTGACGAATTAGCCGAGCGGATATTAACAAGCCCCGAAAGCCCGATTGTGCTGCTGCCCAAAAAACCTGATTGCGGCATAGCACCCTCGGTGGCTGAGGGCGTAAATACATTCGGATTTATGCTCTGTTACACGCCGCTGCATTATTTATTATTCGACGAGGGACTGGACGTGCTGGTGATGACCAGCGGCAATATATCGGATGAGCCTCTTATATGCAAAAACGATGAGGCCCTCGAAAAGTTAGGCGAAGTTGCCGATGCATTTTTGATGCACGACCGGGAGATTTACCGGCAGGTTGACGATTCGATTGTGCACTTTATCGACGGACAGGCCGTCCTGCTGCGGCGGGCGCGCGGGTACGTACCGACGCCGATAGTTACTGAGAAAGAATGTGAAAAGGACATTTTCGCCGCGGGTTCCGATTTGAAAAATACCTTCTGCTATGTCAAGGCTAATCAGATTATCGTCAGCGAGCACATCGGGGATATGGAAGACGCGAGCGTATATCATCACTACCTGAACTCTGTCGAACACCTGGCCGGCCTGTTTGAGGTCAAACCTCAGGTAGTCGCGTGCGATTTGCACCCCGGCTATATTTCGAGCCGGTATGCGGCGTCGCTAAAAGGTGTTGACCTGATAAAAGTACAGCATCACTGGGCACATATCGCATCGGTCCTGGCTGAGTACGGCCTTGATGAAAAGGTAATCGGACTGGAATGCGACGGTACCGGCTATGGAACGGACGGTGCGATATGGGGCTGCGAGTGTTTGATTGCGGACCTCGAAGGTTTCGAGCGGCTCGGGCATCTGATGTATTACCCGCTGGCCGGCGGCGACCTGGCCGCGAAAGAAGCCATTCGTCCCGTCCTTGCTTTGCTGAATCAGGCCTATGGCAACCGGTTTGAGCTTACAGATTTCGGCTGGCTGTTAGAGAAAATCGAGCCTAATATCGAAAAGCAAAAATTGATTCTGCAGCAGATTCGAAAGCGGCTCAACACTGTGAACACTTCGAGCCTCGGACGAGTATTCGACGCTGTAGCTGCTATGGCGGGCCTGGGCGGCTGCAACA
>CAZOVR010000025.1:3965-41779 GCA_964583405.1 uncultured Pirellulales bacterium
CTCGGACGAGTATTCGACGCTGTAGCTGCTATGGCGGGCCTGGGCGGCTGCAACAACTTTGAGGCGCAGCTTCCGATGGCACTGGAAGCTTCGATTAAAAAAGGAATCGACAAATGTTACGACTTTAATATCGCCGAAGGCGACAAGTGTTTGCTGGACCTGCGGCCGATGTTCAGGCAAATTGTCTCAGGTTTACAGAACAAAACGCCTGCAGGAAATATATCAGCGAAATTCCATAATACCTTAGCTGCCGGACTGCTCGCGTTGGCCCAAAAAGCACATCAACGGACAAACCTGGAGAAAGTCGCCCTGGGCGGCGGGGTATTCTGCAACAGATATTTGACGAACCAATTGATAAGACTCTTGAAGCAGGACGATTTTACCGTATTATTTAACCGTTTTGTGCCGAGCAATGACGGTGGAATATCACTCGGCCAGGCTGCTATAGCAGCAAAGAAGGCAGCTAAAAAACTGAAAGTTGGAGAAAAGAAGTAATATGTGTCTAGCTGTGCCTGCGAGAATAGTTGAGTTGGAAGGTGATAATGCGATTGTCGATGCAATGGGTAATCGCTTTCGCGCAAAGACTACACTCCTTCCGGATGCAAAGCTGGGCAGCCTGGTTCTGGTTCACGCCGGTTTTGCCATTTCACTTGTTGATGAAGAAGAGGCAAAGAAGACCTGGCAGCTTATAGAGCAAATCGACGATTTCCTAGAAACAGACAGAAGGGTATCAGGCTGACAGGAGCTAACTGATTGATATGCTCAGGAGAATATACAAATCGCAGAAGTTGATGGACGCGGCCTGCGAGAAGCTCGGCCGTCAAATCAACATTATGGAGGTCTGCGGCACTCATACGGTCACGATTTTTCGCAACGGCGTGCGCACCTTCATCCCGAAACAGTTGAATCTAATCTCCGGGCCCGGCTGTCCCGTCTGCGTCACCGACCAGAGTTATATCGACATCTGCCTCGACTTGGCCAACCGCGATGATTGCCTGATTGCAACGTATGGCGATATGATTCGGGTTCCGGGTAAGTCCGGTTCCCTCGAAAGACACAGGGGCAAAAATGTCAAGGTCGTATTCAGTGCCGAAGATGCACTGCTGCTTGCCAAAGAGAATCCCGACAAAACAATTGTGCTGCTCGCTGTCGGATTCGAGACCACGGCCCCGGCAACAGCAGTCGTAGTAAAAGAAGCGGCCGAGCAGAAAATAGAGAATTTCTGCGTGTACAGCGGCCATAAGCTGGTTGTTCCCGCGATGAGGGCGCTGCTGAGCGAAAAGAACCATAACATCGATGCCTTTTTGTGCCCGGGACACGTTAGCGTCATTACCGGTTACGGCGCGTTTAGAGAAATCGCAGATGATTACGGCAGGGTTTGCGTCGTGGCGGGCTTTGAACCGATGCAGATTATTGAAGGACTGGCCGAAATCTGCCGCCTGCTGACAGAGGGCAGGACCGAGGTCACAAGCATATATACCGCGGTAGTAACGGAAAAGGGTAATCAAAAAGCTCAGCTTCTTCTCAAAGAAGTCTTTGACGAAGCGGACGGCTATTGGCGCGGACTGGGCAAGATTCAAAAGAGCACACTAACGCTGAAAGATGAGTACCGGCGATTCGATGCGCTAAAGAGATTCGGGATTGAGGAGCAGCCGCACGAGGACGAAACCGGCTGTCGATGCGGCGAAGTTCTGTGCGGATTGATAGAGCCGCCAGAATGTGGATTGTTCGAGAAGCGCTGCACACCAGATAGTCCCGTCGGTCCCTGCATGGTCAGTGGTGAGGGGACGTGCGCAGCTTGGTATAAATACGGCCAAAGAAGACTTGGGCAATGACACAGAAAGATTCCAAAAGAATACTGCTTGCCCACGGAGGGGGCGGACGACTGACCGAGCAATTGATTCGCCAGACCATTCTGCCTCGTCTCGGCGACCAGGGCGGGCAGTTAAATGATGCAGCCGGTCTTGATTTGGACTCATCGAAAATCTGTTTTACTGCCGACAGCTACGTGGTCAACCCCCTGTTCTTCAACGGCGGGGATATCGGCAAGTTGGCGGTATGCGGAACTATCAACGACCTAGCGGTCGCCGGCGCAAAGCCGGTCGCGATTGCCCTGTCACTGATTATCGAGACGGGTTTTGAAATCGAGTTGTTAGAAAAGATTCTGGACAGCGCCGCAAAGGCTGCTCGACAGGACAATGTGAAAATAGTAACCGGCGATACCAAGACAGTCGAAGCCGGTGCCGCCGAAGGCTTGTATATTAACACGGCGGGTATTGGCGTGAGGATTTACGATACGCAGTGCGGCTTCGAGAGGATTTCAGCCGGCGATAAGATAATTGTAAGCGGCACTATCGGCGACCATGGCATGACTGTTATCTCACAGCGGGAGGGTATAAAGTTCCAGACGCAGCTTACCAGCGACTGTGCGTCGCTGGCATCGCTGACGAATGAACTACTGACGAATTGCTCAGGTATCAGGTTTATGCGTGACCCGACGCGTGGTGGCCTGGCGGCAACGCTTAATGAAATATCCTCGGCCGTCGGGATGAGTATTGATATTAATGAAGCAGATATACCGGTTAATCCGACCGTTCAGGCCGCTGCGGACATGCTTGGTTTTGATGTCCTCAATATCGCTAACGAAGGCAAGGTCGTCATCGTAGTATCAGCCGATGCCGCCGAGCAATGTTTGACTATCTGCAAAAAGCACGAGCTTGGGAAAAACGCCAGTATGATAGGCGAAGTTTGCTGCATACAGGAGCAGGCGATGGTTGAAATAAAGACCAGAATCGGCGGAAAAAGGATTGTACAAATGCCCTACGGAAGAGAATTGCCGAGGATTTGCTGATGCACGAGACGATGGTAGCAAAAAACCTGTTGGATTCCATTGCTGCCGAGGCGGCAAAACAAGGAGCCAGGCCCATTGCCGCGCGAATCAGTTGTGGAACATTCAACGCTGTGAATGACGAAGTACTCACATTTGCATTCGATGTTATCGCCAAGGGGACAATCTGCAACGGAATGAAACTCCAGATAGAACACAAAAATATCCAGGGTAAATGCAGCGGCTGCGGAAAGAAATTTGATTTTGATTTGACTAAATCAGGGTGCACCTACTGCGGCTGCGACAAGTTCGACCTGCTGCCGGACCCACCACTGCTGTTGGAAGAGATAGAATTCGAGGAAGACGGAGCAAACGATGGGTAAAAAGATTCAGCTCGGCACAAAGATATTGAGCGCAAACGAAGAATATGCGCAGCAGAACAGCAAGCTGCTTCGGGACAAAGGGAAATATTGTCTCAATATGATTTCCTCGCCGGGCTCCGGCAAGACAACCATCCTGACGCGGACCATAACCGATCTCAAAGACAAGCTCAGAATAGGTGTAATTGAAGGTGATATCCAGACCCAGCTCGACGCCGAGCGGATTCGGGCGACCGAAGCACCCGCCGTCCAGATAAACACAAATGGTTCCTGCCATCTGTCTGCGGCACAGGTCAGTTCCGCCCTTGCACAGTTGCCGCTCGATGAAATCGACTTAGTTGTTGTTGAGAACGTCGGAAACCTTGTTTGCCCATCGGCCTTTGAACTGGGCGAAGACGGCAAGGTCGTGGTCCTTTCCGTAGCCGAGGGCGACGACAAACCCGCCAAGTACCCTGCCATTTTCTCGAAGTCGAAGGTTCTGCTCATAAACAAGATTGATTTGCTGTCATCAGGGGCGATTGATTTCGATATCGACAAAGTCAGGTCAGACGCGCGAAGATTGAATAAGGATATCGAGATTTTCTGCCTCTCAGCGAAAACGTCAGAGGGAATGAGCGGCTGGTATGAATGGCTGGTAAAGACCGTCAGCAGGAACGGCTAACAGTACAACTTTTTTTCGCGGATGTAGTCGGCGACTTTAGGATTGAGCATATCGCTGACATCTTGCCCTGTAGCCAGCTGGGCGCGTATCTGCGTGCTGCTGATATCTATTAGGGGAGTTTCTATTATATTATCCTGGAGTTTTTTGACGCGGTGGGCGCCGAGGGCATCTGCGAGCTGCAAAAAGTCGGGTGGCTCGAAGCCGGCCCGGTACATACAAGTAGGGAAACATTCATCTATGAGCTCTTGAATTTTGTACCAGCGGGGTAGTTCAGCGATACTGTCCGCACCGAGCAGCCAATAAAGCCCTGTATCAGGTCCAAGCTTATGCTGAAAATGTCGCACCGTCTCAATGGTATAACTTGGCGCCGGACGTTGAAGCTCCCAGTCGCTGACTTCAAACTTGTCGATACCAGCAATAGCTAATCGGATCATACGTAATCTATCGGCATCAGACGCGACAGGTAATTCAGTCTTTAGCACCGAATGTCTGGCGGGAATAAATATGAGTTTGCCGGCGCCGATGGTGTCGAAAGCGCTGCGCGCCACGTCGATATGACCTCTATGGATTGGGTCGAACGTGCCGCCGAATAAAGCTGTTTTTGTTTTTGGCATGGGAAATTAACAGGTCCTTTGTAACTTCTTCAGAAAAATTTATTAAAAATTCTCAAATTTTTTTTGCCCCTTTCCGAGACGAAATTCGGCTTATCATTCCAAAAATCGGCGTCGTTAAACAAAGCCTGCATCCGAATAAGCGGAACTTTTAAATATCATCGTTGACATGGCACGGCTGTTTCTTTTGGTAACTCGCATTATCGCCAATAAGCCTATAACTACTAAAAATCGCACTTTTAGCCGGTTAATATAAGAACAATCGAACGAAATTTCAAGTGCGGTGATTGTCAAAACATGATGACGATACTTTCCCTGGAATTGTCAGATGTAAAAGTCTCACTAACACTTGCATACGATTTGTAAAGTATTTCGGCCAGGCAAAAACGTCGCCAAAGCAAATTTTTATGGAGTTATTCAAAAATTTTGGCCGATAAAATATAATAGAACCTGTTAATATATCTTTGACAATTGAATATGAACCTGGTTAAAAGAAAATATTGTGTTATCATAACACCATATTCATTATAGTTAGTAACGTAAAAAAAGGAATGTAGATTTTACTGAAGGAGAACAGTAATGGCCAAAAAGAGAAAAGCCAAAAAGAAAACAGCCAAAAAGAAAACGGCAAAGAAAAGAAAGAAAGCAAAAAAGAAAAAATAGTGCTCAGCTGACAATAAGCTGAAAAAGCTACAAAAATGGAAGGTTTTCAAAATCTGGAAACCTTCCGTTTTTTTATGCGCTCAATTTCGTAGCAGCACTGAAGCACCTCGGATTCACCGAAAAGTCCGGTCCTTGCATTCGGGAGTAAATCATGTAAACTGGCCGACCTGTGGAAAGCCGCAATTTGTATGACCGGAATGAGAATGCCAATGGATTATTTCCAGTACAAAGACAACAGGCTGTTTGCCGAGCAGGTGACGGTTGAAAAAATCGCCGCCCAGGTCGGCACACCAGTCTACATCTACAGCAAGGCAACCTTTCTCGAGCACCTGCACAGAATCCAGAAGGCCTACGCACAGCTCGATACAATGGTCTGTTATTCGGTCAAGGCCTGCGGCAACGTCAATATCCTGCGGTTTATGGCCCGGGCCGAAAGCGGCTTCGACATCGTCAGCGGCGGCGAGCTATACCGGGCTATCCAGGCCGGTGCCGACCCGGGAAAAATAGTCTTTGCCGGTGTCGGTAAGACAAACTCAGAAATTGCCGATGCCTTGGATGCGGGCATCGCTTATTTCAATATCGAGTCTGAGGCGGAGCTGGAAAATCTTATTCGCCTGGCTGACCGGCAGGGCAAAAAGGCCAAGGCCGCGCTTCGTATCAATCCCGACGTAGATTACAAAACACACAGGTTCCTGAGAACCGGCAAAAAAGAAACCAAGTTCGGCGTTGATATCGACAGGGCACAAAAAGTCTTTGCACAATACGGAGCAAATAACGCGGTCAGCCTGTGCGCACTTCACGTTCATCTAGGAACGGGCGGCAAAACAATCGACCCTTACGTCGAAGCCGTCAAAAGAGTACTGCCGCTGATAGATACTCTTCGGCAGCAGGGACATACGGTCGAGGCCCTGAATCTCGGCGGCGGTTACGGCGCGGACTACGAATCAGACTCGGTACCATCAGCAGCTGACTACGCGGCGGGCATCGTACCGCTTCTTAAGGATATGAATCTCAGACTGATACTGGAACCCGGCAAAAGCATCTCCGCCAACGCTGGGATCCTGCTCAGCCGTGTACTGTACCTCAAACAGGGCGGGGCAAAAAAGTTTGTAATCGTCGATGCTGCTATGAATGATTTGATTCGGCCGTGTCTCTACGACGCGTTTCATTTTATCTGGCCTGCGCAGGTGGAGCAAAGATACCTGCCGCCGAAACGTTCCAAAGACCTGCACATCGCCGGCACCGAGCGGGTGGATATCGTCGGGCCGATATGCGAAGGTGCCGACTTCCTGGCAAAAGACCGTCACATACCCCCGGTCAAACAGGCTGATTTAATCGCTGTGTTTACGGCCGGGGCGTACGGCTTTACTATGAGCAGCAATTACAACGCCCGCTGCCGGGCCGCTGAGGTACTTGTCGACGGTGACAAATTCACCGTCATTCGCCGCCGAGAAACCTACGAGGACCTGATGGCCCTGGAAAAATAGACCTGAGAGTGACTTTCATGGTGTAATGCCGGTGGGAACAACAGAGCAAAAAAACAAGGGGCTGATAGAATTGCTTGCTGAGCGGGTCGTCCTCGGTGACGGCGCCATGGGAACGATGCTCTACGAACAGGGTGTTTTCCTGAACCAGTGCTTCGAGGAAGTGAATCTGACCAGCCCCGACAAGGTCAGACGCATACACCGGCAGTACCTCGAAGCGGGCGCGGATTTCGTAGAGACAAACACGTTCGGGGCCAATGAGTTAAAACTTGCCCGATTTGGTTTAGCCGACCAGACGGCGAACATAAACACCGCTGCGGTCGAAATCGCACGCCAGGCCGTCGGTCAGGAAGTCCTTGTCGCAGGCTCGATAGGGCCGTTGGGCAGGCAAATCGAACCTTACGGAACAATTACCATAAAACAGGCCGAGGCGGCATTCAAAAATCAGGTCACTTCTTTAGTAGATGCGGGTGTGGATTTTATAATCCTCGAAACCTTCTCAAATACGGATGAGTTGCTGATTGCCATAAAGGCCGTTGGTTTGATAACAGACCTGCCGATTGTGGCGCTAATGACCTTTAACGACCACGATGAACCTGTGTACAGCAAATCTATCGGCGAATGCATAGAAGCTATAGCAGCTCAGCCGTCTGTAACGGCGGTCGGTACGAACTGTTCGGTCGGTCCGGCCTCTATGCTCGTCAGCCTGGATATAATCCGCGGTGTTACGGATAAACCAATCTGTGTTCAGCCTAACGCCGGCCTGCCCCGGCTCGTCGATAATCGAAGCGTCTATATGTGTACGCCGGAGTATATGGCTGAATATGCCAAGAAATTCTTCGAAAAAGGCGCCAGGATAATCGGCGGATGTTGCGGCACCACACCTAAGCACATAAGAGAAATCGTCCGTGCTGTAAAGGGACTCGACAAGGCCTCCAGAAGTACAATTTCGACGGTAACGGTTTCACTGAGACAGCCGATTCCTGAGTTAAAGCCGATTGAGCCTTTACCGCTTGCAGAAAAGTCGCGCTGGGGTAAGCGACTGGCGAGCGGACAAAAAGTCACAACGATTGAATTGACTCCGCCACATGGAGTTGCCATCGCCGGGATCCTTGATAAAGCAAGACTGTGTGAGCAGATGGGCATCAACGCTATAAACCTGCCCGACGGCCCGCGGGCCAGCTCGAGACTTAGCCCGATTGCCACTGCAGCTAAAATCGAACAGGAGACGGGCATAGAAACTATCGTGCACTTTTGCTGCAGGGACAGAAACCTCATCGGGATTCAATCGGACATCTTCGGCGCACACGTGCTCGGCCTGCGTAATCTTTTGATTATAACGGGCGACCCACCCAAGCTCGGCGAGTATCCCAGTGCCACAGGCGTATTCGATATGGATTCGATTGCCCTTACTTCAGTGGTCAAAAACCTGAACGTCGGAATTGATATAGCGGGCAACCGTTTCTCACCCGGCCTCCAGTTTACTATCGGCATCGGTGCTAATCCGGTAGCCGCTGATATCGAACGTGAAATCGAAAAGTACAGACAAAAAGCAATGGCCGGAGCCGAATATGCCATAACTCAGCCGGTCTTCGATGTCTCAATGCTCCTTGATTTTCTAAAGGAAGTTCAGGACATCAAAATACCCGTCATCGCCGGCATCTGGCCTTTCACCAGTCTAAGGAACGCTGAGTTTATGGCCAACGAAGTCCCCGGGGTAGTCGTACCGGACAGGCTGATTGAACGAATGGCCGGAACAAAAACCAAAGAGCAGGCAAGGACAGCGGGTATCGAAATCGCACGCGAGATTGTTGAGCAGATTGAAAGTCACGTGGCCGGCTTCGCCGTCAGCGCACCATTTGGAAATGTTAAAACCGCCCTGGCGGTTCTTGGAAAATCCCCGGACTAATTACTGAAGTTTTGCTTTGATAATTTCTTCAGCTTTATCCAATGCCTCACCAATCTTTTCAGGATTTTTGCCACCGGCCTGGGCCATCTGCGGTCTGCCGCCTCCGCCGCCGTCGATAATCGGGGCAATCTCTTTTACGATATCACCCGCCTTGATACCTTTTTTAATCAGGTCGTCTGTAACGCCGGCAATCAAATTCGCCCTGTCACCCTCGACATAACCGAAAACCGCTGTTGCCGACTTGGCCTTTTTCTTAATCATATCGACCGCAGCACGCGCCTGCTCAGCACCGGTCGGGCTGAGCCTGCCGATTACGACCGACGTCTCGCCGATTTTTTCGCACTTTTCGAGAAGCTGCTTTGCCTCAGCGACTATATCAATCCCGCCTCGCCTTGATGCTGCCTTGAGTTCTTTGCCGAGCTTTTTATTTTCCTCCATTAGAGCATTGACCCGGTCAATTATCTGCTCAGCCGGCACTTTCAAAGTCCGGCTCAATTCGTCGATTATTTCACTCCTAGCCGACAGATATTCAGTTAGGCCATTGCCGGTCAGTGCCGTAATTCTTCTAACACCTGAAGCTATGCTTTCTTCCTTTGTAATTTTGAATCCTCCTATAGTGCCGAGCCGCTCGACGTGCGTACCGCCGCAAAACTCCCTGCTAAACGCCTCGCCGACCTGCTGCTCGTCTTCAGCCCCGATAGCAACAACACGGACAACGTCACCGTACTTTTCACCGAACAGCGCCATAGCGCCGAGCTTGCGACCCTGCTCAATCGGCATCTCGACCCAGCTTACAGACAAGTCCGCGGCTATCTTTTCGTTAACGAGCTTCTCCACCTCCGCGATTTGCTCCTTCGTCAGTGCCTTTGGACAGGTAAAATCGAACCGCAAATAATCCGGCCCGACCAGTGAACCCTGCTGGCTGACGCTTTTGCCGATTGTCTCCTGCAGCGCCCACTGCAGAAGATGTGTAGCCGTGTGGTTTTTCTTAATAGCGTTTCTGTCTTTACTCACCGCAGCGGTAACTTTATCCCCTGCATTAAACGTCCCTTCGGCGACCTTGCCCTGGTGCAGAACACAATCGGCAACTTTGGTTGTGTTTTCTACGATAAATTTACTGTTTACTGATTCTATTGTCCCGCAGTCGCCGACCTGTCCGCCCGCCTCGGCATAAAAACAGGTCTTATCCAGCACAATCGCTGCTTTCTTGCCCGATTTGATAGTCCCCTTCTTTTTGAATCCTTCTTCGTCAATGAAACCGAGTATGGAAGCTTCACATTTATGAGTACTATACTTTTGGCTGTCATCGGTAATCCCGATGTATCGGGACTCGGTATCGGCAAGACCGGCAAAGACCGCTGTGTCTTTCTGTGCAGCCCTTGCTCGCTGTCTTTGCTGTTCCATCAGCTCATCAAATTTGCCGGTATCAACCTTCATGCCCCGCTCTCTTGCCATAAGCTGTGTCAAATCAAGCGGAAATCCATAAGTATCATAAAGCGCAAACGCGTCGTCGCCGCTGATGGTTTTGTCTTTCGATTTTTCACCCCTTTTTGCAGCCGATGAGAAAATTTCGATGCCACGGTCGAGTGTTCGCCCGAAGCTCGCTTCTTCAGATTCGATTACATTGGCGACGAATTCCTGCCTTTCCCTGATTTCGCCGAATGCGTCGCCCATCAGGTCAGTCAAAGTCGGTATCAATTTGTAGATAAAAGGCTCGTGCATATCGAGCACCCTGCCGAACCGCGAGGCCCTGCGCAATATCCTCCGAAGAACATATCCCCTTCCCTCGTTGGAAGGCACACAGCCGTCGGTAATCGCAAAGGTGAGCGTCCGCAGGTGGTCGGCGATAACGCGAAAAGCGATGTCCTTTTCGTCGGTCTCGCTCCTGTCGTACTTCTTGCCGGTCAAATCAGAGATTGCGTTTATCAGAGTCGTGAACAGGTCGGTATCATAATTGGATTTTTTGCCCTGCATAAACCGGGCCACGCGTTCGAGTCCCATACCCGTATCGACGTGCCTTGCCGGCAGCTCGGACAGCTTGCCGTCGCCGTTACGATTGAACTGGATAAAGACAAGGTTCCAGATTTCAATTACACGGGGATTATCCTTATTTACCAGCGGCCCGCCGGATTTGTCGGGAGTATCGTCGTAATGAATCTCGCTGCACGGCCCGCACGGGCCGGTCTCACCCATTTCCCAGAAATTATCTTTGAGGTTTCCGGGGTGAATTCTTTCTTCGGGCAGGAACTTCCTCCAGAGCCCTCTCGCCTCTTCGTCCGGCTCGATACCGTGTGCCTTATCTCCCTCGAAGTAAGTCGCATGCAGGCGTGTCGGGTCCATCTCCCATGCATCTGTCAGGAGTTGCCACGCCCACTCGATAGCCTCAGCCTTGAAATAATCACCGAACGACCAGTTGCCTAACATCTCGAAAAACGTGTGGTGATACGTATCAACGCCGACCTCTTCGAGGTCGTTGTGCTTGCCGCCTGCCCGGATGCACTTCTGGCTGTTAGCGGCACGAGTATAGTCCGGGCTTGTCAGGCCGAGAAAAATGTCCTTGAACTGGTTCATCCCCGCGTTGGTGAAAAGCAGCGTCGCATCGCCGATGGGTACAACAGGTGCGCTGGGCACGAACTTATGCCCTCGCTGCTCGAAAAACTTTATAAAATCACTGCGTATCTGGTTAGCGGTCAGCACAACGTTCTCCAGTCGGGTTTTACTCTTCGACCAGGCCCTTTGCCGTAAGTACCTTTTGTTTTAATTCGTCGCGCAGTTCGGGATTTTCAATGAGGTACTTCTTGGCGTTCTCTCTGCCCTGGCCCAGTCGGATGTCGCCGTAATTCAGCCACGCGCCGCTCTTTTCAACAACTTCGCAGCCGAGACCAAGGTCAATCAGGTCGCCTTCGTAGCTGATGCCGCTGTCGAACATAATATCGAACTCGGCGTCGCGGAAAGGCGGCGCAATCTTGTTCTTCACAACGCGTGCGCGGACCCTGCTGCCGATTGCTCCGGTGTTGTCCTTGATAGTGGCCAGCCTGCGAATGTCAATTCGGACCGTACTGTAGAACTTTAGCGCCCTGCCGCCGGAGGTCGTCTCCGGGTTGCCGAACATCACGCCGATTTTCATCCTGATTTGGTTGATGAAAATCAGGGAGGTCTTGCTCTTATTAATTACACCGGTCAGCTTTCTCATCGCCTGGCTCATAAGTCTCGCCTGCAGGCCGATGTGAGTATCGCCCATTTCGCCTTCGAGTTCCGCTCGCGGGGTAAGCGCCGCGACCGAATCAATAACTATCACATCAACCGAGTTAGAACGAATCAGCATCTCAGTTATATCGAGCGCCTGCTCACCGGAGTCGGGCTGACTGACCAGCAGGCCGCTTACGTCCACACCGAGCCGCTTGGCCCATGTGGTGTCAAGGGCATGCTCGGCGTCGATAAAAGCGGCAACGCCGCCCTTTTTTTGTGCATTGGCAATAATGTGCAGTGCCAGTGTGGTCTTACCGGAAGATTCGGGCCCGTACAGCTCGGTCACTCTGCCGCGGGGAACACCGCGACCGCCCAGTGCAATATCCAGTGACAGCGCGCCTGTAGCGATGCCCTCAATCTTAGCGTAGTGCTGCTCGTCCATCTGCATAATAGCGCCCTGGCCGTATTGCTTTTCTATCTGGGCGACAACTCGTTCGATAGCAGAGTCTCTGCTTGTTTCTTTGGTCTGGGTTGCTTTACTGAATTTTGCCTTAGCCATATTCGCCTTCTCCGGTTTTCTGTTATTGCTGTAGTTTATAACTCGCCAGGGCCGTATAATTCGGCCCTGCCCTGGTCAATTCACTCTGGTAAACGGTAACGGCATCTATGCTCGCCATGCCCGCGCTGAACGGCCCGAAGCTATCGACCGCACCGGCCAGCTCGTAGCCGTCCCTGACGTTCTTTATTCTACACAGTGTAAGGTGTCCTGTGAACCGTCTTGTTTCTTTGGCAAAACCGATTTCGCCGACCTCATTATCAATATCCTCCGCCAGCCTGACCAGTTGTTCGCTGCCCGCACCGGTACCTACCCAGAGTACCCTTGCACTTTTGCCTCCGAAATAGCCCACAGTCTCGACATCCAGCTCAAACCTGCTGTGTCTTTTGGAAACTTCTTCGACAGCCTCACAGGCCTCAGTAATTTGGTCGTCTTTGACCTCGCCGAGGAACTTCAGCGTCAGGTGCATAACATCAGGCCGGACCCACTTGACACTTCTTTGGCTCGTTCTGACCCGGCCCTGGAGCTGCTTTTGCACCTCACCTATCGCTTTTCTTATCTGGTCGTTAATATCAACCGCAATAAATACCCGCATTGTTCGGCAGTCTTTCAAAATATGATGCTTTTTCGCAATGTCTCGAGCCTGTTCTCAACGTCAGACAGTTGAATTGAGGTGAGGCCGTCGAGGGAAAATTCAGCAATAGTAAACGACGCTATCACAGTCCCGTATGCGATGGCCTTTCGAAGCGTATCTTTATCAATCTTTCCGGCCTTTGCGATATAACCCATAAATCCTCCCGCGAAGCTGTCGCCTGCGCCGGTCGGGTCGAGCACCTGCGTCGCCGGGTAACCGGGAAGTATAAATCTCTCGCCGTCGGCGGTTGCCATAAAGGAACCCGCTTCTCCTTTTTTAACTATTACCACGTCAGGCCCCATATCCAGTACACCGCCCGCCGCTTCAATCAGATTGGTTCGGCCTGATAGTAGTCTCGCCTCCTCATCATTGAGCACAAGACAATCAATCTTTTTTAAAAGTTCCCCAAGGTCCTTCGTGTGGTCGGTTATCCACATATTCATCGTATCGGCTGCGACAAACTCGGGCTTATCCACCTGTCCGAGAAGTTCAATCTGCAACGCCGGAGCCGTATTGGCAAGAAACACAAACCTGCTGTCGCGATATACGTCGGGCACCTTCGGCGGTGCCTCGGCAAGTACATTCAGTTCAACGCTGTCGGTAGTCCTGTCGTTCATCGCACCGTGATATGTACCCGCCCAGCGAAACGTTTTTGAACCTTTTCGCGTTTCCAAACCGGCAAGGTCAACCTCTCTTCCGGTGAAAACCTTGTTCAAATCGAACGGACAATCGTCGCCTATAACGCCTACGAATCGCACCGGTGTAAAAAAACTCGCCGCCATACTGAAATATATTGAAGAACCGCCGAGACAATCCTCACTAACACCGTGCGGCGTCCTTATAGTATCAATCCCTATCGAACCCGTTACTAATAATGACATTCTTAAATCCTCTATTTGGCCACAGAGTTTTTAAGCCACAGAGAACACAGAGCTCACAGAGAATTGAATGAAAAACTGTGTAAATCTGTGTTAATCCGTGTCTAAAAATATAACCGTGTCAATCTGTGTCTTCTGTAAA
The DNA here is from genome assembly GCA_964583405.1 of uncultured Pirellulales bacterium. Classification (GTDB taxonomy): domain Bacteria; phylum Planctomycetota; class Phycisphaerae; order Sedimentisphaerales; family Anaerobacaceae; genus JBBABK01. Next base: position 17,900 of record CAZOVR010000025.1, read on the forward strand.
TTTTTTCAGTGTATTATCAATTCTTACCAGCGAGTTTTCTTTTCCGAGTAGTTGTATCGAATCGAAAATAGGCGGGCTGACTGTACCGCCGCATATCGCCACCCGCAACGGCTGTGCGACCTTGCCTAAGCCGACCTGCTTTTCTTCTGCCAATCCGCGCAGCATATTCTCCACCGCCGATTCGGTCAATTCATCCATCGCCGCAAGCCTGTCGCGGACGATTTTGAGCATCGCAAGGCCATCGTTTTTGAACAGCACCTTTTTTACGGCGGTCTCGTCATATTCTATTTCCTCATTGTTCAAAAACAGGAACCTGCTCTTTTGCTCGACCATCTCTAATGTCTTTGCCCCGGTGTTGATTTCGAGGATTCGCTTCAGCGTCGCATCATCCGCCGTTGCTACCGGCGAACCAACCGCAGCTAAATATTTTTTGAAGTGACTCAATAGCGTATCGGCGTCGAGAATCTTTATATGCTCAGTATTAAATGCAAGCAGTTTGCCTCTGTCGAACAGACTGTTCGTCTTAGTCAGTCGTGACAAATCGAAAGCCTCGATAAGCTCATCTTTAGTCATTATTTCTCTTCGCTCGCCGGCCGGCGACCAACCTAACAGCGCGATAAAATTCACCATCGCCTCCGGTACATACCCGCTCTTGAAGAAATCAACGACGTTAATCTCCGGCAGATGCACGCCGAGATGTTCAGCCATTACGCTTATCTTCTCCTGGTCAACTTGTGCCTTGCCTGCGATGAAATCTTCCAACTGTTCCGCAGATATCCCGCCGACCTCCGCGATTTTTTTGATATCTGCGTTTTGTTCCCTGATAGCTCTGACAAGTGCCTTGCCGCGTTCCCTCTTTGACAGCTTGCCACCGCTCTCACTTATAGTCACCGACATATGTGCATAAGTCGGCGTACGAAACCCGAGCGCCTTTTGCAAAACCAGGTGACAAGGCGTGTTCATCAGGTGCTCCTGGCCGCGGATGACGTGCGTGATTTTCATCAGCTCATCATCGACAACACAGGCGAAATGATACGTCGGATAGCCGTCGGATTTGCGGATAATAAAATCGCCGAACTCACCTGCCGCGAATTTCACCTGTCCGCGAACGATGTCCTCGACAACGATTTCCTCATCCGGCATACAGAACCGCACCATCACATCTTTCCCTTCTGCACGGGCCTTTTTAATATCTGCCTCGTCAGGAAACTGCTTCGGCCGGGGATATGTGAAATTCTCCTTCTTGTCCTGGGCCTCTTTACGCATCACCCCAAGCTCTTCTGGTGTATCGAAGCAATAATAAGCCTTGCTGGCATCGAGCAGCTTCTGAGTATATTCTCTGTAAATTTCAAGTCTTTGTGACTGGAAGTACGGCCCGTTCGGCCCGCCGACCTGCGGTCCTTCGTCCCAGTCGATGCCCAGCCAGTGCAAATCTTCGATTACCTGCTGCGTCGCCGCCGGAGTATTTCGCTTCTGGTCGGTGTCCTCGATACGCAGAATGAACGTCCCGCCCGTATGCCGGGCGAGCAGCCAGCAGAAAAACGCCGTACGCGCGCCGCCTATGTGCAGATAGCCGGTCGGTGAAGGGGCAAAACGGGTTACGACCATTTATGAGCCTCGAAAAAAATAAATTTTCATATCTACCTTTTCATTTTGTCATACCTGCGAAAGCAGGTATCCAGAAGCTTAATAACAGTCTGGATTCCCGCTTGCGCGGGAATGACAGTTATGAAATGGCTTGTAGAAGCCAAAGGGTAAGCTAAACCGCCGCTATTGTCAAGATTGGCCAAATCCGACAGATTAACTGTACGAATTGCGCCGATTTTGATAAATTGTCGATTGTTATGAATACCGATAGTCCGTCCAAATTAAATCACGATGAGCTTGCCGAGGTCGTCAGGCTCTCCCCGTTGGTATCGATTGATTTGATTATCGAAAACAGCGACGGCAGAGTCCTCGTCGGGATGCGTAACAACGAGCCTGCCCGCGGCTTTTTATTCGTGCCCGGCGGACGAATCCTCAAAAACGAACGAATCGCCGATGCCTTCGAGCGGACAATGAAAGACGAGTTGGGAATTGAGGCCGACTATCGGGACGCCGAATTACTCGGGGCCTTCGACCATATATACGATACGAACTTCGCCCGGCAGCAGGGCTTCGGAACCCACTATGTAGTATTAGCTCACAGAATTAAAATAGACGATGAGGTTGATATAACCGCCGACGACCAGCACAGCGAACTGCTCTGGCTGGACAAAAGTGAATTACTGAACAACGAAAAAGTCCACCCCAATACGAAGGCTTATTTCGAGATGAACCTCAAAGGTCTGATAGCGAAAGAATAATTATGGCTAACGAAGAAACGACGGAAAGACTGGATTTTATTCGGCAGATAGTGGCCGATGATATCAAGACCGGCAAATGGGATGGTCGCGTAGTAACGCGCTTCCCGCCCGAGCCCAACGGCTATCTGCACATCGGCCACGCAAAGAGTATCTGTCTGAATTTCGGTATCGCCGCCGAATTCGGCGGCGCCTGCAACCTGCGTTTCGACGACACCAACCCGGTCAAAGAAGAGCAGGAGTACATCGACTCGATAATCGCCGATGTCAAATGGCTCGGCTGGGACTGGGCAGACCGCCTATATTACGCCAGCGACTATTTCCAGCAGATGTACGATTGGGCAGTGCAGTTAATAAAAAAAGGCAGCGCATACGTTGACGACTCGACACCGGACGAAATTCGCGAACAGCGCGGCACACTAACCGAACCGGGAAAGAACAGCCCTTACCGCAACCGAAGTGTCGAGGAAAATCTCGACTTATTTGAACGAATAGAAAAGGGCGAGTTTCCCGACGGAAGCCGCGTCCTGCGGGCAAAGATTGATATGGCCCATCCCAATCTTAATATGCGAGACCCCGTGATGTACCGCATTCTGCACGCCAGCCATCCGCGAACAGGCGATAAATGGTGCGTTTACCCGATGTATGATTGGGCGCACGGCCTAGAGGATTCAATCGAAAAGATCACTCATTCGATATGCACACTGGAATTCGAAAACCACAGGCCGCTTTACGACTGGTTCCTCGACGAGCTTGGCATATATCATCCTCAGCAGATTGAATTTGCGCGTCTCAATCTCACTTATACTGTAATGAGCAAGCGAAAACTGCTGCTGCTCGTTCAGGAAAAATTAGTCAGCGACTGGGACGACCCGCGAATGCCGACCCTCCAGGGCCTTCGCCGCCGAGGTTACTCACCCGAAGCGATTCGAAACTTCTGCAAGGTCATCGGCGTAAACAAATTTAACAGTACCATTGACGTTGCTTTATTGGAGCACTGTCTGCGCGAAGATTTAAACAAAACAAGCCCGCGTGTTATGGCAGTCCTTCGGCCTTTGAAAATCGTTATCACAAACTACCCCGAGGACCAGACCGAAGAGCTTGACGCCATCAATAATCCCGAAGACGAGTCGGCCGGGACAAGAAAAGTCCCCTTCAGCCGTGAGCTTTACCTCGAGCGGGAAGATTTTATGGAAGAGCCGCCAAAAAAATTCTATCGCCTTGCTCCGGGAAGAGAGGTCCGTCTGCGCTACGCATACTTTGTTAAGTGCATTGATGTAATTAAGGACAAAGATGGGAACATCGCCGAATTGCACTGCACATACGACCCCGCAACCCGCGGCGGCGATGCTCCAGACGGCCGAAAAGTAAAATCTACACTCCACTGGGTATCAGCAGCTCACGCGCTCGACACCGAAGTCAGACTGTACGATTATCTGTTTACCAAAGAAAATCCGGATGAAGTAGAAGAAGGACAGGACTTCAAATCGAATTTAAATCCCGAATCGCTTCAGGTGCTAACCGGCTGTAAAGTCGAACCTTCGCTCGCCGATACCAAACCGCTCGACAGGTTCCAGTTCGAGCGAATGGGCTATTTCTGTGTCGACCCGGACACGACGCAGGACAAACTCGTCTTCAATCGCACCGTCGGCCTGCGCGACACCTGGGCAAAAATCCAAAAACAGCAGCAAAAAATGTGACGATAATAACCGCTGCTATTCGAGATGGACGACACGCTGGCTCTGGTCGGCTTCGAGACTGGCCTTCTTTATAACGTCATATAGCCTGCGACAGCCGTGCACTTTCTGAAAAGTGAATTCCGGGTCCGTCTTGTCGGATGTGATTAGTGTCACCTGCCCGATGCCGAACATACAATCCAGTATCGTCCTGCGAAGCTTCAAATCCGCCACGCGGAACATATCGAGATTATCAACACGACGGTCAAGGATGCCCCTGCTATGTTCGATTCTGTCGGAATTGACCTCGTAGTAGGTCATTTTCAGTTTCAAAACCTTCAGAGCAAAAATCAACACGACAACTATCGCCAAACCTACACCTGTTATTTGTCGCCAACTCGCCAGGGCAAAATACTGACCGTCGCTGATTTGAAAATCACTGAAACGGTCCAGAAAACCAACCATTATGTTTTCGACGGGATACTTAAATATGAATACCGCCAGCGCCAGTATCAGCGCAGCCTTAATCGCTGTCCCCACCAGGCCGAGCAGCGAAGGCCGTCCCGCGAACAGCACACTGTCATCCTGCTTCGGCTCTTCCAACCCCTGTTGCCTGCGTTCGGAAGCCTCTTGCAGCCTCTTTGCCTTTTCGGTGTTGAGAAACTCACCGCATACCCGGCACTTGACCGCGTCTGCGTGTATCAGCTCGGCACAGAATATGCACCTCTTCAGCCGCGACGCTATGTCCCGCCGCGTCCGCCCTTCTTTATGTTCCATTAGCTCCATTAAGATTCTTATCGGCATTTCGACAGCACCTTCTCTACCGCCGGATAGTCCCGTCATAGCAGCAGCGTTTCAAATTGACCTGCGTTATGCTATAATGGTTATTTCTTTAAGGTCCGAGAAAATCCTATGCAGTTACCTGTAGTTGCGATAATCGGCAGGCCCAACGTGGGCAAAAGCTCCCTGCTGAACGCCCTGGCCGGCAGAATGATTAGCATCGTCGAGCCGACAGCAGGCGTCACAAGAGACCGTATCAGCACAATTATCGAAAAAGACGATAAGTATATCGAGCTTATCGATACCGGCGGCTACGGAATCGTCGATGCCGACCATCTCGACGAGCACGTCGAAAATCAAATCCGCCGGGCAATAGAATCAGCGAATCTTGTAATCTTTATGGTCGATATCCGAGACGGCCTGACGCCGCTCGATAAGACCATTGCGCAGTTACTTCGGAAAGAAAACCTCAAAGTAATCGGCGTCGCGAACAAGGCTGATACATCGAGAATGTTCCCAATGGCCGGTGAGTTCACAAAATTAGGCTTCGGCGATTTTCTCTGCATATCCGTACAGAACAACCTCAACAAATCCGTCCTCCTGGACCGGGTATTTGTCGAACTTTCGCACCTTGACTCGGAAAGGCCGGATGAGCCTGTGATGAAAATAGCCATCATCGGAAAACGCAACGCCGGCAAAAGCACACTCCTGAACGCAATGGTCGGCGAGCAGCGGGTCATTGTCAGCGAAACGCCCGGCACCACTCGCGACGCCGTGGACGTGCGGTTCAAAAAAGACGGCAGGACAATCATTGCCATCGATACCGCCGGTGTGCGAAAAAAAGGCAAAATGGCCGACGACATCGAATTCTACAGCTATGTCCGAGTGACGCTTTCGATTAGGCGGGCTGATGTTGTCCTGCTTCTTATCGACGCAACCGAGCCTGTCTCGCAGGTCGATAAAAAGCTCGCAAAATTTATTATCGACGAATACAAAACCTGCATCATCGTAGTCAATAAGTGGGACCTTGCCAAAGACCGGGCCGACACAGGTGATTATGAAGATTACCTCGGCAAGGTGCTGACCGGCCTGAGATATGCACCGATAGCCTTTACAACAGCCAGCGAGGCCAAAAACGTACAGAGCGTTCTCGATTTGGCTGCCGAGCTTTTCAAGCAGGCAACAACAAAAATTACTACGCCTAAGCTGAACAAGGCCTTCGAACTGATAAAAGCTGAAAAGTCCGGCACCGCACGCAACAAGGCCGGCCGGCCGAAAATATATTACGCAACACAAATTGCGGTCAACCCGGTGACCATCCTGATGTTCGTAAATAAACCCGTACTATTTGAAGAAAACTACAACAGGTTTATAATAGGCAGGTTGCAGTCTTTACTGCCGATTTCCGAAGTGCCGCTTCGATTATTAGCCCGCCCACACAGAAAGTAACACGGGCATCTATGTATCACAGGCATCTTGCCCGTGAAAACATAAGCTGAAAACCAATGCTACTTGACTTATTATTAATATCGTCTTCAGTACCAGGGTGTTTGCGTTTTAACATATTTTTCCGGCACAGGATGGCATATAATCGCACTCGCATTTTCACCGGTGTCTTGGATAAACAGTTCATCCCACAGGAACCTGTCTTCGGCTTTCGATTCCAAAAATCCTCTTCACATTTCTTGAAGTAAAAATGAGAATCACTCGGGCATTTTTCTATCGCTTCATTTTGCCATTTTCGGCGCAACGTTCTCCCTACGTTACATCTTATCCCCAAAATACGGTTCCAGACTAAGTCGTCGATAAAGCATACCACATTTTCAAGTGGAATTTGAAGTTCCCACATAACCTTTTTTATTCCAGTTTTTGCTATGTCACTATATTCCGTGTAACACCAGATGATTTGCCCTTTTGGAGTATTTAAGCGCCGCCAAAGTTCATGATAAACTTCTTTCACACCTGGAGTGTTGAGGTAATATTCTGACTTGCTATGGTCAACTTTTCCGGCTCTTATATCAAAATCGGGAGAGTGTACTGTCCATAAAGTAATCATTTCGTCACACATAGCAAAATTAATAGCCTGCAAACCAGCAAATGTCAAAAATCAGAATTTCATCGCAGTAATTTATCATTTTTGATAAATTCCTGCATTGAAATTCAAAAAATTGCTCAATTATGCCGATTTTGTGTATAATAGCCTAAGGTTGATATTAAATCAGGCGGTTCAAATAACTAAAAACCGGGAATAATGAGATGGAAATACTCCTTTTAATGTTGGTCTGCGGCGTCGGCTATATTATCGCTTACCACACCTATGGCCGATTCCTTGCACGCAGGATATTCAAGTTGAATAAAGACGCAAAGGTCCCCTCACACGAGCTTGAGGACGGGATAGATTACGTCCCGACACGCAAAGGAATCATCTTCGGCCATCACTATACATCCATCGCCGGCACCGGACCGATTGTCGGCCCGGCCATAGGTATAATCTGGGGCTGGCTTCCCGCCATACTCTGGGTGACAATCGGCTGCATATTTATGGGTGCGGTTCACGATTTGGGTTCTCTGGTTGTATCACTTAGAAACGAGGGCAAAAGCATCTCCGAAATCGCAGCAAGGTATATCAATAAACGTGTAAGGTTAATCCTGTTTTTTGTCGTATTCCTTACGCTGCTGATAGTAATCGCAATCTTCTGTTTGGTCATTGCCATAGTCTTCAAAACATTTCCAAGCTCACTCGTACCCGTCTGGCTGCAGATACCCATCGCGATGGGATTAGGCTATGCGATATATAAAAAAAGCGGTAACGTCTTATTATCGACTGCCGCGGCTGTTGTTATGATGTATCTGACGGTGTGGCTCGGCAGCAGCTTGTACAGCGTCAGGCCCGAATATTTTAACATGCCCGCTATTGCAAATATTCCGCCGACGGGCGTATGGACAATCATCCTTTTAATCTACGCATGGGTGGCCTCCACGCTGCCGGTTACTATGTTGCTTCAGCCGCGCGATTACATCAACGCTTGGCAACTTTTCATCATAATGATTCTGCTTGCGGCGGGCGTAGTTGTTTCTACTGCCCAGGGAACCCTTGAATTAGTCGCTCCGGTCGTTGACACGGCCCCTGCCGGCGCTCCACCGCTTTGGCCTTTCTTGTTTGTAACAATTGCCTGCGGGGCGGTTAGCGGTTTTCATTCTTTGGTCGCCTCGGGAACAAGTCCAAAACAGCTTTCGAAAGAACCCGATGCACAATTCGTCGGTTACGGCTCGATGCTGCTCGAAGGTTTTCTTGCGGTCCTGGTAATCATCTGTGTTGGTGCCGGAATATCTATGGGTGTAAAAGCTCTTGACGGAACCATACTCACAGGCGCCGATGCCTGGAGCAGGTATTATGCCTCCTGGATGGGCGACAAGGGGCTTGCTGACAAAGTTGCGCCGGTCGTCCAGGGCGCTGCCAACATAATGGAAAGAATCGGGCTGCCTCAAAGCGTCGGCATTACGCTTATGGGTGTCTTTATCGCATCTTTTGCCGGAACCACTCTCGATACCGCAGTCAGAATTCAAAGATACATCATCGGCGAACTTACCACTGATTTGAAAATCCCCGCCTTATCGAATCGCTGGGCGGCAACAACAATCGCCGTTGCCACCGCCGCCGGACTCGCTTTCGTCAACGGCGCAAGCGGCACCGGAGCTATGATACTCTGGCCCCTCTTTGGTATCGCAAATCAGTTGCTGGCGGCACTTGCCTTGTTGATTATCACAATGTATCTCAAAAGAAAAGGCGGTATTAAATTTATCCTCACCGCGATACCTGCCCTTATTATGCTCACCATCGCAATCTATTCTATGTTTATAAAGGAAAGGGACTTCATCAGCAACTTTAAGAACGACTGGCTGCTGGTAATAATAGGATGTGTGTTAGCTGTCCTGGCGGTATGGACGGTCATCGAGACTGTGATAGTATTTTTTAAGGCGCCGCCGGAGAGCTTGCCGCAGGTTCAATTGGACTGAGTTTAAATCGTGCGATTCCCGCCGGCTGGTTCAGCCTGATTTTATCCTGACTGACAAACTCGTCAGGAAAATTATATTCAACTTCTTTTCGCTGCTCGGACATGTTCTTTGCGTCTTCATCGAGTATATACAGAAGTATCTGGAAAGGCTGTTCCCTGTATGCCCTCGCCGCCTCCGACGTAGCGCTGATGGTGAAGCTCGCAAGTTCCGAATAATTCTCCAGAACAATTCTGTATTTACCGACAAGATTGGGGCTCAGTACAAAACCTATGGTAGCCTGTGTAACCGAGCGAGGGCTTAAATCCTCAGTAGCAGGCGGCATCATAATCTTGATTTTAGTCGGTATGACGTGCATCTCATCTGGAGAGAATCGCACGGTCGCTGTCTTCTCGAAATTATTCAGCCTGGCTTGTTCTATCTCGCTGTTATTGAGAATGACGTCTGCTGCGAGCAGACTCCAGTCTTCGGGGACGCGCATCTTTACGGTCGCAGGTTCAATTTTCTTCGCATTGAGTACGTCGCCGTTAGGCCGCACACATCTGACATTAAGCTCCTTCTCCACAAGCCTGCTGGCCTTTACCGTTATTGTCCTCGGCTTGCAGTTAATCGCTGAGACACGAAGGCTCTGAAGCTGACCGCTGTTTCTGAGAAAATCCAGCACATTGAGATTGGTCTGTCCCGGCTCTCTAAGGCCCGCATCGGCTGGACCGATGAAAAATTCCAGTCTTGGTGAGCCGGTCTTAAGGTCTCTTCTCAGGTCGTCCAGCCGCGCCGCCGGCCCGCGCAGCGTCAGCTCTTCCAGTGTCGCGCTGCGCTGCCCGTCGAACGTGAGCCACAGGTCGGATGCAAGCGACCTTTCTGCTTTTAACAAAACATTCTCGAACGTGTAGTTCTCGTCCTGAGCCTTGTCCGCCCAGACCCAGATAAGGATGGTGATAAACACAACCAGTATAATCTTGCCGTAGTTGACGCCTTTTAATATCTTCACTGACTTTCCTCGCCGCCTTTATCACCCTTTGGTTTCTGTGTTATCTCTGTCGCGTCAACGACAACAGCCTTTCGCGGTATTCGGCGGAACCACCACGCCGTTTCTCGATGCGTCATTATACTCATCAGGTGCTCTCGCAGATGTGATTCGTCTATGTTTCTGACAAGCTTGCCGTTACTGGCGATTGATACTATACCCGTTTCTTCGCTGACCACTACAACGCTCGCATCGCAGCCGGTGCTCATCCCGATGGCGGCGCGATGTCGCGAGCCCAGCTCCACATCGCCGATTCTCTCAGCCTCAGCCAGCGGAAGTTGTACCGAAGCGGCTATAACCCTGTCGTCGTGAATTATCACTGCCATATCGTGAAGCGCCGTACCCTCGTGAAAAATCGTTTTGAGCAGCTCTGCAGTGACCTTTGCGTCCACACGAACGCCCGTTTCGACAAATTCACCTAAGGCTACACGCCGTTCTATCACTATTACTGCACCCGTGCGAGAAGCGGACATGTCCATTACCGCCGCGATTATTTCTTCGACCGTACGCGAAAGCTCCCGGCTTGTACCTCCCAGAAACCTCGGCTGAGCGATTCGTATCAGGGCCCTGCGAATCTCAGGCTGGAATGCCGCAACCGCAACGACTAAAACAAAAACTAAAAAATATGTATAAAGATGCTGCAGCCGTTCAAGATGAAGACGCACAGCGACAAGATTAAGCAGCAGAACAGCCGCTATGACCACGAGGATAACGCCGCGGAAAAGCCTTTCACCCCTGGTGCCTTCGAGGAAATCAACGACCCAGTAGACCACCAGGCCGATTAAAAGAAGTTCAATTCCAACCGCCCACCACGAATATCCTGCAACACGGTGGAAGTACTCGATGAGAGTCTGCAAGTCTCAAATCCTTTTTCGATTTTATCGGGTCCCATTGGGATGGAACCCTTTGCTTGTTTGTCTTTCAGTAGAAAACAAACCGGTCCTTACGGAATTGCCCGTTCGGTCATTCGGCTCGGCTGGTCAAGATGGAAAAGTGTGTCGATGTCTTCCATCATCGCCTGCCGATTCAGCCGGTGATTACGAACGTGCCTGCGGTGTCCTTCATCCGCTGTTTCGCCCATCTGCGCAGTTGCTTCGCGGTCGGGACCCATCTTCATTACGTCCGCCGCTGTCTGTTCGGCAATATCATCTGCCTTTCCAATGACTCCGCAGCCGACAGGACCGAGCACAACCAAAATCAGAGCAGCGCCTAACAATATTGATACAAGCCAATTTTTCATCGTACTTCCCTTCCTGCAGCACTTACCGACACGAACCAGCTTTCCCTGCTGCGCCGGCGTATCATCACCCCCACCTTGGGTGTAAATTAAACAATAAACACATCTTACACCACTATTATAGCAGGGGCTACCGGCCCTGTCAACTTCAAAAACGCTACACGGCCCCAGCTTCTATGGCCTATACGCCTACCGCTGTTCTGTCCTATAATATCGACATTTAGCCGCCCCGCCCCCCAAAAATTCTTAAACCAATATCATACTTTATCAACCTCTTGCGGCGGATAATCAGGATTTTGAACGGCTAAGTTCACTGTCAATCAGTAAAGTCACCGGCCCGTCGTTTACACTTTCGACGTGCATGTGCGCCTGGAAAATCCCCTTCTCGACAGCCAGGTCGAAGCTCCTGACGGCCTCGATGACCCTTTCGTAAAGCTCATTTGCAATCTCAGGCGCCGCTGCCGAATCGAAGCTCGGCCGTCGCCCCTTGCGACAGTTACCCTGCAGCGTGAAGTTGCTGATAATCAGTACCGCCCCGCCGGCATCACAGACGCTGCGATTCATCTTACCTGCCTCATCCTCGAACAGCCGCAGCTCGGCAATCTTTCGCCCGACGAACAAGGCGTCATCGGCCTTATCAGTATTACTAACGCCGACATATACCAATAGCCCCCTGCCGATACTCCCGACAGTTTTACTATCGACCACAACCGATGCCTTCGATACCCTCTGTATCACTGCTTTCATTTCTCATTCCACTGTACACAGTCATTGGAATATATCAGTTTAATAACAAAATCCGCCTGTAGCGGATAAAAAATTGGGTTTGAATTGGGTTCGTTTTGGGTTTGTTTTTCTCCCAAATATACGTTTTTAGGCCAATAACGCGTAAAATTGGGTTTGTTTTTTCAAAAAAGGTCATAATTAGACAACCGGTATTTTCCATTTTTGCATTAGACAGGATAACAAGAATAACAAGATTTTTTTCATACACGGATTTAAACTTACTGAAACACTGACGAACACAGATTTTAGAAGCGGACTTCGTGTTTTTATTTTGCCTGTGTTTACATGTTATCAAACAACGTTCGTATTATACCATATTTTGAACATAAATCAAGGGAAATCTCACTTTTTTGTGAATAAAAGTAGATTCTTGGATTGTCATAAGAAGATCGAGAATTTTTAGTTTTTGTAGAAGAGAACTTGTAACGGATGATGTAGTATATATACTACATCATCCAAACAAGAAATATTTATATATTCATATCATCTTGTCATAAAAGGTGTTATATAAATATGAGGATGTAAAAAGAAAGATATATCGAGAGTTTAAGCAGAGTGTAGTATATATACTACACTCTGTAAGAAGAAAGAATACAAGTTTTCCAAGATTAAAAAATAGATACTGAAATATAGGTTTTAGAGATTAAGCGCTGTATAATGTAGTATATATACTACATTATATAGCGCTTAGACTACATAATAAGTGAAATCAGACAAAAAGATAATTTTTGATATCGATACAGTGATATTCGATAAACCATAATATAAAAATATATTATCCTATCAAGGAACGAAATTATGGCAACGCGCCTTCAAATGCTTCAAGTAGCAAAAAAGGAAATTGTACAATTCTTTGAAAGTTCGCAAAAGAATGTATTCGACTTGGCTGAAATAACAAACATCATTAGTGAGAATGCAGAAAAATGGCGCTTACCAGAAACAATTACTACAGGAGAGTTTTTAGCTTTTTTTACAGAAAAGACAAAGCTAAAGGAAGTTAGATTAAAATTTCGTCGAACGAGCATAAAATACATTTGGGGCAATGTGCCTATCTATGAATTTTTGCTTTCTATTAAAAAGGAGTCATATCTTTCACATTACACAGCGGTTTACTTTCATAATCTAACAGAGCAAATCCCAAAGACGATATATATTAATGCCGAGCAAAAACATAATCCATTTGTCAGAGGAGAATTGGAACAACGAAGAATCGATTGGGCTTTTAAAAGACCAACACGAATGTCGAAAAACTGTACGAAATATAAAGGATATAATGTATACTTACTTGAAGGGATGTTTACAGGAAACTTAGGTGTAACAGAATTAAAAGGACCAGAAGAGGAAAACTTGCGTCTAACTAATATTGAAAGGACTCTTATTGATATAACTGTTCGGCCTGAGTATTCGGGAGGCGTGTATGAAGTACTAAGGGCTTATCGAATGGCAAAAGACAAGACATCTGTAAACACACTTGTTGCGATTCTCAGGAAATTAGGATATTTGTATCCTTATCATCAAGCCATCGGTTTCTACTTAGAAAAAGCCGGAAATTATCGTGAATCACAGATTAAACTTCTTCGTGATTTTGAGTTTAACTACGATTTCTACTTAATGCACCAAATTAAGGATCCTGTATACTCTAGTCGATGGCGCTTATATTATCCCAAGGGCCTTAACTAATTTGTCGCATATTGCTACTACATAATCGAAGTAAAATTCAAACTCTTTGAGTGTCACTTTAGCTTTGACTGTATTCTTAACCTGTAAAAAATCCGGTCTATGATGTTCTCTAAATTCGCGTATTTTCCCTATAAGTTCGAGTGGGCATTCCTTTGCCCGGAAGATACTCTTTAACAAAATAAGCGAATCTTCATTTATCAGCTCAAGACCGAAATAAGTTACAGCAGTGTATATATCAAAAAAATCTCTTGCCCGAGCTGTCCCATGATGCGTACCTATAAACTTACAGTACTTAGGCATTTGTTGACAAATAGCCCGTAATTTTTCAAATACTATAGCCTCTGGTGTATATAGAAAAATAGTGTAATCATCAAGTATTTCTTGTTTTTTAAATTGGCAATCTTCCCATTTACTAATCTCAATTCTGAAGGTTTTTTGTGAACCTGGGCCTATGTCAACCGCACTTAGTCTTAGAAGTCGTGAATTAGTTATATTATTTTTTAATTTGTCTTTCTCGATTACCTTGAAACTTAGCTCATATCCTCCCCAAAATGGTGGCGTTTTTTCATTCCGTTTCTTAGGCCTTTCTTCAAAAAGTACATCAAAAACTTCGTACCCGTTTTCAACGAAGATTCTTTTCAGAGACGATTCCATTTTTGAGCCTATCATCTGTAATTCATTCGGATTAAACTCAGTATTCATAGAAAAGTCTAAGTCCAAGGACGCTCTTGATTCTACTTTGTACACAATATCAAGAGCATTTCCTCCCTTTAATACAAGTCTGTCCATTAAGTCATCGTCGGAGAACATAGCAATAATCGCTAGTTTTTTGATTTGTTCCAGTTTCTTCAAGTCCACTAACAAGCTCCTGGGTCTGTATCGTGAAGGCAATAGCGACATTTTGATATGTCGAAGGATTATATCCTATATAATATTTTAGGGCAAATCCCAACCTGCAAAAACGGGTTTGGTACTAAATGGGTGAACTCCGCAAAAACAACGAGCTTAGAAGCGTAAGTTTTAATCACAATTAGTATAATTTGGGATACAATGAAATTTTCGCAAGGCTAACTTGGGAAAACTATGAGCAAGGTCGCAAAAGTAAAATTTAAAGACTATCAGCAGAGCATCCCCGCCGCTCTCGACGCTATCGGTGCGGCGGACCGGCTGCCGCATACTCAGAAGGCGGTGATTATGAATTGTTCGGTGGTTTTTGGTAAGGTGCGCATATATGCGTTGTAGATTTCGAGGACTTTGCAAGGTTCGCAGAACACTGGCTCAAGACAGGCCCAGAATTGCCCGCCGACCTTCATAAGGATGACGCAAACGCAGTCAACTACTTCGATCTTGATGCCTTTATGTACGAATGGCTCTATTACTGCCCTTATGATTGGCCGTTGAGATAAAACAACAAGGCCGTGAGCATCTTACTCACGGCCTTTACCTTATCCCGCCAAAAAAACCAGAGCAATCACTCCAATCCGCGTTACTTGTCGCGACATCTTGTCACGCCGAAGTTCTTTAAGAACGTAGGCGGAAGCCGCAGTCGACGCCGGAACACCCTTCGAGGATTAAAAATCTAAGCCAATTTCTGAATCAGCATGTTCAGTATTAGCCAGTTAACCACTGACCAATTAACCATATCTGCCTGTTGCATCGGCCGGGGAAATGATTAAAATAGCTGCGGATTTGGAAAAACTATTGCGAGAAGAATTGTCCAAAGAAATACGGCTGTGTACATATAGACAGAAAGGAGTATTAGAATGGGCACAAGAGGAACGGAAATTGTCGGGATGGACGTAAAGAAGTTGCTTGATTTGCTCCAGCGGGCCTACTGCGATGAGTGGCTTGCCTATTATCAGTACTGGCTGGGCGCGAAAATCGTCAAAGGGCCGATGAAAGACGCGGTGATAGCCGAGCTGGAACAGCACGCTACCGAAGAACTGAGCCACGCCCTGATGGTAACCAACCGGATTATTCAGCTTGGCGGCACACCGATAACCAAGCCGGCAGAGTGGTACAAATGGACCAACTGCGGCTATGACGCGCCTGAAGATGTGTATGTGAAGGTCATTCTCGAACAGAATATCAAGGGCGAGCAGTGTGCTATTGACGTCTATCAAAAGATGATTCAGGAAACACAGACCAAGGACCCTGTGACGTTCAATATGGCGGTTACGATTCTCGAGCAGGAAGTCGAGCACGAAGAGGACCTGCAGAGCCTGCTCGAGGACCTCGAACTGATGGTCAGCAGAAGCGCCTAAAGAAAATTCAACCAACAGGCCAACGACAAGGAAGATATATTCAAGTAAGGAGGCTTGCAGATGTTACAGAAGACGCTATTGGTAGCGTTGCTGGCTGTGTTGTTATTCAGTCTGGTCGGCTGTCAGACCATCCAGGGCCTGGGTAAAGATATTGAGTGGGTCGGAGAGCAGATGGGCAACGCGGTGGAATAAAAAGGCCAAACCAAGCGTCCTGTACTTATGGGAACCGAGTAAGGCGACTGGGCATAAATGGCATATGGTTGGTTAGCCTGTCGTAACTATAGTATTAATAATGAGTTAAGCTGTAATGTCTGTAAAGGCAGTCTTTTTTTGGGCCTATATATCAGAAGCCGATATATTTTTTGTAAAAAATGTTTGACAACTAAACAATTGTGTCGTAAAAGGGTATATGAGGTTAGAAAGTCAAGTGAAGGGGAAACTGGAAAATGCGTACGAAACTAATGAATGCGATTCTGGGATTGAGCAGAAGGATGTGGACGCTTAAAGCAACACAGGAAGACCAGACCTTTGAAGGGGCCGTCGGAGAACGAGAGTTGATGATACTGGGCCTGCTCAAAGAAAAGGGAACTATGAGCGTCTCGGAGATTGCCGAGACTATACCGAATGTCAGCTACAGCACTATATCGACGGATATCACTAAACTCTGGCGAGATAAGAAGATGGTCAACAAGGCCATAGACCCTGACAATCAGCGGGTTACGCTGGTAGAGCTGACCGACAAAGGTCAAAAAGCCGCTGAACTTATACAAAAAAAGAGGAATGAGAGAATGAATCAGCTTTACGAAGCGTTGAACACTACGAAGGAAGAAGAAGAAGTAATTATAAGAGTATCCAATCGTGCGATAGAGCACTTTGACAAACTGCTGGGACTTAACGGACAAAAAGAAGTTTAAGTAAAGCTCTGAGCTTAACTGATACAAGACGGGGATTTAGGAAGCAAGTAATGGGCCGGGGCAAATTAAAGCCCCGGCGACCGGTGGACTAGATTGAAAACCGTAGGGAAAAGGAGGTGTATCATGTTGGCGCTGAGAAATATCAGGACGGTACTACTATTGGGGCTGGCTGTGCTGCTGATTGCAGGTACGGCGGCTGGGAAAAACGAGCGGGCTGCAAAGCGAAATGCAGACAGGCAGGCAAAGACAGCCGCTAAAGCAAAGCAACGTCAGGCCCGAGCTGCTCAAAGGCAGACAAACAACCAGGCGCGAAGACAAGCAGCCTCCGAGCGACGCTCGGCACAACAGGCCAAGGTTGCGCAAATAAAGGTAAATAACCAAGCACGAAAGCAAGCCGCCACAGAGCGACTCACTGCACGACGAGCTAATGCCGCACAAAAAAGGGCGGAGAACCAGGTTCGGGTCGAAGCAGTCAGGCAGGTTCGAACCGAACGACGAGAGGAAAAACGCGAACAGACAGCGCAGAATAGACAGGCAAAAGCCGAGCAACGCGTCGAGAACCAGCTCCAACGACAAGAAAACAGACAGGCTCGCGTCGAGCAGCAAGCCGAAAGACACGAACAGACAGTACAGAAGCGTGCTGAAATAGTGGCAGCCAGGAATGAAAACAAGCCAAATGTAATTAAAAATGTAAAACGCGATGTTAACGTTCGGCGAAACAACGGGCGTACTACCAATAGGAACGCAAACAGAACAGTGGTGCGCGACACGAGAAAGAGATTAGAAAGGCCTACAGTAGTTCGTCCTCACCGCTATCCCGACGGTAACCGCCTATATCGTAAGAGAGATGACAGGAGCATTCATGTGCGCAGGCGTTTCCCGGGCAGGCGGCCGGGCAATGTCTTCCGTCAGATTGTCTGGCGAAACTACGGCTATCCGGTTTATTACAGGCACGGTCCGGACCTGTTTGTTCATTATGTCCGGCCGGTCTATCACCGCAAATACGTCTTCGTGAGCTTCGGAACCTATTGGCCTGCGTATTACAGTAACCTGCGCTATTCCTGGTACGGTCTGCATCCGTACAACTGGTACGGCAGTTATCCGACAGCGTACGAGGTCGGCTCAGACACATATAATTACTACACCTATAATACTTATAATTACGATTCCGGGACAACACAGGATTACACGACGAGCGAATATACCGGGCCGCTGGAGAGCGTCGATGAAACAACGTTCGAGGATATACGACAGAAACTCACAGAGCAAAGCCAGCAACAGCCGGAGCCGGAGACGCTGGTGGATAAGTTCTTTGAAGACGGAGTAGTAGCCTTCGAGCAGGAAGATTACGAGACGGCGGCGAAGGCATTTGCCGACGCTATTGCACTTGAGCCGAACGATTTGATTTTGCCTTTTGCCTATGTTCAGGCGCTCTTTGCGTCTGAGCAATACTCCAGGGCAGCGAACATTCTTCGGCTGGCCCTTGTGCAGATGCCCTCCGGTGAGCAGGGATTGTTTTTCCCTCGCGGGCTGTACAGCGATGATGAAATTCTGTTCGGTCAAATCGACAGGCTGCACAGCACGGCTGAAAGCTTCGCCTACGACCCCGATATGTCTTTTCTCTTAGGATATCAATTAATCGGTACTGAGCGGCATAACGAGGCACGACAATGGCTCGAACGCGCTAGTCAGTACGAGATGAATAAAGACGCCACAGTTATACTTCTTGACCTGCTGGACAAACTCGAAGAACAATCCGAAGGTGCTTCGGAAAATAATTTATAGGAGAGAAAAAAATGTCATCTAAAAATACAACAATTCTAATTGCGGCGCTGTCAGTTTTCAGTCTGTTGATTGTGACAGGCTGCGAGTCTGACGCACAAACAGGCGCGCTGATTGGCACGGCGGCGGGCGCGGGTATCGGGCAATTGGCAGGAGGCCATACCGAGTCGACTCTTATAGGCGCAGCGGTCGGCGGCGGTATAGGCTATATACTCGGTAATGAGCAGGACAAGCAGAAGTCCGAGGCAGAGATGGCCGGCCTGCGACACGAGATGAACAGCGTTACCGTTCACGTGACCAACAGCAACGGTTCGATTATCGCTGTCAGGCTGCAAAGGAGCGGTCCCGGTTATATCGGGCCGCGGGGCGAATACTATCCAACGCTGCCGACCGAGGAGCAACTGCGGCCTGTGTACGGTTTCTGACGAACAGCGTTAACCGCGAACAAGACAAGCCCCGTCACTAGTGTCAAATTACAGACACAAGTGGCGGGGCCGCACATTTACCCTGCACAAAGAGCGTTCCAAATGTTTCTTGAGTTGGTGATGGTATGCGCATATAATCAGCAAAACTATATAAATAGAGATACAGGGATACGAAAATGAACCGGATACTTCTATTTACAGGTCTGAGCTTACTTACGGTTTCTCTGGCCGGTTGCGGCACAGAGCAGGCACAACCGTCTGAGCCGGTATGTTTGTCCGACGTGCAGATCGGGGCGGTAATGGCTGAGGCAGAAGATGTGTTGAGTCGGATGAACTTCGCCATCGACAAAGCCGATATTGAGCATGGGTACATTCGGACGCAGCCATTGACGGGCGCACAGGCGTTCGAGATCTGGCGAAAGGACAACGTCGGGCAATTCAATACGGCAGAGGCGAATCTGCAAACCGTGCGGCGTACCGTAGAGATTAACATCGGCCGCCGGGACGGCCGGGTGTGCGCCGATTGTGTGGTAACGGTCGAGCGGATGAGCCTGCCGGAACGCGGGGCAGCCGGTGCGAGCCAAACCTCGATGCTGTTTACCAGAAGCTCAACTTCACTTCAGCATCTCGAATTAAATCCGAGTCAGCAGGCGTCTATGACGTGGATAGAACTCGGCCGCGACAGTCGCCTGGAAGCGGAAATACTCGGGCGGCTAAAGGCAAGACTTTAGCGTGGGAGGGGCCGTATTATGAGGATACTTGTCGCGGGGGGCGCAGGCTACATCGGCAGCAATATGACCGCGATGCTCAAAGAAAGCGGTCACGAGCCGATAGTATTCGATAACCTGAGCAAGGGACACCGCGGGGCGGTCGCCGAGGCGACATTTATCGATGGGGACCTCTGTGATTTTGACCTTCTGGTGCAAACTCTAAAGCAATACAAAATCGAAGCAGTGATGCACTTTGCCGCTCTGATTGAGGTCGCTGAATCGGTCCAGGAACCGCTTGTATATTATCGCAACAACGTCTGCAATACTCAAAATCTACTGTCGGCGATGGAGTCGGCGGGGGTGGACAAATTCGTATTCAGCAGTTCGGCGGCGGTGTACGGGATGCCGGCGGAGATTCCGATTACCGAGGATTGCCCGAAACAGCCTATCAATCCATACGGCCAGACGAAACTTGCCGTCGAGAGGATGTGTCACTACCAGAGCAAGGCGGGCAGGCTTCGTTACGCGTCGCTTAGATACTTCAACGCGGCGGGCGCAGGAGCGGACGGCAAAATCGGTGAGGACCATCGGCCTGAGTCGCATCTTATCCCGCTGATAATCCAGGCGGCGCTTGGTAAGCGCGACAGCGTTTCGATATACGGGACCGATTACGATACGCCGGACGGGACGTGCATCCGAGATTACATTCATATAGAGGATTTGTGCAGGGCGCATCTTCTGGCGCTGGAGAAGCTCGGAACGGAAACAGAAATGATATATAACCTCGGTAACAGCAAGGGCTATTCCGTACGGCAGGTGATTGATACTGTCGAAAAGGTATCAGGCAAAAATTTCGAGGCGGGCGAGGCGCCGCGGCGGGCGGGCGACCCTGCTGTGCTAACGGCGGATGCAACAAAAGCAAAAAAAGAGCTCGGCTGGGAACCGAAATTCCCGGAACTCAAAACAATAGTCGAGACTGCGTGGCGATGGCACAGCTGTCATCCCGACGGATATAATGATTAATAAAATAAATAAGCAGGCTTTGTAAAAATGAGTGAGATTCAGGAAAAGGTCACAGTGTTTCTCAAATCGCACGGAATGTACCACGGAGATATCGATATGGACGGCGTGTGTCGTTTGTTCCTGGAGGAGATGGAGGCTGGTCTTGCAGGGGGAGAAAGCACGCTTGCGATGATACCGACGTATATTGAGACGGGCAGAAAGCTGCCTACGGATGAGCCGGTTATCGTTATGGACGCGGGAGGGACAAATTTCCGGGCAGCAGTCGTTTCGTTCGATAAGCATGGAAATGCAACAATCAAGAAACTTCGCAAGAAGGCGATGCCGGGAGCGAAAGAAGAGGTCTCTCAAGAAGAGTTTTTCAATGTCCTGACAGGATACGTGCAGGACATCGCAGCAGAAAATACGAAAATAGGATTTTGCTTTTCCTACCCTTGCGAGATAATGCCGGACAAGGACGGCAGGCTTAAGGCTTTTTCGAAAGAGATAAAGGCACCTCAGGTAGTAGGGCAAATGATAGGGCAAAATCTCAAGGCGGCGTTTGAGCGGGCAGGGGTTGATGCGAACAGGCACGTGGTGATTTTGAATGATACGGTTACGACACTGCTGGCAGGTATGGCTGGTTTTGAAGATAAGCAATACGACAGCTTCGTCGGATTTATTCTCGGTACGGGGACAAATACCTGTTACGTCGAGCAGAATAAAAACATAAGTAAAGTCCAAGGCCTGGATGCTGGCAAGGAAATGATTATAAATGTCGAGTCGGGTGGATTCGGTGAGGCACCGCGGGGCCAAATCGACGAACGACTCGACGCATCGACCAAGAACCCAGGTATGCAAAAACTCGAAAAAATGATTTCCGGGGCGTACCTTGGGCCTTTGTGCCTGGAGGTAATTCGGTCGGCGGTCGAGGACGAATTGTTTTCTTCGGTCGCGGGAAAAAAACTGCTGGCAATTAAGAAGCTCGATACGAAGCAGATAAGCGATTACCTTGCCGAGCCGACGGCTGCGTACAGTCCGGTGGTAGAGGCGCTGTTTAAGGCAAGCAACTACGATAAAGCGTTGATGGAGGCCCTGATTGGGGCGATGGTCGAACGCGCAGCCAAGCTGATAGCCATAAATCTATCTGCAGTGGTCCTGGAAAGCGGTAAGGGCCAGAATCCGGAACGGCCGGTTTGCATAGTGGCTGAGGGTACTACTTTCTACAGTCTGCCAGGGCTGAGAGAAAAGGTCGAAAAGCACCTGCAGGAGTTTCTGACGAGCCAAAAGGACCACTATTGTGAAATCGTGCAGGTTGATAATGCAACGCTTATCGGTGCGGCGATAGCCGGACTGACAAATTAACCGTTAATCATCATAAAAATATAAGGGCCGTCGTACGACATGTACGACGGCCCTTTTGCAGTCAAAGTACTCTGTTGTGCTATCTTTTCTTCTTGGCTGGCTTTGACTTTTTCATAGGTTTTCTTTTCTTTGCCATTCCGGTACCTCCATGCAAAGAGGCTCTAATCGGCCGACCCGAATCCGTGAGCCGACATCTTTTATGCATTGTAGATGTGGTCAAGAGTATTCTGCAATGAATAAATCCGGCATTTTGAAAAATTTTTGAAAATTACAGGGGTCGGCTAAGCAGGCAACAAATTAAGTTTTTGTTTGCTTTTAGCGACAATCACCAGAATAATAGACGGAACAGGAGAGCTTAAATCTTTGGTTTGGTTTGTTCACTCAAAGGGATAATAGCAATGACGGGCAAGGAATTCGTCAACTCTGTGGCAAAGGGCAAATCCGACATAATCCAGATTCTTCTGGACATACTTAATGAAACAGGTTCGCGGTATTGCCTGATAGGGGGACTTTCCGTTAACGCTTACGTTGAGCCGGTAGTAAGCCTTGATTTGGATATCGTCGCAGCCGTTGAAAATGTCGAGGATATTTGCAAAGCGGCCAAAAACCACGGCTTAAAGGTTGAGCGATTCGAGCACAGCGTTAATATCACAAGTAAAGACTCGGACCTGCGAATTCAGCTTCAGCAAGACCCTCGGTACCAGAAGTTCGTATCAAAGGCGGCGGACAGGAGTGTGCTGGGTTACACGATGAAGGTCGCGCGGATAGAAGATGTATTGTCGGGTAAGGTCTGGGCTTATATGGATAAGACCCGACGCAAGAGTAAACGCCAAAAAGACCTGGCTGACATCTTCCGCATCATCGAAAAATTCCCACAGCTTGAAGAAAATCTACCGAAAACCATCCGGGAAGAACTGGATAAATGAAGCGACAAATAATAACCTCACTGGTACCACAATACCAGGCTTGAGAAAACGTACAATTTATGTGCTGTGGATCCTATAAGAAGTACAAAGCTTGGCAGAAAGCGCTTTCTCCAATTAAAGAAGAACTGTACTTTGCGGCCATTTCTAAGCGTATCTTCTTGAAAATCAACAGTATGATAAGCAATAATAGCCGTTTTCAGTCTAACAGCGAGCACCTTTTTATGAGCTGGCTGTGCCATAATTATGTTATTCGAATATCTATGAGTATCAGGAGATTGTTTTCGAGGTACGAATCTACAAAACTAAACTTCCGAAATCTGCTTAAAGAGGTCGAAAAAAGACCGAGGATTATCTGTGTTGATAATCTTGTCAAATCACAGAGACATTTTCTCAGAAAATCTGCAAGCTCGCCATGGGGGTATTCAAAAGAATCGCTTCGACAAGAAGCTACTCGCATCTTTGCTGAAGTCCTTAAAAACAATGCTGCAACATCCCTTAATAAAAAAGAAGTCAGTTGTGATTTAAAAGAAATCTGGAAATCGGCCAAACCTGTCATTAAATACACGGATGAAAAGTTTGCACATATGGGTAACTATAGCCCCCAAATACAGCCTATTATAAACGATGCCAACAAATGTCTTGAACTTCTTATAGAAAAATGGAATAAGTATTCTCGGTTATTAGGTGCACCAACCGAATTCAGTATCCCTGACGACAATGTGCTTTTCTGTGATTGGCAGATGCTGTTTAGCTTCCCATGGATAAATACTGAGTGAGAACAAAAGCCGAAGGTGGGATTCGAACCCACAACGGCGGCTTTACGAAAGCCGTGCTCTATAGTCGCGCCTCGGATATTGCCTCTTCTAAAAGGTCGCTTAATCCCATTTTCCTTGCACATTCTTCCAGATAGTCGAAATCAAGGTTTTCTTTTTGAACGGCGAGAACCCCAAAAA
>CAZOVR010000026.1:0-41717 GCA_964583405.1 uncultured Pirellulales bacterium
GCTGGTGCTATCCGCGTCAGTGCCATGGCGATGCCGACGGCCTCAGTCAGGGTAGCGCAATTCAAGGCTATGCTTACGTAGCTTCTGATGACCTTAATGTTTTGATTGCCGGTTGGCAGATAAAAGATCCGCCGAAGGGTTCAGGTATTCTCGACATAAACTATAACGGTGTACCTGCTGCCTGTGCGGACTTTGACCATGCAAGACAGGGTAGTGCTATTCAGGGTTATGCGAGAGTAGCTTCTGATGATTTGGGTATTCTGATTGAGTACTGGCAGGAAAAAGAACCCCCGAAGGGTTCCGGTGTACCTGCGAACTGTCTACCAGGTAGTGAAAGTCCGTAAGAATTAAGCATAAAAATGTTTAGAGGATTGACGTGATCTCTTTTTTAGAAGGAGAAATGTGATGAAGAAAGTATTAGTTTTAACATTAGTACTTACTTTGGCTTCAATGGCTAGCGCTAGTTTGTCCTTGGTCAGCAGCGCTGGCACCAGTTTAGAGGTAGATGACCTCAGTAATATTGGCATTTACAATGATACCGAAGAGCCAGGTGCGGCGGTAGAGCTCTTCGTGATTATTAATGAGGCCGATATGTCAAAAGGTGAGTGGACTGGGAACTACCAGATGCATGTGCCACCTGCACCGGTTGCTGGTACATTCAGCGACTTTGGTTATATCGAGGGTTATGGCGACACGATGTACTTTGAGCCTGGTGTATCAGTCGACGACTACGCAGTTGGTGTATTCGCAGATTTTGAGTTTGAGTGCATTGGTAAAGGCGATGTCACAATCACCATGATGCTCGGTGACGCTACAACGGTAGTGGATACTCTGACAATCAGTCAAGTTCCTGAGCCAATGACAATAGCTTTGCTTGGTCTTGGCGGTCTTCTGCTGAGACGTCGCAAATAAGCATTGGTTTTTGAAGCCAACAGATTTTTTAGAGGCAAGCCAAAGGCTTGCCTCTTTTTTTGGCCACAGATTTCACTGATCTGTGCCACAGATGCACACAGATTACACAGCTTTTTCTTTGACTTATTTATAAAAATATTAAAATATCTGCGATATGACATATAAACACGAAGAATTAACCAGAGAGATAATCAATGCTGCGTATGACGTTCATAATACTCTCGGTTATGGTTTTTTGGAGAAAATATATTACAACGCACTTATCATCGAGCTTGAAAGCAGAGAAATCCCTGTAGAAAGCCAAAAGAAGCTAATTGTGCGTTATCGGGACAAAATTATCGGTGAATTTATGCCCGATATTATTGTTGACAGCAGCGTAATTGTAGAGGTCAAATCAACGGAGAATCATAATCCTGCTTTTGAGGCTTAGTTGTTAAATTATCTCAAGGCAACGGGTTTCGAAGTTGGGCTGCTGATTAACTTTGGACGTTCTGTTGGAGTAAAACGCTTGGTTTTACAGCGGTTTTTATAGTGAAATCAGTGTTCATCTGTGGCTAAAATTTTTTAAAAAAAGCTTGCATTAGACTTTGGATTATGGTATAATTCGCAATATCACAGGGGGCTGTGAAACTCACTTAGTATCGGGGCGGAAAGAAAACTCAACTTGAAGGCTTTTGAATTGTTCTGCACTTTATGACATATAGTGCAGCTAAAAAGTGAATAGTTGAGTTGGTTCTGTTAATTGCATTTTTAGAAATCAACGGAATCAGTCTAATCAGCGCAATCGGTGATAACAACTACTGGCGGTTTTTAAGATATTCGAATGTATGCAGGTAGTAACCATTTAGTAATCTTCGAAAGGAGGTTAGGCAGGGGCATTTTTGCTGGATATTTGATTAGTTTTTCAGTTTTTAGTAAATCAAGTTAATAGAAGAAATTGAATTTTTGACCCTATATGAGAGGTACGATAAATGAAAAAGTTCTTAATTATATTATTTGCTTTAGGATTAATATCATCAGCTAGTGCTTCGTTAACCCTGTCCAGCAGTGCAGGGACCAGTTTGAATGTGGGAGAAAAAACTAATATTGGCATCTATAATGACACCGAAAAGCCAGGCGCAGCGGTGGAGCTCTTCGTGATTATTAATGAGGCCGATATGTCCAAAGCTAAGTGGACTGATAGAGCTGCTAATATGCATGTTCCACCCGCACCGGTTGCTGGTACAAACGACTACTATGGTTATATTGCGGATTACGGCGATACGTGGTACTTTGAGCCTGGTGTATCAGTCGACCCCTACGAAGTTGGTGTATTCGTAGATTATGAGTTCGAGTGCACGGCAGAAGGCAGTGTAACAATTACTATGATGCTCGGAGATGCTGAAACAGTGGTAGACACCATGACGATTACCCAGATTATTCCGGAGCCGATTACCGTAGGTTTGCTGGGTCTGGGTGCGTTTTTTGTCAGAAGGAGAAGACTGCACAAAGCATAGATCATGTAAACATTTGAAACTTGGCTGTTTTTGAGGCCGAAGACAGCGAAACCCTAAAAGGCAAGATTTTATCTTGCCTTTTTTATTTTTATAAATATAGTTATGGGTTCTGGGCTTTATTAAAAGGAGAAATAAATTATGAGGCTTCTAATAGCTCTTATATATATACTTTCACTGTTCTTATTGACGGGATGCCAGCCAAAGAAACTTACCAGTGAATCAGCCGATGATGTTGAGGTAATTATTGAAGAGGGCGTGGCTTTCCCGAAGTCACTGGCAGGGACATGGAAATCGCAGGGAAGAAGCAGCTGGGAATTTGTCATTGAACGGAACGGAACAATATCTTCTGTTATACATAGTATAGGTTCAGTGAAATTGGAACCGAGGCAGGTGACCGAAGTTCCGATGAAACAAAAAGGCAAAGGCGTTTTTAGGCCTGGTTTGTGGACAGTGCGATATTCCCACAGGACAAACTCACTGTCCATAGAAATCGTCTTGGACTATTTCCGGGCGCAAAAAGGTAATGAAATAGTGGAAGGCAGCAGCACTGATTTGTTTATAGGGCCAATAACGATAGACGGTCAACAGTGGGAGCCTGAGTGGTTTTCATTCCCCAAGTTTGTCGTTTCTACTGATGTTTTTAAGGACCGTGAGTTGCCGGTCGATTATAATGATAACCCTCGTGCGACATTGATTTTTGAAAAGGTTGAGCCGTAAAATGCTGACCGATAAGGGGATTTTAGTCAATCATTTATAGATATTCTTAAGAGTCAGCGTATTTGGTGTTGGTGTCCTGATTGAAGTAATTATGCGGATAATTAATAATCGAAGTAGGAAATTCCTGCACTATCTGTTCCGGACCAATTGAGCCTTATTGTCCTGGAGGCGGGTTTATATAGCCAGCCATAATAGTCGGTTTCCATAGGCATTTGTGGAAAATCTTCATTGTCAGAAAAGATTTTCATTACAGACTGTTGATTAAAAGGATTTTTGGGGACTTCACCCCTTAAATAATCATTACTCTTTATTATCTGGGAACAGAACCATATATATATCGGGGTTTGAGTTGTATCGTCGTTTGGATAACCCGGTGCTATATCATTGTGTTTAATCGCGTAGCGTTCAATGGCCGTTCGCAGATTTTGAAGATTTTCCTTGGCGGCTGACTCTTTGGCCCTTAGCGTATGGTCGCGATATTCCGGAACGATTACGGCGGCGAGGATGCCGAGAATTGCGACCACAATCAGGACTTCCACCAGAGTAAATGCATATCTCGTTTTCTTTGCCTTAGAATTCAAAGACCGCTCGGATAATTTAACGTTATTTTATCTTTGAATACTATCGTCCACAGAAGAAAATGCCTTTGGCAGAAAAAGTATTATAGGACTCCATGTCAGCGGTCAATCTTGCCTTTCCACACCCGCTTAATTCTTTCAAATACGGTGTTTACTTATACATCTTATTGGGCTTTGGGCAATATGATATTTATTGACTTTTCGGCTGAGGCTCTGCAAAGTGATTGACAAAAAGGGGCACTCTAATAGAATTAATGCATCAGGGATTTTGCTGCGGGCGTAATTCAGTGGTAGAATGTTGGCTTCCCAAGCCCAAAATGCCCGAAATAGCAAGTATTTCCCACGTCTGCACTTATATCAATTCACGTTTTCAGCGTAAAAACCAAACAGTACAGCGGCAGTACAGCGGCCCTTACAGGTGGTTGTCACTGCTGACTGACCTTTTACTGACCTTTTCATAAGGAACTTTACAAAATGAACAGTAGAGATTTAGAACAGAAAAAAGACACTGCCGAGCTGGTAGCGGAAAAACTTGTGCGGCGAATTGTCGTCAAAAAGGGCGGCCTATTCCTTCTCGGTGAAGACGGCGGCCCGATACAAACTCTGGCGCAAGGTGATAAAGGTGATAAGGGCGATAAAGGCGATGCGCCGGTCAAGGACAAGGATTATTTCGACGGTAAAGACGGCAATACTCCGGTAAAAGGCAAGGATTATTTCGACGGTAAGGACGGAATAGGATTGCCGCCGGAACATAAATGGGAAGGATTCAAACTGTATTTTAAGAATCCTGACGGCTCGTGGGACGAAGGCAAAGACCTGACTCCGCACAAGGGCGATAAAGGTGATACCCCCAAAAAGGGGGTAGATTATTTCGACGGCAAGGCCGGGGATAAAGGCGATAAGCCCGCGCACCGCTGGGACGGTACGAGATTAAGTTTTGAAAACCCGGACGGCTCAAGGGGCGAGCAAGTGGACTTAAAATACCAGATTCCGATTCGCTGGCAGGGTACAAAGCTGAAAATCGGCGATTCGGATTATATCGACTTAAAAGGCGAAAGTGGCAAAAGCATTAAGGGAGAACAAGGCAAAGGTATCAAGGGCGAACCCGGCGTTGCGCCGTGGGAGGTAGTGACCCTGTGTAATAACTTGAGCATTTTAATCAGCAAGGTGAAAGAACTGGAAGTCGGGTTAAAAAGCGAGAATGACAGCTTGAAAATTGAGAGCGAAAAAATGCTGGCGGAAATTGACGAGATAAAGAAAAAATATAAAAAATTAAGAGAAAATCAAAAATGAGTGAAAATCGAGTCATTTTGGCGGTCGCAGATTACTATAAAACGCACCAGAATCGCGCAGGACGCAAAAAAGGGTATTCTGCCCTTAATCACCGGAGAAAATCGCACCAGCGGCAAGAGCGCGCTCAGAAAACATACTGTCGAGGCTTATTTGGTGATTTATGACGATAGAAATTAACCTGAAAAAATGTCGGTATGAATTTCTGACGCTGTTGCTGTCCGACCGGCACAGCCTGACGACCGAAAGCAAGGCGATGATTTTACAGGAATTGTGCAACAGGCTGGAAAGTGAACAGGCCGAGGTCGAAAAACCGCATTGAATCTAAAAGAACGTTGCAGCTACCTGCAAGGTTATTAGACTTGACAGGCGGCGGTACTTGTGGGATAATACGAATATGCGAAACGTCGAATCAAACCTGTTGATAATCAAACCAATGACCGGGGTGGGCCTACACCGCAAGGCGGCCGCGCCGTTTCGACGTGCGTGCATAGCCCCGGTTTTTTTTGTTTGCAGGTGACTTATGGAAATGGAAGATTCTGTACGATTTGCTAAGTGTGAAACGCCAAAAGAATTAAGACTTCTCGTTCAGTCTGTTTTGGACGGTATAGAGTGCGAACGGGAGGCCGACCCGTCCCCCTGGCTAAGTAGAGATTTGGATGATGGAACACTAAGGAGTAACAGAGAGATAGACGATAACGAGGTGTACATAAAAGAATATGCCGTCTTGGCGCACAAGACCTATTCACGTTTGAAAAAGCAATACCCGCAATTACCGCCACTGAGCAAGAAAACCCAAACGGCGCTAAGTGAGCTGCGCGAAATACACCGATGTTGTATCACAGCCGAAGCGCCAAACGGTGATAATATATCAAAGCCCTTACCTAAAATCAGAATGATGAACGCGCTTGGAATAGATAGCTACGAAACGTTTAATGCTTTCGCTGCACGGCACGGTCTGGAAAAAATTAGCAGAAAACTTTACCGGATAAGGCTCGACAAAATGGACAGGACTACGCGCGAAAAGCTGGAAAAAGCGTAGGATTCATTTGTCGATTGGCAGGTATTGGCGGGTATTCGGGGGGATTCAGAGGGTAGGGGCTATCACGTCTTTTATGTCGTCCGTATTATACATCGTATGGACGACAGGTTATTAAAATTCGGTGAAGTAGATATAATTTTCCGTTTTCCTACCGGCAGAACAAAACGCTTGGCGCGGCAGGGAATAATCCCCGTTGTCAAACTGCCTGACGGCTCGTCCCGAATCAGAGAATCCATTGTTGAGCAATTCATAACTGGGCAGCCGGATTTTTCAGGCTTCGCCGAAGGGAGGGCAGGCTAATGGATATTGCCGAGAAAACCTTTTCAAAATCTGCTGAGGCGGCAGTTCTCGGCTCGATGATTATCGACCCGGACTGCATAGATACGGTTGCGCAGATAATTGGGCCGGACAGCTTCGCCGTGCCTGAGAATAAAATCATATACCAAGCGATTC
Organism: uncultured Pirellulales bacterium; assembly: GCA_964583405.1. Taxonomy (GTDB): domain Bacteria; phylum Planctomycetota; class Phycisphaerae; order Sedimentisphaerales; family Anaerobacaceae; genus JBBABK01. The sequence continues at coordinate 6,489 of CAZOVR010000026.1, forward strand.
TCGACTTACGAGAGGATAACGAGGCTGTGGACGGACTGCTTGTTCGAGAGGCGCTTCAGGATAAAAATTTGCTGGTGAAAATTGAGGGCGGGCTGGATTATTTGCGACAAATTTTAGAGAACGTCCCGTCATCGGCGAACGTCGAATACTATGCGAATATCGTTGCGGAAAAAGCACAGCTTCGGCGTGCGACGTTGGCAGTCGAGGATATGAAGGAAATTTTGGAATCAGACAAACCTGCCGGTGAATGTGTTGCGGAAATAAAATCTTTGGCCGAACGGCTCGACGGCGCAGTTGATAGTTATTTGTCTATGCCGATTATTCGGAATCTTGACAGTGTAGAGGTCAAGCCAATAACGTGGCTGTGGTATAATAAAATTCCCTGTGGAATGTTCACACTACTCTTTGGTAATCCCGGACTCGGAAAATCATTTTGTACGTTAGATTGGGCCGCACGAATATCTGTCGGCGGTGTTTGGCCGGACGGCGAAAAAGCGCCTTTGGGCACGGTGGTCTTGCTTACGGCTGAAGACCCGCTGGACAGTGTTGTCAAACCGCGCCTTTTGTCAATGGGTGCAGACCCTAAGAATATATCCGCGCTTGAAGCGGTAAAAGTCCGAGACGAAGAAGGACGACAGCGGCAGACGTTTTTTAATTTACAAGATGACTTACCAGCTCTGCGTCAAACGATAAAAGCAGATACAAAATTGATTATCATCGACCCGATTTCTGCTTACTATGGCAGGAGGTTTGACTCCCACCGCGATTCAGATATTCGCGGCGTCATTATGCCTCTGGCGAAACTGGCACAGGAAACAAACGTTGCTATTGTGGGGGTAACGCACCTCAATAAGAGCGTTGCAATAAAGGCGATTTATAGAGTTTTGGGGTCTATCGGTTTGACAGGGGCAGCACGGTCAGCGTGGCTGGTATCAGAAGACCCCGACAATCCCGAAAGTAGGCGGCGGCTGCTGATACCCGCAAAGCAGAACATACTCATCGAGCCGTCCGGTTCAGCCTTCGAGATAATCGACGGCAAGGTAATTTACGAAAACGAGCCGGTACATACGACGGCAGACGAAGCATTAGGGAATAACCAGATTGCAGCTCCCATACTTGAAAAGGCTGTTGAGTGGCTAAGTACAGTCTTGGACGGGCAGACAATAGCGACGAGCGAAATCGAACGTATGGCAGACGAAAACAACATCAGCCCTTCGGCACTGCGCCGGGCACGGCAGGCACTTGGCGTCCTGTCATTCCCGATGGTTCAGCCGGACGGCAAAAAACAGTGGTTTATCAAGCGGAGAAACGAAGTTGATACTAACAAAGAATATACTCAAGTATAGTCAAGTATATACAAGTATAGTCAAGTTACCTATTTTAACTTGAGCATACTTGAGCATACTTGAGCATACTTGACTATGGTTTTATAGGTGAGCAAGTTGGAGACTGAACGATATGCCAAAAGAACCAGAAAACAACGAAAGACTAAAAAGGGCGTGTGCGCTATACGTCCAGAGGGCGATAAAAAAACCAGAGCAGGGCTACACCTTCGAGAACGCTATGGTAGAGGCCGGATACTCGAAATCATACGCCCGTAAGTCTGCGCACTTGGTAAGGGCAAATATAGGCACACAGGCCATTATTGACGCAGAAAAGGCGAAAATCGAGGCAAGGGCGTTGTGGGACGTGGAACGAATCGAGCAAGAGTTTATTTCGCAGTATGCGAAAGCTGATAAGGCGAACGACGCCACAAACGCGCTGCGGGCCTTAGAGAACGTCTGCAAAATGCACGGCGGATTCACAGAGAACCAGCCGAATCCGCAAAGGGTATTTGAATTGAGCGAACAGCAAGCGGCTTTCCTTGACGAGTTTACTCGATGGTCAACCGCTGAGGCGGCAAAGAGGCAAGGTAAGATTATTCCGTTTGAGCAGGAAAAAGCAGGATAATGACTACAAAACAGGACAACGTGATTATTCCTTATCTGCCGGATGGTCGGCCTGCTCCGGTCGTCCTGACTGCCGAGGAAACAGCAGGATTGCTCAGGCTGGACGTTGGCAACCCTCTGCGTACCCTGAAACACTATCGAGACGAGAACGAGCTAAGAGGATTCAGGCTTGGGCGCCGGGTGCGATACCGGCTTGCCGATGTATTGGCATTTTTGGAGAAAAAAGCAGAGGTTTGACTACACAGGCCAAAGGTCATAAGGCTGAAAACGTGGGTTATTAGAGTAAAAACAATGATAAACGATATAGGCGAACAGCAAAAGGTCACAAAAAGGTCAGCGGGTCTTGCAATTCCTTTCAAAAGTCCTTTCAGAATTAGAGTACGGGGGGCGGCGTTCCCTTATTATCCCTGTGGGTTCTGCTGCCCCCTTGTGCTGTCTTGCAAGAGACTCCTTATCTGGTCGAGGGGTACACCGTCAGGAACGGCGAAAAAACGTCAAATAGTGGGGGTCTTTGCGCACGTATACTTCGCGTGGCAGTACCTTACGGATTTTTTTGTTATAATTTTGAGGTTATTAGATAAACTGGAGTTAAGACAATGACAAAGAAAAGGAATAAGATTGTTAAGGTCGAGCTGACGCCGTCGCAGGCCAAGATTTTTGACGCGGTTTTCAAAGAGTTTAGCAGTGACGGCAACGCTTTCAATTTTCACTGGAAGACGGAGTCGAGGGCTTTGTTTGGCGGTTTTATTGTGATGATGGCGTGGGTATTGCAAAGCAGAATTTCGCCTGACCAGTGGGCCGCATACGAGGACGCTTCGGACGAGGCATTATTAAACCTTTGCCTTGCGTACAGCTTGGCGGTGCGTGGCCGCCGGGGTTATTCGATAGACAAAGACAAAATCGTTCACGGAGCGAATCTGAAACAAGAAATCATTAAGGGATAAAAAAATGGACACAATTTTAGCAGTGGAAAAAAAAGCGGTTGTTGTATCACCGGAACAGAGGCAATCGGATTTACTTGCGCAGTTAGCCGGACAGATTAAGTCGCTTGCCGCGATTGAATTGCCGACGAAGATTAAGGTTGAGGGGGACACGAAAGCCGCAAAGCAACACAAGGCCGAAATTCAAAAGCAGATTGACAATTTACACGAAACCTTAGCCGTAAAGAGGGCGGAGCATAACGAGGTCGGGCGTGAGTTTTTGGTTTTGCGGCAGCGTGAAAAAGATATGACGGCGGAGGGCAAGGACACAAAGCCGCTGGACAAAGATTATGCCGAGATTATCCAGAAGCAGAAGCGGGCGCAGGACACTATCGACCTTATCGAAAAAGAGGCGCTGCCGGAAAAAGAAGCGCAGCTTATGCAGGCTAACGAGGCGCTTCGTCATAGCGGCCAAAAGGATTTGGACGTTTGCCGCGATACTTACAAAAAATTCGAGCAGCTTCTTACCGATATTGACGACACGGTTTTGAAGTTGTGGCAGGGGGTTTGTCTGGACGCAAGCAAACACAACGTCCCTATTGTTTCCGCCCGGCGGGATAACATCCACAAGGACGTTGTGATGACCGAAAAGTTACGGAAAATGAGAGAATCGAGAACGGCGATAAAAATCGGGAAACTAAACTTGAAGGGATAAAACTTATGGAATCTGAGGGCACAGCAGTACAGGAATCTTTTGAAACGCAGGTAGGTCGTTTGCGTGAACATCCGGCTTATAGCGACCGGGGACACTACCAGCATAAGGAAATAGTGCAGCAAGTAGAAAACCTTTACAAAGAAAAGCACGGGGAGAAACAGCAACAGCAGGACTTTCAGCCTGAACCGACTGAGCCGACAAAGCGTTCTGACGACGGCGGGAACGACGCGAGCGGGCAATATGAAGCGGTGCTTGAAAAATTTTCAGAGAGGGGCATTAACCCTGAAACTCTTTTTGCCCCCGAATTTCTTGAAGGTGAACCTACGCCGGAAAAAGCAAAAATTATGAACAGCGCCTTACTTGCTAAAGATGGCAAGTTTGACGAGTTTTTCGCAACAACGTCACGGCAAGCATATAAGGCCGGATATTCGGCTGAATTTGTAAGAGATATTGCGGAAATTGCACGAAAGCACGGGCGGGGCGACGACCCGCTAACGCAAGATTGGTTGTTTGTGTATTTGCACCATATTAGCAGAACTTAGGAGTTAAAAAAATGTCAAGTCACCTGGCAGTCAAAGCAGAGCGAAGGGCAGCGAAACGGTTGCGGAACGATTTTGTTTTCAGGCCCGAAGGCAGAACTAAGCCGACCCCGGAAAAAAAATTAAAAAGACCCTTGACAAAAGGCGGCGAAGCTGATAAGGTGGTATTCGATGATATTTGATAAGATACAATCAAACTGCATTATCACGGCCGGGGACGGTCTGTCCGCAAGGCGACCAATTCTCAATCTTATTGAGTATCATCACCCCCGGCCACCTTTTTTTATGAGGGCCTGACTATGGTTACTAAAATAGGTCTGTACAAGTGCGGTAAGCAGTGGCGCGTCCGCTGGTATGGGAAATATGACCCCAAAACAGGAAAGCAGAAGCGGTACTCCAAGACCTTCGACCGCAAGACCGACGCCGAGCAATTCAGAGAGGAAAAGAAAAAAGAGTTTGGGCAGGGCGTGAAGCGCGACCCGTCGAATGAATCCCTGAAAGACTATTGCGAACGCTGGTTAAGGCACAGGGAGCAGATAGGCGGGATTAGACCTGCAACAGCTATTTTGTATCGGGGCACGTTCGACAGGCTGTATGAATACTTCGGCCCTGACTTATTGCTAAGGCAAATAGACCGAAGGGCGGTTAAGGATTTTCTTGCAAGCCTGACTCCGAAGCAGAATACGGAATCTTTGAGCGGATGGTCAAAGCACCGGATACTCCGGCAGTGCAAGACCCTGTTTGCAGAGGCGGTAAGGGACGGGATTATTGCGGTCAATCCTTTTCTGGAGCAGGACGAGCCGGAATGTATCCCCTCTGAGTGGTACTACCTGAGACCCGATGAGTTTCACAAGGTGCTTTTTGTCACACCTTCGCTGAGAGAAAAAGTTTTATATGCCCTTGCCTACACTGCCGGTCTGAGGAAAACGGAATTGATTAGCCTGTACTGGACGGATATAGATTTTGATAGGGCAGTGGTGCGAATAGCTAACCGCAAGGCAACGGCTGATTATCCCCCGTTCTATGTTAAAAACAAAAAGAATCGGGACATACCTTTGCCGGAGTTTACTGTAACGCTGCTCAAACAGCTTAGAGAACAGTCACCCGCAAGCGTCCCGTTTGTGCTAATGACTTCACAGCGTTGTCAGACGATACGGGAAAAATGGCAGCAGTGCAAAGCACAGGGCGGTCAGTGGCAGGATAAGAATTGGGAAAATAACACCCTGAGAGCGTTTCAGACGAGAGTAAAGCAGGCCGGTATAGACGCAGGGGGCAAAAAGCTGACCCTTCACGTCCTGAGAAAATGCTGTATTCAGAATTGGGCTAACGAATTGCCGATGAACGTAGCTAAAAAGCTGGCAGGGCACAGCAGTATTGAAACGACCGCTAAGTTTTATAGTACAGTGGACGATATGCACCTGAAAGCAGCGGCCAAAGCAAGCAATAAATTACTTGCGACTGACCATAAACTGACCTTTTCGGCTGCCGGATAGGAAAATGAGGTATCAGAAAAATGTTGACGACGTGGTTAAATACTTGTTATTATAAGGCTTACAAATTCTATCGCGGGCGTAATTCAGTGGTAGAATGTTGGCTTCCCAAGCCAAATGTCGTGGGTTCGAATCCCATCGCCCGCTGTTAATAAAGGCTCCTATTATTCCTCGGCCATGTAAGGATACCTAAAGTCTCTCGGCGGCAGAAATGTTTCCTTAATGGCCCGCGGTGAGACCCACCTTTCCAGATTTAACCAGCTGCCGGCTTTGTCGTTTGTTCCCGAAGCCCTTGTACCGCCGAACGGCTGCTGCGATACAACGGCACCGGTTGGTTTGTCATTGACGTAGAAATTACCGGCCGCGTGACGCAGTGTGTTCATCGCTTTAACAATGGCGCCGCGGTCCAAGGCAAATATGGAGCCGGTCAATGCGTAGGGCGAAGTCTGGTCGCAAAGCTCCAGCGATTCGTTATACTGTGACTCAGGGTAAACATATATTGTCATAACAGGCCCGAATATCTCCTCGACCATCAATCGTGACTTTGGGTCTTTGCTGACGACGACGGTAGGTTCGATGAAATACCCGGTCGAATCGTCGTACCCGCCGCCACACAATATATCGAAGTCTGGTGAACTTTTAGCAAATTCTATGTAGCCGGTAATAGTTTCAAAGGACTTTTGGTCTATAACCGCACCCATAAAATTCCTGAAGTCACAGACATCACCCATTTTGATTTCTGAGATTTGTTCGAGAAGTTGTTTCTTGAAATCGGGCCAGAATGTATCCGGGATGTACATCCTCGATGCGGCGGAGCACTTTTGTCCCTGGTACTCAAACGCACCGCGAACAGTTGCGGTTATCACGGCTTTATTATCCGCGCTTTTATGAACGAAAATGAAATTTTTACCTCCGGTCTCGCCGACAATTCGGGGGTAAGCGACGTACTTACGAATATCTGAGCCGATTGCCAGCCAGATGGTTGAGAAAACGTATGTGCTGCCGGTGAAATGAATCCCCCCGAGTCGTATGTCGTCGAGGGCGGGTGGAGCAACTATGGGCCCGGGGCCGGGCACCATATTTATAACTCCCGGCGGCAAGCCGGCTTCTTCGAGGACCTTCATAATGTAGTATGCAGGAAGTACCGCCGCCGACGACGGTTTCCAGACCACTGTGTTACCCATCAGTGCCGGTGCGGTCGGCAGGTTACCGGCTATGGACGTAAAATTGAAAGGAGTTATTGCCATAATGAATCCATCGAGGGGTCTGTGCTCCATATAATTCAAAACTCCTGCAGTTGACATTGGCTGGTCACCATAGACCTCCTGCATGAAATGTGGATTGAACCGCCAGAAGTCTATCAGCTCACAAGCCGAATCTATCTCCGCCTGGTTCGGCGTTTTGCTCATATTCAGCATTGTGGCGGCATTAAGGGTTTGTCTGTATTTGCCGGCGAGCAATTCGCCGGCCTTTAGAAAGACTATAGCCCTGGCGTCCCACGGCATCAGTGCCCATTCCTTTTTCGCTTTCTCCGCCGCGTCTATAGCCTTTGTTACATACGGCGCATCGGCTTGGTGGAAATGGCCCAAAATTTGATGGTGGTCGTGCGGACATCGCATATCTGCTATTTTGCCGTTGCGGACTTCCTCACCGCCAATAATCATTGGAACTTCTGTCTGATTGTTGAGCATTTCCTTTAATTTGGCCTTTAATTCTGCCCGTTCCGGGCTGCCCGGTGTGTACTGTAGGCACGGTTCGTTTTTTGGTCGCGGGATTTGAAAAATACCATTGAACATCACTTTTTCCTTAAATAGAGTCGTCGAATGCGTTTAAAAAAGAAGGAGCGGATTATGCCAAATACAGCTTCCGGTGTCAATGCCGAGATAGGTAGCCCTTGGCATTTAGTCTGAACCAGTCCTTTGGAGTAAACCCTTATGTCAAGTCACCATAGACAGCCGACACCTTCCAAGACTGAATTCTACAACGTGAATAAGTCTCAGGTTTACTAAAATCGTCTGGCTCCGCCGCCTCGGTCGCCTCGGTTAAAACCTCCCCGGTGATCTCCACCACGTCCGCCGCGGTCGAATCCACCCCGGTCTCGACCGCCTCCTCCTCCGCCACCAGAGCCGCCGGTTCGAGGATTGGCTTCGGCAACGCGAACACTCCTGCCCTTTATATCCAGTCCCTGGGCTTCCTCAATCGCCTTTAACGCTTCATCCTTGGAAGGCATTTCCACAAATCCGAACCCGCGTGATTCGCCGCTGAAACGGTCTTTTATTATGTTGACCGTCTCAACCTGGCCGAAACTCTCAAACGCCTGTTTTAAATCGTCCTCGCTTACCTCTCGTGCCAAATTGCCGACATAGAGATTCATCTTTTCCCTTTTCAAAGTAAATGGTTTCGAAATAACCGCAGCGCCACACTGACGCACACGCAATAAAAAAGCCTTTTTTAAAGAGCGGAAATGATGAAGGCGATGAGAGCAGCTTTACTGCCAAAACGGCGGGCTGAAAGTTCTAATTCAACGCTTATAACACAATCATTTCGATTCAAAAATGTTATTATAAAGTCCTGGGTTTTTTGAGCAAGTGTGTTTACAATTTTTTAGTTCGTACTCCGGAGTCCAAAAATCGCGTCTGAAGGGACTCGAACCCCTAACCTTCGGTTCCGTAGACCGACGCTCTATCCAATTGAGCTACAGACGCATTTGCCATTCAAGTATACCAACCTCTCTCCGCCTTTTCAATGCCTCTTATTCTCAGAAAAAACTCGGCTGGCAATTACCATTGTGCCCAGACAGGAGCAAAGTCACACAGTTTGTGTCTCGAATTCAAATCAGTAAATGTCCCTATACCTATCGGGTTTTTGCTTATGGTCAGAACTAACCGTTGCCTATGACCGGAGCTGACGACTGCCTATGGTGAGAATGCATTATTACTTACATCAAAACCAGACTCAGCCCCGATTGACGATTTGCATCATTTGCAATAGTCTGGTTACTGAAATAAAGGCAGGTCTTTCGGAAAGAGGCCACTGTCCTGTAAAAGATCAAATAAAGGAAAGAAGGGCAGCTATGATGAAGAAGAGAAACTTATTAAATAAAAACGATTCCCTGAAACTTTGCGTTCATTCTTTGTTCGCTCTTATATTCCTGACTACTCACCTTGGTTCCTCCGGTCAACTCAAATTCAGTGAAGTAAACTGCCAAGAAGCTTTTTTGACTGCGGCGACTGATGTTCGCATATCGCTTCAGAATCCTATAGCGAAACCCAGATGGAATGAATGGGATGCCAGAGTCTGGGTGCCCATCGAACTTGCCCCACACGACAGGCTTTGTGACTCAGTTGCCGCAGATTATTCAAAGCGGGATTTGTCATTTCCCGTAGTTCTGAAGTTATCGGAATCTGTCGTGGTTGTGGATATACCTGAACCTGAACCAATGCCGGTCATGCTTTACATTTTCTTCATGGCGGCATTCGGCCTTGTTGGTTTTTTTATTGCTGCTCCTGCCACAATCAGACCTTTACCGCGACACCGTCCAGCCTCAGGCTTAAGGAGTCGTTTAATATGATACAGAAGCTTTTATACAGAAAACAGGCGTCGGCTTATCCGCGAAAAACAGCCGATATTGGCAGGCCTATCGGGTATTCCCTTATGACGCCGGCCGGATTATACCCTATATTAAAAACAGTTGCCGCCCCGATTTTGCTTTTTGAACCATATGTTATCATTGGTCTGTAAAAAGTAAAATTTGGGTCGTAACAGCGGTGAAAATAAATAAAAGAACTAATAGCACATCACCCTCCTCCGCCAAGCTAAGTTTGCCGGCCGCACGCCGCGTGCGGCCGGTAGGCTTACACAGGTCGACGATTAACGGTTTCTTGCCTACGAAATCATTTTTTCATAATAGGTGATATATGGAGCACAGTACCAGCTATAGTCGGTTTACAGACAAAAAAAGACGAATTCTCGTTGTCGACGACCACGCCATTATCCGGGAAGGCCTTACACTTTTAATCAACCAGGAACAGGACCTTGAAGTATGCGCTACTGCCGAAAACGCTGATGATGCCCTCGATCTAATCAAAAAAGACAACATCGACCTTGCTGTCGTTGATATCTCACTAAACGGGACCAGCGGCCTGCAATTAACCGAAAGGATGAAGTCGTATAATCCTCATCTGCCGGTTCTCATCCTGACTATGCACGATGAGGAACTTTACGCCAAAAGGGCTTTTCGAGCAGGGGCAAGAGGCTTTGTTACTAAACACGAAGCCTCCCAGACTATCATAACAGCTATCAGGATGGTGCTTGCGGGACAAAGCTATGTAAGTGATTCGATGACCCAAAAGTTTTTGAAAAAAATACATGGCGACGACACCAATTTTTGATTCGTCTCGCTTGTTCGGCCGGTCGTGAACGGAGTCGCAGGATATGATGGAGCAATGTGAAAAAGAAAGGTCTGACCGAAGTATTTCGCAGCGGGTCGGCAGGAGCATGTCCCGCAGAGTACTTATCGTCGATGAACATCCGGCAATTCGCAAAATGCTCGTCAGCCTGATAAATAAAGAGCCTGACATTGACATTTGTTTTGAAGCTGACAACATTGAAGTCGCCTATAGGACCCTCGATAAGCAAACAGTGGATTTTGCTCTTGTAGATATTTCCTCTAATCCGCGAAAGGGGACACGTTCTGCCGAACTCTTGAAATTGAGATGTCCAATGCTGCCGGTAATGGCTATTACGACCAGCCTGAAAGCCGCTATAGGCAAAAAGCCGCAAGCTCCTATCAGCACTGAACAGGCCGAAAGAATCCTGTCTGCTATCCGTTATATGCAATCGCTCGTGCGCTCAGGTCTGTCAGGCTTCACCGTTTTTGTAAAAGCTGAAAACAATCTGTAGAAAGGAGTCTATAGATTTGGCAGAAAGAATAATTTCAGGGACGAAATTTCAGAAGACGAAAATTGCTTTTGTCGGTTCCTATCCGCCCCGAAAATGCGGCATTGCTACGTTCACCTGTGACCTTGTCAAAAACATCGGCTCAGCGGCGGATGATGTTTTCGAGCCGCAAGTTTTCGCTATGGAAACCGATGCAAGGCTCGCTTATGATGGGCCCGTCAGAATAGTAATCCGAAAGTTCTATCAGTCTGATTACATTTTCGCAGCGAATCTTATCAATCACAGTGATATTGATTTGGTCAGTCTCCAGTATGAGTTCGGCCTGTTTTATGGGCCGAACGGCTCTTTCCTGCCCGCGTTCCTGCAGAAGCTCACAAAACCCATCGTAACAACGCTTCATACCGTGCTTGAAGAGCCCCAGCCGGACTTCTTTGACGCTATGACCGAAGTATGCGACGCCTCGGACAGAATTGTAGTTATGAACGAGTGCGGAGTCGATTTGCTCCGGCGGATTTACTACGTACCGGAAGAAAAAATTGAGCTTATCGGCCATGGTATACCAGACCTGCCCTTTGCCGAAACCAGCCGCTTCAAACAGAAGCTCGGTTTGGCCGGGCGAAAAACCATACTGACCTTCGGCCTGCTCAGTGAAAATAAGGGAATTGACCTGATGTTAAGAGCAATGCCCGACATCATAGTCCGCGACCCTTCCGCCGTTTATATCGTTCTGGGTGCGACCCATCCCGAGGTTCTGCGGTACGAGGGGCCTGTCTACAGGCTCAAACTTGAAAAAATGATAAGCAGACTTGGCCTTAACAATCATGTAATACTGGACCATCGTTTTGTTGAAGATAACGAGTTGTTTCAATACCTAAAGGCCGCCGATGTTTACGTCACTCCTTATCTGAACAGGCAACAGCTTACCAGCGGAACTCTTGCGTTTGCAGTGGGCTCCGGCAGGGCGGTCGTCTCGACTCCGTACTGGGCCGCTCAGGAACTGCTTGCCGATGGTCGCGGAAGACTCGTTGATTTTTGCGACCCTGCGCAGATGGCCAAGGCGGTTACTGAAATTCTCGCAAATCCGGCCCTTGCTATGTCTATGCGAGCCAAGGCATACAAATATGGTCGCTCTATCACCTGGCCTCGTATAGGCCGTGCCTACTGGCAGCTCTTCCAGGAGGTGCTGGAGACGGCGCCTGCAATTGCAAGGCCGTATTTCATAGAGCCTGTCGTTAATAACTTCGCTCCTATGCAGGTTCAAACCACCTGATAAAATAAATTCCGCATCGAACATTTGCCTTCAGGAGAGGTAAAAAGATAAGAAACCTGACCGGACTTTTATAGGGCAGATGAGTAATTTTAATGATTTAGGGAAAGAACAATATAATGGCTGTTACTGCTTCTACTATGTTGCCGCTGGGGACAAAAACTCCGGATTTCAAGCTATCGGATACCGAAGGTAATATTGTTTCGCTGTCTGATTTCGGGGCGGTCCCAGCCCTGCTGGTGATTTTTATGTGTAATCATTGCCCGTTTGTCAAGCATGTGCTCACCGAGATGATTGAGCTTATCAAAGAATTCCAGGACAAGGGCGTCGCCGTTGTCGGTATAAATTCTAACGACTTGGAAGATTATCCGGAAGACGCCCCTGAAAAGATGGCCGTCCTTGCAAAACAGAAGGGATTTACATTTCCGTATCTTTTTGACGAAACTCAGCAAGTGGCCAGGGACTATCGTGCCGCGTGCACACCGGATTTTTTCCTCTTCGATAAAGACCGTAAGCTCTTCTATCGCGGGCAGATGGACGACAGCCGACCCGGCAACGGCATCGCTGTAACAGGTGCGGATTTGCGGACGGCTCTTGATGTTTTATTGCAGAATAAACAGCCGCCGGCCGAACAGAAACCGAGTATGGGCTGCAATATCAAGTGGAAAAGCGGCGGCGAGCCTGATTATTTCTGAAATGAATATGACAAGACCCTTGATGAAGGGCTTGTTTTCTATAAAATGGCCTCGGTATGAGAACCGAGGCCTCTTTATTTGTATATATCGCATATATCGCCGCAGTCCTTGTATGTCCCGCCGATGCAAGCCTGAGAGATTCAATTAACCGGATTTTGTCCCGCCCGTCGGAAAAAAACGTCCAATACGGCATTGATATAATCGAGGCGGATACCGGCAAAAGACTGTACGCCAAAAATGCCGCAGAGCCGATGACCCCGGCCTCGAATATGAAACTCATCACTACTGCTGCGGTACTGCATTATCTCGGGCCCGATTACGCCTTCGAGACCACCGTCGCCCTCAAAGGCAATACCCTTGTAATTATAGGCAGCGGAGACCCGCTGCTCGGCGACAGAATCACCGACATAAAACATGGCCGGGAGAAAGACTGGATTTTCCGGGAGATTGCACAAGCCCTTATTCATAACGACGTAAATAATATCCGGGACATAATCGTTGATACTACTATTTTCGACGATGAACGGGTACATCCGAGTTGGCCTGCCGAAGAATTAAACCGTTGGTACGCCTGCGAAGTAAGCGGCCTCAATTACAACGGCAATTGTATCGAGATTACCTGCACCAACCGGGCAGGTCATATACAGGTGGACATCGACCCGCAAACCAGCTTCATCAAAACTATAAACCAGGTAAGAGCTGTCTCCTCCGGTTCGGGCTCAGTGGGTGCCTATCGCACTGAAACACTTAATACAATCCTACTAAGGGGCAAATGCAAAATTAAACAAGGACCTTTCCGTGTGGCCATTGAAAGGCCTGCTGCGTTTTTTGCGTTCCTGCTCGCGGAGAATCTGGCCAGACACAATATCACTATATCCGGCCAGGTCATCGAAAAAGGCATTGCCAATCCTTCAGACCTGAAGGTTCTGATAACCTTCCATAAGCCGATTGTTGATTGCCTCGACCGGGCCAATAAAGACAGTCTCGGTCTTGTCGCCGAAGCACTTCTGAAGACAATCGCTGCAAACGCCAATGCGAACAAAAACGGAAGCTGGCCCGCCGGACGAAAGCTCATTGGCGATTTTCTTACCGATTTGCGCATCAGGCCGAACAAGTTCTATATCGACGATGCCAGTGGACTCAGCCGTAGCAATAAGCTTTCTCCCGATTGCATTACTGCCGTGCTGAGTGCCATATATAAAAGCGAAAACAGGCAGATGTATATGCAATCCCTGGCAGCAGGGGGGGTAGATGGGACAATAGGCAGGTACTTCACCGAGCCGCAGTACAAGGGCAAAGTCATCGGCAAGACCGGATACATCAACGGAGTCAAATCTTTTTCCGGCTATTGTAGTACAGCCGACAAAGATTACATCTTCAGCATCATAACAAACGGCGCCAACGGCACTACCCGCGAGGCCATCAACGATATCGCGAAAGCTGTTATCGACGATAATTCGCCGTGACAGCAACCGAGCTTCGGCTTATTGGCGAAAGTAAACTACCGGCCCGTTCTCGCCGTAAGACTTCCTCAACCAGTCCGGCTGCACTGCCTGTTCAAAAATCGGCTCTTCGAGCTGCTTTGTTTCTGTGCCGAGTATCACAGCAGACGGAGGCCTTGATTCGATGAGTTTTTTCAGCTCAGCCGGTCCGACCGCGTGCACGATACGCCTTTGTGATTCGCTCAGCCTGTCCGCGATTCTATAGACAAAAGGCCCGGCGCTGAATTCAGGGTATATCTCGCCGCCTCCCTCAATCGCATACAGCGGCGAGAGCGTCAGGACCGGTCCGTCAGAAACGGCTTTGCTATGAATGTCTTCTGAAATTTTATGAACGCGTAAAGGCACCCACGTATCCGGATTGGAAACGTTTATAACATTGAAAATCGCCGAAGGCAGACCGTCATATAAACAGGCACCTGCAGCTATGAATAAAAGAACCATCGCTGCAGTCAGATAGGATTTCTTACGAGAATCTTTTGCAGCAGAATTACATAATTGATTCAAAGGATGAGCCATGGCAACTACGATGAACGCGACCGGCAGAGCCCAGTACTGAATCCACATCATTGGTGGAATGAAGACTATCACTGCAAAAACCACCGCTACAGAAGCAAAAAGTCGCGACTTTCGCTTATCGGACGTTGAGGACTCGTCTGCCGGCAAGAAGCGAAGAACCACAAGGTAAATAACGAGGATAATCAGCCCAATATAAGAAGGGCTGAGCAGAGCGATTTTTGTCAAATATAATTTGTTATACATTATTCCTGTTTCGCGAAGATATACCGCATTCAAAGCTGGTATTCGAACGATGTTCAGGAAAAACGCCTCAGGCGCTTTGCTTATTACTATCAGCGGCCAGGCTGCAAGGACCACTGACCCGGCGATAAACGGCAGGGCGGTGGCCTTGCCTTTCCTGAGCCGGCCCGGCGCCATAAACATAATCGTTACAGCGAATACGCAATAGACAAGAGCAGTGGTGTGCCTGATAAAAGCAGCAAGTGTAAGAATCGCTCCGATTATTAACAGCCGTCGGAAACTGGTTTTCTTCGGGTCCATTTTTATGAAAAGCCACAGGCAAAAAAGTACACATAGGACGACAATGCTGTGGTTCCATGCGTATCCGCCGGCGTATGTGACAAAAGGATTCATCGCGTAGATTAAAAGACCACATAATGAAAATATTGCCGTAAATTTGGGATATCTTTTTAGTGTGCTTCTGATGATAGCAACGATACAGAGCAGGATGCCGAACTCAAAGACTACAGATAAGACCCTGCTGGCAAGGAGATAGTAACTTGTACCCGTTACTTTATAAAGCAGGGCCAGGAGCAGAGGATAGTAGGGCGGGTGTGTTATATAGGAAAAGTCTCTGTAAATCAGTTTGCTCTGAGCAGTAAGATAACCAGCTGTGCAGTAAACCTGCTCATCCCGGCCCAGCTCTTTTGTCATGCTGTTACCGAGTAGTGACAGCGACAAAAAAACGATAACTGACGCCAGAATCAGGTTCAGCAGTTTCGTTACCGTCCGGTTCTCCTTCTTCGTCTTATCGGTTTTACTACCATTCGGTAAGCTCACCGAGCAGCTCCTCAACAAGGTCCTTCATAGTTACAATCCCGACCGGTCGACGGCCTTGTCGCGCCACCAGCATCATCTTTTCCTTTTCGTTCTGCATAATATCTATCGCGTCCATGACTGTCGTGTCCGGCGGTATCCTGCGAATCGACCGAGGCATATCATGCAGACTTGTGAAGTCCTTATCCGATGTCAGGCAGTCGTATATATTAATCAGCCCAATCACATTACCCGCCCATCCGTCGTAAACCGGATATCGCGTAAAAGGGTACTTTTTACAAAGCTCAAACAGGTCGGCTTTTGACGAGTTCACATCTGTCTGTGGGACCTTCGCCATCGGCGTCATCACCATTGATATGGGCATCTCTGATATTCTGCCCAGACGACGAACCATCTCGGCCTGTGTGCTGCTTAACATTCCCTCCTCATGTGTCTCCATCAGAATGGTCTCGAAGTATCCGCTTGATGTCGATAGCGATGTTCTTCCAACTGCCGCGTCAGAATATCCCGGATGCCTGTGGACCCGACTGAGCTTCTTTAAAAGAGGTGTAATACCACAAAACCTCGCGGCCTTGTCGAATACGTATATAAAAGGCGAAACGGCCGGCATCAGGTTGTCCGCCCTGTAAAAAAACAGGTTCTTGGGAATCAACTCAGAGAAAATGAAAAATATCGGTGCGCTTATCAATGTCGCCAACAGCTCGGCTCTGTGTTCGGTTTCTACTGCTCCAAGCACCAAGTACGTCATTCCGCTGGTTGCGAAATAGTGCGCAAGGTTCGTCCCGAGCAGCAGTGAAATCAAAAGGGCGGCGCTGTCCCGCATACTCCTGCTGAGCATCACAAAGGGCAGCTTTTTATTTTCGACACCGAGGCGCAGACGCAGCCTGCTGAGCTGGTACACACCGGTCTCTGCCCCGGCAAATAAACCTGCCAGAAAAACACAGACCACAAAAATAAGCACATATATGATGTTAATTGTCATTATTCGCAGATTTCTCAAGTGCCAGAATTACGCTCTGGACACGGTTCTTTTGTACGTTTTCAACGGTAAAGGTCAAATTCCTTAACCGCGTCGTGTCTCCCTGTCGTGGAATCCTGCCCAGTAAATAGCTGACAAGCCCGCCAATAGTTGCAAATTTAGCTTCCAGAAAATCTATCCCGAAGCTCTTTGCCCAGTCGTGCAGCGCTAGTTCTCCCGCTAATCGATATTTCAACGGGCCGATTTGCTCAATAGGCTCAGCCTGCTGGACCTCGATTGGGCCGAATAATTCTTCCGCTACGTCCTCAAGGCTGATAGTACCGGCAATCCCTCCATATTCGTCAACTACGATTGCCGTATCCGTTCCGGTCTGTCTGAAGTATTCGAGCAGCGATTCGATGGTCTTCTGCTCAGGTACAAATTGCGGCCTCCGTACTACCTGGCTGACTTTCATTTCGGGCTTTGCAAGCAGGTCGCGCAGATAAACAAATCCGATGATGTCATCGATTGTTTTGTAGTAAGCCGGCACTTTCACAAGGTTATTGTCGCGCATAAATCTGATTGCCGTTTCGCGCGTGTCGGTTACGTCGCAGGCCGGCATATCCACACGCGGACGCAGACAGTGACGCACCTTCAAAAGATTGAGACCGACAATCTCACCCACAAGACGATGCTCAGCGGCAGTGATGAATCCGCTGCTTCTTATCCGCTCCATAAGTGTCCTGAATTCATCGGCGCTCATCGGCCGAGGCTCTTTTACCGAGCCAATTAAAAGTCGTAGAGACGGTGTGATTATTAAGAATTGAAAAACAGCAATAACCGGCCTCAGCACCCTGACCAGAACATATATACCTAATGCTGCAAAAATGCTGACTGTTTTTGACTTGGCGTATGAAAGTGATTTGGGCAGAATCTCACCCAACAGCAGCAGGGCGGTAAAAAAAGCAAAAGCCGCAAAAGCAGCCGTTGTTACGCCCGCCTGCCGTTCGAAACGCAATACAAGAATACTCGATGCTGCAAAATACAACACGTTAACCATCATATTACCCAGCAGCAGGGCGCTGAGCAGCCGTCTCGGATGTAAAGCTATATCGGCTGCAAGTCTGTTAACGTGATGACGCGAGTGTTTGAGTTGTTCTATATGTCTGCGCGTTAAATTGAAGTACGCGGTCTCAGAACCAGAAAAGAAAGCCGAAAGACATAACAGAAGCAGCATAAACAGGATATGACCGATGTTTTCGTAGAGTACAGACACTGCTCGGCACTACCTTGCTAACTCCGGGGCAGCACTATCGTAAAAATGCTTCCCATCCCCGGCTCGGATTCAACCGAAATCGTACCTCCATGCTCTTCGGCAACTTTTTTACAGAAGGCAAGCCCAAGTCCCGCTCCAGGCTTGCCTGAGCCGCCGTCGCCTGCCTTGGTCGTAAAGAGCGGCTCGAATATTCTGCCGGCGGTCTTTTTATCCATACCGCAGCCGGTATCGGCGACCTTGATTTTAACGAACTGCCCGCATTGCTCGCCTGATATACTAAGCGTACCACCGCCTGTTTCCATAAGGGCCGCTCTGCCGTTAAGCACAAGATTCATAATAAGCTGTTCCAATTTAACCGGTGCTGCACATACTGTCAAATCACTGCTGATTTCCTTCTTAACGGTGATGCCGTCTTTAGTGAAATCGCGGCAAAGACATTCAAAGACATCGTCGACAAGCTCCGCCAATTTCAGAAGCTTTTTTTCGTGGTTATTACCGTTTGCCATACCAAGAACAGCTTCAGCCACTTTCACTGCACGTTCACAGTTTTTCTTTGCTCGCTGCAGCGCCTTTTGAGTAAGCGATTTGTCCTGCGGATTGCGCAGCGCCAATGCCGAATAAGTACCCAGCGGAGTCAAAAGGTTGTTCATCTCATGAAGAATCATCGAAGCGGCTGTACCAATACCTGCGAGCCGTTCGAGCTTTTCAATCTGCTTTTCGAGCGATTCGACCTGGCGTTTGTTTTCAGCCAGCTCCTGATGCAGCGACTTTCGCTTTGTGATGGTGCTTGTCAAAGTAAATATCCTTGTATAGAATCTCTGCGCAAAACTCTTCCGCTAATTATATCGACCGTGAAGTGTCCTTTTCTTGAGCAAAGGATTGAATATAAGCATTTTTGTACAATCGACTTACGGACATGAACAGCCAGTCCATATTACAGCAATTGCTCTCTCTTTTGGCCGATAACGGCGTACAGGTCCGCAGCGAGCCCCTCGGTGGCGCTGGCGGGGGCCTGTGCAATGTAAAAGGAAAAAATATATTCTTTCTCGATACCCAGGCCCCGACCGCTGAATCGGCGACACTCTGTGCCCAGGCGATAGGGCGGCTGGTCGATATAGAATCTATCTATATCAGACCGGAGATTAGGCAGTATATTGAAACCTCTATGGAAACCGAAGGACAGCAGAAATGAAAACCAGGAAAATCGCCATTATGGTCGACCAGATGTACCAGACGCTCGAAGTGTGGTACCCGTATTACCGGCTAAAGGAAGAAGGCTGCGAAGTCCACTTTATCGCCGACGAGGCCGACAAAACCTACCCATCGAAAGAAGGCTACCCCTGTGTTTCACACTTCGCCGCATCCGAGGTCAATCACGAAGACTATGACTGTATGATTGTACCGGGTGGTTTTGCCCCCGATTTTATGCGGCGCAGTGAGAAAATGATAGAATTAGCAAACCGCATGGTCAATTCCGGTAAAATAATCGCAGCTATATGTCACGGCGGCTGGCTGCTGTGCAGTACAAATATATATAAGGACAAAAAAGCTACCTGTTTTATGGCAATCAAAGACGATATCATAAATGCCGGTGCCGACTATGTAGACCAGGAATGCGTAGTGGATGGAAATCTGATTACTTCCAGAAAACCGGACGACCTGCCGGCGTTTTGCATGGCCATTATAGATGCCCTGAAGGCGAATTAGCGATAAATACGCCTCTTGCCTCATCGCTTACTGGTGGGTATAATTATGCCCCGTCCCGAGGGCCTACTGAGCAGCAGGGCGGTCCCATCCGGAGATTAAGTATGCAAAAGGGTTCGACATGACTAAAAAAGAGCTTCAGAGTATTGACGAAAAGACGCCGGTGATTCTGGTCGTTGACGACAACCAGCAGAATCTCGAATTGCTTCAGGCCTATCTCGAAGATATGGATTGTGTTACTGTTGCCGCTAATGACGGCCCGACAGCCCTGAGTATTGTCGGCAGGGACGCGCCAGACCTGATTCTGCTCGACGTAATGATGCCTAAAATGAGCGGCTTTGAAGTATGCCGGAGGATTAAGAACGACCCTGCCACGACCAACATTCCGATTATTATGGTAACCGCCCTGAATGAGCTTGGTGACATCGAAAGAGGAATCGATTCCGGAAGCGACGATTTCGTCAGCAAGCCTGTCAATAAGCTGGAGTTGCTGACGCGAGTACGAACTATGCTCAAGTTAAAGCACCTTTCCGACAAGCTCGAACGCACGCTTGCTTATCTGAGCGAGGTAGAAAAACAGGTTCACACCGCAGCGCCGGATAAGTGATACGGCGACTTGTCACTAACCGGTTAACTATTTTACTGTTCAACGTCCGCACTACCTGTTCGCAAATTCTTAACAATCCTCACATAACGAACAATCCTAACTCAAAGCCCCGATAAACCTTCATTTTGCCGCTAATATATCCACGCTCTTCTTAACCGTCTGCTGATACGTGCCGATACTACCGTCGGATTGCAACAGGGTTATTGTATTGCCTTATGGAATACGTTTATGAGCGTACTTTTAGGCATTATCGGCAGGGGGATAACTATCGAGGCCGCTCCTTTGATTTGGCACTGGTTCGATATCTCGCCGTCTGTAGCCGCCGTCCTCGAAGCCGATAAGCACCGTCTGCTCGTAAAGGTAATCGACCTTGCGCACTGTCAGAAGACTCAGCAGGCCTGTGAGCAATTACGCCTATATCTCTTCGATAATCCTTCCTGCGTACTCGGACGAATGGCGGCAGGGGCCCTGTCCATTCAGATGAATCATCCGGTAGAAGCCATCGAGGAGTTCAATTCTGTATATATGCGCCAGCCCAGCAATACAATGGCACTGTACGCCCTGGGCCACTGCCACGAAAGAACAGGCGCCGAGGCACAGGCCGTCGAGTTCTATCAGGATTGTCTCAAGTTCAAAAATTTCCTCCAACTGCCCCGACAGAGACTTGCTGCAATCTACTTCAAATCAGGTCGTCTCGACGATGCCATACGAGAGTACGAGCTGCTTAGAGAAGAATATCCCGATGACATATACACGCTCGTCGCACTTGGCTATCTTTATATCGTAGCGGAACGTTACGACAGGGCCGTTGACACCTTCAACACTGCCATACTCATACACCCGGACAATTTTCTCGGCTCAGACCCGGATGTCGAACAGATGCTTCGACAAGGCCACCTGCACGACGCACTCGAACACGTCCAGCAGCAACTCCAGGAACATCCGGACAATCCTGAGCTCATCCTCAGACAGGCAGACCTTCTCGCTATGCTCGGTGCTACTGCAGAAGCGGTAGCCTCATACGAGCAGGCTTTGCGGCTTTGTCCCGATTTAATTGAAGCTACCGTAAAACTTGGTACTCAATATCTGCTGCAACAGCAGGACGACCTTGCCGCTTTGAGCTTCAACCAGGCCTTTGAAATGAACGACCGTGTTGTTGACGCCTATATCGGCCTGGCCTTGGCACAAAAACTCTCCGGTGATACCCGCCAGGCCTCTGCAACATTATCTCTTGCTGCAGCAATTCAGCCGAATAGTGCTCTGCTTTTTGCACAAACCGCTGCGCTCAGATTCAGGCACAACTATCCGGCTTATGACGTCGGTAATGAAGAAAGTGACGACTTGGCAGTCATTATAAATGCACACAGAACAGAGCTTATCGACTATCCACACAATCCTGATTTACACTATCGTCTGGGCCTTTTGCTGATGTGCCTCGGCGATTTATCCGAGGCTGGTAAAGCCTTTCTTCAGGCTCTCGAACTAAATCCAACCTTTGACCGTGCAAGAAACAAGCTCATTATATGCCTTTACGAGACATCTGAAAAAAACCGGGCCCTTGATTTACTCCAGTCGCCGACGAATCTTGACCTCAATACACTTGAACTTCATTATAAGGTTGCGTTGTTATATTGTGATCGTTTCAAATTCGCCGGTTCACTCATAGACATGCAAAATTTTATTGACAAAAGCCTTACTTCAGACCAGTCGGCGCACAATATATCCATAGTACTGCAAAACCTAGGTTTGCTTGAAAGAACTGTCGTCACGTGGGAAAACCTTACTGATACAGTCGCTCGTGCGTCTTATATTGACCCATACGGCCCTCAAAACGCCTTCTAAGGCCTCAACACAAAAAACCCCGTGTTTGCCTGAATGAAACATAACATATATTATAGGACGTTGCCGATAGGTGTTTATGGCCTTGCCCTTTATCCTGCCCTCGACGATTTTAGCCTTTCCCTTGACAGCTCTGTATCATAGCAGTTAAACTCCCGACCAACACAGAATTACACATGAAAAGGAGGCCGGAAAATGATTACAGAGATAACCGCACAACAGCTCAAGACTGAAAAGTTTATTACCGAGAAGGTTAAACAAATCAAGGATGCCGTTGGCGATGGAATAGCCATAAATGCTCTTTCCGGCGGTGTCGATTCATCCACCGTCACCATGATAGGACATCGCGCTCTAGGTGACCGTCTCAAAACCGTTTTTATCCGGAACGGCCTTATGCGCCAAGGCGAACCCGAAAGCGTTGTTGAACTTTTCAAAACACTCAGAGTCAAAGTCGAAATAATCGATGCCGAAAAAGAGTTTTTTGCCGCTCTGGCCGGTATAGAGGACCCAGAGGAAAAACGAGAAGCAATAACTCAGACATTCTACAGAAACGTTTTCGGCAGAATAGTAAAAGAAAGCGATGCAAAATTCCTCCTGCAAGGAACGATTCTTACAGATATTGACGAGACCATCGCAGGAATCAAACGACAGCACAACGTCTTCGAACAGCTCGGTATTGACCCGCAGCAGGCATTTGGCTATAAAATTATCGAACCACTTATTGAACTGCGAAAAGACGGCGTCAGAAAGGTCGGTAAGGCCCTCGGACTGCCCTCTGAAGTATTCGAACGTATTCCATTCCCCGGTCCCGCCCTTGCAGCGCGCGTAATAGGCGAAATAACGCCCCAGCGTATAGAAACCGTCCGAAAAGCCACTGTCATCGTCGAACGCATACTTAACAATACCGGGGCATTCCAATATATGGCAATTCTTCACGCTGACAGGGTTACTGGTATGCGCGACGGCAAACGTGACTTTGGTCAGCAGATTGAAATCCGATGCTGGGACAGCCTCGATGCTCGTGTTGCAACACCGACTCGATTACCGTTCGAAACCCTCGAAAAGCTTGCCCGCGAGATTATCCGTGATGTCTCCGGAATCGTCAGTGTAACTTATAATATTGCTACAAAGCCCCCTTCTACTATTGAAGCTGTTTAATGGAATCGAACGTCAGAACGAGGTCCTTTTTGTGAAATACCGTGAACTTGGACGCACAGGATGGGAAATTTCAGCCGTCAGCTTTGGTTCCTGGGCAATTGGAGGAGCCTGGGGTTCTGTCGATGACAGTGAGTCTCTCGCAGCCCTGAAACGTGCCGTAGAGATCGGAGTTAATTTTTTCGACACCGCTGACGTTTACGGTGACGGACGCAGCGAACGACTACTCGCACAGCTCCACCGTGACAACCCCGAAATATACATCGCCACCAAGGCAGGCCGACGCCTCGAACCACACACCGCAGCGGGTTACAATCGTAAAAACCTTTCATCATTCGTCGAACGCAGCCTCAAAAACCTCGATACGGAAACCATCGATTTGCTACAGCTGCACTGCCCTCCCACCGAGGTTTATTATATGCCTGAAGTATTTGGCATCCTTGACGATATGGTAAAAGCCGGCAAAATTCGTTACTATGGCGTCAGCGTCGAAAAAGTTGAAGAAGCCCTCAAGGCCATAGAGTATCCCAACGTACAGTCCGTCCAGATAATCTTCAACATGTTCAGATACCGCCCTGCCGAGCTTTTCTTCGGCCAGGCTAAAGAGCGAAAGGTCGGCATCCTCGCGCGAGTACCACTCGCTTCCGGTATGCTTACCGGCAAGATGAAAACCGATACCTCATTTGCTTCTGATGACCACCGCGCCTTTAATCGCCACGGTGAAGCATTCGACCGCGGTGAAACCTTTTCGGGTGTCCCTTACGAAACAGGTCTACAAGCCGTTGAAAAGCTCAAGGCCCTGTGCCCTGCCGATATGACCATGGCTCAGTTTGCCCTGCGATGGATTTTAATGTTTGACGCCGTTACATGCGCAATCCCAGGCGCCAAACGCCTCGCACAGGCCGATGAAAATTTTGCCGTAGCCGATTTACCGTCACTGACAGATAAAACAATGGCTGAGATACAGGGTATCTACGAGAACCAAATTCGTCCCCTCGTGCATCATTACTGGTAAACCCACCAAAAAAACTAACACCGTCCCATAATCACTGCCCTTCTTAAACATTTTAACCACGTAAACATCTATAATCTTCACTGAAACATAAACTTAGTCGTCAATGTCGCCGAAATATCATTCATTAAATAAAAAGAGATATGGGGGTTCTATATTATAGGAGCGGATGTAGGTGCCTGATTATGTCCTCAAAAAACACTGTCTTGCTTTTAGCCTGAGGCTCACCTGTATCCTCTTGGGATTGCTTAGCATCACTTCGCAGGTCTGCCGGGGACACCAGGAATCGGACGATTCGGTAGACTTCACAAGTATGTCGATTGAAGATTTGCTTGAGGTCAACATCTCGATAGCTTCAAAAATTGAGGAAGACCCGCTCGAAGCCCCGGGTATCGTATCTGTTGTTTCTCGGGATGAATTTGAGCTGTATGGGGACAGAAACCTGCAGCAGCTGATGCAGCGCCAGCCAAGTGTTTATACCCGGCATTCATTTTGTTTTTCCAATAATCTGGCTGCCTTTCGCGGTGATATGGCAACTCACGGCGAATATCACACATTAATTCTTTGGAACGGCAGGCCAATGCGTGATAGCTCAATAGGTTATAATATTCCTCTTTACATGGGTTTTCCGCTCGACAGTTTGGCCGGTGTGGAAATAGTCAGAGGGCCGGGCTCAGTGCTGTATGGAACAAACGCATTTACCGGAGTTATAAATCTCAGGTCTCGGCCGATTCCCGACCAGAACGAGTGGTCGGTTTTTCAGAGGATAGGTACCTACGGATACTACGAAACTACTGTCACCGGAGCAGGCAGGGCCGGTGATTTAGGATATATAGCATCATTTCGAAACTTCGGTCAGCAGGGATACTCCTATCGATTGACCGACTTGGCGGGTGTATATGATACGAGAAACCAGCACGATAAAAGCATATCAGCAGCGTTCCATTTAGACTATAAAGGCCTGAAACTCGACATCTTCGGCGCCGACGTTGATACTTTTGCTATGGGCGTGGTGCCCTCCTGGGCAAATCCTCATCATGAAAACCGCAATAAAAGATTATTCACGAACCTCGGTTCGAAGTTTCCTCTCGGCAAAAAGATGGACCTCGAATTCAACTTTACCCTTAACCTTCAGGAGGACAGCCTCTCAGGTCCGGCTCAGAAGAGAATCGGCAATAACTGCGCTGACGTGCTCGGTGAGGTAACCCTCTATACAAGGCCGTTTGAAAAGGCGAACCTGATTTTCGGATACCTCCTGGAGCATCGCTCGGATTATCCTACTAATGGCGACCACTATCAGTCCATCCCCTCATATCACAATAAGCCGCAGAGTTTCTATGCTCAAGGTGACTATCAGATTTGCAAAATCGTAAAAGGCATCGTCGGTCTTCAGTGGAACCGCTCAGGTCAGGGAGCGACCGACACAATCTCAAGATTCGGTTTGGTTATCACACCATTTAAGAACTGGGGCTTCAAACTATTGCGAGGTGAAGCCTTCCGTGCACCTATCGCTATGGAGTCGGACCTCTATGACCCGACGATTCTCGTCGGAAACTCCGACCTTCTGCCGGAGACAATTACTACTTACGACGCCCAGATCTTTTATCATGACAAGAAGACTTACGCTGCCTTTACTTATTTCATAAGCGATATCGAAGGCCTTATAATCTATGACTACAGTGTGACTCCGACATCGTACAAGAACGGCGGACGACATCTTTACAAGGGCTATGAATTCGAACTTAAGCGACAAATTAGCGAAGGCTGGCAGTTAATCGGTTCTTTTATGACTCAGGACAACCAGGCCGACCAAGGCCTTAATCCCAGCGTCGCGCCTGAAACTATGGTTAAACTCGGTACTTCTTATACCTGGGACCGAGGCAGCTTAGCGCTTTTCTATAATCATTTCGGCCAGATGCCAAAAATGAACACTGCTCCTCATCTGAATCCTAATCCGGAGGCCCTGAATCTGGTCTCCTTAAACCTCGTCCTCGATGCTTCACAATGGCTGGAAATAGCTAAGGGACGTGCGTCTTTTACATTCAAGGTTGAGAACCTTTTTAATGAAAAAGTTTACGTGCCGACCTTCGCCTATGTAGGTAAACCCAATTCTTTCCCTTACGGACCGGGCACGACCTTCTACGCCGGATTAAGAGTGAATTTCTAACAAACGGTTCTTATTACTGCGGGCTGCTCGCACTATTTTTGTTGGGTACAATAAAGTGGTCCGGCACGGGAAAATGCGAGCACAACAGAAGCACCTCTTTACCAACCTCTTCAATCACCGATTCATTGTCGATATTCTCAACGACCCTCTTAATAAATCCTGCAATCTGCTCAACCTGCGGTTCCTTCATTCCCCGCGTTGTCATTGCCGGCGTACCCATCCGCAGTCCGCTCGGATTGAACGGAGGCGCCGGGTCGTCCGGGACCGTATTGTAATTGCAGACAATCCGAGCCCTGTCCAGGGCCTTGGCTACCTTCTTGCCCGGCACATCTTTATTCCGCAAATCTATCAGTAACAGATGATTGTCCGTACCGCCCGAAACAAGGTCAAACCCATACTCCAGCAGTTTCCCTGCCAGTGCCCGCGCATTTTTGACTATTTGTTTCGCATACAATACGAACTCAGGTGTATTCGCCTCGGCCAGCGCCGCGGCGATCGCAGTTACAGTATGCATATGTGGCCCGCCCTGCAAACCCGGGAACACCGACCTGTCAACCTGTTTAGCCAGCTCTTGGCGACAAAGCAGCATCCCGCCCCGCGGTCCGCGGAGCGTCTTGTGGGTAGTAGTAGATACGATGTCGGCGTGGGGAACCGGACTCGGATGGATGCCTGCCACGACCAGTCCGGCGATGTGAGCTATATCGCTTATATGATATGCCCCGACCTCCTTTGCGATTTCACCGAAAGCCGCAAAGTCAATCTGACGCGGGTACGCCGTCGCACCCGATACGATTATCTTTGGCCGATGCTCCTTCGCCATCTTGCGAATCTGGTCCATATCGAGCCTGCCGGTTTGGGGATTAAGAGGGTACTGCACCGACTTGAATATCCTGCTCGATATCGTATTCTTCCAGCCATGCGTCAGGTGCCCGCCATGCGTCAGCAGCAGTCCCATTATCGTATCGCCCGGCTCAGCCACAGCCAGATAGGCCGCTAGGTTAGCCACAGAGCCCGAATAAGGCTGAACGTTTGCATGCTCGGCCTTGAACAGGGCCGTTGCACGCTGCCGGGCCATCGTCTCTATCAGGTCGGTCACCTGCTGCCCTTCATAATATCGCTTGCCCGGATAGCCTTCCGAATACTTGTTCGTCAGAACGCTGCCGCTGGCCTCCATTACCGCCCTGCTGACATAGTTCTCCGATGGTATCAAACGGATGCACCCGCTCTGGCGCGCCTTCTCCTGCCTTATCAGTTCATAAATCTCCGGGTCATAATACTCTAATGCCGTTGCCATAAATCTCTCCAAAAACCGTTTCAGCTAACGATGGAAGTGGTTTTTATAGCAGAACTGCCGCTTGCCGACAAGGATTTATTTAATGCCTGTGCAAACCGCCGATACACCAATGCCGTTATCTGTTGGAGATAGATTCCTGCAGCTTGCTGATGATGGTACGGGCCTTGGATATCTTATTACCCGTCGGGCTCTGCCAGCGAATCTCAGCGTTTCGACTGAGCAAATCCTCGACCTTTTTGCAGGCCAACAGGACGGTGGCGTGATTTTTGCCGCCCATGAATCTGCCAACCTCCGGGCTGGACATATTCGTATGCTTGCGGGCAAGGTACATACTGAAATGACGTGCCGTTGATATCGCATGGTCCTTCTTCGAGGAGTGTATATCGGCGGGCGTCAGGCCGAAGAATGTAGCGACGCTTGCTTCGATATCGGATATGTGCACAATGGGGTCGGTCCGCGCCAGGTGTTCGGCGAGAACCTCTGTGGCCATATGCAAATCGAGACGCTTGTTCTGCAACGCTGAATAGGCGATTACTTTTATAAGAGCGCCTTCGAGCTCGCGGACGTTTGTCCTGATATGGTCCGCGATATACCTGATTACTCCCTCGGGCACGTGCTTTTTCATCCTTAGCGCATATCGCCGGCAGATTTCACGCCGCACCTCGAGGTCAGGCGGATTTATTTTAACGACCATACCGCTGATGAACCGGTTGACGAGCTTATCGCTCAATTGACCTATCATCTTCGGATGTGCATCCGATACTAAAACGACCTGCTTGCCGGCAAGGTCAATGGCGTTGAACGTATGCAGAAACTCCTCCTGCGTTGATGGCTTGCTGGCCAAGAAGTGAATGTCGTCGATGGCAAGCAACTCCGTTTGCCGCATCCGGCGGCGGAAAGCCTCCAGCTTTCGTGTCTTCAAGGCCAGCACAAACTGATTGGCAAAATCCTCTGCCGAAAGATAAAGCCACCCAGTCTCGGGCCGGCGCTGCGACACCGCATTGCATATCCCTTGCAGCAGGTGCGTTTTGCCGACCCCGTATCCTCCGTGAACAAATAGCGGGTTAAACGGGCTTTTCTGGTCGTTTACAACGGCCCGTGCCGCGTTATAAGCAAGCTCGTTGCTCGAACCTACGACAAACTCGTCAAGGCTGAGTTTGAGCAGCCGGGCATTCGACGGCTTCATCGCCGGCGGACGCTTACGGTCCTGGGCCTTTGCGACCAGTTGGGCCTGGTAATCAAGCTGAGTCTTTTTCTGACTGCCCGACAGTTCCGGGTCAACAACGAAAGTAACCTTTATATCCGTACCCAGAACTTCGCGGCCGGCCAGACTCAATTCGTTAACAAAATGGTTTTCAATCCAGCTTGCTATAAACAAGTTCGGCACACCGACCTTCAGATAGCCGTCTGAAACGCCAAGTCTGGTCGAGTGCTTGAACCAAATCCTGTATTTCTGCGGGCCGACACGTTGAGCAAGCTGCTCATTTATGGCCGTTATTGTGTCTTCCGTGACTACAGTCTGCATTGGTGCTTTCCAAAGCTGTATGTTTCGGTTCCTTCCTCTTTTTCAGTACGATTAATGCTATTATTCAGGGACGTAAAGACAAATCAATCAGGTTTGTTGGGATTTCTTTTCCACGTCATAAAAGCGGTGTTCACTGCATAGGTTACACGCGAAAAAAATTTATTCTTAACACCTTTTACACTACGTAAGTTCTTTATGTGGATAACGTGTGGATTGAGTTTCAAATCTCCCGCCGACTTTTTGCAATGCTCAAAAATATTTAGCCCTGCCACTCTTGGAATTTCCGAAGGCAATTACTTATTTGTCATACCTGCGAAGGCAGGTATCCATATCGAGAATCCAGAATCAAAAATATTTAGCCCCGCCATCTCTCCGATGTCTTTTCGGAAGTGGCGGGGTTTTTTATTCCGGTTAGCCCCCAGGCCCGTCTGGGGGTTGTTAGCCCACGGGCATTGCCGTGGGTCATCGTTTCGATACACTCCGCCAAATCCTCAAAGATAAAATCCACTGAAACCACTGATGGACACGGATGCGCGGATTGACACGGATTTTTTTACTTCTTAATTCGATATTCTGCATTCGGTATTTAATCCCCTCAGACCTCCGTCCTCTGTCTTCCGCCGTCCGCCTTCTGTCATCTGTCCTCCGGTCGTTTCGGACAGGGCTTTTTTATTGAATATATTGTGTGGAGGGGGTATCATATTGGCGTTATGGTAACTACAAGGAAACAAGCGCTGGGCATGGCCGAACAGGTAAAAGCAGAGCTTGAGAGAATTTACGGATCTCGGCTGCGCGGAGTGTATCTCTATGGCTCTGCCGTACGTGACCAGTTGAACCAGGACAGCGATATTGACATCGCAATCGTGCTGGATGACGTCGCCGACCGTTTTGCCGAACACGAGCGTATCAGCGAATTGGGCTCACAGGTCAGCTTAAATCATAAAACACTTATAAGTTTTTTTCTCACTTCAGATTCAGACTTTGACTTCGGCCGTTTCGCCATCCATAGAGCGATTAAAGAAGAAGGAATTAAAGCGTGAATCAGGAGATACAACAACGCTTTGAAAAGGCTGCTGAGTGCATCGAAGATGCACAACTGCTGTTGCGCTCGAAGCGATTTGCAGCTACCGTCAACAGAGCTTATTATGCAATGTTTCATTCGGCTGCCGCTGTTCTGCTAACGAAGAATGTCAATCGCAGCTCGCATAGTGGTATCATATCGGCCTTCGGTGAGTTATTTGCAACAACAGGCGTGATTGACACTGTTTATCATAAATATCTTCGAGAAGCGTTCGATTTAAGACAGGAAAGTGATTACGAAGCCGGAATTGAAATATCCGAAGTCGAGGCTGAAAAAATGTTGAATCGGGCAATGGATTTCGTAGATGCCTGTAGAAAAATATGTAATTAACGCCGTTTCTAAAAAGAAAGGTTCATATTGTCATTCCCGCGAAAGCGGGAATCCATTTTGGTTAGCCCCAACTTTCTTGTTCGCCATAGTTTTTGACGACGGCGGAATGTTGAGAGATGTTACCTCGGCGTAACGTATCAGTTCAACTGTACGCCTTCCATGCCCCTTCAATCAATTCCGATAATTGTTCTTTATATTCGCTGAATACTTTCATGTGTATCGACAATGCGATCACATCATCTCTTTTGTGATTAAAAGGAACGCCAGTTTCCTCCAAGATTGCCTTAGCAGAATCTAAATTCTCTTTCCCAACACGCATCTCAAAATGGCAATACCCCTCTTTCTTGCGAGGATGAAACCAACAAAAATTCCTTTTTGGTGTTCCTATAGCAATGTGGTACTTATTATAAGTTATTCTTGCCTGAAAACCCAAGTTCTTGACAATACTAATAATCTCATCTACGATTGCTATGGATTTCAGATTTGATTTGTTCTCCCAATACACTCTGTCTACAGTCTCTCCAGCTATGACCTCCTCGTCCTCCGGTTCTTCATATACATCTAACACCTTAGTGAAGGTCAAAGCAATCTTGCTTCCCCACTTGCTTGCAGTTATTTGGATAGCAATTATAGGTATTGCCCGGTTCATCAGTGAAATTACATTAAAGAAACGATTAGTTATTTCTTCTGCTACGATTACAGCTATATGTTCCTTATTGGGAAAACGTCTTCTTTCAATATCCCAGTATTCGATCGTTCGAATAATATGGCTCTCGTCTAAGACACCCAGCATTATTTCTGTTTCATACATCGTCTCTGTTTCTCGATCGTACAAAAGAAAATCAATGCGCCCCCCGGATATTTGTTTTCTTTCACGCTCAATAACCGACAAATCTCCAAGGCCAAGGAGGCTCGGATCCTCTCCGATTTTGTCCTGAAGCCATCTTTCATCGTAATATTCTTTGAGCTGAATGACCTCAGGTTTGAAATACTCGAGATCTTTACCATTATTCATATTGCTTACTCCTTTATCTCTTCCGGCTTCAAACCGACATTATATCGTTAAACAGACAAAAAATACAACCTTTTCCACCACCTAAATTAGTCGTCAGTCATTAGCCGTTAGTCGATAGTACAAAAATCAGTGTTAATCGGTGTAAATCCGTGTCTAAGAAATATCTGTGCTAATCAGTTTTAATCTGTGTCTGAAAACAAATTCCCAAAACTTGCTCCCTCGAAGTATGACGAATCTTGGTCCGCGGTTAAATATTATCCCCTTTTACCCCAAAATAACAACCAAAAACTTGCCCGCCAATTTCCCTTTCTTTTAATGAAAGTTGGAGCTATAATATGTTTAGTGTAAAGGGAAATCCCTGCGGTTGATTACGCGGTAATTGACAGTAAAGGAGATTAGAACATGAAAGATGAAGCGATTCAAATAATTGGAATGTGGCAAGTACAGAATGTACTAGCGTATTTATTTAGTGTTGTTGTCGCTTGTCTTATTGTGCGGATAATAATAGTAGCACTCAAAGCTATGAATTCTTGCGAGAACATTTCTAATTATGCCAATGAGTTCTGGAGATGCTTTTTGGGTTTTGGCTCTAATGAAGAAGCATATAATGATAATTGGCATTCCTTCATCTTAGGGTTATTCGAACTTTCAGCTTTTCCTGTGTTCATGGTCACTAATCATTGGTCATTTATAGGTGCTTGGTTTGCATTTAAAACAATCGCACAGTGGAAAAGGTGGTCAGAAAAGCGTAAGGATTTCAACCGTTTCCTAATTGGTAATGCTCTAATCCTGTTTCTTTCCTATCTGTGGCTTACCAATTTCATTACTACTGTTAGTCAAGGGAATTAAAAAAGGTGTCCTGTACATTTTTTAACTGCGAAAAGTCAAAATCCGCTTAATCAGCGTCTAAGGAAAATCGTTCAGGATTTGGCGTAAATTGCAGAGCAAAGGCAGTTGAAAAGAACAAGATTGAGCAAGCTTGCTTGTAGAAATCTTTTCTTTGAAAATGCAGCCTTCGGCCTTGCCGAACCCCGACAAACCATAATCCGTGTAATCCGCGAAATCCGCGGTTAAACTTAGTCGTTAGTCTTTAGTGAATATATCTAATAACAGTGTCAATCTGTGTAAATCAGTGTCTGAGAAAATTAATATTTCTTCGTGCCCTTCTGTCCTTCATGGTTCAAATTTTCTGCGAAATCTGCGAAATCTGTGATTAAATGCTATTTTTCCCTTGACAAATGTTCATTATATGGTATAATACAACCTTATGTTATATAAGAATATAACATAAGGAATTACGAATATCGAATAACGAACTCCGAATATTGATAAAACCGCCCAAAAACCACAAAAACAACGTATTTTCCTCAAAAACTATTTGAAAATCATTAAAAACAGTGTGAATCAGTGTTTGGAATTAGCTTGGCTAAAGACGAAGTCGATGCAGATGGAAATATTGAAACGGTGTGACCAGTGAACTTGTCAGGAGATTCAATTTTTCAGAGGCAAAGGCCGTATCACAGCAGCCAAGCTTACTCTGTGCTCTCGGTGGCCTCTGTGGCTAAAAACAGCGTAAATATAGGCTTTGGCAAAAGATATGTCAATATCTATAGTCGAGTTGAAAGGTTCGAGCAAGCTGACTGTCCTGAGCCTGTCGAAGGACCCGCCATCCAAACGCGCAGCTCTGTGCAACCTTGATACACAGCACTCTAAACAATCGTTGCACCGATTCTATTGTATAGTTTCTTTCGGAGGTCTTCAGGTGAATCGTATACGATGTGGTTATATTGCCTCGTGTCAAAATGTTCTTTTAATGCCTCTACATCCTCTTGTCTAACCGTAAAAATAACTTCCATGCCAAGTCCTTTGGCAAAGCCTGCTTCAAAAAATACTCCGCTTCGCAATCCGGAAAAATCAGCAACCAAAAATTTCGTGCGTTTAATCTCGGCGATAATCTCGTCACAGATTTTATTATTGAACTCCTGTAAGTCTATTCTTACTGGTATATAATCCGCCTCTTCAACTGCTTTTTCAATACCATCTTTATAGTAATCGTCCATCGATTTATCAAACCACATAGCAACAAATGCACGTTTGTTGCCCACTTCTTCTCTTTGCAGTTTTTCTATTATTTCCCAAAATTTAGCAGTTAGAGAAAAGATATGGACCTTAATGCTACCAGTTGGCCCTTTCTGAAATCTAATATACCCCTGCTCTGCCAATTCGCCTAAAAAAGCTTCACATCCCCGCTGGTCCGGTATAAACAGATGCAAACCATCTCTGTTTGTTGCTAAGTTAAGACTGATAACCTCGAAAGGTTGTTTTTTGGGCAAGCGGCTTAAATTGAGGAGTGTTCGATCAAAAAAATCACTGGCCTTGCTAGGAAATGCACTCAATATAGCATCTATTGAAATCCCGGGAAAATCTAAAACCTCGCGATTCATATCTGTCTTGTTGCTCAATGCTACTCCACCCGAACCTTTTAGTCGCCTTTCATTCAATACACATGCTATTTTGAATTTATCATCTTCTCGGCCCGACAAGCGTGCACTATCTTCCAGATCCAACAAATACTGACCGCAGTAGCTGCAACAATATATCTTTGAGCAAGATAATGAAGGCAACGCATCAACTCTGCATTCGTTGTAACAGAAGAAACATTGTTTGTCAGCGCTCATTCGCAGCCTCCTTGTTATTTCAGTTTTAATCCGTGTCTAAAAATACTTTGTGTTTATTAGTGTTCATTCGTTGTTGTTACAATCCGCACCTCAAAATAATCAATAATCCTTAATCAATAATCAATTCAAAATCCCCAATCCGCATTTTAAAATCACGCTGTACGCAGTACGCACGACGCAGTACGAATCCAAATCCGCAGTTAAATATTATCCCTTTTACCCCAAAATAACAACCAAAATTGTCTTTTATTCAATTCTAAAAAATCCGCGTAATCCGCGGATAAAAAAAGATTTTTTCGTACAGTATTTGGCTTAATCTGTGTTAATCAGTGTAAATAATGGAATACTGGCTTTGAAGCGGAGCTCCGGAGAAGCAGCGGTCGAGTTGCAAGGTTTGAGCAAGCTGGCTTGCAGAGAACCTTAAAACGAGAACACACAGGCGCCGCAGACGCCGCAGCAAATCCTATTCGTGTTCATTCGTGGTAAAAATCTGCTTAATCAGCGTAATCAGCGATTAAAAATCTGCATTTTTTTCAAAAAAACCACACTTTTTCCTTGACAAAAGTTCAAAATATGGTATAATACCCCCGTTGTTTGATAAATTGTAAACTTACCTGTCTCGGCGTAGCTGTCTTTCAGCGAAGACGGAGGCAACTCAAATTTATCCTCCATAGCTTTAGCGAAGGATGAAGACCGGTCGACGGAGGGCAGACAACGGAAGACTGTAAATCAATAAAATCTGAGGAATCTGTGGCTAAAAACAGCGTAAATCTAAGCTTTGGCAGAAGATATGTCGGCTTTGATGCAAGTTCTGAAGGAAAAGCAGACGTAGTCTTCAAACCGGCGCGGCAAATGAATTTGCAGGGAGGTTTGTGCCTATGGATGCAAAAGGCGTTAAAAACGCCTGCAGCAAAGCAAAATCCGCGTAATCCGCGAAATCCGCGTCTAAAAACGTCAAAACAATGAATTTTTCACTTAAAACTGTATTAAAATCGGTGAAATCAGTGAAATCAGCGTCTAAAAATCAACAGTCGCTCTAC
>CAZOVR010000027.1:0-40292 GCA_964583405.1 uncultured Pirellulales bacterium
GCGGGTCTGTTTCTGCACGATATCGGCAAGACGGAAGAGCTGTCTTATGAGATGGCTTTTGAGTACACCGATTCGGGACAGCTAATCGGCCATATCGGCAAAGGGCTTTTAATGATTTATAAAAAGGCCGACATATTGGCCGCCAAGGGTACACAGATTGACAAGGGTATTCTCGATTCGCTCGGCCATATTGTGCTCAGTCATCACGGCCAGTATGAGTTTGGCTCGCCGAAGCTTCCGGCTACCGCCGAAGCGTTCATGGTCAATTATATTGACGATATGGACTCAAAGATTAAACAGGTCAGACAGGCTATCGACAATGAGCTGAGCGATTCGAGCTGGACGGCGTGGCAGGGAGCGCTTCAGACACGGATATATAAAGGTCAAATCGAAGAAGAATGACTTGGACCGGAAGTAATTGGGTTCAGGGTCGGCTCTGTTAGATGGCGTTTAATAGCTATTCCGGAAAAACGCCACTTGTGGGCGAATTTCTCTCGAGAAATGACACACCTGCCAAGGACGGGGTCGGCTACTACGACATTATCATCACCAACATCCAGAACGGCGATGCAATGGTCGGCAAGAAAATGGTCCTTTACAACAACGAGCGTTACGTCGGCGTCCCTGAGCTGGTCGATTGAATCAAACAATTGGAACGAGCAATCCAGACCTTTATCGGCATACCGTTGTGTAAGTGCATCTGCGAGACATTGCGGGAGAGTTCCGATGACCGGGCTTGAGTGCGAGAGTATGGCAAGACGTCCTTCGTCAGCATTAATGCCGAACTGGTTCAGAGCAGTAACAGCCGCGGCGGGGCCGCAGGTGTAATCGGTACTCTGAAAACAGATACCCTGGCTGTTAATCCTTGTCTTCAATGATGCGAGGCTGGGCTGTAGTAATGCCGGGGCCAGAAAAGGCATTACAGTAAACCAGCCGATTACAACAGACATCAGTACGCAGACAAGAATCTGTTCAAGGCGATAAGGCAGGCGGTCTATAGGTGCAACCAGGCCGATTGTTACCGCAAAACCTAATATAATAAATCTGATTCGGCCGGCCAGGAGGGTGTTCAACAAGGGCATAAAATGTGCGGGATAATAAAAACGAGGCAAAATCAATAAAGTAGTCAGCGCCAGGGACAAACAGTAACCGCCCAACCAGTAAGGACGTTTCAGGCCGCTAAAGGTCTTGCCTGCCATTAATCCCAATACTGCTACGGCTAATACGCCAATTGTTTCAAGGTATGCCTGCATCACCCATCCTTAAAACCCAACCCCTCTTTATTCTGTCATTATACCCGATACGCTTTTATAAGTCAAGTGCATGTATCAGGTTATGCAAAAAGTTGCGTTGATTTGCCTGTGGTCATATAATCTGGCTGATGGCAAGTCAAAAAAGGCAAATTTATACGATTAGCCAGATAACGGGCCTTATCAAAAGGGTGCTGGAAGATAACCTGCCGTCTCGACTGACGGTAACAGGCGAAATCAGCGACTGGCGAAGGCACAGCAGCGGGCACTGCTATTTCTCACTCAAGGACAACGACGCGGTACTGCCATGTGTGATGTGGCGAAGCGGTTTTGTAAAGGTCAAGTTTGAACCGCAGCGCGGCATGGCTGTCCTGGCGACAGGCTCTGTTGACGTTTACCCGCCGCAAGGCAGATACCAGTTTGTTGTCGAGCGATTGCAGCCGGCAGGTGTTGGTGCACTGCAGATTGCGTTTGAACAGATGGTCAAAAGGCTCGAAGCGGAAGGATTATTCAAAGAAGAACATAAAAAACCCCTGCCGCCCTACCCCAGACGGATATGTATCGTTACCAGCGAATCGGGCGCGGCAATACACGATATTAAAGAGAGCATCTGGAACCGTTGGCCTTGTGTGAAACTTTCTTTGTATCCTGTTGCGGTCCAGGGTGAACACGCAGCCGGACAGATTGCCAAGGCGATTCGAGATATTAATCGACGCAACCGGCAGTTCAAATTCGATATGATGATAATAGGCCGCGGAGGAGGCTCGCTTGAGGATTTGTGGGCCTTTAACGAGGAAGTATTGGCACGTTCTATCTTCGATTCGCAAATTCCTGTGGTCAGCGCGGTCGGGCATGAGATTGATATTACTATAGCTGACCTCGTAGCTGATGTTCGGGCGTCGACGCCGACCAAGGCAGGTATTGTAGCAGTACCGGATGTCAAAGAAGTTTCGGCAAAGCTGGACTATTTCGCCGGGAACCTGTCGGACAGAATGCGATGGGTACTGCAACTGCGACAACAGAGAATTGATGAATTGAGCTTTACACTCAATGATTCGGTCAAGGACATGCTGGCGAAAATCAGGGCCAAGATGAATATGTTTTTCGAGAAGGTGCTCGGTATAGAGCCGCACCGACTTTTGACCAAAAAAATTGTCGAGCTAAACAACGCGCAAAATCGTGCAAAAACAATGATAAAAACTCGCATAAACGATTTGCGAATGCAGCTTACCGCCCAGTCAAACCGGCTGGCGGCCCTGAATCCCAAATCGGTATTGGGGCGGGGATACAGTATCACCATGAGCAAAAAGAACGGCCTTGTGGTCAGGTCTGTTGAAGACGTCAAACTATCGGATTTACTGATTACGGAACTCGCAAATGAGAATTTGATTGAAAGTAAGGTCACTAAAATAGACAATAACACAGCTTAACGGTTAAATCCGACGGGTGCATGGTAAAACAAAGGATTACAATCAGCATAATTGCCTGTCTTGCCCTGGTAATAGTACCTCTCAGGACGGCAAACGCCGGATGGGAACAAGTTGATGAAATTTTAACCAGGATTAAAACCCCACAGTTCCCGGATAAGGATTTCAATGTCACCGATTTCGGCGCAGTCACAGATGGAACAACAGACTGTACCGAGGCCTTCAAAAAAGCAATAACGGCAGCTAATGAATCAGGCGGAGGACGAGTGGTTGTCCCTGCCGGTGAATTTTTCAGCGGTGCGATTCATCTTAGGAGCAATGTCAACCTGCATCTTCTCGATGGGGCCGTGATTAGGTTTTCGACGGACCCTGATATGTATCTTCCGGCGGTTTATACACGGTGGGAAGGCGTGGAGTGTATGAATTATTCACCGCTGGTCTATGCCTACGAACAGGAGAATATAGCTATAACAGGTAAAGGCACCCTGGACGGCCAGAGCAGCGATGATAACTGGTGGCGATGGAAAAAAACACAGGAGCCCGACCGAAACACACTATTTGAGCAGGGTGCACAAGGCGTACCCGTCGAGCAGAGACAATTCGGCGGCAAGCTGTTAAGGCCAAATATGATTGAGCCGTACAAATGCAAAAATATCCTTATAGAAGGAATTACAATCAGGGACGGCCCGTTCTGGCATATTCACCCGGTATTGTCGCAGAACATTACCGTTAAGGATGTGAAAATTATCGGTTACGGCCCTAACAATGACGGCTGTAATCCCGAATCCTGTAAGGATGTTCTTATCCAGGGCTGCTATTTCGATACCGGAGACGATTGTATCGCCATAAAAGCCGGCAGGAATAATGACGGCAGGCGTCTCAACAGACCGAGTGAAAATATAATTGTCCGCAACTGCCTGATGAAAGACGGTCACGGCGGTGTGGTTATCGGCAGTGAGATGACCGGCGGATCACGAAACATTTTCGCAGAGAACTGTACGATGGACAGCCCGAATCTCGAACGGGCGATAAGAATCAAGACCAATTCCGTCCGCGGCGGTTTCGTGGAAAATGTGTACGTCAGGAATGTAACCATCGGCGAAGTTCGCGAGGCCGTGCTGAAAATTAATTTCTACTATGAAGAAGGTGATAGTGGGAACTTTACACCGTCCGTTCGGAATGTAAATTTAGAGAACGTCGTCAGCCAGAAAAGCAAACACGCTCTGTATCTCAAAGGTTACGAGCGTTCACCGATAACCAATGTCAGTCTTAAAAACTGCATTTTTAATAATGCAGCAAAAGAAAATATAATCAGTGACGTCGAGGCCCTTGTCCTTGAAAACGTGATGATTAACGGTGCACCGGCAGAATTCGACAAAAGTGTACTAATTGAAAAACTTATGTAAAAAATAAAGGTAATACGTAATGAACAATACGAACATAATATTTATTTGTTTGGCCGTATTATTTTGTATCGGCTGTAAAAAACAGGATACAGACACAGATGTAAAAGTAGTGCTGAAACTGGGCCACAGTCTCGATGTAACCCATCCGGTGCACAAGGGAATGGTATATATGGCCCAAAAAGTCGCGGAGAAATCGCAGGGGCGGATGAGGGTGGAGATTTTCCCGAATGAACAATTAGGCACCGAGAAGGAATGTATAGAGGCACTGCAGCTTGGCTATATGGCGATTACAAAGACAGCGACTGCTGTGATGGAAGGATTCGTGCCAAAAATGAAGATATTCGGTATTCCTTATCTTTTCAGAGATTCCGAACATTACTGGATAGTTTTGAATGGCCCTATAGGCAAAGAGCTTTTGTTGGCAGGTCAAAGTAAGGGCCTGCGCGGATTATGCTATTATGACGCCGGGGCTAGGAGTTTTTATTCCAAAAAGCAAATCAATAGCCCCGCCGATTTGACGGGCCTGAAAGTCCGCGTTATGAAAAGCATCATGTCAATGAAGATGGTCGATGCGATGGGAGGGTCGCCGACACCGATTGCCTGGGGCGAGCTTTATACCTCGCTGGACCAGGGCGTTGTTGACGCAGCGGAAAACAATCCGCCGTCGTTCCGCACATCCAGGCATTACGAGGTGTGTCACTATTACGCTCTCGATGAGCACACAAGACTGCCAGACATTCTGATAATCAGCACGGATGTATGGAACAGCCTGTCGCCGGAGTTTCAGCAGATACTCCAGGAGGCCGTGGATGAATCAGTCGAATATCAACGAAAGATATGGACCGAGGCCGAAGAAAGCGATATGAAAACAGTCGCCGAAGCCGGCGTTAATGTCAGCTATCCGGACAAAGAACCCTTCAGGGAATCTGTTAAAAGTCTCTGGGAAGAATTCGAGGGCACAGAAATAGGCGAGCTTATTAAGCAAATTCAGGAGGTAAAGTAACCGTGTTCAAAACGATAAAAAAGATATTGGATCGTTCACTGGAACTGCTGGTTATGGTAGTCGTTGTGGTGCTGGTGATTGACGTACTGTGGCAGGTATTCACCCGCTTTATTCTAAAGAATCCGAGCACGTGGACGGAAGAGCTGGCGGTATTTATGCTTATCTGGGTCTCACTGCTGGGAGCGGCGGTAGCCCTCGGCCGTGGTGCACACCTTGGTATCGACTATTTTGTCGGCAAACTGCCGGCGAGAATAAGGGTGTTTACCGAGGTTTTCGCTTTTCTATGCGTAGCGTTGTTCAGTTTTACCGTGATGATTCTCGGAGGAGTCGAGCTGGTGGTAGATACGCTGAGGCTCGAACAGATATCGCCTGCCATTAACGTCAAGGTCGGTTACGTCTATTTGGCGGTACCCATCAGCGGGTTCTTTCTCGTGCTGTATTCGATAATCGGCCTTTGCGAAAGATTGGCCGAGCTGGTCAAAGGCAAAATTGTGATTGAGCCGACGACGTCGCACGTGGAAGAGGGAATCGATTAAAAAGAGCCGATGGAATAAAGGGACTGTGAAAGGATATTAACGTGGAATTGCCTGTATTAGTTCTGGTCGTGAGTTTCGTCATACTGCTGCTTTTGAACGTGCCGGTCGCTTTCTGCATGGGTATCTCGACAGTGCTTGCATTTCTGGCTATGGGAGATTTGCCCGCATTCGTGGCAGTGGCACATAAGGTAGCTACGGGAATCGACAGTTTTGCATTGCTTGCGATACCATTTTTTATCCTGTCAGGCGTGTTAATGGGTCATGGCGGCATAGCGCGACGGCTGATTGATTTTGCCAACGTACTCGTCGGCCGGTTCCGCGGCGGGCTGGCCTTCGTTAATGTGCTGACCTGTATGTTGTTCGGTGCTATTAGCGGCTCGGCTACTGCTGCGGTCTCCGGGGTCGGCGGTTTTATGGTCCCGATTATGAATAAGATGGGCTACAACCGGGAATTTAATGCCTCTGTGACCATAACAGCGGCGACGACAGGACTTTTAATTCCGCCGAGTAACGTCATGATTGTTTATTCATTAGCGACAGGCGGGATTGTTTCGATTGCTGCGATATTCATGGCCGGCTTCCTGCCGGGATTTTTGATGGGCCTGTCACTGATTTTTGTCAGTTGGGTCATATCAATCATTCACAATTACGGTAAGGGTGAAAAAGTTGCCGTCAAGGAGGGTATAGTAAGGTTCTTCAAGGCCATACCTCCGCTTCTCATGGTCGTTATCGTAATCGGCGGAATACTTATGGGCTGGTTCACACCGACCGAGGCCTCGGCAATTGCTGTGCTGTATGCATTTATCTTAGCTGTGGTCATATACCGGGAGGTGAAGGTTAAAGACCTGCCGAAAATACTTTTGCAGTGCGGGATTACAACTTCCGTCGTTTTTCTGCTGATAGGAACGAGTATGGCGATGGCATGGGTCCTTGCTTCGGAAAATGTCCCCCAGGATATAAGTGCGGCATTGTTGAGTACTACGAACAATAAAGTGCTTCTTCTTCTTATGATTAACGCCCTGCTGCTGATTGTAGGAACATTTATGGACATGACGCCGGCTATCCTTATCTTTACGCCGATATTTCTGCCTATTGTCGAAAAGCTCGGCATACACCCGCTGCATTTCGGGATTATTATCATTATGAACCTGTGTATCGGGCTTTGTACGCCGCCGGTCGGCACGTGCCTTTTTCTCGGCTGCAGCGTAACGAACACGACAGTCACAAAAATCATGCGTCATATTCTCCCGTTCTTTGTGGCGATGGTAGTAACGCTTATTATTACGACGTTCGTACCGGCGTTATCAATGTGGCTACCGGATGTGCTCGGATTCGTTAAATAATATTGTGAGTAAATTATGGCAGATAAAAAAGAAAAAGATGATACGTCACAAATGAGCTTCGAGCAGGCAATCAAGGACCTCGGTGGCATTGTGCAGAAGATTGAACAAGGCCAAATACCCCTGCAGGACAGCCTCAGTCAGTATGAAAGAGGCATGGCCCTGATAAAGCAATGCAGGAGCATACTCGAAAAAGCTGAGAAGCGTATCGAGAAGGTAAGCGGGAAAGAAAAAGCCGAGTAAATCGGAGTATCCCGACAATCGCGAGCGTGGCGGAACTGGCAGACGCGCAAGGTTTAGGTCCTTGTGTCCTTAGGGACGTGTAGGTTCGACTCCTATCGCTCGCATTGATTGAGATTCAGGATTTCACGGAGGCTCTTGTATGCTCAACAATTTCTTTGGACTCGAGAAAAAGCAAACCAGTATTCGCACCGAAGTCGTCGCGGGGGCTACGACGTTCCTGACAATGTCTTATATCATTTTTACGAACCCCAATATCCTGAGCCCGACCGGTATGGATAAAAATGCCCTTATAGCTGTAACCTGTATTGTATCGGGGCTTGTAACTATTCTTACGGGCCTGTTCGCCAACGCCCCTATCGCAATGGCGCCGGGGCTGGGGCTTAATTCGATATTCGCCTACCTTGTCGTCAGCGGTGAAATGGACTGGCAAAGTGCGCTGGGCGTTGTATTTATCTCGGGCCTGCTGTTTCTGATTCTGACGCTTCTGGGGCTTCGTAAGAAAATAGTCGAAGCTATACCTGCTTCGCTTATTTCAGCTATTGCCGTTGGTATCGGGCTGTTCATTACGTTCATTGGTTTACAGGATATGGGGATTATCGTCAAAGATGATATAACCTTAGTCGGGGCCGGACCGATTACCGCCACGATGCTGATTGGGCTTCTGGGTTTGCTGGTTATGGTATTTCTCGAAATAATGAAAATAAAAGGCGCTCTGCTTATAGGAATCATTATCGCTGCGATGGTTTCTATGGCTTCCAGACTAACGCCCGTGCCGCAGCAGGTTGTTTCAATGGATATCAATATTACTCCTATCGCACTAAAGCTTGATATCGTCGGCGCATTGAAGTGGAGCTTTTTCGGCAGCATCTTCACATTGATGTTCATCGATATGTTCGACAGCGTCGGAACACTGGCGGCGTGCTGTCACCAGGCCAAAATGGTCGACGATAAGGGCAATATCAAGGGCCTCGACAGGCTTCTCAGTCTCGATGCCATTGCAACAATGATAGGCGCACTTTTCGGAACTTCGACGACGACTTCATATATCGAATCGGCGGCGGGCATAGAGCAAGGCGGACGCAGCGGGCTGACTTCTGTCGTTACTGGTCTGTTGTTCCTGCTGGCGGTTGTATTTATACCGATTGTTAAAATCGTGCCTAAATACGCCACGGCTCCGGCGCTGATTATGGTCGGCTTGTTTATGGCCAAAGAAGTCAAAAACATTAACTTTTCAAGGCTTGATGAGGCGTTCTCGGCCTTTATTATTATGGTGATGATTGCCCTTAGCTACAGCATCAGCACGGGTCTGGCGTTCGGCTTTATATCGTTTGTCGTTATCAAGGCAGTCTGCGGCAAAATCCGTGACGTCAAATTTACAATGTGGCTGATTGCATTCCTTTCCGCAGCGTTTTTGGTGAAAGACCGGATTGCAGAGTTAA
Source organism: uncultured Pirellulales bacterium (assembly GCA_964583405.1). Taxonomy (GTDB): domain Bacteria; phylum Planctomycetota; class Phycisphaerae; order Sedimentisphaerales; family Anaerobacaceae; genus JBBABK01. The sequence continues at coordinate 8,645 of CAZOVR010000027.1, forward strand.
TCGGTGCTTGACCGGCACAGAGTTGAATAATACCATAGAACCGTTGAAATAAGGTCAAATTATTGAAGGTAACCTCGAAATGATTTTTAGTCCAAGAAAACTTTCGTGTTCTTTTTTTCTTTTTCTGTTTGTTAATTTACTCTTATTACCCACCACGGCAGACGAAAGCATAATCATCTACAAACAGGGCCAAACACCGACGGAAATAGGAAACCGACTGGTCAAAAACCTGCTTGGCCGTAAGGATTATATGCTTTACGGTGACAGAGGCCTGCACTATGCCGAGGCGTGTACCGCTTACAGTGCATACCGTTTTGCCGGGCTTACCGGCAATAAGGAATTGCTTGCCGAATTAAATAAACGATACGCCGGCATATTCGACAATGATAAACTCATTTCACTGCGGCAGCACGTGGACCAAAGTGTCATAGGTATTCTACCGCTGGAAATTTATATGCAAACCGATGACAAAAAATTTCTCGAGATTGGTTTATCTTTCGCAGATAGGCAATGGAAGAATCCCCGCGAGGACGGTTTAACGAATCAGAGCCGCTGGTGGATTGACGATATGTACATGGTCGGTATGCTGCAGATACAGGCACACAGGGCCACCGACGATATCAAATACGCGGACAGGGCCGCATTACAGATTGCCGCGTATCTCGAAAAGCTGCAGCAGCCTACAGGTCTGTTTTACCACGGTCCTGAATACCACTTCTATTGGGGACGAGGAAACGGCTGGGTGGCGTCGGCCCTGACTGAGGTCCTAAAATTGCTGCCGAAGGACCATCCAAAAAGAAAACAGATTTTGGCCGGCTATCTTAAGATGATGGCTACTCTTTTAAAATACCAGTCTGGAAACGGGATGTGGCGACAGTTGATTGACTACCAGTATTCATGGGCTGAAAGCTCATGTACTGCAATGTTTACATACGCAATGGTTACAGGAGTCAAATACGGCTGGCTCGAAGGTGATGAATACCGACCCGCCGTGCAAAAAGCTTGGGACGCCCTATGTGCCCACCTGGATAGCAAAGCAAATTTGAGAGAAATATGCACGGGTACGGGTCAGAAAAATAATATTGAGTACTATCTTAAAAGACCAAGAGTACTGGGGGACCTGCACGGCCAGGCCCCTATGCTCTGGTGCGTCTGTGAATTACTGGATACGAATTTAGGAATTAAGGCTAATGATAAGGGAGGAAATACTATGGAAATTAAAATTACAAGCTCGACTTTCAATGAGGGTGGTATGATACCGCCAAAATATGCCTGTGACGGCGAGGACATATCGCCGCCGCTGAAATGGGATTCACTTCCGGATGGTACGAAGAGCATTGCCCTGATTAGCGACGACCCGGATGCGCCGATGGGAACGTGGGTCCACTGGGTGCTGTATAACCTGCCCGCTGATAAAAAGGAACTTGCGGAGGCTTTCCCTGTTGACGAAAAACTGCCTGACGGCACAAGACAGGGGATAACTGATTTCGGCAAAACTGGATATGGCGGCCCCTGTCCACCCAGCGGTACGCATAGATATTACTTCAAAATATATGCTCTCGATACGATGATTGAATCCGCAGAAGTGCTCAACAAAAAAACTCTTTTGAAGAAAATGGAAGGCCACATCCTCGCCCAGGGCCAACTGATGGGCAAATATAAAAGGCAATAGATTGCGGGCAGGACCTCAGAAGTTCTCGACAATGGTCGAGGTGTGAATCGCCAGCAGCATCAGGTAGTCGAGGTCGCTGATATCGTAGCGTTCGTGGGCCATATCATTGTCAATGTATATCACGCCGAAGCAGCCTCCTTCACCGGCGACCGGCGCAATCAATGCCGACTTTATGGGCTGCTCTTGCCGCTTGGGAGGTATCCTCGGAATGAGCAGAAATTGCTGTTTTTCAATAGTCTGATTAATCTTATCGCTTAGTCTCAGTTGCTCCAGGCTGACGGTCTTTCCATCTCTTGATTTCCCGGCGTGTACTTGCATAGGACCGCTTGGTGTATTTCTCAATGCCGCCCATGTATGAAAGGCGCTAAACTGTCTGGCCGAGATTGTAAGAAGTACTTTGAGCACACCTTCGAGGCTGTTTGCCTTGCAGATAGCCTCAGTGGCCTGCGCGAAAGCAGCGGAACGGCCTACGGGTAATTTGATATCGGGAGCACGGCCGGAGTCCGTTCGTCTTACGATTACCTTCGGTTCGTGTGGGTCTTTTGACTGAGTGTCACCTGAATCTTCGACAGCGGTCGTGAGAGTATCATCCAGATTAATAGGTTCACCCGCGATGGTTTCATCTTCGATATTAATCTCTATCGTGAAATCGACAATGCGAAGAGTGTCTCCACTTTTGATACCTGATTTGTGGACGGGTTTACCGTTAAGGAAGGTTTTGTTGACCGAATCGAGGTCTTCGACCATCCAGTCTCCCTCCTGTGTGCTGTAAAGGACGGCGTGATATCGTGAGACAGTCTTGTCGGGCAGGAAGACCTGGCTGTCGGCGTGCCTGCCGATATTCACCGGCCCGGACCCGAACTGCAGCTCGTTTATGACCGAATCCGCTTTTTTAACAACCAGACGCATATCAATACCGGGGCCTTTGCAGAAGTTTCCTCACATAGATATTATGTAACTCTATTTGTCCATTGTCAAGTATATAGTAACTTTGCGCCGCAATCCTTTTTATCGGCGCCAGGTACACAGCGGTTAATCATAAAGTCGATGATTTTCAGGATGAAACTCTACTCTCAGATGAGGACTGAAAGGCGGTCTTTTTATTGGAACTATTACTGGGTGATTTGAAGCTTTGCAGCCTGATACGATAGGGTAATAAAAATGCCCGTATCTCCGTGTAATTTTTTTGGTTTGTTAGTCATCGTCCCCTGGACGTTGACTCGTATTTTAATCACGAAAGATACAGGCTGTTAATAATAATCGTCAAAGCCAAATGGCGAACTTAACAAAAGATTGAAAAACATCGAAGTTTTTAATATGGGATAAATGCATACGAGTTGGACGTTAATATGTATTTTCAAGCGCCTGTCAAAAAGAATGTCTTGCGTTGCCTAACTTCTCTATGTTTTATTTTATTTACGTCCGGATGACTTTATAAATACTTATGGAGGTTTGTGCCGACAGGGAAATGTCGGTAATCTATGTGATTCAGTGAATAAAGGATAATACCCAGAAGACCGCAATTGCTCCATAGATTATTCGGAGCAATAATGGATTTCCGCTATCGCATGCGCGGCGGTAAAGCTTTATAAGAATCCCGATGTTAAATCGAATGCGGACATAAGGTATATAAGTTGTCAGAGGATTTATCGCTTCGTTGCAGCCGCAATTAGTACAGTAGTATTGATGCGGGTCGCACGGCTGAAGGCATCTTGGACAAAGAGGTTTTGCGCCGGGCGGCAGATATTCATCGTCGAACGTTTCAGTCCAGGCTATGTCCTGCGAATTGTTATTTTCTCCGTCCATTGTGGTAACTACTTATTATATCATAATGAGCTTGGTTCTAAAAGATTTTTCATTAGAAATAAACAACCAGCTTCGTATAATTGGCCGGATTAGGCTAAGACAAGGTCCTTTATACTCAGGAGGAAGTCGTGGCAGGCAGAAAAATTACCATTGTTGGGGCGGGTAACGTCGGAGCTACGACAGCGCATCTGGCGGCGATGGAGAATCTCGCTGATATTGTTTTAATAGATATTGTCGAAGGTCTTGCACAAGGCAAGGCCCTCGATTTGGCAGAAGCTGCGCCGCTGAGCGGCTATGACGTCAGCATCACGGGTACTACAGACTGGGCGAAGGCTAAAGGCAGCGACATAGTTATTATTACCAGTGGTCTGCCGCGAAAACCCGGTATGAGCAGAGACGACCTGCTGGCAAAGAACGTCGGTATTGTTAAAAGCGTCACCGAACAAATCGTCAGATACTCCCCCGGAAGCTTTATAATAGTAGTCTGCAATCCGCTCGACGCAATGGTCTATACCGCGGCGAAGGTCAGCGGTTTCGAGAAAAGAAAAGTTATGGGAATGGCAGGTGAGCTGGATTGTGCGCGGTTTTCATATTTCATTACGATTGAGCTCGGCATCAGCAGCCGGAAAGTTAAACCTATGCTGATGGGCGGTCACGGCGACGACATGGTCCCTTTGCCCAGATTAACAACCGTAAACGATAAACCCCTTACCAGTCTTCTCAGCGAAGATAAAATTGAGGCCTTGATTGAACGGACTCGTAATGGCGGTATCGAGGTTGTGAACCTGCTCGGCTCCAGCGCCTATTACGCCCCCGCTGCCGGTGCTGTTAAAATGGCTAAGGCAATCCTGCAAGATACAGGGAGCACTGTCTGCTGCTGTGCTTATTGCGACAAAGAATACTCAGCAGGCGGATATCACGTCGGCGTACCGGCGATATTGGGCGCTCGGGGCATCGAAAAAATCGTCGAGCTTGATTTGAATGATGCCGAGCAGGCCGCTTTTGTCGAGTCGCTCAGCCATGTCAAGCAGTTAGCAGCAAAGGTAGATTCGCTTCTTTAGTCCAGAAATTTGCCTATATCCCTTGTTATTAGCCGAAAAATATAATATCTTCCTCATTTCTATCGATAAGGCTGGTATCCGGAGAAACAAATGGAGCTCATAAAGAAAATAAAGGACGCCGAGAAACAGGCGACTCAAATTATAGAGCAGGCCAAGGCCGATGCGCATCAACAGGCCGAGCAGTTCCGCAAACAAAAGCAGGAGAAAACGGAACGGGCCGAGCAGGAAAGAAAAAAGTCGATTGACCAGGCAACTGCCAAGGCCGAAGCCGAAGGAAAATCCGAAGTAGAAAAACTCGACGAGCAGGGCCAAAGAGACCGCGATGACCTTCAAAAAAAAGTAACACCAAAAATCCCCGCAGCAGCGGATAAAGTAATGGAGTACCTTAAGGGCTAAGCATGGCCATCTCTTCAATGGAGAAAATCCTGATTGCCTGCCATAAGTCACAGGCCTCTCAGCTTCTGGAGACGCTGCAGCAAAGCGGCATCTGCCAGATACTGAACGCCGAAGAGGCTATGGTGAGCAAATACTATCCTGACCTTGAGACATCGGGTGACAGGCCGCGTCAGTTGGAAGAAAAACTCAATCTCGTATCAAAAAGTGTAGCTTTCCTTCGGCATTATGCGGATACACCGAAAGGTCTGACTGCGGCACTGGCGCCTCGTGTTGTAGTCGATAAGACTCGTTATGACAGCGTCATTAAAGATAAAAAAGTAGATGAGCTGGCAAAGTCGGCTCTGGATGTCGAATCCGGGATTGACAAACTTTACGGTGAAATAGAAAACATTCAGAACACTCTGAAAAGGTTGCGGCCCTGGGCCCCTCTCGATATCGATGTTAAAGAGCTGGCCGGGCTTCAAAAGACAGCCTGCCTTGCGGGTCTGCTGCCGGTCAACAAGTTCGATAATTTAACTGAAGCCCTGTCGCAGGCCGATGCGGCAATCGAGCAGGTCGGCAGCGCAGGCACACAAGTCGCAATTCTTGTCGTGTCCCTGAAAGATAAAGCCTCCGACGTTCAAAAGCTGTTGCGTTCGGCTGATTTTGAGTCGGTTAGTTTTGAGGATATGAGCGGTACTGTCGCCGAGCTGATAAATGAAAACAACAAGAAGTTACAACAGGCGCAGCAAGAGTTGAACAAACTGAAGGACAAAGCAAAGGATTTGGCCCGAGATTTTGTCAAGTTGCAGATTTTGCACGACTATTACGTCAACCTGCTGAACAGAGAGCAGACTGCCAGCGACTGCCCCGCTACCGAACGGACAGTCATCCTCGAAGGCTGGGTAAGAAAAAAGAATTATCAACGGCTCGAACAAATCATTGCCGGTTTCGGAGCTGCTCAAGTTTCTCAAATCGCTCCTGCCGAAGGTGAAGAGGTTCCCGTCGAGATAGAAAACAAACGAATAGTCAGACCTTTCGAGGTAGTGACGCGTCTGTACGGAATGCCGCAGCATTTTAATCTCGACCCGACTGCATTTCTTGCCCCGTTCTTTGCAGTGTTCTTCGGAATGTGCATCGCAGACGCCGGGTATGGACTGTTGATGCTCGCCTTACTTGCGGTATTTATCATCAAGATGCAGGGCGATAAAAAACTGCTCTATATGCTGGCCCTGTGCGCGGTAGCTACTATTGTCGTCGGTGCGCTGACCGGCGGCTGGTTCGGCGACGCGGTTCAGAAATTCATTCCGGGTATGAAGGATAAGAGTCTTGCATTATGGTTCGACCCGTTCAAGACCCCGATGATGTTTTTCGGCCTGGCGATAGGTTTAGGCTACTTCCAGCTCATTACTGGGCTGGTCATCGCCTTTTTTCATAACATCCGTCAAAAGGACTTTGTTTCAGCGATATGCGACCAGTTGACCTGGATTGTTATGCTCAACTCAATTGTCCTGTTCGGCGCGAGCAAGGCCGGAGCTATACCTGCTGAGGTCGGTACTATTTTCGGATATATGGCGATTGTGCCTGCTGTTATGATTTTCCTGTTCAGTCATCGAGAAGGTGGTATCGGGGCACGGCTGGGAATGGGTTTCTACAACCTTTTCAGCAGTGTGTTTTACCTCGGCGACGTGCTGAGTTATTTGCGATTGATGGCCTTGGGTATGGTCGGGGCGGGACTTGCCATGGCTATTAACGTTATCGCCAAAATATCCGGCGATATACCCCTGGTCGGATTTATTGTTATGATAATGATTCTCATCGGTGGACACATCTTTAATATGCTGCTGGCTGTATTAAGCGCGTTTGTACATACACTGCGTTTGCAGTATGTCGAATTTTTCCCGAAGTTCCTGATTGGCGGAGGCAGGCAGTTTAAGCCTCTGACCAGGCAATATGAATACATATATATCGACAGCAAGAATGAATAATTCTTTGATACAAGAAAGGCAGGACAGGCAATGAGTTATGGAATGGCATTAGCTTTGCTGGGAGCGGGATTAGCGGCTTTTCTGGCCGGTATCGGCTCGGCAGTCGGTATCAGTATTGCCGGCAGGAGCGCAACGGGTGTGCTCAGTGAAAAACCGGAGCGGTATGGCCAGATGTTCGTTATGGTCGTGCTGCCGGGCACGCAGGGTTTCTATGGCTTTTTAGGCGCCTTCATCGTGATGCTGCAGATGAATTTCTTCGGCGGCGGACTTTCCGAGGAAATAAGCGTTGTACTCGGTCTGCAGATTTTGGCAGCGTGCCTGCCTGTCGGAATTGCGGGCCTGTTTAGTGCGATTCAGCAGGGCAAGGTGTGCGCCGGCGGTATCTTGATGGCCGCAAAGAGACCGGAGATGGCGTTCAAGGCCGGTGTCGTTTACGCCGTTATGGTCGAGATTTACGCGATTCTCGGACTGCTGGTAACATTGTTTATTTTGTGGTTCGGAATCAGTTGGCCTGCCGCAGCGACCGCTGCCGCATAAAACAATAAACTTTGATTTTTAATCAACAGGACCGTGCAGATGGAAGCCCAACAGGTAATAAACAAGATACTGTCCGAAGCGCAGGGCGAAGCCGACAAGATAAAATCCGATGCTCAGCAAAAGCTTTCTGAAGAACAGGCTCAGCTCGATAAGCAGTTGAGCGAATACAAAGAACAAACCAACCAGCTTGCGAAAAAGGCGGCCGAGGACAAAAAGGCTCAGATGTTCGCCGCAGCCAGGATGGATATAGCTAAAAAATACCTGGCACAAAAAAGAAAACTGCTGCAGGAGGTCTTTGACAAGGCCAAAGAGCAGCTTGCCCTGATGCCGGACGAGCAGTACCAACAGCTAATGAAGAAACTTACCAAAGCCGCGGTCGAAACCGGCGACGAGGAAGTCATTGTCGATATAAACGAAAAGAGGCTCGACCACGAGTTTATCAAGCAGGTCAATCGCGAGCTTGGTCCCGGTTTTCACGGCAATCTCAGATTGTCGCAGGAAAAACAGGCAATTGGAGGCGGATTTATCCTACAGCGTGGTAAAATCAGAAATAATGTCTCTCTGGCGGTGCTGCTCGATGACGCGAAGAAAGAGCTGGAGATAGAGCTGGCTAAAGAATTGTTTGCGAATGTGTGAATAAATGAACGCAGTTGAACAGGCACCGACAATCGATTTTTATATCTATCCGCCCATAGGTGGTGACGACTGGCGATACACATTTGCCGTTGCTAAAGTGCGTGCACTCGAAACCCTGTTACTCAGCAGGGCAACGCTGGTTGACCTGGCTAATGCTTCGGATTTCGCTGCGGCACTGGATATGCTGAGCTCCACAGAGTACACCCTGTCTTCCGGGGTGAAAGATTTTGAACAGGTCGAACAAATGCTGCTTCAAAAACGTTCCGAAGTGAGGGATTTGTTTGTAAGCCTGATGCTCGATGATCCACTGGTGCAGTTGCTTAAGGAGAAGGACGACTTTGCAAATCTGCGTCTTGCTCTGCGAAGGCAATTGACGGACAAACCCGTCGGCATTGATTACAGCGACGGAGGCAGCATACCCGCGGATGAATTTCAGCAAATATTCGAACAGGAGGACTATACCCCCCTGCCTGATTATATGCAGGAAGCGATAGAGGATGCGGTGCTGGCATATTACAAAAATAAGAACGTCAGAGACATTGACTTTGCCCTCGATGCTTCACAGGCCCGTTACAAAATTTCAACGGCACGTGAATTGAAAAGCGATTTTCTCGAAGGTCTTTTCAGAATTCAGGTCGATATCCTCAATATCAAAACGATGCTTCGCCTCAAGTTCACCGAGTCGGAGCTGCGCGACGTCTTCGTCGAGGGCGGATACCTTGAGATTGAGCGTCTAAAGCACGGCCTCGATGCCGGGTACGAGGCTGTCTCTGACTTGTTCTTTGCGACGCCCTACTATGAAATGGTCGATTCGGGCATCGATTATCTTTCAGCCAACAAATCGTTCCTGAAACTCGATGCCGGCGCCGACAAGTACATTGCGGGATTTCTTAAGCAGACCCAGCAGATAACGGCAGGACCTCAGCCGGTAATCGCTTATCTACTGACTAAAAAAGGTAAGATTCGCACGGTCAGACTGATACTGACCTCGAAGAAGAACAATCTACAGACACAACTGATTCTGGACCGAATTGGAGAATAATGGAAAACGCAATAGCTGTATTGGGCAGTTCGGATTTTGTGATGCCGTTTTCGGCGCTGGGCGTCGATACGTTCGATGTCACAGATGAGAGTCAATCTATAGTGGATAGCGCCAAAAAAATACTCGAGGAAAAATACTCACTGGTAGTCGTGGCTGAGAACATCGCGCCGCAGGCTGAGCAGGTTTTCGTCGCTGTTCGACAAAAGACGCTGCCCTGCGTCCTGGTAGTTCCGTTCACTACCGAATCCGAGGGTTTCGCCACGCGAAGTCTCGGCCGGGCTTTGAAGCTGGCGATGGGTATTAATGTCCTGAAAAGTAACTGATTAGTAGAGGTTCCAAATAATGGCAGAGGCAAGAGAAGGACGAACGGTAAAAATTGCAGGCCCTGTTGTCGTGGCCGAAGGTATGACCGGCTCGCGAATGTACGACGTGGTGCGGGTAGGCAAGCTCAACCTGATTGGTGAGATAGTCGAGCTGCATGAAGACCTGGCTTCTATTCAGGTCTATGAAGATACCGTCGGTATCGGGCCGGGCGAACCTGTTGTCGATACGCAGGCCCCGCTGAGCGTAGAGCTCGGACCCGGTCTGATTGAGAGTATTTACGACGGTATCCAGCGGCCGCTCAACGCGCTTTATGAAGCTGAAGGTGCTTTTATGAGTCGCGGCATCACGGTGCCCGGTCTGGGCAGAGAAAAAAAGTGGCACTTCAAACCCACCGTCGATAACGGCTCAAAGGTCGGCTCCGGTGACATCATCGGACAGGTCGAGGAAAGCTCGCTGGTCAACCATAAAATAATGGTCCCGCAGAAAGCCGATGGTACGATAGAGGGTCTTAAAGAGGGTGACTATACCGTTATAGATACAATCGGAACAGTAAAGACAAAAGACGGCGAAACAAAATTGCAGATGATGCAGAAATGTCCTGTGCGTAATGCGCGGGCCGTCATACGAAGATTGGAACCGAACAAAATACTGGTTACCGGTCAGCGTGTCGTTGATACATTCTTCCCTATCTCAAAAGGCGGGACGGCTTGTGTGCCCGGGCCGTTTGGTACGGGGAAAACAGTTGTGCAGCACCAATTGGCCAAGTGGGTCGATGCGGATATCGTCGTTTATGTCGGCTGCGGAGAACGCGGTAACGAAATGACCGATGTACTGACCGAATTCCCTGAACTGAAAGACCCACGAAGCGGCGAGCCGCTGATGAGACGTTCGGTGCTGATTGCAAATACATCGAATATGCCCGTAGCTGCCCGCGAAGCGTCGGTTTATACCGGCATCACTATTGCCGAATACTTCCGCGACATGGGATACACCGTTGCACTGATGGCTGACAGCACAAGCCGTTGGGCTGAGGCGATGCGTGAGATTTCAACGCGCCTCGAAGAAATGCCGGCAGAGGAAGGCTATCCTGCGTATCTTGGCGCCCGAATCGCATCTTTCTACGAAAGGGCCGGTCGTGTGCAGTGCCAGGGCAAACCGCAGCGCGAAGGCGCATTATCTGTTATCGGTGCGGTCAGTCCGCCCGGCGGTGACCTGTCCGATTCGGTCGTTCAGGCGACTCTGCACGTAGTAAAAGTCTTCTGGTCGCTGATGGCCAAGCTGGCTTATCAGAGACACTTCCCTGCCATAGACTGGCTGACCAGCTATTCCTTCTATAAGCAATATCTGAAAGGATGCTTTGAGAATAAGGACCAGGGCATTGAGATGGACCAGATGATTAAAGAAGCTATGAGTCTTCTCGAACAGGAATCGAACCTTATGGAAATCGTCCGGCTCGTCGGGGCTGAGGCCTTATCGCCGAGAGACAGACTGGCACTGGAGACCTCTCGCTCTATCCGTGAGGACTACCTGCACCAGAACGCTTTTCACGAGGTCGACACGTTTACATCACTTGAAAAACAGTATGAAATGCTCAAGATGGTGCTGCACTTCCACAAGGTAGCGCTGCAGGCTATCGAAGCCGGCGCCGATACAGCGGACATATTCAAGCTGCCAGTACGCGAAGAAATCGCACGTGCCAAATATATACCACAGAAAGAAATGAAAAAAATCAGCGAGATAAGAAATACAATTGAAACACAGATAAAAGAACTCCAACCGGTAAAGGTGTAACAAGATGCTCAAGGAATATCAGACTGTAACAGATATCTACGGCCCGTTGATGCTGGTCGAGAAAGTCGATGATGCCAGGTTCGGCCATATCGTCGATATCGAGCTTGGCGACGGCTCGATTCGACACGGCCAAATCCTGCAGGTTGAAAGAGACAAGGTCCTCGTTCAGGTCTTCGAGGGTACAAGCGGTATTGACGTTGACCAAAGCACTGTTCGCTTTCTCGGCAAGCCGCTGACGTTCAACGTCTCGCCTGAAATCCTCGGACGTGTTTTCAGCGGCCTCGGTGAGCCGAAAGACGACGGCCCGGCAATCATTCCCGAACAGTCACTCGATATCAACGGCGCACCGATTAACCCGTCAGCCAGGGACTACCCCAACGAGTTTATACAAACCGGAATATCAACAATTGACGGGCTGAATCCGCTGGTACGCGGACAGAAGCTTCCAATCTTTTCCGGCGCCGGCCTGCCTCACGATGATATGACCGCACAGCTTGCCCGGCAGGCAACCGTCCGCGGCAAAGGTGAGCAGTTCGCGGTGGTCTTCGCTGCTATGGGCATTACTTTCGAAGCCGCTCAGTTCTTTATCAACGACCTTACCGAAACAGGTGCAATCGAACGAGCGGTTATGTTTATTAACCTTGCAAACGACCCTGCTATCGAACGAATCGCCACTCCGAGATTCGCCCTGACCGCTGCTGAGTATCTGGCCTTTGAGCGGGATATGCACGTGCTGGTTATTCTTAACGATATGACAAACTACTGTGAGGCCCTTCGCGAAATCAGCGCCGCCCGAAAGGAAGTGCCGGGCAGACGCGGCTACCCCGGTTATCTTTATACCGACCTCGCGACTGTCTATGAACGGGCAGGCCGAATCAAAGAAAAGAAAGGCTCCATCACAATGGTGCCTGTCCTGACTATGCCCGAAGATGACAAGACCCATCCGGTGCCTGACCTGACCGGCTATATTACAGAAGGACAGATTATTCTTTCGCGGTCGCTGCATCGAAAAGCTATAGCGCCGCCGGTCGACGCCCTGCCGAGCCTGTCACGTCTGAAAGACAAAGGAATCGGGCCTGATAAAACCCGCGAAGACCACGCGGATTTATATAACCAGCTCTATGCTGCTTATGCACGCGGCAAGGAGGCCCAGGAGCTTGCGACCATTATGGGCGAGGACGCCCTTTCCGACGAAGACAGAAAGTTTATGACCTTCGCTGACAAATTCGAGGAAAGGTACGTTTCACAGGGCTACTATGAAAACCGTACCATCGAGCAAACTCTCGATTTGGGCTGGGAACTGCTTAGTATGTTTGAGAACGCCGAGTTGAAGCGCATCGACGTTAAACTGATTGAAAAGTACATGCCCCGCTTCCGCAAGAACAACCGTGACTCGTCGCCCGGCCCTCGTGACTCGTTCAAGGACAAGAGCGAATGAAAGTGAAGGATTACAAAGACCTCAAGGTCTGGCAAAAAGGCATTGAGATTGTCGATATGGTATATGAATTAACAGCAAAATTTCCACGAGAAGAATTGTATGGTCTTACAATTGAAATGAGAAAAGCCTCTGTCTCCATCCCTTCCAACATATCAGAAGGTTTTGTCAGAGGCCACAGCAAAGAGTACAGACATTTTCTCGAAATTTCATTGGGTTCCTGTGCAGAACTGGACACTCAATCAATCATTGCTCATAGACGAAAGTATATTACCGATAATGAACTGGCAGAATTAGCAGAACTCTTAAATCACGAAATGCGTATGCTGATTAACCTTATTAACAAACTCTAACGAGGGCCGTGGGCCTTGCGACGGGCGACGAAATATGCTGCAAGTTAATCCGACAAGAATGGAGTTGCTGCACCTGCGAAGGCGATTGGCCTTGGGGGTACGCGGACATCATCTGCTCAGCGAAAAACGTGATGAGATTTCACGCCAATTGATGCAAATTGCCAAAAAAATTCAGCCACTGCGCCAACAGGTCGAAAAGCAACTGCTTGAGACCTGTCGCAGATTTATGTTGGCCAGGGCAACGATGGAGCCGGAAGACATCAAGGCTGCACTGGAGATACCTACCAAAAAGTTCAGCCTGACCATTCAGCTTGCCAATATTATGAACGTCAAGGTACCGCACCTGGCCAAAGAGATGGCCGGCGAAATTATATGCTACGGCTTTGCGACAACATCGGGCGAGCTTGACGTAGCGTTACTTGCCCTTGAAAAAGCGTTCGATAAGCTGATTGAGCTGGCCGAAAAAGAAAAGCAGGCCCGTTTATTGGCCGTCGAACTGCAGATGACCCGCCGAAGAGTCAACGTACTCGAACACGTCGTCATTCCGGAGATGCAGCAGACCATAAAGTTCATCTTCGACAAACTCTCAGAAGCCGAACGCGACAATACATCCCGCCTGATGAAAATCGCCGACATAATCCGCGCATAACAAGTCATTTTTATTAATTTCCAAACCAGCTGCCTTCGTCTGACGTATCCATTTTTGGCTGGATTTAACGGCTTCATATTGATACAACATCTGATGAAATTAGAGCTTAGGATTTAGCAATGAATAACGACACTCTTATTATTAGCGAAAAGTGCAGTCTCAATAAAGGCAGGCTTTTAATGGGTTTGTCCGGATGGATGGACGGCGGCGACGTTTCAACAGGCACAATCAACTATCTGGTTGACAAGCTCAAAGCCAAAGAAGTTGCCCAAATAAGGCCCGGTGGTCTTTATCTTTATAATTTTCCTGGCTCTATGGAGGTAGCCTCGATATTCAGGCCCCACTGTAAAATCGAGGACGGCCTTGTAAAGGCTTACGAGTTACCCTCCAATAATTTTTACTGCTGCCCTGAGCACAATCTCCTGCTGTTCTCAGGGACCGAGCCCAATGTCAATTGGGACATCTTCGCCGATGCTGTCTTTGAAGTTTGCAGGCAATTCGGCATTGAGAGGATATACTTTATAGGCAGCGTAGCAGGTCTTGTTCCGCACACGCGAGAACCAAGGCTGTTTTGCTCTGTATCGCACCCGGACCTGAAAGATACTTTTGTCCATTACGGCGTTAAATTTTCCAACTATGAAGGGCCAGCCAGCGTCGTAACTTTCCTGACAAATATGGCTGCTCATCACAATATCGAAATGGTAAGTTTTGTCTGTACCATTCCTGCCTATGTACAGGGATATAACCCTATGTGCATCACCTCCATCGTCAGAAGGCTTGCGGGCATTCTTGAAATTGAAATACCACTGGATGATATGCAACAGAGCAGCGAGGGTTTTGAAAAACGGCTGAACATTCTTGTCGAGCAGCAGCCCGAGCTGGCAGGGAATATCAGAAAACTTGAAGAGGATTATGACAACGAGATATTCAATAACGAGATGGGCGATTTGAAAAACTGGCTCCAGCAAAAAGGAATTCGGCTCGACTGATTCGGACGGATGGGGGTAAGGGCAATTTCATAATCCGGACAAGTTGTCGTTGAACCGACGCAGGTTTTGTCCTTTGGGATTATTTTTTATGCGTTTGAACCAGCGAAAAATATATGTGGGATTATTTGCTTTGCAGATTGTTCTGGCAGTATATTTTCTGTTTACATACCTCGGCGGCAAATCCAGGATAAAAATAGAAACGCCCGGTGAGCCTCAATCAAAAGAGATGACCGACTCCAATGAGGTAGGCAGGATAGGGGCACTTGGCATCGGCGCGGTCCAAAAAGCAAAGTTTGTCAACTTCAACAACGACAAGCAAATCAGCCGGGAGTTCGGGTTTGAAGAGCTGCTTCACAAGACAGATGACCAATGGGAAATTTCGAAACCCTTCCTGAATCTGTACCAGCGGGATTTTATCTGTCGGATAACCGCAGAAACGGGCGTTGTGCTCGCCGAGGAACTGGAGAGCGCTACCGATATTAAAGAGGCTACGCTCAGGGGCAACGTCGTCGCTCATATCACTGCCAAAGACTTGGCCGGCACGGAACGGTTTGACATCTATCTTGATGACATTGTCTTCATTAGTAACCGTTCGTTGTTCCTCACCGCCGGACCTGTAAAGGTATTAGCCAAAGATATGCAATTACTCGGCAGAGGTCTGGAGATTGTTTACAATTATGCGCAGGACAGACTGGAGCTGTTCAGAATTATCGAACTCGAAAGCCTGTGTATAAACAGGGTCAGCAACAAGAAGCTGTTGAGCTGGGGCAATGGAGATAACCGCCCTGACGCGTCAAATACTCAGCCTCAGTCCGTTCTTAATGAAGCCGATTCGGATAAATCAGCCGGTGATGTGGACAAATACAGGGCCACACTGAATACAAACGTAGTCGTACATTCCGCCGGCCAGGTGCTCACAGCGGCTGAAAGTCTTACCATACAAAACATAATCCGCGACAAAGCACCTGTTGAACGGCGTCTTGATACCGAACCTGAAGAAATTAACAATCCTGAAAATGCGATTGCAGACGACCTTTTCGACGTTGTCGTTACCTGCAGCGAAGGCCTTGTAGTTTGTCCTATGGACGTTCCTGTTTCACAGGCAGGATTATTAACGACTTTGGCGGGCGCAACGACAACCGTACAGTCAAATCCTGACTGGACAACCAAAGGTGATGACGTCAACTCTCTGAGTGTCAAAGCGATAGAATATGACGCTTTTGCAGGAACGGCTGTTGCCGCAGGTCCGGTGAAATTGACATATCATATCAAAGATTATGCAGCAAATAATGACAATCTGGCTGTAACCATAACCGCACAGGACAAACTTAGTTTTCACCCTGACTCGAGACGTATCGTTTTCGAAGGCGATTGTATCGGTACATTTACTCCCGCTGACTCGGAACAGGGGCGACGATATACAATAGCCGCACCTAAAATTACGGCTGTCCTGGCGGCTGAGTCTCCTGATGCCGAGTCTGTTGAATTGCAGCATATTGCCGCCGAAGGCGGCGCTACTGCAACTGCCCATGATACCGCTTCAGCCAAAGATACAGCCCGGTTCATCGCGCCCCGTATCGACTACTTTGCAGATGGAGGAAACATCATGGCTACAGGGCAATCGGAACTAACGTTATGGAAACAACCCCCGGACACATCCGGAAAAGCTCAGCCTGTGCGAATAACAGCAAAAAAAAGTGTACATTTCTCTCCTTCGCTCAACAAAGTAGTTTTTGAAGGAAATTGCTTCTGTGAGACAATTTTGGACAATCCCGTACAATCCAGAAAGTACACCCTCCAGGCACAAAGCATCTTAGTCGAATTACAGCCTGAACAGAAAAATGCATCTTCTCTTGCGATAAAGGGTGTAAAAAAGGTTTCTGCACAAAACGATGCGGTCATCACGGCCATTTCTCTTACCGACCAGGGTAAAATCGCAGAGTTCGCCGCTAACGAAATAGTGTATGATTCGTCCACTGAAAACATTTCGGCACTGGGACTGTCCCGCTTGCAGTACTTTGCAAAAGGTACTGAGGCACAGCCCTACAATCTTGGAGACGCCCCTGTCACGATAACAGCACAGGATAATGCACAATTTTCTCTTGCATCGAATCAGGCCCTTTTCCGGGGACAATGCGTATGTAATATGATAAGGGCTGATACCGGCACAGCTCGAAAATATCGACTAACTGCACCGGAAGTCGCCGTTGACATTGCCTCATCCGATGGGGGTCTGTTTGGTTCTGCTGGAATCAACTACCTGACCGCAGGCGATAATGCCGTTATTGCAGTCACACCGATTAACAGCATAACGGAACTGGCCCGCTTCACAGCCTCGAGAATAAGATATAATGCCGCTGCCGACAGGGTCCTTGCCGAAGGCCCCTGTGATTTCATCTTTTACGCGAACGATTTTATGTCAACTAAAACTCTCGGCGCCGCCGTTCCAGTCAAGATATATGCCAAACAAAAAACTACTTTTCTGCCTGCTCACAATCAGCTCATGTTCGAAGGTGACTGCATTTGCACTATGGCAAGAAGCAGTCTCGATACACAAAACAAATATACTTTGTCTGCTCCGGCGATAACCATCGACCTGTCAAAACAGGAAGAACAGAACCTTGCTGCATCGGCGCTTGGTATAGAAAGATTCACGGCACAAGGCTCTGTTGTACAAATATCAAATGTTAAGACCCAGTCCGACAGTCTCGTTGCATTCAGCAAAATCAAATGCAGACAGTTTGTTTATGACACCGGTAAAGAGGTCTTCACCGCCACCGGTCCCGGTGTAATCACGGTCGATAATTCCAAAGTTCAGGATTCGGTTGAACAAAGAGGAGGGCTCAGTATCACGAAAAAATGTTATGCTTTTTTAAGGGATTTCAAGACCCTGACTTTCGACCTGCGTTCAAATCGAGTTCTTGCACGTAGCGGAGAAAATAAGATTCTCGCTGATTATTTTCCCGTCGTAAACGGCCGTAACGAGCAACAAATCACTGCTTCAGCCGGTGCGATAGAAATTGAACTCTCCTCGAATACAAAAGGTCGAGACGAGATATCTGCTTTGCGGGCTTTCGAGGGTATTACCTACGAAGACGCCGATAATCAATTCTCAGCCGGACAAATGTTTTACGACTCCCAAACATCTATCGTCAGGGCAACAGGAAGTGACTTTCATCGCTGCTACCTCAATGGAGCAGTCGTTGACAATATCGTCTATGACCTGGACCGAAGAGCTGTGGTCAACGTCGACCTGACCGACCCGGGTACGGTTCAGGTGCTCAAGTAACACCTTATTAAAAGCATTCAGCACATCCCGGAAACATACACTATTAAACCTGCTTTTTTATCGGACAATTTTTTCGAGGCAGGCGGGATTTGAGACAAGCCGAAATGTTTTCTATATTTTATTAGGCACCGGTTCACGGTGGCCGGTCCGGCTATACCTCGTCTAAATAGTACACGACGAGGTTTTTTGAACTATTATTTAAGGTGCTAACGAAGAAATGAAACTCGGCGGATTCGAATTTGGAAAAAACAGGGCCCCGGATGACAGTTTCCCGCAGGGCGACCAAGGCAACGAGCATATAAAAGGATTATCATATCTTTATGTCCCTCAGGAAGAGCTCGAACAACTGCAGGGCCAACCGCAAACGACCGCGGCAGCGGATATCATCGACACACTGCTTCAACAGGGCAAAATCAGTCAACAGCAATATCAACAGCTCAGGCAGACTCAGCAATCACAGCCGGAAGGAAAGATAGAGCAGATTCTCACGGACAGCGGCTTTGTCAGTGCCGACGACATTCTCCAGGCAAAGGCACAGATGTATGGAATGGAATTTCGCCCTGTTACACCGGAAGAGCTTGACAAAAACCTGTTTGAGCAGCTTGGTATCGAGCTGGACTTCGTAAGGAAAAACAGTGTCTGTCCGGTTAACGTTTCCGATGGAACACTCGTCATAGCAACCTGTGATCCTGCCAATATATTTGCTATCGAAGATGTTAAAAGGCAAACCAGCATGGAGGTACAGGTTGTACTATGTCGGCCGCAGGATATCGAAACGTTGTGTGACGCCTTACGAGACGAGATTATCGATTATGACGTCGATAATATTATTTCCGATATGGCCGATGTCGAAGTTGTCGAGGACGAAAAGCGGGACTTCGAAGACCTCGAGCGAATGGCCGGTCAGTCGCCGGTCATCAAGTTCGTCAACTACCTTATCAGCAACGCCATCAACTCCGGAGCCAGTGACATTCACATAGAACCGAAAGGCAAGCAGACCCGAATTCGATACCGTATCGACGGAGTGCTTTTTGAGACAATGCAGTGCCCGACCAAGATGCACCCAGCTACGGTTTCGCGTATCAAGATTATGGCCAATCTGGACATATCGGAAAGACGTCTGCCGCAGGACGGAAAGGTCTCGGTTATTGTCGGAGGCAGAGGGATAGACCTTAGAATTTCGATACTGCCCACCAACAAGGGTGAAAAGGTGGTTATCAGAATCCTCGACAGCAACTCCGTCATTCGCGGCCTGGAACATCTGGGTATGGAACCGGATGCTCTCGATGCATTTCAAAGGCAGATAGTTATGCCCAATGGAATTTTCCTCGTAACCGGCCCCACAGGCTCCGGCAAAAGCACAACTTTATACGCGGCCCTGTCGCAAATGGACGGCGAGAAGCTCAACATTTCAACCGTCGAAGACCCCGTCGAATACGAGCTCGACATCTGCAACCAGGTACAGGTGCAGGAAAAAATCGGCCTGAACTTCGCTTCGGCTCTCAGGTCCCTGCTCAGGCAGGACCCGGATATAATAATGATAGGAGAGATTCGAGACCACGAGACGGCGAAGATTGCCGTACAGGCCGCACTTACCGGTCACCTTGTCTTTTCAACACTTCATACTAACGACGCAGCCAGCTCGGTGACCAGGCTGGTCGATATTGGTATCGACCCGTACCTGATAGCAGCGTCACTCAACGGTGTGCTTGCTCAGCGCCTGGTGAGGAGAATTTGTCCGAAGTGCAAGGAGCTTTACGAAATTCCCGAGCAAATGCGGATACATGTAGAGCAGGCGGGAATAGACCCGTCCCAGCTATATCATGGTATCGGCTGTGAGCATTGCCATAGTTCGGGTTATTTGGGGCGGGTTGGAATCTATGAAATGCTCCTGATGGACGACGCATTCCGTAATATGATTAACAAGGACCCGTCTGTGGCGAGCATGCGTACACTGTTCAAAGAAAGAGGCCATAAAACCCTGTATAATGACGGCCTGGTTAAGGTAAAGCAAGGCCTGACGACCATAGAAGAAGTATTAAGAGTAACTGAAATATCAACTGATATACCAAGCGATAACTCGAATATATAAGCGATGCCCAGGAAGCTCTTAATAATCGGTTTAATTTTCGTAACGACTGGTATTTCCGCTCTGTCGTGGCTTATCCGGCAGGAGTCGAAATGGCAGAGCCTGCGCGACAGGTGCAGAGCTAAATATGCGGCCGGCTCAGAAGATTTTCTACAGGACTGGCTGGTGCTGCCTGAGAACCAGTTTCCGTATCTTTCGCGGCAAAATCACGATGACTCTATCAGGACTGCCGACGAAATTCGCAAAGAGCAGCACGAACGATTTATTGCTGATTTCGATAAGCTCGACAGCCTCGAACCACACCTTTATCCGGTGGCGAAAATACTTTACGGTGATAACTGGCAGCAGAAACTGCGCGAACATCACGAGCAGCAGGAACGGGAAAAGACATTTTTCGCCGGCTCGGTTATCTCCTGCTGCGTCGGAAGCACGCTTGTTTTGAGTTCAATTGCAGCAATGGTAATTACCCGTCTGTGCAAACGAAAACAGCACACCATTGCACACAGTCAAACCGAGCAAAAAGAAACTCAAAATAATACATACAACAGCAATGAGAAAAGTCAGCCTGCACGGGATGAAGAGACGCAGAATACTTCACTCACTGATATACTGAACTGCCCTAAATACGTTAACGATACTATAGACACCCCCACAGATTCAGCCGAGACTCAGTCACAGCCCGGCACTGTCACCGCAGAACAAAGCGTCTCTGTCGAGAATTCAACGAAGCTTATATACACCGACCATGAATCACTCGAGCCTGATGAGTCCGCACGAAAGACGCACATAAACCTTATGGAGCTGCTCAGCAGTAAAAAAAAGACCGCGGACTATGCCGACAAAAGTTTTTTCAGCTCGTACAGGGACATAAAACAGGTCGCAACTAACATCGACCGCGATGCGAAAAAATTCGGTAAGGATGTAAAACTTGCTAAAAAAATAAATGTACAACAACCGAATTTGGTGAAAGAAACACTCAGCAGGCTGACTGAAGAGGTGGCGGCAATCAGAAGCTATGCCGGACAACAGGAAAAAAGAGTAAAAAAGTTCCAGGAGAACCACGACTGGAATATCATTTGCAGCTTTGCACTTCGTGTCATTCGCTGCATAGACAATCTTGAAAAAAGAATAGATGTCCTGAGCAAGCAGAGACAGTCAACGGCTCATCTGGAGGAAATTAGGGATGAGTTGCTCTTTGCTCTGGAATCAACGGGACTCGAACGATTTGAGCCGCAGCTTAACAGCGACTATCGAGGCCAGGAGAAAACAACCGAAGCAGTCAAAGACAGGGCATCTGCAAACAGAGACGGACTGAAAGGCAGGATTGCTGATGTTGTACGCAGTGGATACAGGTTCGTTATTGGTGAAGGAAATTTTAAGGTTGTTCGAGCGGCGCAGGTGAGGCTGTTCGGCTAATTGTGAAGGGTAACAAACATAATATGACTGCTATAGCTGGTATAGACCTGGGGACAACGTTCTCGGCCCTGGCGATTCTAAACGCTATCGGTAAACCGGAAATTGTTCCAAATGCAGACGGAGACAGGCTGACGCCTTCTGCCATCTTCTTCGATGAGGAAAATCCCGACCTGGTGCGTGTGGGCGTCGAGGCCATTAATTCACGTTATCTAAATGTGGCTCATTCGGTCAGGTGGGTAAAGAGGCATATCGGCGACCCGTCGTATGTAAAGGAGATTAACGGAAAAAAATGGACTGCCGTCGATTTGTCAGCGCTTATCCTCAAGAAACTCAAACAGGAATGCTCGACCGAGCACGGCGAGATACAAGACGCCGTAATATCTGTCCCCGCCCACTTCGACGAGATACGCAGAAAGGCAACTATGGACGCCGGACGCTCAGCTGGGCTAAATGTTATAGGAATAGTGAACGAGCCGGTAGCAGCCGCTTTATATTATGCGACAACACGAAATGTTTCAGGCAAAACCCTTATTTACGACCTCGGCGGCGGAACCTTTGATGTAACCGTTATGAACGTCGAAGGCCGGAATATGGAAATCCTCTGTTCACAGGGCGACCATGCACTCGGTGGAATTGACTTCGACGCGAAGGTGCTTGAGATAATCGAAAAGTCCTATCGCGACAAGTTCAATGCCGACCTGATTAACAGCGATGAGGAACGGGCGAAATACGAGGACGAAGCCGAGGATATAAAAAAGACACTCTCGCGGCGAGACTCGGCCAAAAAGATGCTCTACGGCCGGGCTGGCAATATGAGGTTCGAAATTACAAGAGAGATGCTCGAACAGGCCATAAAGCCCCTGCTCGACAGGTCGGAGATTCTGCTGGAAGTGGCGCTCGAAGAAGCGAACCTCAAACCTGAAAACATCAACCAGGTTCTTCTTGTCGGAGGAAGCAGCCGTATTCCGTTGGTGCAGAAAAGACTCTTCGATAGATTCGGTTTCCCACCCGATACGACGGTAAATCTAGACGAATGTGTAGCTCTCGGGGCGGCCCTGCAAGCGGGGCTGGCTATGATGCGGGATAATCCAAAGGCCGTGCCCGCAGGAATAGCCGGCGGTTTGAAAGACATCAGCCTGACCGATGTGTGCAATCACAGTTACGGCACTATATGTGCGCCGGTAGATAAGAAAACAGGCAGGCGGGTAATCGAGAACCGTATAATCCTGAAAAAGAATACTCCCCTGCCTTGCGAGCAGACACAGGTTTTCTATACAATGACAGAAGGGCAGGACCAGCTGCAAATTACGGTGACACAGGGCGAAGATACACAACCGCAGTACGTCAACAAAATCGCTACGCACACATTCGAGCTGCCGCCGGACAGACCGGCTAAATGCCCCATAGAAGTAACGTATCGTTACGACGTTAATCAGCGTATGCACTGTAAGTTTCGCGACGTCAATTCGGACAGAACACTCGAAATTGACTTCTGTCTGGACAACAGCGGCGAATTTTCTGAAACGCAAACATGCTCGAATACCGAACAGTTAGAGACCGTACAAGTCGAATAAAATCGTCGGCCTGTGCGTTTATCCGTCAATATGCTTCGCTGATTGCCGAACTGACGACAACAGCAGTGCTCCGTCTTCGTTCCAAAATAAAGCCGATGCTGTCATCTGTCGGTTACACGGACACATCGCAGATAACCGCGGAATACGAATGTCAAAGCGGCGACCTGAATTGCGCCTGTATTGTTGAGAGGAATCCCGGCGGCGAAGAGGTTTTCACGGTCCGGATACACGGCAGGATATGTACCGACCAGCCGGGCCGCAGGGTAAATCTCAACGTGAAGTTCGATGATATCACCGATGGTAATCCCGTCTCGGCTGCCGTTTATGTAAAACCCACCGGAAACTGCTCGTCCCAGCTCAAGCCCTTCGAGTTCACTTGCGACATGGGCAGGCTCGATAAGGCCGAGACGGAAATACCTGATTGGTTGTCCGTAGCCAGGATTAAAACCTCAACGTTTGTCTTTGCCAGGCAGGGTAAAAGACGGTTGCTCCTTAAAGGTTCGGTTCTTAGCCAGGATACTGCTGTAGAATTTGCCGGGTGTAGCTGTGTTCTCGAATATGATAATTGCGAATACGGCTATATCGATGCGGTTGAGAATATCGAACGCAGCCGTGCCCTTGCGGTTACACTGGCCTTTTCTCTTTGTGCCGTGGACGGAAAGATGTACAACTGCGAACTCGAAAGAATCAAGGGCTGGGCGCAAAGTCATATCGACCCGCAGTCGCTCGTCAAGGCTTACAATCAGCTTGACAAGGCACTGAGAAAGACCATCCGGTTTTTCAAAAGAGGTTACAAAATCGACATTGCGGCATTAGCCGAACAATTAGCACAAATCGCCCCGGTCGCTGAACGATATGACATTATTGAAATGTGCCTGACTATTGTCGGGTCAAAGGGATTTGTCTCCGCCGGTCAGATTAATATGCTCAAAAAACTGGCCGTGTGGCTCGATATCGACCCGACAAGGTTCAGAGAAATGGCTGAGCGACTTGCCCCGGCTAATATACATCAGGTAAAGGATATGGAATTAATATTCGGGCTGGACGCACAGTTGACCAGGGAACAGACAAGGAAAAGGCTAAATGCCGAATACCGCAAATGGAATGCCCGCATCACCAATGTAGACCCCAATATCCAGACCCAGGCTGAGCAAATGCTCAATTTAATTACCCAGGCCAGGGCCCAGTACATCGGATAAAGGCCTCCATAGCCGCGTAAGCGGCTCAGACGAAAACTTTTTCTTAAAACATCTCACAAAAAACACTTGATTAAATCTGCAGGCGTGCTATAATTCATTTTAAGTGAGGGAAAGGCTGTTTTCGGCGACTCTATCTGGCTTCGTTGGAGGGTGGTGAACAAAGTGAGAAAAGTCGGTCGCTGGAGTGGAGTTCCATCCGACGATAGATTCCTGTCTTTTAGGCGGAAGAAGCGTTAATCTCGCTAAGTATGGTAATTCAGGATGGATGGTAAGGGATTCGTAAATCAATAACCTTAAAGAAGTTGCCCATTCGGTGCCGATTCAATTAGGGATGCCGATATGAAGCTGACCAAGAGGAAACCAACCGGTCGTGAGAAGGACCAGGCGGCTATTGAGCTGCTCGAAGAATTAAGGCAAAAGCTGTACGATGAAAATACCTCAGTAGCTCGTCGTGCGGCTTTTAATCTGTCCTGGATGCAGGAAGACGGATTTGAGATTCTCGAAGAGGCCGTATTCGGCAAAGCGTCCCGCCGAACTAAAAGTGCTGCCTGCTACGGGCTGCGAAACATGCATGGGCGGATGAAAAAAATCGCCGCAGAACTAATACGAAAAGGCGTCCAAAGTTCGAACAATGGTACGAAAGACGTTTGCATAACTGCTGTTAAATTGATGGAAAGGCCGGCATCGGATAAAAGAACCAAACCTCAGAGACAACGAAGAGCAGGCAGGTATCCGATTAGAGAGATGCGGAACAGAAAAAGACGCCGCCCAGTCAGTCATACCAGCCCTTTGCCGGGGCGATTCAATTCTGAACGAAGGCCGCGGCGATAAAATACTGTCCAAAAAGGCCTTGATTTTGTTCAAATGAGCAGCTCACATTTCGGATGCAACTCAAAAGGGCAAAAACTAAGTAAATTTCAATCTTCTTGACATAAATCATTATCTGTCATATACTAATATCAAAATAGTGACGAGGGACCGCTTCTAATATTTTTTGCCTTATCCGGATATTGAGGCATAAACTTTGGTTGATAGCTCGTAAAAATGGAGAGAGAATTGAGTAATAATGCCGACAATACGAACTCCTTTTCTCCCGATTTTAGCTGGGCCTCAGCCGGCGATTTTTTAATCTGGCAGCCTTCTGTGTTTATGGCCATCAGTGAACAGATAGAATCCATAGGCAAACGGGATTGTCCGGTCATTATCAGGGGCGAAACAGGCACAGCAAAAGAAACACTTGCCCGCCAGCTCCACTTACACAGCCCGCGCGCTGCAGAACATTTCGTTCCTGTAAACTGTGGGGCTCTGCGCGGCAGGATATTGCAAAGCCAGCTCTTCGGCCAGGTAAACCTCGCACCTGACGGTAAACAGACAATAAGTCTCGGCGCCTTCAGGGCCGCCGACGGCGGCACGGTCTTCCTCGACGAAATTGACAGACTTACAATTGATACACAGGCAAAAATACTTCAGGTATTGCAGCAGAGATTTGTTCAGCCGAGCGGGTCGAGTGAACGGTTTACAGCAAATGTCCGAATCATCTGCGCTACCGACCAGGATTTGCGGCAGGCGATTCAGGACGGGCGATTTATACCCGATTTGTACTTCAGCCTGAATATAGCGGTTCTCGATTTACCGCCGTTGCGGCACAGGCCCGATGATATCGTGACACTCGCCATGTATTTCCTCGATTTGCACGCGCAGATGTACAACGAGCCGCAAAAGGAATTAGAGACTTCAGCAGTCAAAGCATTGACCAGATATACTTGGCCCGGCAATGTCCGCGAACTCGCCGGCGTTATGGAGCGGGCCTTTGTAATGAGCCGCTCGAATAAAATAACCGCCCAGGACCTGCCCAATGAGATTGTCACCTCAGATGTGCTCGTACCCGAAAAAAGTGAAAAAGATTTTCCTGCATTCGATGATATGAATCGTAAGCTGCTGATACGCGCGCTCGAAAAAACAAAAGGACGCAAAATGGCCGCCGCGAAACTGCTGCAAATAGACCACCGAAAACTCAATCGGCTAATCAGAAAATTTGACCTCGAGCCGACTACCTTCAAAGAAGATTGATTCCTCAGATGCGCTGATTAATCAGCTCACCAACATACAGACCACTTACCATTTGCGCAATTCCTGTGGAATGTTGTAATTTTTCTTTAACTTGTTTCAATAAAAGTAGTTACAGAACATTCGCCACCTGTTTACTTACCAAAATGGCACTTCTTAATCCTTGTTGTCGACGAGAGTAGTCCTCTATGAACGTTTCCGTAAGTCTTTGTTCCACAGAAACTTAAGAATTTTATACCTTTTGCGGTATCATTGGCACAGCTCTTGCAAATATATCTTGTGAGAACAAGTACAGCTATTTTGGAAAGTCGTAAGTTTATGTATTCATCAGACAAATACATCCTGACGGTGGGCCTGAAAGAACAATGCAACAGCCTGAAGAGCTTGCCCGTCCGACTCTGTCCGGTCGATACAGGCTTTCAGGCCTTGAAACAATTGCGCCACGAAGTACCTTCTGTTATTGTTGGTTTGTGGGACCTGCCTGATATGCCTAACGGAGAATTGTTAAGGCGCGTCTTGGCCGGTTCTGCCTCATTGGCTACTGTAACATTAGTTGAGTTTGGTAATACTACCGACGAGGTCGCCGCTCGCGGTCTCGGCGTTACGGTCGTTCTCAACCAAGGCGTTGACGAGCAGATACTTACCGAATTACTTTCTCAGCTCTCTGGAATCGTTGCTACGACCGGAACGTAATTAAGCTGAGTGACGCCTTCTCTGTAAAAGTTAATATGTTTATTTTCTCCTCCTCTTCTTTGGGCCCAATAATCCCGTCGCCCGACGAGATTATTGAGCTCTTTTTTTTCATAAATCTCTTTCGGCCTTAAAGGATGTGGCCGTGCGCCAAAGCCAGATTGCTATCGCCGCCAATAGTATAAAGCCAAGTAGTGGGCTTAACGGCTCTTCGAAAATCGCCATTACATCGGTCCGTCCGGCGATTACAATAGGAACAGCAAGCAGGATTCCGGTCAAAGCCTCACCTGTTATCAAACCACAGCCCAATAACAGCCCGTTTCTGTTGTGCGAGTTCTTACGCGCTGTAAGCCACGAAATCAAACCTCCGATGAATATCGGCACCTCTAATTCGAACGGCAGGTATATACCGATAGCCACCGCAAGAACCGGAGTGCGAAAATCCGAATCCCGTCGCTGAAGATACTCATCCAGAACTATCACCGCAATACCCAGCACTATTCCGAGCAGCACAAACTTGCGAGGCAGTTGACCGCTGAAGATTTCACGGGCGACCGAGGCCATCAGATTGGCCTGGGGAGCAGCCAAGGCGTTTTCTGTTGCCGACTCGTGACCCGCAAAACCGTAAGCCTTCTGCAGTAAAATCAGCACCGGCGCCAGAACCAATGCTGCTGATAAAGTGCCTACGATTTGCATCAACTGCTGCTTCCACGGCGTCGCGCCTACTATATAGCCTGTCTTTAAGTCCTGCATATTATCGCCCGCAATCGCCGCTGCGCAGCATACTACCGACCCGATGATAATCGCTGCGGCCGGGCCGTTTGGATTTTCCGAGCCCATCAAAAAAACTAACAGCAATGCAGAAACAAGGACCGTCGCAATAGTAATACCGGATACCGGGTTATTACTCGACCCGACAAGGCCGGCCATATAGCCCGCAACAGCACTGAATACAAAGCCGGTTATGAGCATAACCAAAGCCATCGGAATCGTAACGCTTATGTCCTTAACAAAATACTGATAAATCATAAACAGCGGGACAATCGAAACCGCGATCAGAATCAATACCCATTTCATGGGCATATCTCTTTCTGTTCGGGACAGCTTAACGGTTTCCCCATCGGTTTTACGATATGCACTGATGCCCGCTCTTATGCCGGCAAACAGTGGGCCGCGCAGCTTGAAAATAGTCCACAGACCCCCTGCTAACATAGCACCCACACCTATATACCGGGTCTTGGCTGACCATAGCTGCCCGGCAAAGACTAGGGCCGATACAGGCTCGCCTTCGACAACAGGCCAGTCCTGCGTCGAAGCGCATATTGGTATTGCGACCAGCCAGTTGATAAGCCCTCCTATAAAAATCAATACTGCGATATTCAGTCCGACTATGTACCCGACTGACAAAAGTGCCGGGGACAGATTAGAACCGAAGTACGCTATCGTCCCCTTCAATCGCCACGCATACTCAATCGAGCCAGGCCACAAGCGAAGACCGCCGGACGCGATTTTGAACAGGCCGCCCGCTATCGCCGCCTTTGCGATTTGTATAAGACCTCCGCCCTGCTGGCCGGATTTTAACACCTCAGCCGTTGCTATTCCTTCGGGAAACTTCAGTTTGGCTTCTACTATAAAGGCCCGCCGCAATGGGACCGTAAACAATACGCCAAGCAAGCCCCCGAACCCGGCTATAAGGACTACCGGAACAAAGCTGAAGCTCTTCCAGTAGTCCAGCAGCAATAGCGCCGGCATAGTAAAGACAACGCCTGCAGCAAGCGATTCTCCCGCTGACGCTGCCGTCTGGACGATATTATTCTCAAGAATATTGCCTTTGCGAAGTAATCTAAGCAGCCCCATCGATACAACCGCGGCGGGAATAGAAGCTGAGACGGTCATACCGGCAAACAAGCCGAGATACGCATTTGCCCCTGCTAAAACCACCGATAGAACCACACCGAGCAGGATAGCTCTTAACGTCAATTCCGGCAGTCTTACCTTCTCATCCATATTTTAATTTATCGGTTATATGCCTAAAAACCGCCACCACACACCCGTCGTTAAATTTAGTACCCCAATTTATCAGGGGCTTTTATTGCAATGATTACTCCTTGAAATTCACATGCGATTTTTGTTATAATGTATCTATCTATGAACGGATTTTAGGGTGATGAACAAAATAAATCCACGAATGGAGGATTCTTATCGATTTTGTTCCTGTTGCTGTCTTATTTTAAAAAATTTAGGTAAATGTACAAGCTGACCATTAATATAGTTTTTGTTTTGCTGTTTATATGTATCTGTTCGACAGTACATGCGGATATAAGTGTGAATTTCAGCATTGACACCACACAGGAAAGAGCATCTATCAGTCCATATATTTACGGCACTAATTATTCCCTCGGCGCGGCGGAGAATACCACAGCAAGGCGAATTGGCGGCAACCGCCTGACAGGATACAACTGGGAGAACAATTTTTCACACGCAGGACAGGACTGGTATCATTTTAATGATAATTATCTAGTGCAGAACCTGCCCTGGGACCAGCAGCAGATTCCTGGAATTTGTATCAGTGAATTTCAGGATGAATGCTTGGCCGCGGGTGAGTATCCTCTTGTAACACTCCAGATGGCCGGATACGTCTCGGCGGACGGTGACTATGAAGTACTGGAAGAAGAAACGGCGCCGTCTGACAGATGGAAAGAAGTTGTCTATGCAAAGCCGACAGCATTTTGCAGCCCTCCAAATGAACCGAACATCGACGATGATTACGTTTATATAGACGAATTTGTCAATTTTCTCGTGGACAGATACGGCGATGCATGTTCACCCAGTGGGATAAAAGCTTATTCGCTCGATAACGAGCCTGCTCTTTGGTCCGAGACACATCCGAGGATTCACCACGACAAAGTTTTGTGCGTCGAATTGATTGATAAATCTGTCGCTTTGTCTTCGGCTGTAAAAGATGTTGACCCGAATTGCAGCATTTTCGGCCCGACACTTTACGGTTTCGCAGCTTACAATGATTTGCAGGGCGCAGCCGACTTCTCCAGCGTCGGCACCGGCTATGAATGGTTCATTGATTACTACCTTGACGAAATGGAGCTCCAGGCGGTCTCTGCCGGCAGAAGACTGCTCGATGTCCTTGATTTGCACTGGTATCCGGAAGCTCGCGACGACCCGAACCTGAGTAGCGGTAACAGAATTTTAGATACCCTTGCTTCATATCCGAGGGAAAATGCAGAAGCACGAATGCAGGCCCCGAGGACTTTGTGGGACCCGGATTATAGCGAGTATAGCTGGATACAATATTATTTCAGCGATTTTTTACCTTTGCTGCCTAAGATACAAAATTCGATAGATACATATTATCCCGGCACGAAACTCGCCTTTACAGAATTCACTTACGGCGCGCCAGAGCATTTTTCCGGAGGCATCGCGATGACCGATGCACTCGGTATCTTCGGCAAATACGGTTTGTTTATGACGAATTACTGGGGCGACCTGGATGACTATGTCAGCGCAGCTTATAAAATATACAGAAACTACGATGGAAATAATTCGACCTTCGGTGACACGAAGGTCCTCTCGACAACGACCGACAAGGTAAACAGTTCAATTTATGCTTCTATCTTCGGTAACAATGATACACAACTGCACATAATAGTTATCAATAAGAATTATGATAATGATATCAGCGGCTCGTTCGATATAACCGGGCCAAGGGTATATAGTTCGGGAAATGTATGGGCATTTGACAGCAATAGTCCGGACATATCGAATATTACACCGATTAACTCGATAACAGGCAATTCATTCTCCTATACGGTTCCATCGTTGTCTGTCTGCCACATGATTCTCGATGCCGATTGCCCTGTGGGCGACTTAAATGACGATTGTCAGGTCGAATGGCAGGATTTGTATCTGTTCACGCAGGATTGGCTCGAACTGGCCGGCGAAGCAAACCTCGATGACCTTAACGGAGTCAACTTTTTCGATTTTGCTCTTTTAGCTCAAAATTGGGATTTATAATTTCTAAAAATCCTTAATCTGGCATCCAGTATCCAGAATCAAGAATCCAGCATCAAGTACGGTTAGCCCCCAAGCCTGCCCTGAGCGAAGTCGAACGGATTTATCTTGGGGGTTGGTTAGCCCCGTTGCTCTCGTCTCGTCGTAGTCTTGACTAAGGTGGATGCGACGGGGGAATCTGTTAGGTTTTTTTATATTTAGATAATATGAAGGTCATCCTTTCAACGGTTATGATTTGTGCTTTGCACAATAGGCAAATCTGACCCTTTTGAAAGGAATGACCTATGACAACAGTATCAAAAAAAACAGAAATGGTTCAACACAATCCAGCTCACGCAAGATGACGACCTGTACGTCGGCATCGACGCCCACAAAAAATCCTTTCATGTCGCCTTGTGGCTCAACAATGCTCCGGCCATCGACTTTGTTATGCCCGCCGACAGTAAAAAACTCATCACCACACTGCAAAAATTTCGTCAATCACTGAGGCTATAGAAAATCTCGACCAGGCCGTTGACCAGCTCGAAAAAGACAATAACGAAGTCGCTGCTATGCTGCTCCGCGCAGCATTCCAGTCGTTATCGAATCTCGAGCGCGAGCATATCGACGAAAAAATCCTCGATAATATCTTCAGCCAGTT
>CAZOVR010000028.1:0-40243 GCA_964583405.1 uncultured Pirellulales bacterium
GGTTCTTCCGATGTTGATATGCGCAGCATGTTTGAATATTATTTACCTGCATTTCGCCAGGCTATTGTCGAAGGTAAAGCTTATTCAATTATGGGTGCATATAATGAATTAAATCATATTCCATGTAATGCAAATACGTTTTTATTAACCGACCTGTTAAGAAGCAACTGGGGTTTTGAAGGTTATGTGGTATCCGATTGCGGTGGTATTGCTGACATGGTATCCGGACATCATTTCTTCAAAACCGAAGCCGAAGCTGTAGCCGGGGGTATCCTTGCCGGCTGCGACCTGAACTGCGGAGTTATGTACCGTCAATACCTCCAGGAAGCTCTCGATAAAGGATTATTGGAAGTAAAAGACCTCGACCGTGCTTTAGAAAGGATTCTTTCTGCGCGTTTCAGATTAGGAGAATTCGACCCGCCTGAAATGGTACCTTATAGTTCTATTCCGAAAGAAAAACTTGATTGTAAAGAGCATCGTGAGCTGGCGCTTGAAGCTGCGCAGAAATCAATCGTACTGCTTAAAAATAATGGGATATTGCCTTTAAGAAAGGACAAAACAAAATCAATTGCAGTTATCGGTCCGAATGCTCGTGAAGCTCAATTAGGCATTTACAGCGGCTTTCCTAATGTTCTGATTAGTCCTCTTGAAGGAATAAAAGAAAAGGGTGCTTTTCTTGGGATTAAAGCAGAATATGCACTGGGATGCACTATCGGCGGGGGATTGTTAAGACCCATTGAACCGCAATATTTCGCTAAAGTTGAAGGAACTGATAAAACCGGAATGAAGGGTGAATATTTTGATAATATGAATTTGTCCGGGGAACCTGTTCTAACCAGAATAGATTCAATGGTGGATTTTAGTTTCGGTGCTAATTCCCCTGCTCCCGGTATTGGGGAAGATCAATTTTCCATTCGGTGGAGAGGGAAAATAATTCCGCCTGAAAATATCCATCATATTGGTACCAGCTGCGATGATGGTTCACGCCTGTATTTAGATGGAAAGTTATTGATTGATGACTGGACTGAACATGGTGAAAAACCTATTAGTGCTGAAGTCGAACTAAAACCAGGTAAAGAATATGAAGTAGTATTCGAATATTTTGAAAACCGTCTTGGTGCATGTGCAAGGTTAACATGGGACCTTGGCCAAAAAGATTTTAGTGAAGCTAAAAAAGTTGCTGCCGGAAATGATGTCGTTATTCTTGTTCTTGGTATTAGTCCCGGTCTTTCTCGGGAAGAGCTGGACCGTACTGTAATTGAGTTACCGCAGGTTCAAAGAGATTTAATTGCTGAAGTCGCATCCGTTAATCCTAATATTGTAATTGTACTTGTAAACGGGGGGCCTATAGCGCTTGCCGGAACTGAAAACAAAGCTGAGGCGATAGTTGAAGCATGGTATGCAGGAGAATATGGCGGAAAGGCTATCGCTGATGTTTTATTCGGCGATGTTAATCCCGGCGGCAAACTTCCTGAAACATTCTATGCATCAACACAACAGCTTCGGCCTATGTCTGATTATGACCTCATTAATAACCCCCGGACTTATATGTATTTTGAGCAGCCTGTTTTATATCCGTTCGGACACGGGCTGTCATACACTCAATTTAATTATAGTAATCTAAAATTTGACTCTGACAAAATTCAAAAAGGCGGTGAGATTGAAATCCAGTTTGCAATACAAAACGCCGGCAAAATTAAAGGTGATGAAGTTGCTCAGGTTTATGTCCATGATGTTGATGCATCTGTAAGAGTACCTGTCAATCAATTAAAACGGTTTCAAAGGATAACACTTGCTCCCGGAGAGAATAAGACACTCACATTCAGAATACCGGCATCTGAATTATCGTTTTATGATACCGAAACCAACGATTTTAAAACAGAACCGGGACAGTATGAAATTCAAGTCGGCAGTTCATCTAAAGATATCCGTCTGGAAAAAACTTTTACAATTGAATAGAGATTAAATAAGAAAAATGTGTTAATACCCCGGATGTTTGGGGAATTAAAAGGGGGAAGTTAAAGGTGTCCAGTACATTTTTTAGGCCTCCCTCTCGAGTTCATTGTTGTGTGCCGGAGGCCTTTAATTGGCTCAAAATCCCTCATCCTTTGATATTTACAGTGCGCTAAAAGGACGATACAATAAAGGCTTAATGCATTTTTAGTCTCTAAGACAGGTAATCTGAAGATGACGAAAATCGAACTATATGACACGACGTTGCGTGACGGGATGCAGACCGAAGGAGTAAGCTTCTCATTGGCGGACAAGCTTGCAATCGTCCGTTGTCTGGATGATTTGGGCCTTGATTATATCGAAGGCGGATATGCCGGTTCGAATCCGAAAGAGATGGAGTTTTTCAAAGAGGCCGGGAAAGAAACATTCAGGAGCGCAAGGCTGGTCGCTTTCGGAAGCACACGCAAGGCGAATACGAAGGTCGAAGACGATGCGCTGATACAGGCGGTCCTCTCGGCCCGGACTCAGGTTGCGACCCTTGTGGGCAAGACCTGGGACTTCCACGTCAAAAATGTCCTGAGATGTACCCTCGATGAAAATCTTAATATATGCTCGGATTCCGTCGGGTATGTAAAGAAAAAAGGACTTGAAGTAATCTTTGACGCTGAGCATTTCTATGATGCGTACAGAAATAACGCTGAGTATGCGATGCGGGTTTTATCTGCTGTGGTCGAGGCTGGCGCGGACGTACTGGTGCTGTGTGATACGAACGGCGGCACGATGCCCGTAGATGTGCACCGGATAACAAAGACGGTCTGTGAACAATTCAGCGGCGTCAGAGTGGGCGTCCACGCCCACAACGATTCGGATTGTGCAACAGCTAATACACTGGCTGCGGTACAAGCAGGTGCCGTGCATGTGCAGGGCACGCTAAACGGGCTTGGTGAACGATGCGGTAATGCCAATCTATGTGCCGTGATACCAAATCTTGCATTCAAAATGGGGCTTGATGTGCTGAGCAACGAAAAAATAAGAACACTGACAGAGGCATCAAGATTCATTTTCGAGATATGCAATCTGTCGCCGGTTATGAATATGCCTTATGTTGGAGAAAGCGCTTTCGCCCATAAAGCGGGGCTGCATGTGGATGCACTACGCAAGAACAAGCAGACGTACGAACACATAAATCCCGAACTAATCGGTAACGAGCGTCGATTTCTGGTTTCCGAGCTGAGCGGAAGAAGCAATGTCCTTGCCAAACTCGAGAAAACCAAGATAGCGGAGGATAAAAAACTTGCCCGTAAGATTCTCGAGAAGGTCCAGAACCTTGAGAACGAAGGGTATCAGTTTGAGGCGGCTGATGCCAGTTTTGACCTTCTTGTCAAAAAGGTGATGGGGACATATAAACCGGCTTTCGAGCTGGAGAAGTATCATGTTACGGTGGAGCAGGATTCAAACGGGCAACTGGTGACAGAGGCTACCGTGAAGCTGAAGGTTAACGGTGTAGTGGAACATGTAGTTGCCGAGGGAGACGGTCCGGTCAACGCGCTGGATGCAGCGCTGCGAAAATCGCTGAGGAACTTTTATCCGGCTATAAAGAATATTCGGCTTATCGATTACAAGGTGAGGGTTGTAAATGCCAGGGCCGGAACAGCGGCAAAGGTCCGAGTAATAATCGAATCCAGCGACCGGGAGTCAACATGGGGAACGGTCGGTGTTTCTGAGAATATTATCGAGGCGAGCTGGCAGGCACTTGTTGACAGTGTGGAATATAAGCTGCTCAAAGATATATAAATAAGCGCACAAAGACAGTTTGCCCGAATATTTATAGGACGCCTTTTCAGACCTGTCAGCCATTTCGTGACCCGAACAACGGACCAATCGGCACTACATGAAAATCCGTCGTTAAATAAGGGGAAATCCTTAATTCAGCAGAGACAATAACTTGCCGATTATGGTTTATAAACACCAGGGCCAATTAGAGCGGGAGTCACCGATTGACTCGAATGAACTTGTGCGACATATATTTGGATTTGGGGATATAAAAATGGATGCGGAAAAGTTGTCAGTAGTTTTGCTGGTCGAGGACGACCCGGGTGACCAGAAGCTGATGCGCTACGCGTTGTCACAACAGGAACTGCGAAGTCACCTTGAGATAGTCGGTACAGGAGAAGAAGCACTGAATTACCTCGAGCGCAGCATGGAACGGGATAGCGAAGTTCATCGGCCGGACCTTATTCTGCTTGATTTGAATATGCCCGGTATCGGAGGTAAGGAATTTCTCAGACGTACAAAACAAGACACAAGATTTTCTGACATACCGGTGGTTATTGTATCCACCTCTGATTCAACCAGTGATATACAGGACAGCTACAGGATGAAGGCGGCGGGATATATACAGAAGTGCCCTAGTCCGGAAGAGCTTCGACGAGTTGTTCAGAAGCTGGTTCATTACTGGTTTGCGACATCAACGCTTATTAAGAAGGAAGTAAGAATGGCGGAATGCGAATGACAGTTCAGCAGAGTAAGTGCAATACAGGTGCGACATAAAGGGGATGCAAGATGGATAAATACAAGGCGGCAGTGATTCTTCTGGTAGAAGACGATATAGGAGACCAGAAGCTGGCTAAGCAGGCTCTATGCGGAGATAAAGTCGGCAACGAGGTTAAAATAACAAACTCGGCCGAAGAGGCCCTGGAATATCTTGAACGAAGTCAACAGGACGAGCCGGATTGCCCGATGCCGGACCTTATTCTGCTCGATTTGAATATGCCCGGTATGGGCGGCAAAAGTCTGCTCACAAAGCTCAGGGAAGATGCTGTTTTAGATACGATACCGGTGGTAATATTGACTACCTCCGATTCGGACAGGGACGTGCTGGAGAGCTTCCAGTTGCAGGCGGCGGGTTATATTCAAAAGCCGGCTAATCTGGAAAGATTTAAAGAAGCAATGAACGATCTGACTGATTACTGGTTTGTAATATGCAAACGCATCGAGCACAGTAGAGAGAGTAGTACTGCTGCAGCTACTGTGTCTTAAGCATATAGAAAGTCATCTCAGGGGTCTTAAAATAACACGCATCTTTTCGCCAGCCGACAGTCGGTTCGGCTGTTTCTTATGTATATTTTTTAAACTGCTCGATGAGTGCCTTGGTATATGGGCCGGGCTTGCCGTCCGTGATGATGGTCTCGTCGAATTTGACCACAGGCACAATGTCTTTTGTAGTTACTGCAATGAACAGCTCATCGGCTTTGTCGGCCTGGTCGGCAGTTATGGATTTTTCGAGAGTTGGAAGGTTAATTGATTTCGCTGCCTGCAGAACATAGTTTCTTGTAATTGACGGTAATATGTTGCAGATGAGCGGAGCGGTTTGAAGCGTCCCGTTCAGGACAGCAAAAAAACTCGATCCGGCACCCTCTGTAATAAATCCTTTTTCATCGACGAGAATCGCTTCTTCGCAGCCTTTCTTTATCGCGTCCTGCCGAGCAAGTACATTAGCAAGCAGATTTAGTGATTTGATATCACACCGTTTCCATCGCCAATCGGGAAATGTCGAGACGGCAATGCCATCTGCCTTGACCTTGCTATCGTCGGGCAGTGCCGTAACCGTCAGGAAGAAGTTGGGTTTGATATTGTCGGTCCAGTTGTGAGTTCTGGGGGCAGAGCCGCGTGTAATATGAAAATATATTCTGGCGTTGGTGATATTCGCCTTTTCAAAGGCCTTGAGCACGCGGGCACGGACGTCGTTTATATTAACGGTTACGATATCAATAGCAGTCAGGCTGTTGGAAAAGCGACTGAGATGGTCATCGAGTGCGAATATCCTGCCGTTGTAGCTTCGCAGAACCTCATAGATTCCGTCGCCGAAATAAAAAGCGCGGTCGAGGTACACAGGCTCGAGCTTATCATAGGGCACGATTCTGTCGTCAATCATAGCTATCTGCATAGCTGCTCCTGTCAATGAAGGGATGATTTTAACGCGGCAGAGACTCCAAATACAGAAAATTGTGCCAATTTTGCTTTACAACATCCAGGCAGGAGCATATACTACGTCGCTCAATTAGTCGGCGGTTTTATCAAAGGAGATGTATGATGTACGCTGTTATCGAACAGGGCGGTAAGCAATACAAGGTTGCTCAGGGTGATTGTATAGACATTGAGCTTACTGAGGTGGCGCCGGATGCCCAGACCATAGAGCTTGATAAAGTGCTGTTCGTCAGTGACGGTGAGAAGATTAAGATTGGTACGCCTTATGTTGACGGCGCGAAAGTTGTTGCTTCATTCAATGCGACGGCAGCCGATGGAGTCGTAAAAGGGCCTAAGCTGTACCCGATGCATTTTCGCAGGCGAAAGGCCAGTAAGAAGCGCATCGGCCACAGACAAAAGTATCTGCAGGTAACGATTGACGAGATTCAGGTCTGAGCCGGTCTGTCGATGCGGGTATAAGACAAATTGGTTTTCCCAAAGCTGTGGTTGATGCCACAGCTTTTTTTATGCTTTCAAACAGTGCGATACGGCAATATATTATGTGCTGAGAAGCTCTAAAGGATGACCTCGATATGAATGATTCGAAGCCGGTAAGATTACAAACGCCTTTGAGTGAGCAGGACGTCCGTGCGCTCGAAGCAGGGCAGGAGGTATTGATTTCGGGCGTTGTTTACGGCGCGCGTGATATGGCGCATAAACGTCTGTTCGAATCAATACATAAAGGTGAGCGGCTGCCGTTAGAATTAGCCGGTGCAGTCATCTACTTTCTTGGCCCGACGCCGGCAAGGCCCGGCAGGGTAATCGGCTCGGCGGGGCCGACGACCGCATCGCGAATGGACAAGTTCAGCCCGGTTCTGATAGAGCACGGCCTGCGGGCGATGATTGGCAAGGGCTACAGAGATAAACCGGTCCGCGAAGCCCTTGCTAAATACGGAGCAGTCCATCTGGCGGCTATTGGCGGGGCTGGGGCGCTGCTGAGTAAAAAAATTTCAGAGGCCGAGGTAATCGCCTACGAAGATTTGGGGGCCGAGGCGATTCGCAGGCTTCGAATGGTCGATTTTCCAGCGATTGTCGTTTATGACAGCCGTGGTAATAGCGCATACGGCCAGGGAGCGGTATAGATGCAGGCGGCGGTAATTGGATTGTTGCGGTCGGGCAAGAGTACGCTGGTCTCGGCGATAAGCGGCAAGCATATGCCGCAGCCCGGCTCGACTGCGATTGAAGAGGCGATTGTCTCAGTTCCGGATGAGAGGGTTGACTGGCTTGCGGAGCTTCACAAGTCAAAAAAGGTTACGCGCGCGACAATAGACTGTCTGGATGTGCCGGGTTTTAGTTTTGCCGATGAGCACGGCAGGGCCGCGTCAAGAAGATACCTCCAGCAAATCCGAACAGTTGAGCTGCTCGTGCTGGTTGTCAGGGCCTTTGAAGATGATTCGGTGGGAGGCAAGGCCGACCCGGCAGCAGAACTTGCCGAACTAAAAACAGAACTGCTTCTGGCCGATTTGGAGCTGGTCGCCAAACGCATCGAGAACCTCGAAAAACAAATGAAAAAACCCGGTAAAACACAGCAGCACGATAAGGCCGAGCTTGCCCTTCATCAGAAACTTCAGGCGACAATCGAAGAAGAAAAACCCATCAGCACCGCAATTGAAACTGATGAAGAAATGGAAATGGTCAAAAGCCTCGGTTTTTTTACGCTCAAGCCGATGGTTGCGGCAGTTAATGTCAGCGAAAACCAATTGCAGGAGAAAATCGACCTGGGCGATGCGGCTGATGAGCATACACCAACAGTTCAGGTCTGTGCGAAACTCGCCTTTGAGCTGTCACAGCTCGACCAGAACAGCAGAGCTGAATTTATGAAGGATATGGCGATTAGCGAATCAGCGGTCAGCAAGTTTGTTAGAAGCTGTTACGAGGCGCTCGGGCTGATTAGCTTTTTGACGGCTGCGCCGAATGAGGCGCGGGCCTGGCCGATAAAGAAGGGTACGACCGCGCTGGAGGCCGCGGGCAAAATCCACAGCGATATTCAGCGAGGTTTTATACGGGCTGAGACAGTGAGCTTGACCGACCTTAAAGAGCTTGGCAGCGAAAAGGCGGCTAAAGCGGCAGGTAAAGTCCGGCTGGAGGGCAAAGAATACATTGTGCAGGATGGTGATGTGATATTGTTCAGGTTCAATGTTTAGGGTAGTGACGCGGTGAAGGCAGTACAACTGACGGGTATCAAGCAGATGGAGATAGCGGAACTGCCCAGGCCGCGAATTGAACGCGATACAGACGTCTTAGTGAAGGTCAAGGTCGTCGGAGTATGCGGCAGTGATGTGCATTATTATATCGAGGGGCAAATAGGCTCCAATAAAGTCGAATATCCGTATCGCGTCGGGCATGAGTGCAGCGGTGTTGTTGAGCAAGTCGGCAAAGTCGTCAACAGAGTCAAAGTCGGCGATGAAGTAACGGTTAATCCGGCGCAGAGCTGCGGCCGGTGTGACCAGTGCAGGATGGGACGGGAAAATACCTGCCGCAACCTCCGGTTTTTAGGTACACCCGGCGAAGGCCCCGGCTGTTTGTGCGAATATATCGTGATGCCCGAGAGGAACCTGTTTAATGTCACGGGCAGAATGACTCTGGAGACGGCGGCGATGTGTGAGCCATTTACAATCGGAGTCTATGCAGTTCAGCAAGCGGGTATAAAAGAAAGTAGCAGCGCAGCGATTTTCGGCGCCGGGCCGATAGGGCTTAGCTGTATGGTTGCCGCAAAAGCGGCAGGCGTTCAAAGAATATATGTGACAGAACGGGTCGAAGCGAGATGTAAAGCGGCCCTTGAGCACGGGGCCTGCTGGGTCGGCAATCCAGATAAGCAAAGCGTTGCAGAAGGTATCTGTTCACAGGAGCCTCTGGGAGTGGACGTTGCGCTGGAATGTGCAGGGCAGCAGAGCACGCTGGATGAGGCGATTGAAGTGCTGCGGCCGGGCGGAACTCTGGCAATCGTGGGAATACCACGATTCGAACGGGTCTCGTTCAGGGCTGACACTATTCGTCGAAAGGAGCTTACAATCCTGAACATCCGCCGGCAAAATCAATGTGACGAAAAAGCGATAGAGCTTATAACATCGAGTAAGGCTCAGGTAGATTTTATGCTGACGCATAAGTTTGCGATGGAACAGGCGGTTGAAGCTTTCGATATGGTCGAAGGGTACCGTGACGGGGTGATAAAGGCGGTGATTGAATTGTGAAAGCAAGCATCGTAAGTATCGGCAATGAACTGTTGAGCGGCTCATCGGTCGATACGAACTCTGCATATCTTAGTGAAAAACTTCTTTCTATCGGTATACCAACCGTGGCAGGCTTTACTGCTCGTGATGACTGCGAGGCTATCGTAAAAGCGCTCAGCCAGGCATGTGAGCAGGCGGATATAGTACTGACTACGGGCGGTATCGGGCCGACCGATGATGACATTACCCGCCAGGCGATAAGCAAATTTACTGATAAAGAGTTAAAGCTAAACGAAGAACTCGTTAAACAAATTGAACAATTCTTCGCCCGGCGAAATAAAATTATGCCGAAGCGCAATGAGTTGCAGGCGTATTTGCCAGAAGGGGCTCAGGCATTGAAAAATGAAATTGGAACAGCGCCGGGTATAATGGTCACAGACGTCGAGAAAGCCATCTTTGTCCTGCCGGGTGTTCCGGTGGAGATGAAACAGATGTTCGAGCAATCCGTTCTGCCGAAACTTCTGGAGATGGATGGACGAGAGGTCGTAGCGGTTCGCAAATTAAAGTGCTTCGGTATGGGTGAATCGAATATAGCCGAGTTGCTCGGTGAACGTATGAAACGAGGGCGCAATCCACTCGTGAATACTACAGTTCAAGACGGCGTAATAACAGTGCATATAATCGCAAGAACTAAAGATAGAATACAAGCTGATTTGGTAGTTCAGAATGAGCAGGGCCAAATAGCTGAAATTCTCGGTGATAATGTCTTTGCGAAGGAGGATATTAGTCTGGCCCAGGTGGTTGGAACCAGGTTAACCGAAATGAACAAGACACTTGCGGTGGCTGAGTCCTGCACAGGCGGTCTTGTCGGCAAGCTCCTGACGGATATGCCCGGTTCGAGCAATTACTTTCTCTGCGGATGGGTAACATACAGTAATGAGGCAAAAGTCAGAGAATTGGGTATTGACCCGGAACTTATCGAAAAAAAAGGTGCGGTCAGTGAAGAGGTCGCCGCGGCTATGGCGGCCGGGGCGCGAAATAAGGCACAGGTTGATTATGCTCTCAGTATTACCGGCATTGCCGGACCGGAAGGGGCAACAGCCGATAAAAGCGTTGGACTTGTTTTTATAAGTCTGGCCAAGGCCGGTCAAAATTTAGTAGAAAGGTGTGTTTTCGGACCGGACAGAGACAGCGTCCGAAAAAGAGCGGCAAATGCGGCTTTGGATTTATTGCGGCGAAACATATAAGCAGGCCTCAGTTTGACTGAAACAGGCAGTTGTGGTATAATAATTGCCAGTGGGGCTTAGTGTTAAGGCATCACAGAAATGGCGAAAAAAAGCAGACGCCTTGGAGAAATTCTGTACCGGGCAGGCGTCGTTCCGAAAGAGCCTTTGCTTGCAGCCATTAAGGAGTCTAAAAGCACAGGACGACGGCTCGGCGAGCTGCTGATAGAGAAAAAACTGATTGGCGAAGAAACGCTCATCAAGGCGCTCGCCAAACAGCACGGCATGCACTACGTCGATATTGATAGTGTTACACTCCCTTCAAATGCCATCGAGCTTGTTAGCGAAGAGCTGATGAGGCGATACAATGTCCTGCCTCTGGGTGTGGATAACGGCCGTATCAAACTGGCTATCAGCGACCCGATGGATTTGGATATGATGGATACACTGCGGTTGCGCCTTAACAGGGAGCTGGATTGCCGCCTTGGTAATTCCGACAAGATTCGCAGGATGATTCAGGACCAGTTCGACCAGGCCGAAAGACAGGAGTCCGACGAGCTTAAACACAGTATCGACGCAACAGCAGCCGAATTAGCCGAAGCGGGTCATGAGTTGCAGGCTGAGGCTTTGAGAATCCAGCAGGCAGGCGGTGTCGATGACGGGCCTATTGTGAGGCTTGCTAACCTTATCATAGATAATGCATATTTTATGCGGGCCAGTGATATTCATATTGAACCAATGGCTGACCGTGTACGTGTAAGATATCGTGTTGACGGAGTGTGTCTCGAAAAAGACAACATACCCAAGAATATGCAGGCCCAGCTGGTTACAAGATTCAAGATTCTTTCCGGTATGGATATCGCGGAAAAACGTCTGCCGCAGGATGGACGTATAAAGCGGGAAATTGACGAGCAGGATATCGACTTTCGTGTCTCGTCTCTGCCGGGATACCATGGGCCGAGTATCGTGCTTCGTATTCTTCGGCCTGACGCAGTAAATATCGGTATCAAATCGCTCGGCTTTGAGGCGGATGATTACGAGCGGTTCCATAAAATAATTAAAAGACCTAACGGAATCTTTCTTGTAACGGGACCGACCGGAAGCGGTAAAACAACCACTCTTTACGCGGCGCTGCAGGAGCTGAATCGCCCGGACAAAAAGATAATCACAGCGGAAGACCCTGTCGAGTACAACTTTACAGGGATGAATCAATGCCAGGTGCATGAAGAAATCGGACTTACATTCGGCAGGATTCTGCGGGCGATGTTGCGTCAGGCGCCGAATATTATTTTAGTGGGTGAGATTCGTGACGGTGATGTGGCGGATATTGCCATCCAGGCGGCCCTGACAGGCCATTTGGTGTTCAGCACACTTCACACAAACGACGCAATAAGCGCAATAACTCGTCTTATCGACATGGGCGTCAAACCGTTCCTCGTAGCCAGCTCGATTCAGGCAATTATGGCCCAGCGACTTGTGCGGGTTATCTGTGATGGTTGTAAGGTTATAAACGAAAAACCAAACCCGGAGTACCTTAAATTGCTTGATATAACCCCGGAAGACCTTAAAAAACACACCCTGTATAAGGGGGCCGGCTGCAGCAAGTGCCAGGGAACGGGATATAAGGGACGTATTGGTATCTTCGAGATGGTGGAAATGAACAATGAGCTGAGAGAGCTTGCGTTTTCCAAAGCCCCAATAACAGAATTACGCAGGGTGGGCGTTGCCAGTGGTATGCGGACTCTGGTTAATGACGGTAAAATCAAGATATACAATGGAATTACAACGCCGGAAGAATTGGCCAGGATAGCTCAAACTGAAGGTGTTTCATAATAGTTGTTTTTGTTGAGGATAGTTAGATGGCAACAGTTAACATGGACAGACTCCTGCACGCCTGTGTGTCGCAGGATGCATCTGATATACACCTGACCGTGGGAAGATCGCCGGTGTTACGAATTCACGGTACTCTAAGGTCATTGGAGACTAAGGTTCTTGAGCCCGACGATACGATAGCTTTGATGAAAAGTATTACGCCTGAAAGAAACCAGCAGGAACTTCAGGAAGAGGGCGGTACGGACTTTGGTTTTGCTTTCGGTGACCAGGGGCGCTTCCGTGTGGCTATATTCAAACAAAAGGGGAACGTTACATTGGTCTTACGTCTTATACCTTCGAGAATCATGACATTTGAAGAGATAGGGTTGCCGAAAATATGTGCTGCCCTGTGCCGGCGACCCAGGGGTTTGTTCCTTGTAACCGGACCTACCGGCTGCGGCAAAACTACGACCCTTGCTACGATGGTCAATTACATCAATGAGA
This sequence comes from uncultured Pirellulales bacterium, assembly GCA_964583405.1. Classification (GTDB taxonomy): domain Bacteria; phylum Planctomycetota; class Phycisphaerae; order Sedimentisphaerales; family Anaerobacaceae; genus JBBABK01. The sequence goes on from CAZOVR010000028.1 coordinate 12,689, forward strand.
ATTTCGACCGTCACATCGTTACGATAGAAGACCCTATTGAATATTATCACAATCATAAAAAGTCAATCATAAATCAGCGCGCGGTTGGTACAGACGTTCCAAGCTTTGGTGAGGCATTAAGGCGTGTGCTTCGTCAGGACCCGGACGTAATTCTCGTAGGTGAGCTTCGAGACCTCGAGACAATTGAAGCTGCTATAAGGGCAGCGGAAACGGGCCACCTCGTATTCAGTACAGTCCATACCACAAGCGCAGCCGGCACAGTGACACGTTTAATAGATGTATTCCCGCCGAATCAGCAGGAGCAGATTCGTACCCAGCTCAGCGGCAACCTTATCGCTGTGCTTAGCCAGGCACTTTGCCCTCTGTCTAACGGACGTGGCCGTATAGCAGCCTACGAGTTTATGGTTGTCACACCGGCTATTGCAAACCTTATACGGGAAAACAAGACATATCGTATAGACTCAAGTATCCAGACAGGAAAGAAGCTCGGTATGCAGCTTTTGGACGAGCATTTATGGCAACTATACGATGAAGAGCGAATTACGTTACAGGAGATGCTTGATAAGGCAAGGCAACCCGGTATATTACAAGATAAAGCACAAAATAAGGCAATTTCGTCTCGTAAAGGGAGAAAGAAAGGATTAGATGAGGTAGGGCCAATCCTTCGTACATAACAAAATTTTAAATGGGGTGTTGTCGGTCTTTTCGCGGTTAGTATTTGTATGGGAACAAGAATTTTTTCTAAAAATTTTTTAGAAATTAACGACCGATGTAAGCCAACAAAAGTAAAGAACTACGGGTTTACACCCGTAGCATAGCCGTTTCGGGCTTCGCCCGTCCGCCTTCGGCGGATAACTTCATCTACGGGTTAACACCCATAGAATTGCGGCAGAATATTAAATATAAATTTGTAAAACATCGTTATGTAAAGACTTACAAGAATTGGAAATATATGTTATTGGACAGTACAATAGTGGAGTAGACCGGGTGTCCATTTTATAATTAGCGTTGAAATATCAGGTTAAGAGTATATAATAGGAAATATAAAAAGACCTTAAAATTGGGGACCAAAAAGATGGCGAAAGCAGGAACAATAAAAATGCCTCCCATTGAACAGCTTCAAAGCCGGACCCTTGGCAGGATATTAATAAAAATGGGACTGCTTACTCGTGAAAAGGTACATGAATGTTTGAAAATCCAGAAACAAAAGCATGGAAAAGAAAAGATAGGAAAAATTATTCTTGAACTTGGACTCGTTGATCCAAACCAGCTTAACATAGCCTTGGCAGCACAGAGGGGTATGGAATATCAAGATTTTACCGATTTTGATATACCAGAAAATGTACTGTCACAAGTACCAACACAAATGGCCAATACATACAGAGTTGTACCGGTGGAGTACAACGAAGATAAGAAGGAACTAACTATTGCGGTTGATAACGCAGATAATTTCAGCAGTACAGACGATTTGGCCAGACTTATGGGGATTACAATAAAAGCAAAATTCACCGATTCAGATTGGCTGGAAGAAGCATTAAAGAAATACTATTCAGAACAAGAGAACCAGCAGCAACTCAACGAATTGATAGAGGAAATTCAGAAAGACAGCCATTTAGCAGAATATGAAGGAAGAAACCAGAGTATCGACCTTGATGAGTTAAAAGAACTATCGGAGGCAAATCCTGTTAAGAAGCTGCTGAATCTTGTGCTGCTCCAGGCAATACGAGACAAGGCGTCCGACATTCATTTTGAGCCGTTTGAGAATGAATACAAGATGAGATACCGCATCGACGGTATTCTTTATGAGATGATTCCTCCCCCCAAGCATATCGCAGCGGCCCTTAGCTCGCGCGTTAAAGTTATGGCTGAGCTGGATATTGCCGAGCGAAGACTGCCTCAGGATGGTCGAATTTCACTGACGGTAGGTGGAAACCCCGTTGACCTGCGTGTAAGCGTGTTGCCGACGATGTTCGGAGAAAGCGTGGTGCTTCGTGTGCTTGACCGGTCTCAGGTAAGCCTTGAACTCGACAAGCTCGGTTTCAGACCTGATGATTTGATAACTTTAAGAAAACTAATTGCCAAACCGAACGGGATTTTAATTGTGACCGGTCCGACAGGCTGCGGCAAGACAACAACGCTGTATGCGGCACTTAGTGAGCTTAACGATATAGAAACAAAAGTTATTACGACCGAGGACCCTGTTGAATACGATATTGACGGTATCATTCAGGTCCAGATGAAGAGCGACATCGGATTGACCTTCGGGCGGTGTCTGCGGTCTATTCTGCGTCAGGACCCGGATATAGTAATGGTAGGTGAAATTCGTGACCTTGAGACTGCCCAGATTTCAGCACAGGCATCACTTACGGGGCATCTCGTATTTACCACAGTTCACACCAATGATGCACCGAGTACGGTGGCACGACTGCTTGATTTGGGAGTTGAGCCGTTTTTACTTACGGCAACCATAGAAGGAATAATTGCTCAGAGGCTTGTCAGGAAGATATGTGACAAATGCAAGAGTGAATTCGAGCCGACCGAAGGCCAGCTTATGGAGCTTCAGATTTCACCGGAAGAGGTGCAGGGCAAGAAATTCTACTATGGAAAGGGGTGCAACAGATGTAACGGAACCGGTTTTCGCGGCAGGACCGCGCTGTTTGAAATTATGTCTTTTAACGATGAAATTCGTGAGCTGATTATGAACCATGCTTCCACGAATGTGCTGCGTTCAGCGGCGGTCAAGGCCGGGATGAAACTGCTGCGAGACACCGGTCTGGCGGCTGTATATGACGGTATCACAAGTATCGACGAGATAATTAAAGAAACAATGATTGAAAGATAAGCTAAACAGGACTTTTTGAAGAAACGGAGGTGCATAATGCCGACGTTCAAATACGAAGCACTCGATGCCCAGGGTGTTGGGGTAAAGGATGAAGTTGAAGCTCTGAGCCAGAAGGAAGCGGTCAGCAAAATCCGCAATATGGGGTATTTCCCGACGAAGGTTGAACAGGCCGGGGCAAGGAGGAGAGCGACACGGGCCGCTGCCAGACCGCAGCGACGCCGCGGTTCGGGCGGCAGGGTAAAAAAGAAATTAGTCACACAGTTTGCACGGCAACTGTCGACTCTGCAGGATGCGGGTCTGCCAATCCTTCGTTCTCTGCGCATTTTGCAGGAGCAGCAAAAGAGCGGCACTTTCAAGCGGGTTATCGGTTATGTCGCCGATGACATCGAGGGCGGGGCTACCCTGTCGGAGGCGCTGGGCAGGTATCCGCGGACTTTCGACAACCTGTTTGTAAATATGGTAGCTGCAGGTGAGGCCGGTGGTGTTCTGGATTTGATTTTATCACGTATTGCAGACTTTATGGAAAAGGCCCAGAAGCTCAAATCACGAGTTAAGAGCGCAATGATATATCCATTGACAGTTCTGACGTTCGCGTTTCTTATTCTGCTTGCACTGATGAAATGGGTTGTCCCCAGGTTTATGGACGTATTGACGGAGATGGTCGGAGGGGAGCTTAATGTGGTTACAAGGACGGTTCTGGCGATAAGCTCCTGGATAGCGTATAGGTTCGGCTGGCTGATTCTTATCTGTGTGCCTATCGTGATTGTTATCCTGATGAGGATAGCAAAGCGGTTCAGGACGGGCAGGCTGGTGCTCGATTCGATAAAGCTTAAGATGCCCATCATAGGGAATTTGAGCGGTAAGATTTCCGTGACCCGCTGGACGCGGACGCTGGGTACGCTGATAAGCGCCGGTGTGCCGATTCTTGATGCACTGAACGTAACTCGCGAAACGTCCGGCAATGAGGTCTATGCGAGGATGCTGGGTAACGTGCATAACTCGATTCGGCAGGGCGATACGTTCGCAGGTCCTCTGCGGCAGTCCAAGACGGTCGATTTGATTGTCTCGAACATGGTCGCAGTCGGTGAAGAAACCGGTGATTTGGACAAAATGCTCACCAAGGTCGCGGATAATTATGACGAGCAGGTGGACGTGCTGGTAGCGTCGCTGATGAGCCTGCTCGAACCGATTATGATTATCGTCCTCGGGGCCGTCGTTATGACAATCGTTCTGGCGATATTCCTTCCGATGATTCAGGTTATTTCCGGCCTCGGTGCGGCCGGTTAAAAGCAATAATTAGATTAAAAGGAGAATAACTGATGCAAGTGAAAAACAAATTAAAAAAACGCAGGGCTTTTACCATCGTCGAGCTTCTGACGGTGATGAGCGTGATTATTATTCTCATCAGCCTGCTGGTGCCTGCTCTCAATCAGGTCAAGAGGATATCCAAGAAGGTGGTCCAGAAGAAGCAGTTCGCCAGTATTGATGTTGCTCTGGAGATGTTTGAAGCCGAGCACGGTGAGTATCCTGATTCGGGCGCAGATGATAGTGAAAGCTCGCCCGTTCCTTACTGCGGAGCAATGAAACTGGCCGAAGCTATGGTGGGGCAGGACCAGTTGGGATTTCATCGCAAGTCGCTGTTCAGGGCCGATCTTCAGGACGATGATGACCACCAGCTTTACCTGATTCCGGGAGGGGCTGGTTTGTGGCCTAATAATGACCAGAATCTTAAAATGAGGGAGGGGCCGTATCTGCCGGTCGAATACGCAAATGCAAACAGGATGGGAAATGACTCTGTTGACGAATATTTAGGGATTTACGAGGCTTTAGGGTATAAACCGTTCGAGTGGTATCAGAATGTCCTCTGTGATGTCTATACCCGCAGGATACAGGGTGTTGGTACAAAGGCCGGAATGCCTATTTTATACTACAAAGCACGCTCCTCCGGCAAGACGAATCCCCGGCGATACGATGACGGTTCTGACAATGGGATTACCAGAGACGATACTACAAATATCTACGATTACACAGACAACGACGAGCTCGTCCAGCTTGGCGCCCCGTGGAATCCGGATAATACTTTCAAACACCCGATGGATTCTACCGAACCCGAAGGTAATGCTACTAACGGTGTGGGCGTTACAGAAACGTTTTACTTCCGCATAAACAACAACCAGGTCCCTATAGATTTTGGACGGCCTTACAGGGCCGATTCCTACATCCTGCTCAGTGCCGGGTTCGACGGCGAATACGGTACGGGTGACGACATTTATAGCTTCGAATAGTAATGGGCGTAAAAATTCCGATTCGGGAGAAGTACTGATGAAAAGGTTGTTTTGGTTTTTAATTTTGAGTTCTTTTGCGTTGTGTTTTACGGCTAAAGGCCGGGTGAGTCTGATTATGAATGGAAGTTTCGAGTACGACGGATATTCCATCGATTATATAACTGCCGACGATGCACCGCGATACTGGTGTGATGTAGACCTTGCCGAAGATAATTTCGGCGCATCACTTTGGAGCGGCGGATTAACCGAAGGTAATTACTACCTGCGTGTTTACTGTACCGATTACGGTGATTTCGACCAGGGCGATATGGGACTTATTTCACAGCAGGTGTATCTTGACGATGCAAACGAGTTCATTTTCGACCTGCAGCTAACCACTGCTTACGGGGACCCCTGGAACCCTCAGAAGCGCAGCGCCGTTATCGCTATCGACGGCAACGTGGTTTGGGAAACCAGCAGCGTCGGAACCGACATCAGAGGTTTATATGAGGGACAGGTATGTACGATTCCCCAGGATTACAAAGACGGCCAGGAGCACACATTGTCCGTGGGAATCAGGGTCAACAATGGCACGGAAGACTTTATCGAGTATAACAGCTACTGGGATTTCATCAAGTTCGATGCTCACTGCGGGGGTTTTGGTTATTTAGCCGGTGACTTAAATCAGGATTGTTACGTGACCTTAGCTGATTTGGCCGTTCTGGGATTGTCCTGGATGGATGTGCCTGCAAGTCCGAAGGACGACCTCAATGAAGACGGGATTGTGGACAAGATGGATTTGGCGCTGTTCGCCGAGGACTGGCTTTACAATACATATTGGCAGAATAATGGACAAGCCGGTAATGTCGAGATGGAGCTGCTGGAAAGTGATTTCGACCTCTCCGGAAAAGTCGATTTGGTGGACTTGATGGTGTTCAGTGAATACTGGCTGAGTGACAGTACGTGTGCCGGGCTGGAGCTGAGTGGCGACGATACGATAAATTTCGAGGACTTTGCTGTTCTTGCCGAACAGTGGGGCCAGCGAGACTGGCTTTATTACGTGGAATAGAAAAGATTATTATGAAACCACAGATTAGCACAGATTTTCAGACTGGATAACTGGATTAACAGGATAAAATAACCACGAATGAACACGAATATTCACAAATTAAACAATATTCTCTGTGACCTCTGTGTTCTCTGTGGCTCGAAAAAAGGACGTCAAATGGAAACGCGAAGAAAAGCATTTACGATAGTTGAGATACTGACGGTGATAACCATAATCGCTCTGTTGGTGGGGATTCTTATTCCTGCGATAACCAAGGTCAGGATGATGGTCAAAGAGATGCAGCAAAAGGCCCAGTTTAACACCATTACGCTGGCAATCGGAGCGTTTAAGAACGACTTCGGCTATTATCCGCCGTCCTTCTCGAGAGATTCGAGAAACGAGATTTGCTGCGGCTCGCAAAGGCTGGCCGAGGCAATGTTTGGGCAGGACCTCCTCGGTTTTCACCGCAAGTCAACGTTTAACAGGGACGGATGGAACGACGACCACACTGAAGAATGGTACCCGGCTAATCTCGCCCCAACCACCACGGCGGGTAAGAATAACCTGGCGCAGCGAAAGCCAATATACCTGGAAAACGGAACCAAATATGCGTTCAAGCTTCAGGACGTGGCGTATCAAAATAATCCCGGGCAGCTTAGAGGTGATTTATATCTGATGTGTGACGAGTTTGTAACAAAAGATGTCACGATTACAAGTCCTTCAGGTACGACGACTCGTTCCAGGGCCGGAACCCCGATTCTGTATTACCGGGCCGATACCAACAGTAAGGTATTCGATACCGGGCCTGTCCGTGACCGGATTTATAACAGTGACGACAATGTCTGGCTCCTGAGGCTCGGCAGGATTGATAACGGCGAGCCCCATACCCTTGTGACAAACGACGGAACTGCCGGTCAGGGAGGATTGTATTTTTATGATGAAGACTACAAGATAGTCGACCCCAAGGTCACTACTGTAAATATGAAACGGCCGTATCGGCCGGATTCCTACCTGCTGATTAGCGCCGGGGCCGACGGCGAATACGGTACTGTCGATGATATCACCAATTTCGAATAGCAGCATATATCCGCAGATTGTGCGGCGGCAAAATGAAAGCTCACAGATTACAAATTGGCATGACACTGGTTGAAATACTTGTGGCCGTGGCGATTGTCGCGGTGCTGGCCGGCATAGTTATAACAACTCTGACCAGAATCGACAGTCAGAGTAAGGAACATCTCTGCCAGGGGACACTCGAAATACTTAACACGGCCTTGCGGCAGTTCCGTGATTACGGGTATGAATACAAAATACGCAGCACAGCTACTGCTAATGAAATAGACTTTTACAGGAGCCTTACGTTTCCGCCCGATTGCAATAATTTTACGGAAATTGATGTCGAGAATGAAATCACAAAGTTACTTGACCTGGCCGCAACGGCAAATATTACTCCCGACAAACACGAACCCAATGAATCCGGCAGCGCCTGTATGTACTTCTTTCTCAGCAGGGTCCCTCAGTGCCGCGAAACGCTTGCTGCTATCGACGCTGAGCTTCTCAAAAGTGACCACAACGGTGATGAAGACTACCTGAGAATTATTATTGATGCACTTAATAATCGCAGTTATCCATGGATATACGTAATCGACCCGTGGGGTATGCCGCTGAGGTATGATTACTACGACGAAACAGAGGTGCTGGCCAATACCCCCATAAACTACGGCCATGCTTTGGATACAATCAGGAGTTTTCCCCTGATTACATCAGCGGGGCCCGACAGTCTATTCGATACGAGTGATGATATAACAAACAGAATAAAGACTAAAACGCCTGTATATACGCCCTGATTTTGAATATGAAACTTAACCACAGACAATCCGGCTTGAGTCTTATCGAAGAGACGCTGGTTGTAGCGATAGTGGCCGTCCTTCTATTCCTGGCTGTACCCGCCGCCAAATATCTGTTCAACAATATGGAGACACCGGCCGGCGTCAAGTCCCTGATAAGTTCGGCGCTGAATTCAGCCAAAGCCATTGCATCAAGAGAGCAGAAGTACGTCGGCATCCGGTTCCAGCACGCATGTTATAAAGACCCGCAGGGCAATATCCAGCCGGAGTTAAGCCCCCTTAAGATGCCCCAATATATGATTTTTATAGGGTATCAGCCACCGAAACAAACTGCCAGCAACGACCAGGACACTTTCACCGCCATCGAGGGCATAGAGCCTATCAAGCTGCCGGAAAATATAGGTGTAATGGATTTGGTTATCAACCAGACTAATGTAATAAACACCGATTCTGAAATTGATGAAGATGTTGAGCTTCTGGATACAACAACGTTCAGTATCGTCTTCTCGCCCTCAGGAAAGCTCGTTGTCCGGGACATATTGACCAGGAACCGGGACGGTTTAACGTCAGGTAGTTCACAAACAAGTGAAGACGATGTCATTAACACGTGGGGTCAGGTAGAAAACGGGTATGCGATGTTTTGGCAGGATAATGATACCTTCAATGGTCTGAGTTTAATGCAGGAGAAGAGCCGCAGGAGCTTTATTATCTATGACCGAACTATTCTGCGCAGTCTGCCTTCGGACAAAAGGTACAGCAGGTATCTCGAAGACCTCAAAGACAAACAGATGATCTACATCAATCCTTATACGGGGACATTTATTAACAGATAAGATTTCTTATGTCTGCAAAAATAAAACATGACGGTTTTTCCCTGGCTGAAGTTTTAATCGCGATCGGTATTCTGGCCGTGGCGATGATTTTTGTCGCCGGCATATTTCCGGTCGGGATACGCTTTGCACAGGTCTCCATAGACAGGACAACGGCTGCTATAGCAGCCAACGAGGCCTTCGGCAAGGTCCGGCTTTATGCCAGCCGAATCCCGGATGTGAATGGTCAGTTAAACGGGTTTTCATTTGAAAGACAGAGAGACTTTAACGACTGGTTCACGGACCGGACAAACCTTTATTTCGTGGACGTTAATACCTACAGCTACCCGACGGACAACACCGTCGACTTTGACGACAAGAAGTATTGCTGGAGCGCCCTGTTGCGTCGGACGGACAGATTTCTAACCGACCCGAACAAACCGGATTCCAGCCGGGATGTGCAGGTGACGGTGTTCGTCTGCTCGAGACAGACCCCGGGCGTCAGGTACTACCAGCCGGACCTTCGTCGGCTGGCATTCGGCGCCAGCGGCTACGGAAGGATAACGGGCCAAATCGGCCGGTTACCTAAACCGGTAAGGGTCGAAATCGAAAAAATCACCGGCAGGGATGATAATGAGCTTAGAATAAAAAACACCAACGCAAAGAATAACAAAGAGCATTATCTTATTAATGATGGTGACCTAATCCTTGATGACTCAACCGGACGTATATACCGCGTGGCGGAACGTTATACCGCGCCGAACGATGAAATAATTCTGCTTGACAGGGATTTTATTTGGGACGACTGGCACGGCAGATCGATTTCAAGTCCGACATTCGTATGGGTCGTATCACCGCCGGCTGCGCCGGGAATTCGTTTTGGTCCAAACTTGATTTTCAGCGGCAGGAATCCCTGTGTCGCAGTTTATCAGAAAGTAATCAGGTTTTAAATAATGAAAAAAACATGGATAAGCTTTTTTATAAATTAATTCTCTGTGAACTCTGTGTTCTCTGTGGCTTTATTAAAAAGAAAACTCTGTGGCTGATAAGATGAACAGACGTGCCTTTACATTGATTGAATTGATGGTGGCTATAGGCCTGATGGGGATGATTATTGCGTTCAGCAGCGTAATCTTCCGGTTTGGCATAGACGCCCATCGCATCTCATCCGCCAACGCCCAGATTATGCAAAAAGCCCGGGCGATAACCGAGCAGCTCAATTCGGATTTACGCGGCCTGCGAAAGGATGCACCGATGGTCATCTGGTTTCTGCGACCCGACCCGAATGACAATTCTGATTTGCGGGCCGACCAGATAATGTTCTTTGCCGACGGCGAGTTTTCCGCCTTGCAGTTATACAGTAAGAGCACCGGTGAGCCTGTCGAAATAGACGACCCAATCCAGATAAATACGGAGCCGGTCCGGGGCAATCTTGCCAGGATTCATTATGCACATACCGAAGATGCAAACGGCAAAAATACATGGAAGCTCCCTGCTGAGCAAAAGCAGACGCTTGGAAGGAGATGTCACATTATCACCGATAATAATGATTTGGACGAGTGGCCTCGTGCACAGAGCTTCAATACATCATTTCATGACACTACATTCGGCCGGTATAAAAACGAGGTTTTTGAACACGACAGAATGTCGCTGAATGAATGGAAAAAACTGGACCGTGATAATTTCGAGTATGTTTTTAACACGGCATTTTTTAACTCAACGCTTAATGATGAGCGGCGGCCGGTGTTTGATACGACCCTGCCGAATACTTTTCATAAGCTCTTGTGCCAGGGAGTGAGCAGCTTCGCTGTTCAATGGGCTTACTGGGACAGGAATTTATCATCGTTTGATTATGAGCTTCGATGGTTTCCGGATATCGACCCGGACGGTGACGGTGATGTCGATGATTCCCAGTTTGACCTGAATGGAATGCCGGGGGACGAAAAATTCGGCGTGTTTTTTAATATCTCATACGAGTCGCAATATGGTAAATGGTTTCCAGTTGAAGATATACGGTACCGCGTCGGAAATCGTTTCGGTAAAGACGTTTTCCCTGTGGCGCTGAAATTTACTTTTACGCTGCACGATTCCACTGAAATCATCAAAGGGGGCAGGACGTTTACTCACATAGTTTATCTCGAGGATTAACACGGAGGCTAAGATTATGACCGGGGCAAAACATACAGACAAAAGGCTGCCAAAAGGCTCGGCGCTGATTTTGACGGTTGTCCTGTCGAGCATTTTGGCAATAGTCGCTGTTTTGTTTCTTCTGGCCTCGCGGGTCGAGACGCTTTCGACCTCGTCTCTGATGGATGAACGGGACCTGAATCTCGCGGTCGATACTATCGTTTCAAAACTTTCAAATACCATCGTCCTCGATACGCCCGGCGTCGCAGGGCAGGAATATTACGATTATCCCGGCGAAGAAGATACCTGGCTGGCCGGCATAGAGCCATACAGGGACGGCACGACATATAAGTGGGGCCAAATTACCGACCTGACCGGTTATATCAGGAGGAATTGGGGTATAGCGGCAGGTGTAACACAGAAAGTTTACGTTGACCCTCCGGGCCAACGGAAAGTTATAAAGGAATATTCTGATATAACTCTCGACAGCAACGGAGACCTTGAAGAGCTGTTAGCTGATGCCGACGGCGACGGCATAGCCGATTCGAAGTGGATTGACCTCGAAGATGTTATGGGCAGCAGAGGCCGGAATATCTACGCGGCCATTAGAGTCATCGATAATGCGGGTACGCTCAATGTAAACACCGGCTATCAATTCGATTCGAACAGCACGAAGATACTCAGGGTCGATGGTTCACGTCTTCACCAGATAAACCTAAGTGCACTCGCGCGCAACCCCGATACTATCGCCGGAATAACTCTCAAAAGAAGCGATATGTCTTATCCTGCCGATACGCAACTGGAGGATTATGAGAGAGGAGCTGCGTGGAAGTTGGCCGACCCATGCGACGATTACACCTTGTTTGACATATCCGATGAGCTGGAGCTGCGCTACCGATTCCTGGTCAGTTCACCGTCGATAAACAGAATTGAAAACGCATGGGAGGAAACGATAAGTGAAAGTTTCACCTATGTGGCGGACCGGCCTTACGATGCAAGAAATAAGCAATGGAACCTTAATGCCTGGGAAAGTCGAGTCACTAAACCGAGTGACCCGAACTATGACCGCAGGCATCTGCTTTCGGCGTACAATCTTGACCGGATTATCGCCGCCGATGCCGCTGATGCGAACGGATTTGGCAATATAGGAATGATAAACGTGAACTTCGACCCCTGTGATTATCCGTCAAACCGAAACAGGCAGCAGCTCGACCAGGTCACCAGAAATTATAATGAGCTGTATTCCTGGGGGACGGCAAGAGATTTCTACATCAGGACCGTTAAGTGCCTCGACCCGAACCTCCCGGATAGGACCCGCAGGAGAATGAAACGTGAGTTAGCACAATTAGCTGTCAACCTGGTCGATTTGCGCGACATAGATGTTGACGTGACAAGTCTGAGCCTGTCTGATATCGATGATAGTAACGATTTTAATGACGTTGCAATACGGGACGAAGAAAGATTCGTGTACGGCCTTGAGCCTTACCCTGTAATTACGAAAGTTGCCATACGAATAGACCCGTGCGACCCATGCACGTTCCCCAACTACTACGGCGTGGAACTGTTTAATCCTTTCAACTTCAATGTGGATAATCGAGACTTTTCTTTTAGCCTTGCCGTCACCGATTTCGGCCGTATCCTTGACCCCTGCGACCCGAACACATTTGTCGGGTTTATTCCTCTTCCACCTATAGTCCTGTCGCCCGGCGAGTATATGGTAGTCCAGAACACAGATTATTTTCTTGTTGACCCCAATGTAGAGCCCAATGCCGTTATAATATCTCCTGAGCTGGTACTTTCGAGCGGTTACGCTGTCACGTATGATGCCAATGGTGACCCTGTTGTTAATCCTGATATTGTCGACTCGCGCAATATCAGGATAGTAAGAACTGTCCAGGCCCGTTCGGACAGTAGTAGTACTTCGCCGCGTTACATCTTCGTCGATAGACAATTGATATACAGGGACTGGGTCAGGTGGGACCCGAATAACCCGGAACGTTTCTACGGCAGAAACTTTGATATAGACGAGGCCCGCGTGCGGGGTGCCTGGTGGGAAGTTGTATATCCCCGCATGGAAAATATCAGCGGCGCGCCGGCTCTCGGTCGAATCGACTCCACCGACTTGCTCACCCCCGGCCCGGCAGTAGATATTTCGCTCCGGTACAGGCCGGACCTGGACCTTCGGACAATCGGTGATATCGCACGTATCTGGACTGTCGGACCAAAAAGTCGGCTTGACGACCCCTGCGACGCGGACAATCAGGCGGTTTCGCCATTGTTCGAACCGAACTCGCTCGACATCGGTCCCATAGACCCGAATAATCCGTATGATGTGAACAATCCGGATAATACCAGATTTGCGGGTTTCGATGAATATGAACGAACCGTCCCAGAGAAGCTGCTTTTTGTTTCCATAGCAAGGCTAATCGGGATTAGGCAGGACGAAGATTTCATCAGGCTGAATCTCGCCGACCCGCTCTATACGAACCTGTTCCAGTATGTCACTGTGTTCGACCCGCGAGTAGATGGTATCGATAATGATGGTGATGGTAACGGCCGTGGTAATAATATAGATGACAATGAGCTTAAGGTGCCCGGCAGGATAAATGTGAATACCGCCCCGTATTTTGCTATCCAGCAGCTTCCCTGGATGACAGCCGATATAGCAGGACAGATTGTAGATTACAGGGATAAGCGGGGCGTCTATAGTGCGATTGACCGTTCCGACAGACTGGAAGGTGAATTAAGACGTCAGTTGGGCTATCAGGTATGGCGTAATTATTTCCGCGAAGAACCCGGATTTGCCTCTATCGGCGAGCTTAACCTCGTCGCCAACGGCCTCAGCTCGAGGAGTATATGGAAATACGGCATCGACGCCTTTGCACTGTCCAATTATCCCGATTTGACTCGGAACAGTGATTTGGCAGCCGATATCGATGATTTCGAAGAACGAGATATGATATTTGCGAGAATCAGCAATCTGGCAACGGTGCGAAGCGATATATTTACAGCATATATTCTCGTTCGCCTCGGTACGAACGGGCCGCAAAAGAGGGTGGTGGCCTTGCTTGATAGAAGCAGCGTTTATAACAGCGGCGATAAGGTAAAAATATTAGCTGTGCACGACGTTTCTTATCCGAGATAAAAACAGCTAAAAGCTTTCATAACTGTCATTCCCGCGCAAGCGGGAATCCATAATCTTCAATTGGATTATCCAATGGATACCTGCTTTCGCAGGTATGACAAATACTATTTCTGCAGCAGTTCTAAAAGCTCGGCGTGCACTTTTGTATTAGCTGCGACTATCTCATACCTCGAACCGTCATAAGCCGCAACGTCCGCGGGGAATAATTTGTTGCCCTTATAGTCACTAATGATTCCCCCGGCCGCTTCGACAATCAACACCCCGGCCGCGATGTCCCAGAGTCTAATCGCGCCGGCGACTACGGCGACAAGGCCGCCGCACGACAGATACGCCAGTTCGAGGGCCAGGCTTCCGAGGTTGCGAAACCTGGTACGGAATATGATTTGCTGAGCCCATTCGGGAAGGGGCGACTCAAAGCTGCTGTTCAGGGCGACGCTGGTAAACCTGTTCATCGTCTCCTGGCTGATTGTGATTCGCCTGTTGTTGAGCTGGGCCTCGCCGCCCTTAAAAGCCGTGTACATACGTTCCGTGGCAGGGTCGAATATCACGCCTACAACAGGCTCGTTCTGGTACATCGCAGCCAGAGACACACTGAACAGCGGCATCTGGTGCGCGAAGTTGTTTGTGCCGTCAATCGGGTCAATTATCCACCATATTTTCTCATCGCCTCGCGGTTCCTGGCGGAAGAGTTTGCCGCCAATGCCTTCCTCGCCGATAAAACCATGGTCCGGGTAGGTCTCCTTGATTCTGTCAATTATTATCTTCTGACAACGCGAATCGGTTTCCGTAACGAGCTCTTCACCGCCCTTAATGGAGCTTTTAGTATAATTTATTTCCTCCATCGCCTTTTGGCCCGCCAGCCGGGCCGCGACAATTGCCGTTTCGAGTAATCTGCTTAACTCTTCGTGCTCTAACGCCATATTATGCCTTTCTCTACTTGCCTTGACACTAAGTTGTAGTTGCCTTATTGTAATTGAATTATGGCCGAAAACCAACAGCCAAACGAGCAAAAATTTCTTGCAAAAGCCACACGAAACGGCAGAGTCATTGCAGCATGGATTCTGCTGATAAGCCTGGCAATTAGTATTTTCTTAGCCCTGGCGGGCAGGGGCGTCATCGATATCGCCAGATATATGCTTCCGTGCGGGATGAAGATGAAGTATGGCCTGCCGTGTCCTACCTGCGGATTTACAACAGCGGCGCTCGCTTTTTTCAGCGGCGATGTTCTCGCTGCCTTTTACATCCAGCCGGCCGGGGCACTGCTTTGTCTTGCCGTAGTAATAACGGTATTTTTGGCTTTTATAACCGCCGTCTTTGGGGTATATTTTCCGTTTCTAAAAGACCTTGTCCGGCGTTTTAAGCTCTGGCAAATAGTCCTGGTTGTTATTTTAATACTCGCCGGCGCCTGGGCTGTTACGCTGTCACGTGCCCTCGTCCAGCGAGGTATGTAATCGGGTCGTTAAAAGTTAAGCTGTCTGGAGTGAACTTTATAATGAGAAAACCAGTTACATATATAACTGTTATAGTTTTGTTATTCACTTGCGGCTGTATAGTGCCCATATTGACCACGCCGACACGGCACGAAAAGAAGGTTCCTGCCGAGTATAATCTGACTCTTGCCGAAGGAAAAAAAGTTGCTGTTTTGGTCGAAAATCCAATCTGGGCCAATGCCCCTGTGAGTCTGACTTCGCAGCTTACTACCGAGTTTTCTAAAAACCTTACCGATGACCTCGGCCTGAAGTCTGAGGATTTAATCTCTAATGAAAAGGTGCAGGCGTACAGGGTGACGATGCAGGGCTCTTCACAGCTCTTGCCGGTTGAGTTGGGCAGTGCCGTTGGCGCCGATTTGGTCCTGTTTGCACAGGTGCAGGAATTTGCGATGACTCAGACGATGGAAACCGAATATTACAGGGGGCTGCTTGCGGGTAAAGCGGCGCTTTTCGACGTAGCGACAGGACAAAAGCTTTGGCCCGAATCAGAATCCGGCAAACCTGTCCGCGTCGCCTTTGACATTGAGAAAGGCAGCTACGATGACGCTGTCGACAGACTGGTAAATGCCTTTGCGCATTGTGTAACGAGATATTTGTATGATTGCCCCGTGCCGAAATTCAAGATATTCGAGGACAAAAGCGGTACGGGCTGGATAGACTGGCAGGATTAACTATATACCGGAGGACAAAAATGATAAGAATTCTGATTACTGACAAACTTGCAAAAGAAGGAATCGATTTAATCAACGCCGCCGAAGGCGCCGAAGCCATCGTCAAGACGGGTATAAGCGAAGATGAGCTTGCAGCTATAATCGGCGAGTATGACGGGCTTATTGTACGCAGCGGCACCAAGGTGACTGCCAAAGTGCTTTCCAATCCCGGTAAGCTCAAAGGTATCGCGCGTGCCGGCGTTGGTGTTGATAATATTGATGTCCCCGAAGCCACCCGACGTGGTGTTCTCGTTATGAATACGCCGGGCGGTAATACTCTAAGCGCCGCTGAGCACACCCTGGCCCTGATGCTGGCGATGAGCCGCAATGTTGTTCCGGCCTGTGTGAGTCTCAAAGGCGGCGCCTGGGACAGAAAAAAGTACATGGGCAACCAGCTAAATCACAAAATGCTCGGAGTAATCGGGCTCGGCCGTATCGGTATGGCCGTTGCGAAGATGGCTATAGGTTTCGATATGAAGGTTCTCGGCTATGACCCGCTGGCCGCGCCGGCTGACGCAGAGAAACTCGGCATCGAGGTCACTGACGACTTGAATCGTATATTCAAAGAAGCGGATTATATCACTGTGCATGTCCCGAGGAACGAGCAGACGCTAAACATGATAGACGATGAACAGATAAGTATGATGAAACCGACCGTCCGTCTTGTTAATTGCGCCCGTGGCGGAATAATCAACGAAGACGCAGTTTACAAAGCCCTCGAGCAGAAACGTATCGCTGGAGCGGCACTCGATGTTTATCCAAAGGAACCGCCGGAAGATAAACGCTTTACTAAATTCGAGAACTGTGTTGTTACTCCGCACCTCGGCGCAAGTACCGAAGAGGCCCAAATCGAAGTTGCCGTCGAGGCTGCCCGGATTCTGCTCGATGCAATTGAAGGCGGACCGATTAGAAACGCTCTTAATGCCCCCTCCGCCGCGGCTTCTATGTCGCCGATTATCAGCCGATACTCGGAACTGGCCAGAAGAATCGGAGCATTGCTTAGTACTATTGCCCCAGGCAAAATTAAAAAGGTGGGCGTCCGATATCGCGGTGCCGTTGCCGAAGCTGCTGTAGAAGGTGTAACTCTCAATTTTGTTGTCGGTTTGCTGCAGAAACATTTTGATATTCCTTTGAATATGGTAAACACGCCTGTCCTTGCTAAAGAGCGGGGCATCAGTATCGATGAAA
Source organism: uncultured Pirellulales bacterium (assembly GCA_964583405.1). Lineage (GTDB taxonomy): Bacteria > Planctomycetota > Phycisphaerae > Sedimentisphaerales > Anaerobacaceae > JBBABK01. The sequence continues at coordinate 30,159 of CAZOVR010000028.1, forward strand.
GCAAAAATCCGGAAGTAAAGGATGTGGCCTCGAGCTTCAGTGCCCGTGTGGAAACAGATAAGGTGACACGGACCGTGACAGGCTCGGTATTCGGTGAAAAGCTGTTACGAATAATTGAAATCGACGGATTCAATGTCGAGATGACACCTGCCGGCTCAGTGCTGATTATCTTCAACGATGATAAGCCGGGCGTTATAGGTTCGGTCGGAACGGTTTGCGGTAAGCATCAAATCAATATCTGCACGATGGGTGTCGGGCAAAAACTCGAAGAACAAAAAGCTGTTTTGGCGGTAAGTCTTGATAAGGAACCCTATCCTGAGACGACGGAAGAGTTGAACAGCCTTGACTTTGTAAATGAGCTTTATGTTTGTAAACTGGATTAACCAAAGCACTCTTACAAAGTGAGGATGGGCGAAGGATGCCTCATGGCGGACGAATTAATTATCAGCATTAGCGGAATGAGGGGCATCGTCGGTCAAAACCTTACCGCGCCAATCGCTTCCGCCTACGGCAGCGCCTTCGGCACCTTTCTAAAGCGCAGCGCCGCAGCAGAAGGCCATAGGCTAACCGTATGTCTCGGCCGGGATTCCAGAACAAGCGGCCCTATGCTCGCTTCTGCCGTAATAAAGGGACTGAACTCGGTCGGGATAGATATAATTGACGTCGGTTTGGTTACGACGCCTACAGCATCTATTATGACCACGAACCTTAAATGCGCCGGCGGTGTAATGATTACAGCCTCGCATAATCCCATCCAGTACAATGGCATCAAGCTGTTTCTGAATAATGGAATGACTCCACCCGGTGAACAGGCTGCTCAAATACGAGAAATTTACACGAGTGAAGATTTCGATTTACTGCCGTCGAAGGACTGCGGCTCAGTGGCGCTTAATAAACTGGCGTACAATGTACATATAGATAAGGTCCTGCGAATCGTTGACAAAGAGCTGATAGCATCAAAAAAATTCAGGGTAGTTCTGGACAGCGTCAACGGCGCCGGTGGGCCGATTACAAAAAAGCTTCTCGCCGAGCTTGGCTGTGAAACTATAGCAATAAATGATGAGCCCAGCGGTATATTCGAACATACACCGGAACCGACTGCTGAGAACTTGACTTCTCTGTGTGAGATTGTAAAGGCGAAGAAAGTTGATATCGGTTTTGCCCAGGACCCCGACGCCGACAGGTTGGTCATTGTTGACGAAAATGGAAAATATATCGGGGAAGAATATACGCTCGCCCTGGCGGCGAAATATGTATTAAGTAAACAAAAAGGTGATGTTGCGACTAATCTGGCAACCTCGAGAATGATAGACGACATTGCTCGTGCATCTGACAGCAGTGTTATTCGCACGGCGGTAGGGGAGACTAATGTAGCTGATGCTATGCTCAAAAATAACTGTATAATCGGCGGCGAAGGAAACGGGGGAGTGATAGACCTGCGAGTAGGCACTACAAGAGACAGTCTTGTCGCAATAGCCATTGTGCTTGAACTTATGGCCGAGACGGGTAAAACGATAACTCAGCTCGTTTCCGAAATACCGGTGTATGTGATGAGAAAAGAAAAATTTGCTGCCGACGGTGCTGTTGCCGAAAAGATGATTGAAACCGCCAGAGACCGTTTCCCGGAGGCAAAAGTCGATATGACAGACGGCTGCAGACTCGATTTCGAAGACGGCTGGATTTCCCTGCGGACCAGCAATACCGAGCCTATAGTCAGGGTCTTTGTCGAAGCGACAGATAAGACCACCGCAGATAGGTATATGGACGCGATGACGAAAATACGCAGCCGGGTAACCTGAATTTTACGGATGGAAAGACAAGAGCAAACTCAGGCCGCATCAAAAATGCAGTCAGTGACTGTGCTTGCACTGGTAGCTAACTTTGCGCTCTTTGCCCTAAAGATTATTGTGGGTATTTTAGCCGGGTCGGTCTCCCTGGTTGCCGACGGCATCCACTCGCTTTCCGATATGGCGACCGACTTGGGCGTTATGCTTGGCATCCGCCTGGGAGCAAGAAAGCCCGACCAGTCGCACCCCTACGGCCACGGCAGGGCCGAGACATTCGCCGCGCTTTTTATATCGCTCTGCCTGTTGGCGGTCGGCGCGGGTATGATTTACTATGCTGCACGCGGTATAATCAGGCAGGACGATATCAGACCGCATTTTACAGTCCTCGCTGTGGCTTTAGCGTCGATTGTCATAAAAGAATTGTTGTTTCGCATCACAAAGGCTGTTGCGAATAGGTACCATAGTGCGGCGTTATATGCCAATGCCTGGCACCACCGAAGCGACGCCCTGAGCTCCGTCGCCGTCGTTATAGGATTTATCGCCATGGAACTTGGTTATGGTTACGGTGACCGCCTGGCCGCTATCGCGGTCGGAATAACAATTGTCTTTGTGGCCGTACAGATACTTTCTCAGTGTTTCGGCGAGCTTGCCGAACGGGCCGTTGACAGCCAGACAATCGAGCATATCAAGACTATCATCAACTCAAATACGCAAATAAAGCAATGGCATAAACTGAGAACGCGAACCGTCGCTCGCGAAATATTCCTCGATTTACATATACTTGTGGATAAAAACCTTAACGTTGTGGACGCACATAATATTGCCGAGCAACTGGAGCAGACGCTACATAGGGAGCTTTCACGGCCGGTAAATATCACTGTTCACATCGAGCCGGATATTCCGGAACTTCGCAAATAAAACTACCGGATTTTCATTCGTATTTTATGCGCCGCTGTCCCTGTGACAGAGCCTGCACAAAAAACTTTGCAGCCTTGCCCTGTATCATGTAGAATGAAACGCCTTTAAGAGTACTTTTAGAGGCTTTTCGATATGAGTTTTGATGATTTTTTCAACCCGCAGTCAGTCGCCATAGTGGGGGCTTCCGCTAAACCAGGTAAGGTCGGCTATGAGATTCTTACCAGTATGCTCAAGGCCGGTTACCCCGGCAGGATTTTCCCCGTCAATAACAAAGCCGACCAAATCGAAGGCCTCAAATGTTTCCCTGACCTTGCTTCCATAGGTAAAGTACCCGACCTGGTAATTATTGTTGTTCCGGCTAAGGTTGTTCCCGACGTTATGCAGCAGTGCGTTAGTATAGGGGCAAAGAGCGTTATCATAATAACTGCGGGTTTCAAGGAGGTCGGCAAAGACGGGGCACAGCTCGAAAAGAAGATAGTGCAAATCGCCAGACAGGGTAGTGTTCGGGTCATCGGCCCGAATTGCCTCGGCCTGATTGTACCGAAAAACAAGCTCAACGCCAGCTTCGGCGGGGAATTACCAGTAGCCGGGGCGACTGGATACCTGTCGCAGTCCGGGGCCCTGATGGCTGCGATTCTCGACATGGCTAACGCTGGCGGAATCGGATTTAGCAAGCTGGTTAGTATCGGTAACAAAGCCGATATAGACGAGCTGGACATTATAAAGGCCTTCGGTCAGGACGAAGACACCAAAGTCATAGCGGGTTACCTCGAAAGTATTACCGACGGCAATCTTTTCGTCAGAGAGGCTGAACGCATATCTCAGAGCAAGCCTATACTGCTGATAAAATCCGGCGGCACGGAAGCAGGCGCAAAGGCGGCTTCGTCACACACCGGAAGCCTCGCCGGCGGAGAAACTGCTTATGAGGCGGTCTTCGACCGCGCTGGAATAGTTCGATGCAGTTCGATAAAACAACAATTTGAATATTCGCAGGCCTTCGAATATCAGCCCCTGCCGAAGGATTCTCGGGTAGCTGTCATCACCAATGCAGGCGGGCCTGGAATTATGGCGGCCGATGAAATAGAAAAACAGGGACTGAAATTTGCAAAACTCTCGGAGCAGACAATAAACACACTTGCGGGTAAATTGCCCGCCGCAGCGAATCTTTATAATCCTGTCGATGTCCTCGGGGACGCATTAGCCGACCGGTATGAGTTTGCCCTGAATGTTGTTCTCGATGATGTTAATGTTGATATGGTTCTGGTGCTGCTGACGCCGCAGGCTATGACACAATGTGCCGAGACCGCCCAGGCAATTATAAACGTCGTTTCTCAAAAAGCTGATAAGCCGGTATTGACTTGTTTTCTCGGTGCAATGAAGGTTGCCGAGGCCAGAAGGCTTCTCAGGCAGAGTAATGTCCCGATATACGACGCACCGGAAAGCTCGGTCAGGACAATGAAGGTTATGACTGATTACGTGCGATGGAAGAGCCGGCCTAAGCGCATTGTTAAATTGTTCCCGGTTAATCGCCGCAAGGTCGAGAACATCATTGACAGACACCTGCGGCAGGGAATTCGCGAAATAAGTGAGATGGATTCGAAAGAGATTCTCGAGGCCTACGGCTTTGTCACACCAAAGGATTCTGTAGCAACTACCGCCGAGCAGGCCGCTTCTATCGCAAATCAGCTCGGCTATCCGGTCGTTCTGAAGATATGGTCGCCTGATATTCTGCATAAGTCTGACGTTGGAGGTGTCAGAATCGGACTCAGAAACGCCACCGAGGTTATGGATGCCTTTGACCTGATGATTTTCCGGATAACGAAAAAACAATCAGAAGCAAAAATCCTCGGTGTTCTCGTGCAGGAAATGTGTACCGTCGGCAGGGAGGTTATACTGGGTATGAATCGTGATAAGCGGTTTGGGCCTTTAATGATGTTCGGTATGGGCGGAACGATGGTCGAGGTATTAAAGGACGTTTCGTTCTACCTTGCGCCGCTTACCGCTGACGAGGCCAAAGAGATGCTTGTGAGCACCAAGACCTATCGTATGCTTGAAGGGGTGCGCGGTCAGAAGGGTGTCGACATCGACGCATTGGCTGAAGGTTTGCAGCGGCTTTCGCAGCTTGTGACGGAATTTCCACAGATTCAGGAAATGGACATAAATCCTTATATGGTAGGCCCGGAAGGTACAACACCGGTGGCCGTTGACGCGCGGATGAGTGTAGAAAAGGTGTAATCAGGTATGAATTCACAAGGTTTTAACTGGAAAAAAAGATACGCCGATAAGATTAGCAACGCTGCAGCGGCCATTAAGCTTATAAAACCGGGCAATAATATCTTCATAGGAACCGGCTGCGGTCAGCCGCGCCATTTGGTTAGTTCTCTCGTCGAGCATTCGAGCCATATTTACGATGCGCACATCGTTCAACTTCTGACTATGGGTGGGGCGCCCTATGCCGAAGCAAGCTTCCGTGAACGGTTCAAGATGAACTGTTTCTTCGTGGCTGATAATGTCCGCGACACTTTAAATAAGGGTATCGGTGATTACACGCCCATCTTCCTCTCGGAGATTCCTGCTGAATTCGAGAGCGGCCGAATCCCCGTCGACGTTGCCCTGATTAGTGTCACGCCCCCAGACGCCAACGGCTTGTGCAGCCTCGGCGTCTCCGTCGATATAGTAAAGGCTGCTGTCGCCAACGCCAAGTATGTAATCGCCCAGGCCAATAGCCGAATGCCCAGAACATTCGGCGATAGCTTTGTTCATGTAAACAACATTGATGTCCTCGTGCCTTATGATGAGGACATCATAGAAATACCCGTACCCGAAATGGACGAAACGCTGCGACGAATTGGCGAAAACACCGCACGCCTCGTCGAAGATGGAAGCTGTATTGAGTGTGGTATTGGTAGAATACCTCAGGCCCTTGCCGAATTTCTGAGAGATAAACGCGACCTTGGGATACACACTGAGATGTTCAGCGACTGGATAATTGACCTTATCGAATGCGGAGCCATAACTTGCGCAAAGAAAAAACTCAATCACGGCAAAGTCGTGGCAAGTTTCTGTATGGGCTCGAAAAAACTCTATGACTACATCAATAACAATCCCTTTTTCGAGTTTTATCCGACTGAATACGTCAACGACCCCCAGGTCATCAGCCAGCATGAGAAGATGGTGGGTATTAACGTCGGCCTTGAAGTCGATTTGACCGGGCAGGTCTGTGCCGATTCATTAGGATATCAGTTCTATAGCGGTATAGGCGGGCAGGTAGATTTCATTCGTGGTTCGGCCCGCAGCAGGGGCGGCAAAGCCATAATTGCTCTGCCCTCAACCGCAAAAAACGGCCAGGTCAGCAGGATTGTTTCGCACCTTACCGAAGGAGCAGGTGTAGTAACGACCCGCGGCGATGTCCACTACGTGGTAACTGAATACGGCGTTGCTTACCTGCACGCAAAGAGTATCCGACAGCGGGTGATGGACCTTATAAATATTGCACATCCGAAGTTCAGGAAGCAGCTAATGCAGGAAGCCAAGGCCTGTAACTATATTTATGCCGACCAGATTGAGCTGGACGGCGAAATGACTGTTTATCCTGCCGAGCTTGAAAAGAGTGAAACGCTGAAAGACGGCACACAGATATCCTTTCGGCCGATAAAACCGACCGATGAGACGGCGTTATCTGAAATGCTCTACTCGCTCAGTCCTGCTTCGGTCAGGACACGATATATGAGCCAGACGGTGCGCTTCCCGCATAAAGACCTTCAGAAGCTGACCAACATCGACTATGAGCAGAATCTTGCGATTGTGGGCACCGTTCCGGGCGTTTCTCAGGAAGAGATTGTAGCTATTGCTCAGTACTTCCTCGACCCGAAGACACACGCTGCCGAGGTAGCCTTCGTTGTTCAGGATGAATGGCAGCAGAAAGGTATGGGTGCACTTTTGCTGCAATACCTTACACAAATCGCAAAACAGCGCGGAGTAAAAAGCTTTTACGCCAAGGTGCTGCCGGTCAACAAGGCTATGCTGGCTGTCTTTTACAACTCCGGTTATCAGGTAAATACCGAGTTCGACGGTGACGTTTACAACATTACCTATGAGCTGAACAAGCCGGAGAAATAGGAGACGCTGGTGGCTGAAAGGAAAACAGTATTTCTGCATTGTCCCGAGCTGGAGAAGCACCCGTACCCGCAGGGCTGTCCCTTCAATACCTCCCGGGCAGGAGAAGTACGCAAAGTCATCACCTCGATGGGACTGCTCAACCGCGGCAACACTGAAGAAGTTGCACCTGAACCCGCCGACAGGATGACACTGAAAAAATTCCACACCCCGAAATATCTCAAAATCCTCAAAAACGCCGACGACGGCAAATTCGAGGCCGAGGCTTTTTATATGGGCCTGGGCACTCCGGACTGTCCCGTATTCAAAGGTATGTACGACTATTCAGCTCTGGCCTGTGGTGCGTCCGTCAAAGGCGTCGAGCTGATTCTGTCGGGACAGGCCTACTTTGCATTTAATCCTTCCGGAGGACTGCACCACGCCCGCCCGCAGCGAGCTGCGGGTTTCTGTTATATGAACGACATCGCGCTGGCCTGTACGGTTCTTGCCGAGCAGGGCAAGCGCGTCTTCTATGTTGATATCGACGTTCATCACGGCGACGGTGTTCAGGAAGCCTTCTATGACCGTAACGACGTGCTGACTATTTCCTTTCACCAGTCCGGCAGAACACTCTATCCAGGCACGGGTTTTGTCGATGAAATCGGTACAGGCGACGGCAAAGGCTATTCGGTCAATGTCCCGCTTCCGGTGGGGACTTATGACGAGATGTATATGAAGGCTTTCCTGCAGATAGTGCCGCCTCTGTTTGAAAAATTTAATCCTGACGTAATTGTCTTCGAGTTTGGCGCCGATACACTTGCAGGCGACCCGCTGGCGCAGTTGTATCTTACCAACAATACCCACGCAGCTATCGTTAAGCGCCTGCGCAGCTTCGATAAACCTATACTGATGACCGGCGGCGGCGGGTATAACATAGATAACACCGTCCGTGCCTGGTCGCTTGCCTGGTCGGTCCTCTGCGGCGCGGACGATGAGCAGGATATGAATATCGGCCTGGGCGGCGTTATGATGGAAACCACCGACTGGCAGGGCGGCCTGAGAGACAGACATTTAGTGCCCACCGAGCAGCAGCGAACCGTAGTTGCACCGGCCGTAGAGGCCGTTATCGAGCAGGTCAAAAAAACCATTTTTCCGTTCCACGGCCTCTAAAATCTACATAACTATCGTATAGGCAAAGAGTTACTATAGAAAAGAATTTTTACAAAAAAGTTAGAAAATCATTGACAAATATAGAATATTTGGTATAATATAAAATAGCTGGGCAGTTCGCCGAGTGCATTTCGCACAGTAGTGCAAGTCACAGACAGCAAGTCAAAGATTCGTGGCCTCAAGCCGAGGCGAGTCAAATCTAAATTCTAAATTCTTAATTTTAAATTCTCAATTCTAAATTTTGGAGAAAATGATGACTACTGTGCGAATAAAAATTCCGATTTGGCTCGATATGATTTTTTCACTGCCCGTGCTGCTCTGCCGATTTTTCCGGTATGGTTATACCTTTCGACGAATTTACCTCGGTGAAGGTGTTTGGACGCTTGTAGATACGCAGGATTACTATAACCTCAGCAATTACAATTGGTATCTAAGCTCGAACGGCTCGAATTTCTACGCCTTTAGAAACGCCAAAATCGGCCCCGGTAAAATCAAAATGGTCAGTATGCACAGGCAGATTATGAACTTTCCCGAAGGACGCCTCGTTGACCACAAAGATAATAATACACTCGATAACCGCAGGCCCAATCTACGCGTCGCCACTTATTCTCAGAACGCGTATAACAGGGCCAAAATAAAAGCCAAAACTTCATCTCGTTATATCGGCGTCTATTTCGAAAAGGCCACAAAGCGATACACCGTAAAAATCAGAATCGGCTGCGGCAAGCGCCTCTGGCTTGGCCGGTTCACCTCCGAGCTCGCCGCTGCCCGAGCCTACGACAAGGCGGCACGCAAATACCACAAAGAATTCGCCGTACTGAACTTCCCAAAAGAACAAAATATTTAGCCCCGAAGCCTGCTTCGGGGGTCGGTTAGCCCTGCTGCTCGCGGCAGGGGAATTACTTCATTTAGATTCACAACCGTGAAAATGTGGGGACAGATTAAATCAAACCGCGGATTTTAGTTCTAAATTCGGCGTTCTACATTGGATATTGAATATTCATTTCGCCTTTGGTCAAAACCCTTGTCTTTGGCGGAAATTGGAGGGATAATGTACTATAGTGCAGGATTTATGTGTAATCAGTACGCTATAAATATTAACAATTCTTGGAAAGAGAAAAAAATGGAAACGAAAGAAGCGAAAATCACAGTGTTAGTGAGCTTACTGACTTTAGCAGGGCTGGCAGTTATATTCCTGCCTGCTTATGCAGGTGATCCGGAGCCGATTGCCCGGCCAGCGCCGAAATTTCAAGGTGTCTACAAAGGGGAGTTAATTACCCGGCCGGAGCCGAACAAGTACACACGTCAAGAAGGTGTCTACGAATTCGAGTTGCATAGAGACGATTTAATCAGAAAAGCAACGCCGGAAGAAGACTGCGGCCAGGCCGAAGCAATTGGTTTTTCCGAGTCTTTTTCATTCGATGAGGCATTTGTCAATGCCGTCCATAATTTACCGGAAGATACAACAGACGACTATCCTGACAAGATGACTACTGTCAGGGTAGTTGATATTTACGCTACGTATGGAGGTCTTACAGGCGGTGCCTACCTGTATGTACGTGTTCAGCGAGTGGCTGACCCGGCATGCTTATCTGCCGCAGAGAAGCAAAGGGCCGAGCCGAGGGACAGAGGAGAACTTCACAAGCGGCGAGGAGAACTGAGAAAGCTTCCAGGCCGGGAAAGCCAGGATTGAGAGCCGAAAAAAGTAAAAGTTGCGAATTCTTTCACCGCTGAGACCGCCCGCCGTCGCCAAAGGCTATGGCGTGACAAGCTGAGACCGCTGAGGACACAGAGTTTTATTTTTAACCGCGGATTGCGCGGATTACACGGATTTATTTTCTCCACCATGAAGGGATTTGACTGCATCTTCGATACCTATCATCCAAAGGTTTTAATCTCCCGACAAACCCTCTTCGAGGGGCTCAGGACAGGCTGTTTGTCGTACCGATTAAGAACCATTGTCCGTAATCTGTTATCACAGATTAAGCCAAATCCTGCACGAAGAAACACGAATTGAATCAGACACGGATTTGTGTATAGCGTACAGCGTATAGCGTACAGGGTTTATGGAAGGCGAGAAAACGATGTTTTCGTGCGGGACTTACGCCCGATGAA
>CAZOVR010000029.1:0-10132 GCA_964583405.1 uncultured Pirellulales bacterium
AACATTGTCAGCCGAATTATACTTAAGGATGCCCTCTCTTCATATCTTCACGAAGACCCGAAGGACACGAAGAGGATTTGCTGCGGCCTTGAAACAAGGCCTGTGTGTTCTTCGCGGGCAAACCTTCCTGAAGCGAGCTTCGTCAGTCTTGGCCCGCTCGTCCACAAGGCTGCGCCATTAGCATCAAGTCCTGCATGAAGTGGCAACAAATTATATAACCATATGATAAATCACTGGCAAAATAAAAAGGCGTTAATTGTTGTTTGATATTTAGCGGTCTGTCCCGATGTATCGAGACAGGCCGCTTTTTTTATAAAGCGTTTCGGGATTTTCCCTTTATTGGGTTTGACAATTACTGTAAAAGTGTATATTTACATAAGTATATGCATATATACTTATGGCGTATTTTGTGTTAGAAAGATATTAGAAAGGAGGAATGCTATGGCTAATGCGACTGAATTGGCAAGAATATTTAAGGTGTTGTCGGTTGATACAAGGGTTCGCATAGTGCAGCTTCTCAGGCGGAGGTCTTTATGTGTAACAGAATTGACCGGACCTCTCGGTATAACACAAGCTGCGACGTCTCAGCACCTCAGAGTTCTCAAAGATGCCGGAGTGGTGTGGTGGCAGAAACGAGGGTACAATGTTTACTACAGCCTTGATAGGAAAAATATTTCACGAATATGTAAGACAGTAGATGGATTATTGGATTTGAACGGTAATTGAAGAGGCTGGCTTTGATTTATATAAGTATATGCATATATACTTATGGAGTGATTTATTGCCGGCTGGTTATTGGCGGGGTGGTTGTGTGTTGTATGTGAATGGCGGATGTCAATGGTGATTGAAAAATTAGCGGCGGGGTCAGTGACGGTTGTGGAATCGGCGGAGGGGCCATTTGTGAAGGTTCGGCCTTGTGATTCTGATTATATTAGAGCCGCAGAAGTACCGGCCGGAGTGTAGACGGCCAGTGACTTCGAGTTTGTGCCATCCGGCACCGAAATAATCGCAGATTTCATCTTTGTCGAAGGCGGCCATTACCACAGTTCGAGCATATCGGCCGTGACCCATTCGGAATACTCGCTGATATTTCGACTGGATTTCGCAGGGATACATAGTCAGCGGTTCATTGTTGACGTCGTCGGGGCCGATGTCCTTTGGCAGGTAAACAAAAGTTGTTATATTCTGCGGCCTTGAGTTGCAGTTTAGAGTCGGGGGCCAGAGCCACAGCCATGTTCTGAGAGGTTCTATAACTTCAATAGTGCAATAATTCGGCTCAGAAAGAGTCCAGCCATCATCGACGATAAGTTCGATTTGGTGCTGGCCGACGGGAAGTTGAATTGTAGGTGATATGCCGTTAGCCTCGAATAGATTTGAGTCGATGAACCAGGACCAGTAGTAATCGAGGACGTCGTTATCGTCATCATAAGAGGCGGAGCCGTCGAGGGTGACGTCGGCAAGGCCGTTGATAAATGCGTAAGCGATTTGGTTTGGTCCGGCAATGGCGACTGGAGCAGTATTGCTGAATTCATAAGCGCCCATATCGATGCGGCCGCCGATGACTCTCGGCAGACCGTCGAGGTCGGTTTCATTTGGTTCGGGGATGTAATTCGGGTCACCGGTATTGATACAGGGCGATTCAGGAATCAAGTGGTAATCGCCATCGACCCAAAAATCGTCATTTGTATCGGCAGGTGTTCCGTTCGGGTCCCAATAGCCGGAATCAACAAAGCAGGGGTCCATATCGATATTTCCGGTGCCGGGCCAGCCGCCCTGAATATTACTATAGGAAACTATTATCGTAGAATTATTTTTATTCCATATTTCCGGTGTACTATCCCACAGAATACAATTGGTCATTCGTAGAGTATTTGGAATTGACTGATCATAAGGGTCGCAAGCTACAGCATTACCATTAGGAGCCGTGTTTCCAGTGAAAGTGCAGTTGACTACTGATGTACAATTGCCATCTGCAATGTATATGGCTCCTCCACTAACTTTTGCCGAATTTCCACTAAATATACAGTTGGTGAGTGTAAGAATGTCGTCGCTAACCGACCAAATGGCTATTGCGCCACCGTTGTATTCTGTTGAGTTTCCGCTAAAGAAACAGTTCGTTAGTATAGGATTGCCACCATACATGCCACCTCCCAAATTGTTAGTAAAGACACAATTAGTCAGAATAGGACTGCTTTTAACAATGTTTCCCATACCACTGCCGGTATTACAACTGAAAATACAATTAGTTACTATTGGCCGGCTTTCCGACCACCAGTTGGCCATTCCTCCTCCTCCACAGAATCCTGAATTACCTATGAATTTACAGTTGGTGATATTGGGGCTACTGTTAGAGTTGGTCATCCCACCTCCACCACCTCCGCTCATTACACATACGATTATATGATTATAGCTAAAAATGCAGTCGGTGATTTTTGGATTACTGTAATCATTATACATACCAGCGCCACTTTCTTTGGCGAAGTTTTTTGTTATAATACAGTTACTAATCGATGGACTACTTTCTACACAAAGGATTCCTCCACCGCGATCTGTCATATATCCGTTTTTAATGGTGAAACCATCTAACACTGAGTTTTTATCTTCTTGATTATGGAAATTGAAACCTCTATGAGGTTCGTTTTCGCTGCCGTTACAGTCTATGATGCAATCATTAGGGCCGTTTTCACTTCGAACGGTTATCGCTTTGCCAAGAAAATCGATATCCCGGTTTCCATCGCCAGTGTAGGTCCCAGGTATAAGAATGATTTCGTCGCCGTCGTTCGCATCATTGATAGCGGCCTGAATTGTAGGATAATCCCCAGTGCCATTGGCGTCGACGTAAATGGTAGCTGCGGGTGCGGAAAAAGCAATTAACGCTATTATTAGTGCTGAGGTCAGCTTTTCCATATCCTTGCCTCCTTAGTATAGTTAGAATAAACTAAAACGGATTTGGAATCAAGGGAAAATTCGATACTGGACCCGGCTTCGCCCAAACGACGGCTACGCCGCGGCAAGTGCTGGATGCTTGTTTCGTACTGCGTTGCGTGTATCCGTCTTCGTCCCGATAAACCCCGATAAACGACATCGGGGTCTACGCTGCGCTCCGACATCGGGATCTACGCTGCGCTTCGACCGCGGGCGAAATGAGTGGTCGTTCCGACCACTGCTAAACGAATAGAAAAATCTCGCCTGTGTAATTTGAGAATATTGAAGATTCATATTTCATAATCTTCGTTTTTGGGTCATAAACAAGGATTCCTCAAAAAATTTGGTTATTTTATTAGAAAAAACTTGACAAAAGTTAAGTGAACAGTTAAAATACATAATGGTCCACAGCATAGTGGGCCGATAGGCCAGCAGGCCAAGAAGCGTACCGCGTACCGCGTAATGCGGAAGAAAAACATCACCAAATTTAACATCCACAGAAAAAATGCGGAGAAAAGAAAATGAGAAGGTATAAAGTTACAGTCTATGTGCCAGAAGCAATATATCAAACAGCAGTGTGGTTTCTTCTGCTATACAGAAAACTACGGTACGGATACCCGTTTCGCAGGATAAAACTTACCAGAGGACTATACGCAAAGGTTGACCCGGAAGATTATCCGAGACTGGCACGATATAAATGGTACGCGACGAGCGATAAGAACAGAGGAGGAACGGTCTATGCGGAGCGGACGGTCTGGCACAGGGGAAAGAAAAAACGAAATATCCTTATGCATCGGGAAATTCTTTTTTATGCAAAAGTAAAGAACAAATTATTAGTTGACCATATCAACGGGGACGGGCTTGATAACCGCAAGTCGAACCTGCGGACGGCGACTCCTAAACAAAACGCGTGGAATTCGAGGGCGTACGGCAAAAGCAAATATAAAGGGGTGTGGCAGGTAAAGGAGAGCGGGAAGTGGTGCGCGAGGATAAAGGTCAACGGCAAAGTGCGGGACTTAGGCAGATTCGACGATGAGGTCGAGGCGGCAAAGGCATACGACAGGGCGGCAAAAGAGGCGTGCGGTGAATTTGCAAAGCTGAATTTTCCACGGCAGGACAAGAAAGCGCGACACCTCTGCTTACGACGTGCAGGGGCAGGCAAAACCCCTTAAATAAACCCCCGGTGAAACCGGGGGCTAAATAAAAGACAAATCCCCCGTCGCGAGCGACGGGGCTAACCGGGTCGCTGCGCTACGAGGGTTTTGGATTGATTTGGGCCCATATATAGGTACAATCAGCTTTTAAGGAAAGGAAAAAGGGAATATGCCGAGAGGTGGAGCACATTTTTCGTCCGAAGAGTTAGATAGAGTATTGAGCTGTTATGATATAGGCGAGATTAAACAGCTCGAGCCTTTGTCCGCGGGGAACCGGCGTGCTCCGAAAGAGATTGTGATATCCGAGCGGGGCAAGTTTCTGCTTAAACGCAGGAGCAGGGGCAAAGAAGATTTGTATCGGGTGGCATTCGGACACGCGGTCCATCTACATCTGGCGCAGAATGGTTTTCCGGTTACGACACTTATTACCACAAAGGAAGATAAGAACACAATCCTTCAGCTCGACCATCATATATACGAGCTGTTTTCGTTCGTAGAGGGTGTTCGATATGACTGGTCCGGCGAGGCGGCGAGGGACGCGGGCAGGCAGATGGCGCGGTTTCATGAGCTGCTGAGCAATTTCAATTACGAACTGTTGATGCCGCTTCGCGGGAGCTTTCATGATTCGGGCGGAGTCCGCAGCCATCTCAAGACGATAGCGTCGGAGAAGAAGGCTCCTGTCGAGCCGATGAAGTTCACGGCGGATAAGCTGATGCGTTTGTATGAGAAGGCGAGCGTGCAGGTCAATTCTTTTGGGTTCGATTCGTGGGCAGAACTGATTGTGCACGGGGACTGGCATCCGGGTAATATGCTGTTTGCCGAGCGGAAGGTCGTTGCGCTGCTGGACTTTGACTCGGTGAAGATTGCGCCTTTGGTTACGGACCTGGCGAACGGGATGCTGCAGTTTTCGATAGTAGGGGGCAGGCCGAACCCGGCGGATTGGCCTGACTACCTCGACGAGAGAAAGCTTGTTGAGTTTCTCAATGGGTACCTCGAAGTCATATCGGTAAAGAAGGCTCAACTCGAGGCGCTGCCGGATTTGATGGTCGAGACGATGATAGCCGAGGCGGTACTGCCGGTGGCGACGACGGGATTTTTCGGGAATCTCGAGGGTGAAGATTTTCTCAAGATGATATGCCGAAAGGCCAAATGGATAAGTGATAATCGCAAAGAACTGAGCGATGCGATTAGTAAACGTTAGGACTTGAGCCGTTGTCGATGAAGGGGTTGGTGTTCGTCATCCGGGGTCTTTAAAGAAATTTGCGGCGGATTTTTAGGGAATTTTGCTTGACTTGCTCTGTTCGTGGAGATATGGATAACGACATTCATTTGTGCGAAGGAAGTATGGCTGGAAGAACAGAGGGGATAACGGAATAGTACGGACTTCAAGGACGTTGCAAGTTCGTGGCACTTAACGGCAAGGGAGGCCTTTATCGAACGAGTTCTGCTGAAGAACTGCGCCCGTAGTGTATTGTCATTACGGCCGGCATGTATTGTTTGTCGCAGGTTCGGCAGATTTGTCGGGATAGTTCAATGGAAAATTGTGTTTCGAGTTAGGAGGATTCAAAGTATGACAAAGAGTATCAAATCAATGGTGTTTAAGGCCGTGTTAGTTACGGCGGTTTTTTCGAGTTGTGCTGTGGCCCAACTGACCAACGGCGATTTCAGCGATGGTTTGAACGATTGGGTCGTCAAGTCGGGAACAGTTACAGACGGCGGCGGATATGCGCTTTTCTGGGAAGATGAGTCGGGTATCCTGAGCCAGGAATTCAATATTCCTTCCGGGGCCCTGACGCTATCGTTCGATTTGGAGATGGTGTCGGTTGGGGGGCCTCATGAATCCGAGCCTGACAGGTTTACCGCGTATTTGTACAACAATCCGACGGATATGAATCCTCTGGTTTCAAATCCGGGAGTAGATGAATTCTTCTTCTATTTGGACAACGAAGACATAGTTGAAATCGTTGATACAGGGTCATTTGACGGTGCGACAGTTAATCTCAACGTCTCAGGATTCGGGGGCTCGGATGCGTACCTGGTCTTCGAGCTGTTGAGCGGCGAAGATGAAATGTACACTAAGGTCAGCCTGGATAATGTGAGTATTTCCGTTATTCCTACCCCGGGTGGATTGATATTGGCTTGCATCGGCACCGGCCTGGTCGGATGGCTTCGAAGGAGAGGTATAACGAAGTAGGGGGTTGCGGGTAGTTATCATAGCCGATGGAGCGGCGCGGATTATTATAGTGTGCGAGAGACGTGCGCGCAGAAATGTAACAATTTCTGTTGTGAGAATAACAACCCCGCAATAACCCGCCTTCGTTGCACTATGGCGGGTAAAATTGCGGGGCTAAATTTTAAGATATAAACAATCACGCAAAAGGAGGGATTGCAAAACGGCAGTAAATGTGATACCATAATCCGCCAGCAAAAAGTGGGCTGAAAGGTAAGTTTCACATTAAAGCGGTATTAAGGAAGAACGATATGTCATCCAGGAATCTTTGTAAATCCCTTTTTATTGTGTTGTTTGTATTATCAGCGTGCGCTTCGGGCGACAGCAACCTACTGAAGAACCCGGGATTCGAGAATGGAACAGCCGGCTGGGCCGACCGGAGTTGTACAATCGCGGCGGCAGATTCGCCGGTACACAGCGGTTCGGGCAGTGTAAAGGTTTCCGGCAGAAGCGATACGTGGCAGGGGATAAGGCAAACCCTGCTGGATAAAATGGTCGAGGGAGAAACTTACCGGATAACCGGGTGGGTGAGACTTGATAATGCAGAAAGCGGAACTATCATCGCGTCTTTTGAACAGCGGGATGAAAGCGGTACGAAATATCCCAACGTGGCGCGTGTTCCTGCGACGAACAGTGAATGGAGCGAGATTTCAGGGACATTCACATTAGAGGCCGAGGGGGAGTTGACAGGGCTGGATTTTTATTTCGAAGGTCCGCCTGCCGGTGTTAATTTTTTCGTCGATGACGTGAACATGTACGGCCCGGCGGCGGAAGTAGTCGAAGAAGAGCCGGTCAAACCCGCTGAGCCTGAAGCGACGGGCATGATTGATGTAGATATTCGTCATCAGAAAATCGAGGGTTTCGGCGCCGCGGGAGCTTACTTTACGATGGAATTCGTCCAGCATCAGAAAAAGGACGAATTGTATAACTGTCTTTTCAAGGAACTCGGCCTTGATATATTCCGAATAAGAAACAATTTCGGTATGGAGCCGAACTCTTTCCGTGAGACTGCAGAAATAGTCCGAGGGGCAGAGGCTGTTCTCGGCGGAGACCTTAAGATTATGATTTCATCGTGGTCGCCGCCTGCTTTTCTTAAGAGTAACGATAATACTGTCGGAGGCACCCTTAAAAAGGTCGACGGTAAATACGTATATAATGATTTCGCGCAGTGGTGGTACGACAGCCTGGTTTCTTATGCACAGGCGGGGGTCCAGATAGACTATCTGAATATGCAGAATGAGCCTGACTATACGGCGAGGTGGGATTCATGCAGGTTCGGTCATACGGAGACGCCGGAAATGGCGGGGTACAATACAGCGTTCGAGACGGTTCGTCAGAAGCTATACCAGGAAATGGGTCCATCTATGCCGAAGATGCTCGCAGCTGAGGCGTTCGGTATTAGCAGCGCAGCGAGTTATATAAAGAATTTAAACGATTTGTCCGTTGTCTATGGTTATTCACATCATCTCTATGACTGCAGCGGTAATACGTCCGGGTGCGGCTCGGAGCCGGATTTGTATCTGAAGGAGATGAAGATTTTCCGTGAGAAATACCCCGACAAGCCCGTGTTTCAGACGGAGTACCAGCACCGTGAGGATGATACGCGGAAACAGGCAATTGATACGGCGATTCTGATGCATAATTCGCTGGTTGTAGAAGAAGTGAGCGCGTATTTGTACTGGGATTTGTTCTGGGGTACAGGAGACGTTAGTTTGGTGCGGCTCGATAATCCGAGTACCTATACTATTAATCCGCCTTACTATACATTCAAACAGTATTCGGCTTTTGTAGGTTCCGGCTGGCAGCGGGTAGAGGCTTCGACGGAGAATACCGGTCTGAGGATGTCGGGGTATATCAGTCCTGATAATAAAAAGGTAACAGTCGTGATAATCAATGTTACCGAAGACGTTGATATTTCACTGAATTTGGCTTTTAAGGGAATGAGAGTTTCCAATGGTGAGATTTATCGAAGCAGCAGGGAAGAAAAATGTGTATCAGCCGGGAGCTATAGAGCGGGTGAGCCGTTGAAGCTGCCGGCGGATTCGGTAACAACGGTTGTTTTAACGGAGTCTTCGACAGTGGGTTACGGCGATACGAACATACTGGGCAACGCCGATTGTGAAGACGGGACAGCGGTGTGGGGCGGCCGAAGCTGCGAAATTGTAGCGGTCGATTCACCCGTACACAGCGGTTCGGGCAGTATCAAAGTAACGGGCAGAGACTCGAATTGGCAGGGGATAAGACAATCGATATTTGGAAAGATAGTGGAAGGCAAACCTTACCAGGTATCCGGCTGGGTGAGACTGGATAATGCTGCGTCAGACAAAGTAGCTATATCGGTCGAGCAGCAGGACGAAGGCGGAACCCGATATATTAACGCAGCCAGCGCTACGGCCACGAACAGCGAATGGGTTCAGCTTTCCGGCGAATTCACCCTGGAGGTCAACGGAGCGTTATCCGTGCTGGATGTTTACTTCGAAGGGCCTGCGCCGGGTGTCACCTTTTACATTGACGATGCCATTATGTACGGTCCTGAGGTTGTTGTCGAAGGAGCCGAAGAAGCAAAGCCGACAGGGACGGCCGTTATCGATGCAGGTACACGCTGTCAAAAGATAGAAGGAATCGGCGCTTCCGGCGCGTTTCGCACGAATGAATTCGTAACTCACAAAGACAAAGCAAAACTATACGAGCTGCTGTTCAAGGACCTGAGGCTTGATATATTCCGCATAAGAAATACTTACGGTATAAATGAAACGGACTTGAACGAAACTGTAGAGATAGTCAAAGGAGCAAGGGCTGTTGTCGGACAGAATATGAAGATTATGATTTCCCCGTGGACGCCGCCTGCTTCTGTTAAGAGTAACGGAAGCACAATCGGAGGGACCCTCAAGAAAACGGACGGGAATTTCGCGTATGCCGAATATGCCCAGTGGTGGTACGACAGCCTGGCCGCTTACGCCAAAGAAGGAATCAAAGTCGACTATATTACTTTACAGAATGAACCAGACTTCGAAGCTAAATATGATTCGTGTATATTCGCGCCGACGGAGAGTAACGAAATCGCCGGTTATGATACGGCGTGCGAGACGGTGTGGCAGAAGCTAAATGCCGAGATGGGCGCGGACATGCCCAAATTGCTCGACCCTGACGCGATGGGCTTTAATAACATGGAAAGTTTTGTAAAGGAGCTGGATGACTTGTCCCATACGTACGGTTATGCACACCATCTCTACGGCTGTACCGGCTGCGCCGAAGAGCCTGACAGGTATATTCCCAAAATGCTCGGATTCAAGGAGGTTAATTCGCGATACGGTAGTAAACCCGTTTTCCAGACTGAATTCGAGGACAAGCCCGATACGTGGATAGGGGCAATGAACACGGCGATATTGATGCATAATTCGCTGGCCATAGAAGAAGTGGCTGGGTATTTGTACTGGGACCTGTTCTGGAATGCCGGCAGCGGCCTGGTAAGTATTACCGACCCGCAGACGTATGTTATTATGCCCGCTTATTATGCCTTCAAGCATTATTCGGCTTTTATTGATTCGAACTGGCAGCGAGTAGAGGCTTCGACGGACAATAGCGGTGTGAGAATCTCGGCATATATCAGCCCGGACAATAAAAAGATAAGTGTGGTGTTAATCAATACTACGGAGTGCACGGACATTTCTCTGGAATTGTCTTTAAAGGGTATCGATGTTTCCGAGGGTGAAATTTATCGTTCCAGTAAAACGGAAAACTGCATATCTGTCGGCTGTTATAAACAATCCGAGCCGTTGACACTGCCGGCATACTCTATAACAACTGTTTCGCTTGTGGCCGG
>CAZOVR010000029.1:10232-40049 GCA_964583405.1 uncultured Pirellulales bacterium
CCGAGCCGTTGACACTGCCGGCATACTCTATAACAACTGTTTCGCTTGTGGCCGGTCCGGCTTCGCTAAACGACAGCTACGCCGTGACAAGCCCGGCTTCATCCCGATAAAAACCATCGGGACTACGCAGGGCAGGCAGAGGCCATCCGCCGTCGCCAAAAAGCTATGGCGGGACAGGCAGAGCTCACAGAGATTAAAATTTATTATTTATAATTTTCTATTTATTATTGACTAACGACTAAGGACTAACCTGACACAGATTTTACCAAACAGAGCGGCGAGGCTGGGTACGCGGCCGGTGCGTAGATAAAAATGATTTGGAAACCGGAGACATAAAATGGCTAAGGACTTGACGTGGCACGAGGTGTGCGATGCCGATGAGCTCGACGTGGAAGATGTGATAGGCTTCGAGGCGGGCGAAAATAAGTACGCGGTTTACAGGACACCTAGCGGTTATTACGCCACCGACGGCAAATGCACACATGCCGGAGCTCTTCTGGCTGACGGGCTGGTGACGGGCGAGATTATCGAGTGCCCTCAGCATCAAGCGAACTTTCATATCCCGACCGGTGAGGCGAAAAGCGCCCCGGCCAGTGTTAATCTAAAAACCTACCCGGTTAAAGTTGAAGGAGGAAAGGTCTATGTTGGTTTGCAGGATTAAGTTTAAATTAAAAATTATACTTTTCGGGATATGCGGTATAACAACTTGACGAAGTAGGGGTGGGAGGTTAGCCTTAGTTATGAGTGTGTTTCTAAGAGTATTATTAATGCCATGTAAAAAAGGGAGGTATGATTATGGCAGAGTTGAGCGAACATATCAAAAAGGCGGACTGGAAGAGCGAAAAGCACGTGCCGGTTATCGAGTGTCCCGATAAGGTAAAGGCCGATGAGCCTTTCGGCGTCAAAGTGACGTTAGGTAAGGAGGTAGCGCACCCCAATACGACTGAGCATCATATACGATGGATTACCCTGTATATGCACGCCGCGGGTGAGAAGTTTGCGTACGAGGTCGCGCATGTAGAGTTTAACGCACACGGCGAATCGGTTGACGGCGCGAACAAAGGGCCTGTCTATACCCATCATGAGGCGACGGTCACAATGAAGACCTCCAAGGGCGGCGTGCTCCATGCGCTTGCGTTTTGTAATATTCACGGGCTGTGGGAGTCGAGTAAGGAAATCAGCGTCGGCTGATAACGCCCGCTTAGTTAACGCAACTATCTGTTTTAATGAAAGGTAAAGCTGTGGACGGGGCCATACCTATCGCAGATAATATATACTGGGTCGGCGTGAATGACCGGCAGACGGACCTGTTCGAGGGATTGTGGCCTTTGCCGAGAGGGGTTTCCTATAACAGCTACCTTATAGTCGATAAGAAAACGGCGCTGCTGGATACCGTTAAGAAGAGCACGCTGGCGACTTTTCTCGAAAGAATAAAGAATGTTCTGAGGGCAGATGGGAAGATTGATTATCTGGTGATTCATCATCTCGAGCCGGACCATTCAGGCTCGGTCGCGTTTCTGAGAAAGATTTTTCCGCAGATGTGCATAATCGGCAACGAAAGAACAGCCCAGTTTCTCGAGTATATGTACGGCATTAAAGACGGCGTTCAGATAGTCAAGGACGGCGAGGAATTAGAGCTGGGCGAGAGAAAGCTAAAGTTCTTTTTGACGCCGATGGTCCACTGGCCGGAAACGATGATGAGTTACGAGCCGAAGGACAAAATCCTGTTCTCCGGTGACGCATTCGGCGGGTTCGGGACTTTAGACGGGGACATCTTCGACGACAAGGTGGACATAGCATATTTCGAGGATGAGATTTTACGTTACTTTTCGAATATCGTCGGCAAGTACACCGTGCCGGTTCAAAAAGCGATTGAGAAATTAAAAGATGTAGAGGTTAAAATAGTAGCAGCGACGCACGGTCCGGTCTGGCGGAAACGGCCTGGCGATATTATAGAGCGTTACGAAAAGTGGAGCAGGCAGGAGTCGGACGATGGAATCGTTGTCGCGTATGGTTCGATGTACGGCAGTACGGAGAGGATGATGGAGGCGGTTACAGCCGGAATACGACAAGCGGGCTGTCAGGTTATTCGGGTGCATAACCTTTCGCACAGCCACGTTTCTTATGTGATTCGCGATGCCTGGCGGTATAAGGGAATTATTTTAGGCAGCCCGACGTATGATGCAGGGATATTTCCACTGGTCGATTCGCTGGTAAGGTTGCTCGAGGAAAAAAAGCTGAGCAGGCGTATCGTCGGACTGTTCGGCAGTTACGGCTGGTCCGGCGGTGCGGTTAAAAGACTGCGGCAGTTTGTGGAAAATAATAAGCTGGAACTCGTAGAGCCGGTAATCGAGGCGAGGTTTACGGCAACTGATGACGAACTCGAGCAGTGCCGACAGCTCGGCAGTAACGTTGCCCTTGCGATACAGGGCAAGTGACGAATATAGGCAGCGGAAAAGTTATTCAGCCTGCTGCTTTTCTTTTTCGTGCGCAGCAACAATCTGGGCCTGTACGTTCGAGGGGACCAGCTCATAATGGCTCAGTGACATTGAATAGCTGCCGCGGCCTCCGGTTACCGATTTTAGCTGGCTGTTATATTGAGTGACCTCGGACAGAGGCACCTGGGCCTTGACGACGAGCATGTTTCCGGCGAGCATATCCTGGCCTGAGACTCTGCCTCTTCGTGAAGCGAGGTCGCCTGCGATGTCGCCCATGTTCTCGGCGGGTATGGTGACTTCCATATTAACAATCGGTTCGAGCAGGACGGGTTTTGCCTTCTGGAGGGCGTCGATGAATGCACCTTTGCCGGCTGCACGAAATGCAACTTCCTTCGAATCGACGGGGTGGTGCTTGCCGTCATATATGGAGACCTTTATGTCCTGCATCGTAAAGCCCGCCACTACTCCGTTGTCCATAACGTCGTTGATTCCCTTGAGCACGGCCGGTTCATACTGTCCGGGGATAGAGGCGCCAAAGATATCCCAGCTAAACTGCAGGGGCGGGTCGGAATTTCTCTCGGCGGGTTCGACGCGCAGATACACTTCGCCGAACTGGCCTGCTCCACCGGTCTGCTTTTTGTGTCGATAGTGTCCCTCGGCTTTTGTGGTGATAGTCTCGCGGTACGGAATCTTCGGCTGTCTGGTATTAACCTTTAGCTTGTAATAGCTCTCCATTTTTTCGAGTATTACGCGAAGGTGCAGCTCGCCCATTCCGCTGACGACCAGCTCCTTTGTCTGCTGCTGCCTTGTGGCCTTGAAGCAGGGGTCTTCCTCGGTGAGTTTTTCGATAGCTGTGGAAATTTTCTGTTCATCGCCGCGTGTGGCCGGTTCGAGGGCAAGTGAAAACATCGGTTCCGGAGTTGCAGGCAGAGTGAATTTGCCCGAGACCCTGCCGTCGTGGATTAGGTCTCCGGTTCTCAGCTCGTCAACCTTGGCCAGCGTAACAATATCGCCGGCGATACCGGTGTCGATGTCACTGTATTCGGCGCCCTGGCTCTTGAGGACGTGGCCTGGCCGAATCGCTTTCTTTTCGTCGTTGCGAAGCATCTGCGTGTCGGATTTCAGAGTGCCGCTGAAGATTCGGATGCTGGAGTATTTCATGTTGGTTTTCGGGTCGAAACCGATTCTAAAGACAAGCCCGGCAAGCGGCGCGGACGCATCAGCCTTGAGCTGTACTATATTGTCACCGGCTTTGAGCTTGATGTGCACGGCCTGTTCTGGAGAGAGAGTATATTTTGCGATTATGTCGAGAAGCTCGGCTATGCCGACCTCGGCCCGTGCGTTAGTGAAGACTACGGGGATGAGCGTCCCGGTTTTAAGGGCGGTGACGAAGACGGAAGAAATCTTCTCTGCCGGAATCTGCTCGCCGGCCAGATAGCTTTCCATTAATGAATCGTCGGCCTCGATTACACTTTCTATCAGTTCGGTGTGCGCTGTTTCGGCGTCGCCGAGCGGAGAATCTCCGGATTTATTTTCTATGCAGTCTATGACAGACTTTTTGTCCTGGGCCGGCAGGTTGGCGAGACGACACTGAGGGCCGAAGGTTTCCTTTATTTGTTTGAGCAGTTCGGGCAGGTCGATGTTATCGGAGTCGATTTTGTTAATTACGATTATTCTCGGCAGGCCGACTTCGGCGGCGACGTCGAAAAGTTTGCGTGTGTTGGTTTCGATGCCGGCGGAGGCGCTGATGACAATAAGAGCGGTCTCGGCGGCAGGTATTGACTTGATGGCAGGGCCGGCGAAATCGGGATAGCCGGGTGTGTCGATGATGTTTATCGTCTTTCCGGCGTGCTCGGCGTGCACGATGGCCGAGGAAATCGAATGGCCGTGCTTCTTCTCCTCGTCGTAATAGTCGCAGACGCTGGTCTTGTCGTCAACGCTGCCGAGACGGTTGGTTGTGCCGGTTTTGTGCAGAATGGCCTCGGCGAGCGAGGTCTTTCCGCTGCTTCCGTGTCCGAGCAGGACGATGTTTCTGATGTCGCTTGTTTTGGCCACTTGTGAACCTCCAGTATAGCCTAAATTAAGACAACTGCGTTTATCATAAACCAAACATCCTAATTGCTGACGGCATAAAGGACAAGGATTTTTTGTTAAGCTCAAGTTCCGCTGATTTTTACCGCAGAGGCCGCCCCCTGCTTACAATATGCAGGGGCAGGCAAGAACGCAGAGGATGGAGAAAATGTAAAAAATCCTAAATCCTAATATCGAAATCCGGAACAAATCCGAAGCTCTAATGTCGGAAATTCTAAACACTATTGAAAGCCACAGAGGAACATGGATTTATATAGCCACAGAGGACACAGAGGCCACAGAGAAGTTGTAAGGATTATTGATTAAGGATGCTGGGTGTTGTTTCTAATGTTGACATTAAATTTGCAGTAAAGTAGATTGTTAGTCGGAAAGTGGCGGGTATTATTGTGTTAGGCCGAAAGATGAAGCGGACGTTTATTAGCCTGGTCTATTTCTTTTCTGCATCGGTTTGTTTTGCCTTTGGGTGGCATGACTATACTCTCGATATTGGTGAGGGGTACAGTGTCTTCCGGGCCAACAGTATGGATGTTTCTATTATCAAAGAAGGTCATGGTTTTATTCTGCATCCTGATGAATACGACAGTGTTGGGCCGGTGGTGAGATATGTAACAACGGCAGAGTATATTTTCACTAAAAATCTCGGGAGAAAGCCTCGGAACAAGTTTGAGGGGGATACGTTTGAAAATATCGACCGATCTGCTGAATTTTTCTTTATCATTTCCAAAGAGACGGACGAAGTGATAGGGCCACTGTCAGAAGACGAGTTTAAGAAATGTCCAGAAGTTGCCAGCCTTGATAATCTTTATTGGCAGATTCCGAGAAACCCGAGCTTCTGGCGTCCTCTCTGGGGGGATATTATGTTCTTGGCCTATGTCGTTTGGATTCTTTTGTTTAGATTTCTGTGGATAGTAATTCCTGTCATTGTTGTACTATTCATTTTTGTCAGGCGTCTTGTGAAGTGAAGAAAAGAGAGTTTATTAACTAATAAATCGAATTTTGTAATGTGTTGAGTGAATAAGTTGCTGATGTTATGATTAGAGGGACGTGTTTGTGCAGGGGGGTAGTGTTTGTTGTCGACGGGCCGATCAGTGAGATGAGTAATTGCCACTGTACGGAATGCAGAAAGGCCTACGGCTCGGCATTCGGAACCGTTGCGGTATGCAGGAAAGATGATTTTAAGTACCTGCAGGGCCAAGAACTTATTTCATCCTACAAGCAAACGGAACGCATTACGTGTTATTTTTGCCGAATATGCGGTTCGCCTTTGCCAATGGTGGAGGAATGGGACACATTAGTGGGTATTCCGGCGGGGCTTTTGGATGATGACCCGGGGATTCGGCCCGGCGAGCATATCTTTGTCGGATATAAGGCGCCGTGGTGGGAAATTACAGACGACATACCACAATACAAGGAATGGTCGCCGGAATCCGACCCTTCAAAAAGAAAAGATGTTGAAACCCCCGGAGGGACATAAACACTCAGACAGAGTGTTTATCATATTGCGTATCGCGTTCTGCGTACTGCGTAAATCAAAGTCTAAACCCTCGGTAAAACCGGGGGCTAAATATAACAACACACCAAACGACGATTAACCGCGACCAAAATAAAAATTTCTCTTTTCTACGCAGGGTCTATCAGGTTTGGGGGTGTGGTTTTATTGGACATTGCACCAGGCGATTTCTCAGGACGGTGGGTTAGTAACAACATCTTGTGGTTAAG
The DNA here is from genome assembly GCA_964583405.1 of uncultured Pirellulales bacterium. Taxonomy (GTDB): domain Bacteria; phylum Planctomycetota; class Phycisphaerae; order Sedimentisphaerales; family Anaerobacaceae; genus JBBABK01. The sequence goes on from CAZOVR010000029.1 coordinate 16,481, forward strand.
CGTTACAAAGGCAGGCTATTTTGGGTCTTATGCTCCGGCGTTAGAAATCGAATATAACTGTTGTGGTTGCTAAAGAAAAACAAGTGATGGTGACGATACAGGCATAATCCCGTATGAGAAGGGAAGTTGAATCTTTATGGGGCAGAACTGATGAGCAAAGATGAATTGATACACTGCATTTGTGAAATCAACAAGAGCGCCAGTCCTGAGTTTCTATCCAACTTTTCAGAAGAGCAGCTCAACGAGTATCTCGAGCATCTTATGGAACTCGACCTTGAAGAGCTCGTGCTGGTTGGATAAAGAAGTAAGATTGTCAAACCACTCCATTCCCTGAACATAGCTGCGTTCTGCCCAAAAAGGCAGTCGTGCATTTTTTACATGCTCAGAAAATTACGACAGCAGACAAACATCTCAGTTTAGAAAGTTTCGACGGCCGGTGCGTCCTCTGTGTTAATGAGTTTCGGGACAGTTGCGATATTGTTCTGTTTGAAGGCGACCAGGGCAGGCGTATGAGTATTAGGGACGTCGAAGACGAAGTCTATCCATTTAACTTTGGTTTTGTGCTCTCTCTCAAGCACGACAATCTTTTCGCCGAGTTTTTTTCGTTCGACTCGGTCCGCCGTTATAAAGTAACCGATGGGATAGACATTGATTGCAGGGCCCTGAAAAGATTCATCGTCCTTGTGATTACAAATGAGCCTTATTTGTGAAAGGCTGAACTTTGAGCCTTTTCTTTTTATGCCGAGGCGTACAACAATAAGGTCATGACCTGTTTTGGGATTGACGTCGGTGCCGTCGCCGGATTTTATATTCGAAGGCGCCAGCCAGGCGGCGGCTTTTTGCGGCATCTCGAAGGCATCAGGTGATGAGACGAGGTTAATAGTGTTGTCGCCGGCAAGGCGATTAAGAAAAATCCCATTTATAAAAGAAGGATGTACAGTAGTGAAACTTGTCCGACCGCTCAAGGAACCTTTACTGACCATACCAAATAAGCCGGCAATAAGGCCGTCGGGATTCAACAAGGCCTTGTTTGGTTTTTCCGGGTCGGGATTGGACGAGCGGAATCGCTGATATGGAATATTGTTACTAATTGGGGTCATGTCCAGAACGATAATCAGCAATCCTGCAAGAATAAAGCCGCTTACAGCTCCGCAGAGTAATTTGCCGATTTTCTCGGCGAGCGGGTCGACTGTGACAGATTTCCGTGCAATCGTCGAAGCGGCCGCCTGGAGGACGGCAAAACTTATTATAAAGAGCAGCAGAAAGAACATCGGCTGCCAATAGGAAGCTGCCTTTGAGGTGCTGCTGCCGCGGTTGATAAGCAAGGCTGCAAGGGGCTCGAAGAAACTAAAAGCGATAATCGCTGCACTGATGACTGTAAATATAGTCATTACAGACCTGAGCAGCGTACCCTGGAGGTGCTGGTAAAGGATACCGGCGATAACCGCGATTAAGATAATAATAACAGCCGTCATTTAGAATCTCCGTTGTTTTTCTTTGTAATTAGTATAATCAGTCTTTAGCTGCAGATTTCGACCGAGCTTGTTTGGGGGGCGATAAGACCCTTATCATTTCATCAACCGAAGTTACTCCCTCTAATACCTTTTCGAGCATCAACTCTTGAAGGTATTTCATTCTTGCTTTTCTGAACTGCATCGAGAGGTCCTGCAGCGATTTGGCTTCAAATATTGCTCTTTTGAGCTCGTTGTTCATTAAGACGGTCTCAAAGACGCATGTCCTTTCGAAATAACCAATCTCATGACAGGTTTTACACGGGTAGCCTTTGCCGCGTTTGTCGTAAACAAGCTTTCCGGCCCTGTAGAGGACCTTGGCCTTTTGCGGCGGTATATTGAATTTTCTCAACAGCTCCTTGTTTGGCTCATAGGCCTGTTTGCATTCGGGACAAAGTTGCCTGACCAGACGCTGATTACTTGCACCGATGATGGTTTCGGCGAGGCGTTTTCTGTCGCCGATAAGCTTAAGCATTTTTCCTATGGCGGTGATGATGCTGTCGGCTTCTATAGTGGCGTAAACAGTTGCCCCTTCCTTTGCAGCGTGGCAGACGACCTTTGCAGTTTCGGTGTCCTTAATGTCCACGGCGCCGAGCACATCGGGGCTCATCCGGACGATTGACAAAAGCTTCTTACCGTAAGTACTTGTGCCGCTGTTGCTCAGGGAGAAGACTTCCTGAACGACATTGGGCAGCTCAACCGTGGGATTCAACTCGAGCGTGTTTATACTATTCATAAATGCATCATGATTTCTTAACATGGCGTAGAAGGTCGTCGTAACGCCTGACTTTCTCGGCCCTGAAATAAGGAACAGGCCTTTCTTCATACGGGTAGCGGCATTCAATTGCTCATATTGTTCGGGAAGGAGGTTTATTTCCGACAGGCGCATCGCGGTATCCTGGGTGATTAGCTTTAGTCTAATCTGTTCTCCGACGGTTGAGCCGGCGGTGGTGATTTCCCACTGGCTGCCGCCCTCTTTCTGACTGATTCTAAACGTTCCTTTTTGAGGTTTTCGCTTTTCGGACACGTCGAGGTCGGCGAGCTGCTTTAGAAATCCGGTGAGCGCTTCGGCCTTGTCTTTTGCCATATTGGGTTGTTCGAGCGTCGCACCATCAACGACGAAGCTGAGTGTGTAAGCGTTCGTATTCGGCAGCAGTATTACATTTCCGGCCCTTCGGTAAAGGATATCTTTAAACAAATCGTGCGCGATTTTGAAACCGAAGAATTCCTTTGTTCTGGGCTCCGGCGCGGGAACCTCGTTGTCATTTACGGTGATAAAGATAAGGTCCTCAAAGCCCTCCCCTTTCTTTTGGCTGTTTGAGAAGAGCCCTTTGATGTGTTCCGGGGTCAGTACCTTTTCGAATTCGGGCACGAGCGCGTTTCGGTGCATTACGTAGCTAAGTGAGGTCGCTGCGACCGCGATGATGAACAACATAAGGCCGACGAAAAAAAGCGGAATCATCAGGTACAACAGCGCGCCGACGGCACCTGCGGCGATGACTATACCGGTCCACAGGGCGTCTTTGGCGGCGATAGATTTTGCGTCGTCATTTACCCAGCCCACAAGCCATAGCCATGCGAAAAAAAAGACGAGAAAGCCGACGAACCGGGCAATCGAGATGTATCCGCTGAATTGAGCGGCGGCAAGAAGCGTATCGGGCATTTAATACTCCATTACCAAAATCCAAAAAAATCACACAATCCCCGTGGTGGCAGTTCGAATGCCTTTTAGAGCCATTTTGAGTTCTTCGGGATTATGCGCATACTTAAAAGCCACCTTAGGCTCAACGTAGCCTTCCTTAACCAGGTGACATAAATTGTCGGTTATATCAAGCATGCCTTCTTCCTGGCATGCTTTTATTACCGTCGGCAAATCCCCTTCTCTGCCATCAGCGATGAGCTTTCTAACCTCGGGATTTGCAAGCATTATCTCGAGTATCGGTATCAGGTCAATACCTTCCTTTATACAGGGCAGAAGCAACTGACTTATGACGGCTTTTATCGACAGACTGAGTATTTTTCTGACCTGGTCTCTCTCATTTTGCGGGAATAGTTCGAGGAGCCTGCCGACGGCCTGTGAGGCATTGGCCGAGTGTATTGTTCCGAATACGAGGTGTCCGGTCTCGGCGGCCCTCATGCCGGCAGTGACCGTAGCGGCGTCTCTCATCTCCCCGATAAATACAACGTCCGGGTCCTGTCGCATAAGATACCTCAGCGCATCATTATAATCTGGAACGTCTATTCCGATTTCTCTCTGGGAGATGATAGCTTTTTTGTCTTTGAATACGTATTCGATGGGGTCTTCGATGGAGATGATATGGCAGCAGCGTGTCCGGTTGATAAAGTCAATCATAGAGACGATGGTTGTTGTTTTGCCGGCCCCGGTGGGTCCGACGACGAGCACCAGTCCCTGTGTTCGGTCTGCGATTTTCTCTAAGGTGTTCGGCAGATTGAGCTGCTCGAAGCGCGGTACGATTGATTCGACCCTCCTTGCGGCCATGCTTACGGCACCTCGCTGGTGGAAGATGTTTATCCTGAATCGGGTCTGGTCGTCAAGCTCGTATGCAAAGTCAAGCGTCCCATGTTTTTTGAAGAAATCTTTTTGTTGGGGCGACAGCAGCTCGATAACAGCCTCGGCGATGAATTCCTTTGTCATTACTTCTCCGGAGGTGTCTTTTAGCTGGCCTCGAATGCGGAGCTTTGGCGGCTGGCCGGCCTTGAGATGAAGGTCACTGGCGTGGTTGGCCACGGCTGCGTGAAAGTACTTGTCAAGTTTTGTAGGAGCTGCTCGCGGTGCCCCATCAATAGGCTGTTCGTCTGCCATAATATAACCCAAGGTCAAATAAACTAATTCGCCCCTTGCTGTTCAATAACACGAGGAGAAAGATTTTGTACTCTTAGAGCCCCTAAAACGGTCTAAAACAACATTATTATAAGACATTCTGCTATATTGTCAACCTTGGAGACCTCGATATATCGGCACAATCGGCCCTGAAATTCGGCGATTGGCGTGTTTTTTGCTCAGCCTGCGAGCAGGACGGCGAGTGTCATATATATTGCGACACTGATAGAATCGTTTGCGGTCGTTACCAACGGGCCTGAGCTGATAGCGGGGTCGATACCTATTTTTCTGAAAATGAACGGCAGAAACAGACCGAGTGTAGTCGAGACCATAATGGCAGAGAACATAGCTGCTGTGAACGCGGGGACAAGCCGTGTTACCTTTATCGGCTGCGGCTGGTCGGTCCTGAGCTGGAACATAGCGAAACAAATAAGTCCCCCTGCAATTCCACAGGCCAGAGCAACAAGCATTGCTATGCGAACTTCGCGTGAGAAGACCTGTGAGAGTTTCAGTGCGGCCAAGTGACCTGTAGCCAGGCCGGAAACGACTATGGCCGAGGTTTGCAGACCGGCGTTGCCGCTGATTGCCGCAATCATAGGGACGAAAGAGACGGCGGCGACGAAGACTGTGGGATTGAAATCCCTGAAAAAGGTCATAACAAGTGCGGTGACGGCGGTGCCGAGCAGGCAGGGCAGCAGCCAGGTCATTCTAACGCGTGCGGCGTTGAACATGCTGAAAGTGTCGAGCTCGTCGGGGTCGGTGCCGGCCATAGTGTATAAGTCCTCTGCGGCTTCTTCTTCAGCTACCTCGATGATTCTGTCGGCGGTGATTCTGCCTATAAGGCGATTGTTGTGGTCAAGGACGGGCGCGGTAATGAGGTCGTTTTTACTGAAGGTGTTACGTACTTCTTCCTGGTCGGCATCGGCATAAATATAAATTGCGTCGGGGTCGAGTAATTCTTTTATATGTTTGTCTTCCCTTGAGGTAATGAGATGTCTGATTCGAACATCTCCGACGAACTTTCCCTTACTATTGACGACGAAGACGCTGAAAAAATCCTCGTCGATTTCCGCGGCGCGGATTTTGCTGACGGCCTGGGCGACGGTGGCGTCCTCGGTGACGTTGATAAGGACGGGGTCCATAATGCCGCCTGCGGAATCCTCGCTGTAGCTCATCAGCTTGCGGATGTGAGTGGCTTTTGCCGGTGAGATGTCGGCAAGGAGATTCTCGCGTTCATCTTCGGGCAGTTCAGCCAAGAGGTCCGCGGCATCATCGAGTCCGAGCTCGAGTATTATGGCTCGCAGCTCGTGACTTTTCAGAAGTTCGAAAAGTTGTTTTCGTGTTGCTTCGCTGACTTTTTCAAGGACTTCGGCGCTGGTCTCCATATCGAGGACGTCGAAAATCAGGCGGCGGTCGTCATCGTCGAGAATTTCGACTACTTCAGCGACTTCGCTGCTTCGGTATTCGGCCAGGGCCCCGCGAAGTGAGGTCTTGTCTTCGGCTTCGAGCAAAGATTCAATTTTCTGCAGTAGTTGTTCCTGCTCTTCGGCCATGCTCTTATCCTGACACGGGTGTTGATGATTTAACCAGCCGATAAAATAATGCAATTCGGGGCCTGAGGCAATTATTATTTGGGGGAGGGGGCCTCGGTTTGCCGACGGCAGGGGGCCGAAAGGCGCCGCCAGAAAACACTTGGCTTATTGGGGGATATCGTGTAAAATATAGGTAATGGCCGAAATCTACATTTGAGGGGTTGACGATGAAGATTCTTGTGTCTCTGTTAAGTCTCGTGGTTACGGTGACCTGCTTTGCAATGGCTGCACCGAAGCCGTCTGTGGTTCAGCGGCCGCAGGACTGGACTGTTGATGTTAAGTATGAACACATGCAGCAGATTATGCTTCGTCCAGGCGAAAGGGACAAGCCCATGCGTTTCTGGTACCTGATTCTTACGGTTACCAACAATACGGGCGATGACGTGGAGTTTTATCCTCAGTGCGAGTTGATGACTGATACATTCGAGATTATCCCGGCAGGCAAAGGCGTGCCACAGGGGGTCTTCGAGTATATAAAGACAAGGCACCGGAGTATGTATCCATTTCTTGAGGTGATTGACCCCAGCGGGATGCGAATACTGCAGGGCAAGGATAATACGAGGGACATTGCGATTATCTGGCCTGATTTTGATATGCAGGCTAAGGAAGTGAGCCTTTTTATCGCGGGCTTTAGTAACGAAACAATCGTCGTCGATTACCCCGTTGCTGACGATGACAGCGATACGCCTGAGAAGGTCTTTTTGCGTAAGACACTCGAGCTGGATTACACGTTCAGCGGCGATGCGGCATTTCGAGCAAATCCAAAGATGACCTTCGGAGGCATGAACTGGATAATGCGCTAAACTACACGCTTGCAGCGTTGAACTGTACTTATTTTTTACGAGGCAGGCCAGCCTCTTTTCGTAGCTTGTTGACCATATCCGTTTTTTCCCAGGTGAAGTTCGGCAGGGTCCTTCCGAAATGTCCGCCGTGACTTGTTTCGGCAAATATGGGTCTTGCAAGCTTGAGAAGGTCAATCATTTTTCTCGGTTTGAGCGGAAACAATTTTCGCACCATCCGGCTGAGTTTTTTTTCACTGATTTTTGAGGTGCCCTCTGTGTCTATCAGGACCGAAATAGGCTCGGCGACGCCGATGGCATAGGAGAGCTGGACCTCGCAGGTATCGGCAATTCCTGCGGCAACGATGTTCTTTGCAATATATCGAGCCATATAGCTGGCGGTTCTGTCCACTTTTGACGGGTCTTTGCCTGAGAAGGCGCCGCCGCCGTGGCTGCCTCTACCGCCGTAGGTATCGACGATAATCTTTCTGCCGGTCAAGCCGCAATCTCCGTGCGGGCCGCCGATGACAAATCGGCCTGTCGGATTAATGTGGAAAACCGTGTGTTTGTCCAGCAGCCTTTTGGGCATAACGGGTTTGACTATGTGCTCGATAATCTGTTTGCGGAGTTTGCCGTAAGGTATCGAAGGGCTGTGCTGTGTTGAGACGACAACAGTGTGTATGCGTTTCGGCTTGCCGTTTTTGTATTCGACGGTGACCTGGCTCTTACCGTCGGGGCGCAGCCAGGGCAGCTTCCTGTTCTGCCGCATCTTCTCAAGGCGCAGCGTCAGCATGTGTGCAAGCTGGATTGGCATCGGCATAAGTGCAGGTGTTTCCTTGCAAGCATAGCCGAACATCAGGCCCTGGTCACCGGCACCCTGTTCTTTATGCAGTCCCTTCCCTGCTGTGACGCCCTGAGATATGTCAGGGCTTTGCTTGTCAAGATTGACCATAACAGCGCAGTGTTCGTAGTCGAAGCCGGCGGCAGGGTCGATGTAACCTATTTTCTTAATGGTGTTGCGAACGGTTGTCGGGATATCGACCACCGCCTTGGAGGTAATCTCTCCGGCAACGATTACAACGCCGGTTGTTACCATAGTCTCACAGGCCACTCGACTTTGCGGGTCCTGGGCGAGCATCGCATCGAGTATCGCGTCCGAGATATGGTCGGCTACCTTGTCCGGATGCCCCATCGTAACCGATTCGCTTGTAAACAGATAAGTATCGGTATCGCAATTTGGGTTAGTTATTATTTTCGTTTTTGTCATTGGTCAAATATCCTCTTAAGAGTTCTTACTGAGCAGAAAGGGGAAATATTAAGAACATTTATGCACGCCGTCAAGTCAAAAAGTGCGGAGCCTGTGCTTAAGGCGAATCGCAGCTGTAGTTTTTACTGTTCGTTCACCCGCCAATTATAGGCTTTAAAAGTGACGGAGTAATTACCAGTTTCAAGATACACGACATCGTGTTTATCCAGGTAGTTGATTATGAAATTCAGGATGGCAGCAAGCTGTGGTGATTGACTTTTGAATTTTTTGTCGGTTCCGTATTTTTCAAAAAACTCCATACCATACCAAGGCAACCCGGGATCGAACAGAGTGGACAGTTCAACCCTGTCCTTTTGTCGGTTTATTCTGATACCGCTGGGTGTGGACAGGAACCTTTTTACCTGGTCATCGAGTTGCTTGTTGAGCAGTGCGCCGTGATAAGGTTTGTCTTTCAGGGGCGGACTGTCGAGACTGGCGAAAGACAAGGCGAGAAATACGCGCGGGTCTGCAAAATCTTTTCTGAAGAAACGATTATCAATTTCGCTGAGGGTGAACTCTTCGTCCATTATGATAAACTTGTAGTCGTTCCACTTTGGTGTACCGACTATGCCAATTGGCGGTATGTGCCTTATGCTGTTCGGCGGCCACCACAGCCTGTGGAGTCGTTTGCTTTCGATGGGGTAATTATCAGCTATGATGTCGAGCATCTTCAGGTTGAAGGTGTTTATCCAGAATGCGATTTTTTCATTTCTCGTCCATGAGTCGTACTCTTTGGCCTCGAGAGTCGCCAACTTGGCAAAAAGGGCTTTCATATCAAGCCCGTATCTGTGAAGTTTGTCGTAATTGACCATTCCATATTTATCAACGTATTCGGAGAATATCGGCTCGAATTTTTTGTTAAATGTGTCGCCTGATAAGTCAACGGCCGTGTCAGGCTCTTTATCATTGATATCGGAGGGAGTGTTATCCGGCGGGCGATTCGGCTCTGCCGGGGAGCCGGGACTCGATTCCGGCGGCTGCGGCTCAGTACTTGGCAGAGGCAAGTCGTTTGCTTCTTTGACCATATTAACGTCTTTAGTCCGAGGGGCGTTTGCATCGACGAGTTTCACAGGGCCAGACTGGTCCGATTCATTGGGCTCTGTGATTGTTGTAGGGTTCGGCACTGCTTGTGTATTCCGGCTCGTGCAGCTGTACCAGGGGGCCAGACAGACAAAGACGAACAGTAGTATTACCGGGATTCTCAAAAGCGATTTTATATGAGACATATTTTCCCTATGACCGACGTATTATGACAATCAATATTCTTTAGAGTAAGTACAATAATACCTGATATCCTGAATCATTGCAAACATCAGAATTAGTATGCACTTGTCGGCTTCTCGTGGAAATTTATCCTTTTAATACAGCCAGGGGGCACATCCTGGCTACCTTTCCGGCCCAGCCCCGCTCGACGACAATCCTTACCACTTCGTCGATATCCTTATATGCGTCGGGTGCTTCTTCTTTGACCTTTCTTTTATTGGGCGTAATGAGATTTATACCCGCCATACTGCGTTTGAACTGGTCGTCGGTTATCGCAGGGGCGGAGATAATTTTTCCCCTGCGACTTTTTCCCAGTGCTGCCGAACGGCTCATAACCCGACCGGCACCGTGATTGACCGAGCAAAGGGACTCATTACTGTTACCTGTGCCGACCATAAGGTAGCTTGCCGTTCCCATTGAGCCTGGAGTTATAATTGGCTGGCCCGTCGCGGCGAAAGCAGTTCCGGCCATTCTGTCCGGTCCAAAGGCGCGAGTGGCGCCTTTTCGATGTACCCATAGTCGGCCGACGTCGTGTTTCTCAAGCTTTGCCATATTATGGGTGACGTCATAAATAAGTTTGAGACGAGTAGGGCCAAACATGCGATTGAAACACCGCCGAACCAGCAAGGCCATGATATGGCGATTGGTGTATGCGAAATTGGCCGCGGCGGACATTGCCTTGATGTAATCTTCACACGAGCGGTTGTCTGCTGTTATGAAGCTGAGCATTTTTCGTCTGGAGGCCATGCCGGGCAGTGATGCTGCGACGTTCATATAGTGGTCCGCTATTTCGTATCCGAACCTCCTTGAGCCGGAATGAATCATTACCACAATCTGATTTTTTGACAGGCCGAACTGTTTGGCTAAAACCTCGTCGAAAACCTGTTCGATATACTGAATCTCGATAAAGTGATTGCCGCCGCCGAGTGTGCCGAGCTGATTGGCGCCTTTTTCAATTGCCTTTTTAGGTATCGTTGACATTTCGCCGGGCATCCGGCCGTTGTCTTCGATTTTCTGTAAATCGTCCGTAAATTCGTCCTGGTCGAATGCCTCCCAGGCCCTGTGATTGGTACGCCGGGCCAGGGTTGGGACCGCCCCGACCCCCTGTTGGGCAACGGCTTCGAGGCAGGTGCGGTCGAGATTCAGATTTTCTCTTCCTTCTCCCAGTGGTACGTCGCGGGCGATAGACTGTGCGATGGCTGCGGTGTCGATTTGGCCTCGATAGAAAGGTGTTGAGAGCAGTCGCATTCCGCAGTTGATGTCGTATCCGACCGCCGCGGGCATAATGGCATCTTTAAGGCCCAGGACGCAGCCTATGGGTATACCGAAACCGACGTGAATGTCGGCAGTGGCGAGTACCCGCTTTGCAGGTGGTAATGATGCAGCGTCGCAGAGCTGGCGCAGCGCATCCGGCTCGAGCTTAATGCGGTCGGAAATGAAGATGTCGGCGTCCACGACCATCTCGCTGGAGCGTTTTATGATGGCCCTGCAGGGTCCTGCGTGTTCAATTTTCGGGATGTTGCCGGTCATTTGCCGGTTCCTAATAAACAGGAGCAAAAGTGCATAGAAAAAAAAGTCAAAAGGATTTTTCTATATGTAGATTATAGCAGCAATTAAGCGTGTTTGTGCACGTAAAAGTTTCGTGATGAGTGTATGACTATATTTTAAGGGACCCCATTTTGCAAACAGGCGCAAAATGGGACCCTTATCGGTATAAGTGTAAAGAAAAGCGCCGTTATTGTCGAATTTACAAGTGGTTACCAACAGGTGAATTAGCTTGACAGAAGCCCCGTCCGATGTTAATCTGGATAATCTCTAAGGGGCCCCAAACACTATAAAAGGTGTTTGGCGTCCATTAGACCGTCCCGGGGCGGAAAAGAATGCTTTTTTAGGGGTATTTCGCCAAATGAGAATGAGCTATAAGTGCATGAGTGCACAACATAAACATACAAGTCTTAAACACCTTGTACTATTATGCCCGGTTGTCCTTGTGCTTCTGTGCTCGTTGTTTTGCTCTGTTTGCCGGGCGGTTGACACCAAGGGAATTGACGCAATTCGGCAGAAAAATGTCCTCGGCGGGGAAGATTTTGAGATTATCGAACAGTTTGTACGAGATGCCATTGACGAATTGGTCAATACGGTGGACTTCACGCAGGTGGCGAAACTGCGTGCGATTATATTGACAAGGCAAAGCGAGCAGGCGCAATATTCCGAGCAGTACTCCAAGTATCTGCGTAAGTATATTGGTGAGGCGGTTGTTAAGACCGAAGATCTCGAAGATGCGACGAGGCGCCACCGGGTGCGTGTCAATTTGGTGATATTAGTATCCCAGCTTGAGAATCCGCGTCTTATTGATATCGCGTTAGGATTGCTGGAGGACCGGGATGAATCGGTTCAGTACTGGGCGGTCCGTGGACTGGCCAATCACAGGCTTATCCAGAAGGCCGGGACTGCTCCAGGCAGGGCGGTTGTGGTAGATAGAATAGCCTCAAGGTTTGAAGGTATGGTCGAAACGGCTAGGCCAGAAGTTCTGCGGATTATTGCTGATTTCTCTGCTGTCAGCCACAATGAGCAGACCGTAAGTCTTTTGCTGAAAGTAGCTGATATGCGCATTAAAAAATATTCAGACTGGACTGCAACAGCTTCACCTGTTGATATGAAGGTGTTAAAACTTTTGTGCGATAAACTTCAAATGAACGACGGTGAGGCTACCGAATTCGGCAGGCGATTTGCGCAGCTTTACTCTTATATTATGCAGAAGTATATCCTGGCGCAAAGAGGCGAAGTGCCGCTTGATGAGGAACGAAAACAACAACTGGCGTCGATACTTGTGGAGATAGAGGACAAATGTATCGGCAAACTTACCGGGTTGCAGCAGACGGTGATAAAACGGGCGGTTGAGCTTGATGATGACAATACGCTGTTTCAGGAGCACAGCAGATTGCTGGGCAGCGCCACAAGACAAGGTGAAATACCCGCTAAGTTCGGATTTGATTACGGAGCGGCTGACGCCGGCAGCAGGCTGATGCAGCCTCGTCAACTGCCTTCACCGACGACTGAGAATCAATAGAAACCTGGAATTGTATATCGAAACAAACAACGGAGGTTTGTTTATATGAACGGTCGCGCCGGTGCGTGGGGGCTTTTTCTTGTAACCGCTTTAATTGCCATAATCATCCTTCAGGTTGTCTTCATGGTTCAGTCGGACAGGTTTTATCTCGCGTTTAATCGGCTTGATTCAGCGCTGGCCGGTGAAGTTGTCGTCCAGGAGGCCGAGACGAATTATAACGAGCAGGAAGAACAAGACGCCGATGTGGGAGACTGGCTGATATGGGGAATGACCGACGAACCCGGAACTATTAATCCGATTACGCGCAGAGATATCTACGCCGAGTGGATTGTATGGCGGAATATATTCGAGGGCCTGCTTGATTATGATTTTGACACGGCCCGGTTAAAACCACAACTTGCCGAAAGCTACCAAATAAGCGACGACGGGCTGGAAATAACATTTCGTATCAGAGACGACGTTCATTTTTCCGACGGCGTTCCGGTGACCGCCGATGATGTTGTCTTTACATACGAGACGATTATGAATTCCGGAGTTGATGCGGCACACCTGGCGAACTACTACCGAGATGTCAAAGAGCTTATTAAGATTGATGAAAAGACCGTGAAGTTTGTCTTAAAGCAGGTGTATTTCAAGTCGCTTGAGTTTATGAGCTTTCAGGATGTCGGGGTCATACCGAAGCACATCTATGAATTTACCAGGCCGACGGAGTTTAACAAGCGTCGTTCCAGGCAGGTGGGCAGCGGCCCTTATATTTTCGAGAGATGGGACGTTGGGCAGCAGATAGTCCTTACACGCAATGAAAATTACTGGGGTAGAAAGCCGAAACTCAAAAAGATAGTATTCAAGTTCATCACGAATGACGTTGCTGCGCTGCAGGCACTCGAGGCGGGAGACATTGATTTTTTACGGCCTTTGCCGGAGCAGTTTGCCGATAAGCTCGCAGATGAGGTATTTACGAGTAAATTCAAATGTTTATCCTATTTTACGCCGAAGATTCCGTACTTTTATATCGGCTGGAATAACGACGTTGTTTTCTTCCAGGATAAGCGTGTCCGTCGGGCGATGACACACCTGATAGACAGGCAGAGAATCATTAAGTATCTGCTCAAAGACCAGGCCAGGCTGACTACCGGGCCTTTCTATATTTACGGCTCACAGACCGACCCGAACATCGAGCCCTGGCCATATGACCCCGAAGAAGCAGCCCGGCTGCTTGACGAAGCCGGTTGGATTGACAGCGACGGCGACGGCCTGCGCGACAAAGACGGTGTGCCGTTTAGGTTCAAGCTGATGATACGAAGCGGCGACCCTTATTATGAAAGATTAGCCAAGTTCATTAAAGATGAGGCGGAAAGTGTCGGCATCGAAGTGGTGGCCGACCCGTTCGAGTGGTCGATATTCATAGAAAGGCTTTTAGACAGGAAGTTTGATGCTGAAATCAGCGGCTGGGGCGGCGTAGTCGAAGAGGACCCTTACCAGGTATGGCATTCATCGCAGGGGAAAGATAGAGGTTCCAATCATATAGGTTTTACCAACAAAGAGGCCGATGAATTGATAGTCGAGGCCCGTCGTACTCTGGACCGTAAGAAAAGAAATGGTCTTTACCAACGTTTTCACCGGATTGTGCATGAGGAGCAGCCTTATACGTTTTTGTACGCCAGGCCGGAGATGCGTTTTCTCGCCCCGCGATTTGAAAACGTCAAGGTCCATAAGCTGGACCTTGACTGGCTCGAATGGTATGTGCCGAAGGGCAAACAGAAGTATCAATAAAAGTCATTTGTTGCGAAGGCGGACAGTTTAATTTGAATTAGGTATTAGGAAATCAGATATGAACGGCCGAAGCGGTTTGTTCAAGTTTGTTATTTTTGTTTTGTTGCTTGTAATTGTTGTTACTCAGGTTCTTTCAATAATCCAGTCAAGGCGACTCTATCAGCGTTTGGACAGGGTTTTTGAGAAACTCTCGTCTGGTCAAATTGGCCGTCGTATTACCACCGGCAGGGCGGTCACTGACAAGGCCGACGATTTGCCCATGCCTGAATTTTCCGGTGACGAGGGCGACTGGCTCGTCTGGTGCCTGCGTGCAGAACCCCGGACTCTCAATATGATATCAGTCGATTCAGACGCTTACACAAATTATGTTGTGGTTGGCAGCATATTCGAGCGCCTTCTGGAATATGACTATGATGAGGCTGTGATGAAGCCCTGGCTGGCCAAGAGTTATGAAATTTCAGATGACGGTCTTGAGATGGTGGTAAAGCTGCGTGATGATATACATTTTTCCGACGGCGTACCTATTACGGCAGACGATGTAATATTTACGTTTGAAACTACTATGAATCCCATGGTGGATGCGTCTGATATACGAGGTTTTTATAAAAATTTCAAGCAAGTAAACAAGATAGATGAGCGTACTATCAAGTTTGTTTTTGACGAGATGTATTGGAAGACGTTTGAGGTGGTTGGGTTGTTTGAAGTTTTTCCGAAGCACATATATGGATTTGAGGATGCGGCTGAGTTTAATACTCGACGTTCAAATCCTGTCGGCAGCGGCCCATATGTGTTCGAGAAGTGGGATGTTGGACAGCAGATTGTTCTAAAGCGAAATGAAAACTACTGGGGGCATAAGCCCAGGCTGAAAAAAATAGTCTACAGAATCATAATCAACGATTTGGCGGCACTTCAGTCGTTGCGAGCCAAAGAAATCGACCATTTGATTCCCACTCCTGAGCAATTCTATGAGTTTCAGAACGACGAACTATTCCAGAAAGATTTTTACTGCTTAAAATACTGGGTGCCTGGCGTTCCTTTTTATTTCATAGGGTGGAACCAGAATACACCGTTTTTCAAGGACAAGTTGGTTCGCCTGGCTATGACCCATATGATTGACAGGCAGCGAATAGTCGAGCTTCTTCTGAGAGGTAATGCCGAGGTGGTCAGCGGTCCGTTTTATCTGTACGGCCGACAAAGTAATCCCGAGATAGAACCGTGGCCCTATGACCTCGAAAAAGCTAAAGAGCTTTTGACTGCAGCCGGCTGGGTTGATAGTGACGCTGACGGCATAAGAGACAAAAATGGTGTTACTTTCAGCTTCAAGTTTTCTTATTCTACCGGCAGCACTTTTTACGAGCAACTGGCTAAATTGCTCAAGGATGAGGCCGCTAAAATAGGAGTTGAAATACTGGCCGACCCTTACGAGTGGTCAATCTTTGTTGAAAGAATGAACGATAAAAAATTTGAGGCTGCGGTTATGGGGTTCGGCGGGACAATAGAATCTGACCCTTATCAGACATTTCATTCGTCACAAATACAGGACAGAGGGAATAATTTCGTATCTTTTAGCAATCCACAGGCGGATGAACTGATAGACAAGGCCAGACGTACTATGGATAAAGATGAGAGATATGCTCTTTATCATAAAATCCATGCTTTTTTACACGAGGAGCAGCCTTATACATTTCTGTTTACCCGGCCGGCTTTCAGGTTTATCGACCGAAGGTTTCAGAACATGAATGTTCATAAACTGGGTCTTTACGAATTTGAATGGTATGTGCCCAGAGACAAGCAGCGGTATCACTAACAATTAGAATATGACAACATATATCATAAGACGTCTGTTGTTGATGATTCCTACTTTGCTGGGCATAACCATAATGGTTTTTGCCATAAGTCGGATAGCGCCGGGCGACCCGTTCAGTATAGCGATGGGCCCGGGCGGTCAACTTGACGCCGAGCGATTTGCCGATTTTCGCGAGCAGCAGAAGAAGCTGCACGGCCTGGATAAGCCGCTGCCTATACAATATCTCATCTGGCTAAAGAGGGTGGTAACGTTCAACTTCGGAGATTCAATCAAGCATCACAGGCCGGTAATCGAACTTATAAAGGAACGATTGCCTATAACGCTGACGCTCAACTTGATAGCTTTTGTCATTATATATACTGTATCTATTCCGACGGGGATGTTAGCGGCGGTGCGGCACAAGCGATTTTTCGACCAGTTCAGCTCGGTAATAGTTTTCATGCTCTGGTCGCTGCCCGCGATGCTTGTGGGCCAGTTACTGATAGGTTATTTTTGCGGGCCAGCGTTTGTGAGCTGGTTTCCGCCTGCGGGGTTATCAAGCAACCAGGCTGATACACTGCCGTTTTTTCCGTGGCTGACCGATAGACTGTGGCATCTGGTGCTGCCCGTGATTTGTCTTACTTACAGCGGTTTTGCGTATCTGACCAAGCAGGTCAGGGCCGGTATGCTTGAGAGCCTGCGAGCGGATTATGTGCGGACGGCCCGGGCTAAAGGGCTGTCCAATATGACGGTTATTTTCAGGCACGCTTTTCGCAACAGTATCATCCCTGTTATTACCATTATGGCAACGCTGCTTCCGGCCATGCTCGGAGGCTCGGTCATCATAGAAAGAATCTTCAGTATTCCGGGTATGGGGATGCTTGCGTTCGAGGCGGTTACTACAAGGGATTACAATGTTGTGATGGCGGTCGCTACCATAGCGGGATTGATGAATCTTGTGGGTTTACTTTTCGGTGATATCGCTTATGCGGTTGCAGACCCGAGGGTGAGTTTCGAGAGTAACGTTTGATAATTATGGCCGAAAAAACGGCTCAACAGAAAAGCTGGGGGGTATCATACGGCGAGATGGTTCGGCGTGAGTTCGCCAAGAACAAACTCAACGTCGTCAGCCTGGTTCTGATTATTATTCTGTTCGCCCTGGCGGTTTTTGCGCCGTTTCTGGCCAACGATAAGCCGTTCATGATTCGCCTCGACGGCAAACTGATTTTTCCGCTGTTCGCGTCGCTTAAGGCGAGCGATTATTCAATCCTTCTGGCGGCGGCCATCGGGATATGGCAGCTTATATTGATTCGAAGAAATCGAAGGAATATCGAACCTTCGATAAGGGGTCATGTTCTGTCGCGGCAGTTACTGATAAACGCTTCGATACTTGTGGCTGGCAGCGTTCTGTTATATGTGTTCGTACCGCGAAGGCTCGACGCAACCGGCTACAGGGAGCTGATAAGTTCGGGCAGGGCGTCAGATGCGATATTTGCCCCTATACCTTACGGATATGCCCGAACAGAACTGGAAGTACGCGAGCAGCCGCCCGGCAAAGAGCACTGGCTCGGCACAGACGACGTCGGCTCGGATGTACTGTGCAGGCTGATTTACGGCAGCAGGATATCGCTTTCGGTCGGGTTTGTGGCTGTCGGTATTTCGAGTCTTGTCGGTATCGCCATCGGCTCTGTTCTCGGCTACTTTGGTGGCAAGGTCGATTTCATCGGGATGCGATTCGTTGAAATTATGATGGCTATACCCGTATTCTTTTTGATTATCACTATCGTCGCGTATTGGGAGAGGAGCCTGTTCAATATTATGATTATCATCGGCCTGACGACATGGACGGGCAACGCTCGTTTTATCAGGGCCGAGTTCTTCAAGCTTCGCAATCAGGATTTCGTACAGGCCGCGGTATCGCTCGGACTGCCTCTTCGCAGCATACTGTTCAGGCATATGCTGCCCAACGGTGTAGCTCCTGTTCTTGTCAACGCAACGTTTGGTATCGCCGGAGCAATCTTTATAGAAGCGGCACTAAGCTTTCTCGGGTTTGGTGTTGCGCCGCCTACGCCAAGCTGGGGACAGATGCTGAGCCTGGGCGTGAGTACGACCGGACGGTTTTTGTGGTGGCTGACCCTTTTTCCGGGGGTGGCGATTTTTCTTACCGTGCTTGCATATAACCTCGTTGGGGAGGGGCTGAGAGACGCGATTGACCCGCGATTGAGGAAGGCTGCATGAATAACGGCACTTTGCTTGCGGTTGATAATTTGAGTGTGCACTTTTTCACCGAGGACGGGCTGGCCAAAGCGGTGCAGGGCGTTAGTTTCGCAATACAGGAGGGTAAAACCTTTGCGCTGGTAGGTGAAAGCGGCTGCGGTAAAAGTGTAACAGCGCTATCAATAATGCGATTAGTGCCCGACCCGCCCGGCAAAATCGTTTCGGGAAGAATGAAATTTAAGGACGAAAACATCCTCGATTTGACCGAGAAGCAGATGCGTCAAATCCGGGGTAATCAAATCGCGATGATATTTCAGGAGCCGATGACCAGTCTTAATCCTGTTTTTACCGTCGGTGACCAGATTGCAGAAGCAATAAAGCTGCATCAGAAAAAGGATTCAGAGCAGGCCTGGGCGGATTCTGTCGAGATGCTCAAAGGGGTTGGAATTGGTGACGCTGAAAGGCGCGTCTATGAATATCCGCATCAGATGTCGGGCGGAATGCGGCAGAGGGTTATGATAGCAATGGCGGTAAGTTGTCAGCCCGACCTCATCATCGCCGATGAGCCTACGACCGCGCTCGATGTCACCATACAGGCGCAGATCCTGGATTTGCTCGATGAGCTGCAGCGGCAGAACGGTATGAGTGTCCTGTTGATTACGCACGATTTGGGCGTTGTGGCCGAGCGGGCTGATGATGTCGCGGTTATGTACGCCTCGCGGATAGCGGAAAAGGCCGAAGCCAAATCTCTTTTTCAAAATCCCCTGCATCCATACACACAGGGATTGCTGAAGTCCGTGCCGCAGCTCGGTTTTGAGGGGGAACGACTGGCAACTATTCCCGGAATTGTTCCGGACCCGTTACATTTTCCGTCGGGCTGTAAGTTTCACCCGCGATGTCCTGTAGGCGGCAAAGACAAAAGATGTCAGATGGTCGAGCCTGAACTGAGAGAAGCCCAGACTGGACGACACGTTGCCTGTTGGTATGCGCCCGGCTACGAGACGAAGCAGGAACGAGAAGAATATGAATCAAAATACAAACAGTGATAACGGCCTGCTGCTTAACGTCGAGAATTTGAAGACATACTTTGCGGTTAAGAAGGGTCTTTTGCGTCGAACGGTTGGTTATATCAAGGCTGTTGACGGCGTTAGTTTCAGCGTAAGAAAAGGACAAACGCTCGGCCTGGTCGGCGAGAGCGGATGCGGCAAGACAACAGCAGCCCGGACGATTATCCGGCTGATACCTGCGACTTCGGGCAGCGTGACATTCGGCGGGCTTGATGTTCTCAAGGCCGACAAGAAACAACTACGATCGCTAAGAAGGCGAATTACCATTGTCTTTCAGGACCCATACAGCTCGCTCAATCCGAGGATGACCGTGGGCGACATTGTCGGCGAATCGCTTCGGGTTCAAAAGAAGCTCAGCCGCAGCCGGGTAACGGAACAGGTCAATGAGACCCTCGAGCGTGTCGGGTTGTCGCGGGAGCATGTTAACCGCTACCCGCACGAGTTCTCCGGCGGTCAGCGACAGAGAATCGGCGTGGCGCGAGCATTGGTGTTAAGGCCTGAACTGGTTATCTGTGATGAGCCTGTAAGTGCTCTTGACGTTTCCATTCAGTCACAAATCCTTAACCTGCTCAAGGATTTGCAGGACGATTTCGGCCTGACCTTTCTGTTCATAGCGCACGATTTGGCGGTAGTCGAGTTTTTCTGCGATGTAATCGCGGTTATGTATCTCGGCAAGATAGTCGAGCGTGCTGACAGAGAGGAAATATACCGTAATCCGCTGCACCCGTACACGCGGGCGTTAATGTCTGTGATTCCGAAGGTCGACACGCAGCGCCGCGGCCAGAGAACAGCCACGGGAGGTGAAGTGCCCAGTGCATTAAATCCACCTGACGGCTGTCCTTTTCATCCCCGCTGTCCTCTTGCCGAAGATATCTGTCGCCGACAGATGCCCGCCTTCGAGCAGAAAGGCGGCATAAGCGACCATTTCGTGGCCTGTTGGAAATGTTAAGAAAAAATCCTCGACTCAGATTGGGCTAATTGAGATAATCACAAGGTGATTATGTCTTTTTGCATAAAACGGTGTGCTTATGGAAGACGATTTAGGGCTGGAAATAATTTCGCAGAACGACGCTGCTGTGGTCTCGTTTGAGGCGGCGTCTATCAGTAATTATGAAGGGATAAACTCTGCCGCCGAACGAATACGAGAATATGTGGACAAGCACAAACCCGCGGTGATGGTTTTCGATTTCGAACAGGTCAAATTCTTCTCGTCTCAAGTATTGGGGCTTCTTCTGGAGATTCGGGCCAAGCTTCACGAGTTCGGAGGTGAGGTTGTGGTAAGCGCAATCGACCCCCGGCTGCACAAAGTATTTACCATAACTAACTTAGACAAGATTTTCAGGTTTTTCCCCGACAGGCAAAGTGCTCTGGAAGCTGTCGGGACCGGATAAAGACATTTCAGTGTAAGGATAAGGGTATGTATATCTCGCCTCAGTTCTCAATCTTTATGGTAAACAAACCCGGAGTTCTGGCCCAAATACTCGGTGAGTTTGCCCGGGCAAAGATTAATATTATAGCACTGACTATGATGGACTCGGTGGAACACGGCGTAATGCGAGTGATTTTTGAAGAGCCGGACCGCGCAAGGGAAATACTGACCAGGCTCAATATGCCTCACAATGAGACACAAGTATTGTGCGTCAATCTTAACAACCGGTCGGGCGCTCTGGCCGCTGTCGCAGAGAGACTTGCGCGGAATCATATTAATATCTCATACGCTTACTGCACCGCTGGTGCGAAGGGAGGCCGGACAACAGGTGTGCTTAAACTGGCGGACGTCAAAAAGGCTATGAGGGTACTTGAGAAAGACACCAAACATACGAAGTCGCGACCGGTCGTCCGTCGCTCAAAGGCTGCGGGGAAGTAATAATCGGATATCCGCGGTTTTTTGGAGGGGGGGATGATTGTAACCGTTGTTTTCGTGTTTTTGCTGAAATTGTTTGACATTTTTTGAGCATAAGGACTATAATCCTCGTTTTTGGGAAACTTCGGGGCCGTAGCTCAATTGGCTAGAGCATCGGACTGTCGATCCGAAGGTTGAGGGTTCGAGCCCCTTCGGCCTCGCTTGGTAAGGCGTTGTAAATAAAGCACTTACGACACCTTGCTTTTTTGGAGAACTCTCAGAAACGCCATTTGCGTCACTTTTGCGTCAGTCCTGATTTCGCCTCCTGAAGCATTTTGTTCATAACTTCACTTGCTGAGACGATGTTTTCGGATCTGACTGTCAAATAGTAACGCCGGGTAGTGGTGATGCTCGAATGCCCCGCAAATTGCTGAACCACCTGGATCGGCAGATGCTGTGCACAGTTGGTAATTGCCGATCTTCTAAGGTCATGAATTGTACATTTTGAGATTCCAGCCTTTTTACGAAGCTTAGTGAAGTTCCTTGCCACGTTATTCAAAGTCTCACAAGAGCTGTCCCAGTTGCCTGCCTTAATCCTCTGGTGGATGTGAGTAAATCTTTCTGGTGGAATAAATACATACGCAAAGCTGGAAGGCGATCGACTCTGAAAATTTACGAGCAACTGGGTTGTTTCATCAGGCATTGGTACCATACGGCATTCGTGATCCTTGTGGACTGCACCCCGAAAACTGATCCAGTTTAAGTGAGAGTATAACCGACAGATTTGGTATTTTATTAAGGCTGAATTTTGGAGGTTATACTAATGAAAAAGCGGTTCAGCGGGCCACAAATCGTGGCAAAATTACGACAGGCAGATGTACTTATTGGTCAGGGGAAATCAGTACCAGAAATCTGTAACGAAATCGAAATATCTCAGCAGACCTATTATCGCTGGCGGCAGAAGTACGGTGGGATGAGCCCTGACATGATCAAGTAGCTTCGTGCTCTTCAAAAAGAGAATGCTCAATTGAAGCGGCTCGTAGCCGACCAGGCATTGGACATATCTATATTGAAAGTAGCGGCGGAGGGAAACTTTTAGTCCCGGCCCGGCGAAGGAAAGTTGCCGAACAGATTCGTCGAGAGCTGGGAGTGCCAGAACGTAAGGTCTGCAGGGCATTAAAACAGGCCAGAAGCACTCAGAGGTATAAACCTAAACTGCAAGACAAGGATAAGCCTGTGATTGATGATTTGCTCGTTTTGCATGTGAAACATCCACGATATGGCTATCGCAGAATAACTATAAAACTCAGGGAAAAGGGCTGGTTTATAAACTTCAAACGAGTTTATCGATTGTGGTGTCAAGAAGGGCTTAAGGTACGTAAAAAGCAGCATAAGAAGTTCTACGCAGGCGTCAGTGAAAATGCCTGCAATCGTAAAAGGCCAGAGCATTATAATAATATATGGAGTTATGACTTTCTTTCCGAAAGATTGGAAAACGGTCGGCTGATAAAAGTACTGGTGGTAATAGATGAATTTACCAGAGAGTGTTTGGCCATAGATGTCAATCGAAAGATCAAGGGGCCGGATGTGGCGGAGGTGCTTAGGTATTTGTTTGCGGTACGAGGTGCACCTGAATTTATTCGAAGTGACAATGGTCCTGAGTTTGTATCGAATGCTGTTCAGAAGTGGCTTGAGAACTCTGGTGTAGATACATTGTATGTCGCCCCTGGCAGTCCCTGGGAGAATGGCTATGTTGAGTCGTTTAACAGCAAGCTGAGAGATGAGTTATTGAACAGAGAACTGTTTTTACATATTGACGAATTGAGATATGTTGCGGATCGCTGGCGGATGGATTACAATCATTATCGTCCGCACAGCAGCCTGGACTATATGGCCCCGGCAGCGTTCGCGGCGAAGTGTCTTGAGCAAGGCTCCGCTACGCTCCGCCTTCCTCAAGACAGGGAGAATGAGTGTGAAATACTCTCATAACAACTGGTACATAAAAAGGGGGCAGGCCAATACTTCGTTGATAGTTTTACCTTGGTCGATTAGGATATCAGCCTGCCTTAGTTTCGACACGATTTGTTGTCCACTGTAACACTTCTTCATAAGTATAACCTCCTTTTAAAGAACTGAATAAGATACCAAATCTGTCGGTTATACTCTTACTTAAACTGGATCAGTTTTCGTGGAGCATGCCATTTCTGCATGCTACTTTTTGTTGGGAGCGAAAGGCAAATCGTGACCGTCGGTTTCAGTATCCGATGGTCGTTATCTGTTTATGAGCTTTCCATAGAAACGCTGACACGTAATTTTTTTGTCAGCAGTTCAAGAAAAAGCTTGAACCCTTTCTTAACTAGATGAGTTGATATGTACTATTTTTACTTATGGGAAACAGTTCTTGTTTTGTCTGTAAGAATGGTTTTTGTTACTTTTCATTCTTACTCGGACTCAACGCAATCTTTCTCGGACTCAACGCAATCTTTCTCGGACTCAACGCAATCTTTCTCGGACTCAACG
>CAZOVR010000030.1:0-39899 GCA_964583405.1 uncultured Pirellulales bacterium
CGATAAGAAACGTAATAATGGATACACTTGCCGCCGTGGAAGGCAGAGCGAAAGACAGAGAGATAAATATAAGTTACGAGATTGACGGCAGTATAGATGAAATTTACGGCGAGCCGGTCCTGCTCGGAGAGGCAATAGTAAACATTCTTTTTAATGCGATACGTTATACGCCCAAGGGCGGCGACGTAAGGCTGAAGGTCGAGGATGAAGAGAAAACGGTGTTAATAACGGTAAGCGATACGGGGATTGGTCTGCCTGAGGGTGACGAGGAAAAAATATTCGAGGAGTTCTACCGCGCCGCCAACGCAAGGGAAATCGAGAGGGACAGCACTGGTCTGGGACTTTCAATTGTGCGGCAGGTCGTGGAACGACACGGCGGAAAGGTATGGGCCAAAAACAACGACTCCGGCGGAAGCACATTCAGTTTTCGTATACCGAAAAAGGGGCCGCAGAGCGGAGGAAGTTAAGTCGATGCGGCCGCGTCGGTCATTTACATAGCCACGAAAAAGCACAAAAACTCAGACACTGATTGACACAGATTTACACAAATTTATAAAGTTTTTTATTAAAAAGTTGTGAACCGAAATAGATTCGCTATTTCTCTAAACTTGCCCGCCGACTCGTCCGGCGTAGCTTTAGCGAAGTCGGAAGCCTCGGCGCAGGCGGGTGGTCGCTGTGATAATAATAGAAGACCGGGTCACAGCAACTCACATGTACTATAGGGACCGATTTATATTCAGCGATATATGTAATTAGATTTTTAAAATATTTTGTTATTTGTATGACTTAAAGGGCTCCTGTTCGGTTGCTCTCAATTCATATATCTTACCATCCTGATCTATCATCAAACTCTTTTTGTATACCAGCCCGGCTTTGAGTTCAATGATATACCATCCATTAGTTCCCAGAAACAGGCCATATGGAACCTCTTTTTCAAATAGATTAGGATCGCTTGTCAGATTTGGGGGATATGATCTGAGTAATTCGTCATATGATCTAAGGAATTCGTCATTTGCTAAATAAATATGCTGCGGAAAGGTTTTTTCCCCTTTTCTATATTTGGCTTGACACACTTCAAAGAGCGATGTCGGCACTCTATTTGTATCACCTATATAAGATTTAACAAAAAGATGCCATTTTGCCAGAGATACTTTACGTAGATTCATAGCCATACGTGGTGTTATCCGGCCAGTCGCCGGTAGAAATAGAATAAGGATTACAATTATCGTAATTACTGCACACAAGATAAATAAAAGCCTCCTTCCCCTAGTTTTTAAAACCCTCTTTGTGATTGAACAGCTCATTTTATCCTTTCCTTAATTATTTTGCACCTATGTATTTTAGTTTTACAAAAACACTATTAACAAAAAATTTATAGAATGAACTAGCATTCTCAAAAGCAACTCTATATTTTTACAATTAATTCAGTCGTCTATAAATTGAGGATAAGGATATTCGCGTATAAAATCTTTATATGTTCCTATATCAACATCATGATTTAGAAACATAGTTTCGAAAAGATCGCGATATGGGTTAATTGTGAACTCTCTATATCCCTGTATTCTGGCAATACGTTCAGGGACAACAACTAGCATATTTTGATTTCCAGGAGCTAAAAGCTCGCGGTTCTGTCTAAAACGAGACTGTGTTTTAGATCGACCTTCCACCCTAAATCCCCAGTGTGTATATCCACCAGACTTGAAAAGAGTACTTTCCTCCGGCGGCGGATTATCTAATAGGTACATCCCTAATTCATCTGCTTGTGGACCGCAATCATGAGTCCATGGCCGAAAGCCTCTGTTGTGATATAGATTCCAATATCTAGATCGAAGGATTATTTCTTTCTTCTCCGATTCAATATCTTCCCTGATAATCTCATCAGCAATATCAACGGCTTTAAAATAATACCTGCTATCGAAATACGAAGAGTCGATTGTATTATCATTAATCCAGCTTGGTAAATCTATGAGAGGCTTGTCAACAACACCAGGTACTCCTATATCACCAACAGAAACATTACCCGAATATGTACCAGTTCCGCTGGCTTGACTATTCAGAGCACTGGCACCGACAAAACCCGGCGTAACTGTTACAACATTAGGAGGTTCAGGACCAGTCGCCGGCGGACCTGATACGCCGTAAGGCTTTATAGTATACCCCCAAGGTGACATTGCGCCATTATACATAGGATCACCCTGACCAAACAAACCTTCTGCTGTATTATTTCCCGTTGGGTCCACAAATCTCAATGGGTTATTCAATACGTAGCTGTAGCGGTTGAAAGCCTGGGAGTTCTGTGTGCCGGGGACGATGGGGTCGGCCTGGATAAATCGGCCAAGCTCTGGGTCGTAGTAACGGGCGCCGTAATAATACAGGCCGGTATCTTCGTCCAGAATCTGGCTCGTGTAGCGGTTCGAGACGCTGAACGCCAAGCCGTTCTCGCTGTAACGCTCATCACCAAAAGGATAATAGCCGTAATGCTGCACCAAATCGCCGTCCCTGTCGGTCATAATCTCAGATGAGCCTAAATGGTCGTTGTGATAATAATAGAAGACCGGGTCATATTACTTGGCAAGTTCGTTCTTCTTATCGGAGGGCTGTTCGTCTTTTTTACTTTTCTTTTTACGATAGAGTCTGCCTGTTTTGGCATGCAGGGATGCTCTGAATGTATGTCTGGCGGCAAAGATACCTATGACTAAACCAATAAGACTTGGCAGATTTGCTGTCAAGCCACCAATAGTAATCTCCAAATATCGCCAGTTGCCAGGAAAAACTACTGAAATCAGAAAACCTACCAAAAACCAAATAGCTACTAATACCAGAGCGCTTGACAATAGAGCAGCAAGATATTTCATTTAAACTCCTAAACCCCGCAGCTTGTTATCCGTCCACATAAACTCCACATTGCAGCTCCACGAACGAACAATCTCACACTTACCAATCTATTTTTTAGTGGCTATTCCAAAAACCTAAAACGAGCTTGCCAAACAATCTATAATCCTGCGGACAATCATATAAAATCCTAAAGACCTTGTCCAAAAAAGGCGATATTGTATCAATATCACTTGTTCCAACAACAAATGACGCCTGTTTCCCTTTCTTGAAAGAATGCACGCCCCATTGCTTAGATAGTGTTAGTTCTTTCTCATTTAATATTTTATCAGGCGATTCTTTAAAAGGAAAAGAAATTGTAACAAGCAGAAGGCCATACCACGGCCTGACTTCCGCCCAACCCTTACAGCCGCTACATTTGCATCGAAAAAAGGCTTTATCACCTGGACCCAAGTCCAAATTCACGATATCAGAAATAAGCGATTGGAAAACATGTAGTGGGTCAGGAAACTTTTCACTTCCGCTATGTAATCTCCTTGGCAATATTTTACCTAAAAACTTTAGCATAAACAGACGAACGCATTATTCCTAATGCGTTCGTTTCCATATCTCATATTCCTTCTTATACTGCCCCCACAGGTTCTTAAATTTGCTAGGTTCAACTATTATTCCTCCACTAACCGGGCCATATAATTTGCCGCCTAACTTAACCTGACCTCCATCTGTTACCTTAATATGCCCTTCCTGATAACGAAAACTTAATTGTTTCACGTCATCAATTTTGCCTTCAGAAGAGAATTTAATCCCAGGTTCGAACTGAAAATAAGAACTTCCTGTGGCCGTTCCTGGACCTACACGAGCCCTTAGTGCAAGGGAACCAGCATCTTCCATAGTCCAGCTTCCCGTCAAGGAACCCCCAAGTCGTTTTCCAACACCGATTGAAAAGTATCCGCCACGCAGCGGGGAGTTCTCCCATAGGTATAAAGCCATATAATCTACACCAGCATCATATGCCTCGTCAGACGGTGACAGACTACCTGTGTAAAAGAGTTTGCGCATATCACCAAGAAGACCATGATCTAGAGCTATGGATAGCTCTTCTGGAGCACCCCGGATTTGGTCTGTCCAATAAGCCCACGCGTAGTACTCAACCCAGGGACGTTCTACAGCGGGCAAATTATAATTATCCCCAATCGAAAATTCCTCTTGTGGAGATAAGTATCCGTTATATTCCCAGCCCGTTGGTATGTACATTCCATTGTTTCCCGAATATGTACCAGTACCGCTGGCTTGACTATTCAGAGCACTGGCACCGACAAAACCCGGCGTAACTGTTACAACATTAGGAGGTTCAGGACCAGTCGCCGGCGGACCTGATACGCCGTAAGGCTTTATAGTATACCCCCAAGGTGACATTGCGCCATTATACATAGGATCACCCTGACCAAACAAACCTTCTGCTGTATTATTTCCCGTTGGGTCCACAAATCTCAATGGGTTATTCAATACGTAGCTGTAGCGGTTGAAAGCCTGGGAGTTCTGTGTGCCGGGGACGATGGGGTCGGCCTGGATGAACCGGCCGAGCTCAGCGTCGTAATACCGCGCTCCGTAATAATACAGGCCGGTGTCTTCATCCAGAATCTGGCTGGTGTAGCGATTAGAGACGCTAAAGGCGTCGCCATTATCGCTGTAGCGCTCATCGCCGAACGGATAATAGCCGTAATGCTGCACCAAATCGCCTTCCCTGTCGGTCATAATCTCTGATGAGCCTAAATGGTCGCTGTGATAGTAATAGAAGACCGGGTCATAATCAGGCACACCGACACCAGCATAACAGATTTCCGGCGAACCTGCAATAAAGACCGAGACCAGTATTATCATACCGGTAACCTGGCGATACGGGTTGCGGTAGAACAACATATACCCGCCGTGGATGTTCTTTCGCCTTCGCAGGCCGTAATACAGGCCGAAGACTATACCCATACCCAGAAGCGTCGTCGGCGTCCGGCCGTCGCCGAACATACCTGCGCAAGCCGAAGCAATCTATCGGTACCGGGTGGTTGAGATTGCTTCGCTATCGCTCGCAATGACGACCCGGAGCAAGCAAATCCCCCTACAAACAAGAGATGTACTCGGAAAAAAGTTATTTCGGTATTTTTCCTTGACAGGCACGGCGGTTCCGGGTTAAATAGCACAAGCTTGGCGTCTGTGAACGTGAACACAAGTACCAGTATTCGTGAACGCAATCACTAAATTTCCTGGTGCTTTATGAGGTATCACAAAATTCCGGATGAAACGGTAAGAAGGCTTCCGACTTACCTGCGGGGGGCGCTTGTTTTGTCGGAAAAGGGCCTTAAAAGGGTCTCAAGCAAGCGTTTGGCCGACCTTTTGGGCATCAATCCGTGGCAAATCAGGAAGGATTTTTCGTATTTCGGCGACTTCGGCACACCGGGCGTCGGTTACGACACTTTAAAACTGCAAAAAAGAATCAGCAAGATTCTCCGTCTTAACAGCAACCATAAGGCCGTTCTGGTCGGGGCGGGCAACCTGGGCTCGGCGGTGATGACATACGACGGATTCGGCAGGTACGGGCTGGATATAGTGGCGGCCTTCGATAAAGACCCTAAAAAAATAGGTAAAAAGAAAAACGGCGTGGCAGTTGAAGATGTGTCTAAAATCAGCGGCATTAAGAAGCGAAAAGTCAATCTCGGCATCATTGCAGTACCGGCCGAGGAGG
Organism: uncultured Pirellulales bacterium; assembly: GCA_964583405.1. Lineage (GTDB taxonomy): Bacteria > Planctomycetota > Phycisphaerae > Sedimentisphaerales > Anaerobacaceae > JBBABK01. The sequence continues at coordinate 5,570 of CAZOVR010000030.1, forward strand.
CACAGGCAGTGGCGGATGAACTAGTAAAGGCCGGGATAAAAGGGATTCTCAACTTCTCGCCGCGTCACATATCCGTGCCTAAGAGAGTCAAAGTGATAAGTATCGATATTGCGACGGATTTGGCCCGTCTGCCGTATTATATGACATAATAATAAAAGGCAATATAGACTGGTATAAAAATGGAAACTGTATTTATAAGTAAGCTCAAGCCGCTAATGGATGCAATAGCCGGACAGATGGAGCTATATGTACCGAAGAGGGTCGATGAGCATTTCGTATTCAGCAAATATGACCTCAAATCAAAGGCGGACGTTCAGATTAACGATATACGGGCGTGTACACCTGTAAAAGAGTTTTTATTTCCGATTCGTGAGGTGGCGGCGACTTACCCGGTGCCGGCTGAGCCCAAGGAGATCAGGCCCTTTGCGGTGTTCGGGCTGAAAGACTGTGATTTGAAGAGCATTGAGATACTGGACAAAGTCTTCGAGGAGGAGGACTTCAAGGACCCGCTGTATATTGCGAGGCGGGAAAAAATGTTTATCATCAGCTCGGATTGTACGGACGTAGGAGACAGCTGCTTCTGCTGTCTGTTCGAGGGGAAGGTTTACAGTGAAAGCGGATTCGACCTTAATATCTCCGAAGTGAAAGACGGTTTTATTGTGGACTGCGGCTCTGGTAAGGGACACAGCTTCATCGAGCAACACGATGAGCTTTTCGCGGACGTGCCGGCGAGCCTGCTTGCCGAGCGGGAAGAAAACAGAAAGAAACTGCAGCAGCAGTTGCAGGAGAAAAATGCCAAATACGACGATACAACAAATATTCGCGAGGCGGTGCTGGATTCAGAGGATTCGGAGGTTTATAACGAGCAGGCCCGGGGGTGCATCGAATGCCAGGCGTGTACGCGGGTGTGTCCGACGTGTCACTGTTTCTATCTCTATGATGCAAAGCAGGCTGATTACTTTGCCAAGCTCAAGATATGGGACAGTTGTATGCGGTACAGCTACGCGGCGGTGGCGGGCGGAGCCAATCCGAATAAGATACTGGGTGACCGTATGAAACACCGCCTGATGCATAAATTCGTGCATTTTCTCGACAGGTACGGTATTAATATGTGCGTTGGCTGCGGGCGATGTGTTGATGCAGATGCCGGCGGGATGGACTTGAGGGAAATACTAAAGAGAATTCGCGAAGAGAACAAGAACAAGTCAAAGGCTGCGATTTGAAAATGAATTATAACTTCTACCAACCAATAAACGGCGAGATTACGGAAGTGATTGTCGAGTCGCCGACGATTAAGAGCTTCGTTGTAAAAACGGAAGAGCCGTTCAAGTTCGAGACGGGCCAGTTCGTCGAGCTGACCCTTCCGGGCGAAGGCGAGGCGCCATTTACTCCTTCATCTTCTCCGAAGGAAACGGAACAGATGGAAATTACGATAATGGAAGCGGGCAGGGTAACCGCCCTGCTGCATCAGTGCCGCAAAGGCCAGGCGGTGGGGATTCGCGGGCCTTTCGGAAACGGTTATCCGATTGATGAGTTTGCGGGTAAGGAAGTGTATATAGTCGGCGGCGGCGTTGGGCTTGCTCCAATACGGTCACTGTTTCTGACGCTCGTGGAGAGAGTCAAAGACTTTAAGAAAATCGTCTGCCGCTACGGTGCAAAGAGCCCGGATGATTTTATCTATAAAAAAACCTTGTTCGGTCAGTGGCAAAATATTAACGGTGTCGAGATGAAGCTCACCGTCGACAGCGCCAACGGCGACTGGAAAGGCAACGTCGGCGTAGTTACAACGATTATGGAGCCCGGCGACGTCGATATCAAAAACGCGGTCGCGGTAGTGTGCGGGCCGCCCATTATGATGAAATACGCGACAATCAAGCTGCTGGATTTCGGCTTTGCCGCTAATCAGATCTATTTATCGATGGAAAAGAATATGAGCTGCGGCGTGGGTAAGTGTGGGCACTGTATGATAGGTAAATATTACGTGTGCAAGGACGGGCCTGTGTTTACGTACGACCAGATCAAAGGTTACAGCAAGATTTGGGATTAGAAGGCGCGGTCGGTTTATGGGTGCAAAACTAATAATAGATTTGGGCAGGTGTGACCTTCAGGAGAACTCGAACGTCCGGTGCTCTTATAATCAGCATCCCGAGAACAAGGGGATTGACGCGCTTCTGGAGATGATTCGTTTTTCTTTGATTTGCCGCAGATGTGAGTCAGCGCCGTGCATCAAGGCCTGTCCGAACGATGCGCTGGAGAAATTGCCGAGCAAGTACAACGACGCCGGTACGCTGAAAAGGTATAACATGCGATGCACGGGGTGCGGAACGTGCGCGATAGCATGTCCGTTCGGGACAATTTACACCGACCTGATACCGTATCCGAGCAGCGTGTGTGATTTGTGTAAGGACAGGCTGGAATCGAACGGCAAGCCTTTGTGCGTCAATACGTGCAGCGACGGCAGCATCGACTATCGTAATGTGCAGGACGGCGAGAAGGATATCATCGACGTTTTCGACGGTATATCAGTCAAAGTTGCAGGCGGTACTCTATGGGAGCCGTTCTTAGGTGAAAAGCAAGAAAAGGTTTGAGCAATGACAAAAGGATTGCAGGAGCTTTTTTGGATACTGATATTCCCGGGCTTCGTATTTACGGTTGCGCTGGGGCTGGTGGTTTCGTGGGTAGTAAGAAAGGTATCGGCCCGGGTGCAGTGGCGAAAAGGACCGCCGCTGATGCAGCCTTTGTGGGACGTAATCAAGCTGACGGGCAAAGAAGTGCTCATCCCGGAGCAGGCGAACAGAATGGTCTTTATCGGTGCTCCGATGGTGGGTATGGCGGGCGTGCTGTTGCTGTCGACTATGCTGTGGCGAATCACGATTTCGCATTCGGCGTTTGTGGGTGATATTATCGTAGCGATTTATCTGATGGTGCTCCCGTCACTGGCCCTTATCCTCGGCAGCAGCGCCAGCGCCAGTCCGCACGCGGCGCTGGGGGCCAGCAGAGAAATGAAGCTGGTGATGGGCTATGAGCTGCCGCTGGTTCTGGCGCTTATCGTGGTTATCATAAGAAACCAGGGGGCCCTGAGTCTTGCCGCGATAAGTCAGGGGGCAGCGGTCTGGAGTGTTTCGAATATACTGGCGTTTTTAGTTGCTCTTCTGTGTGTTCAGGCGAAGCTCGGTTTTGTGCCCTTCGATATAGCAGAATCCGAAACTGAAATCGCCAGCGGAATGTTAATTGAATATTCAGGTGTGCTGCTTGCTATCTGGAAGATTATGCAGGCGATGATGTTAGTAGCACTGCCGCTGTTTCTGGTGATGGTGTTTCTGGGCGGATTCGGGACGAGCGGCTGGGCTTTGGCAGGTGGAATCGGTAAGTACCTGCTCGTTGTTGTGCTGGCGGTCTTAATTAAGAATACGAATCCGCGAGTACGAATCGACCAGGCGATGAAGTTTTTCTGGGTTTTCTGCGGACTGGCCCTGGCGGCGGCGGTGGTTCTTGCGATGGTCGGTAACGCTTACGGGATTGGCTGGCTGTAAGGTGTGGTTATGAGCTGGAAGATAAAAGCGCTGAAAAAATCGACATGGGTTTTTCATGTTAATACCGGTGCGTGCAACAACTGCGATATCGAGATTGTCGATTTGCTAACGCCCAGGTTCGACGTCGAAAGGTTCGGCATCAAACTGGTTGGTTCACCTCGTCATGCGGACGCTCTTCTGGTTACGGGCGCGGTAACAGCCCAAGCTGCGCCGCGGCTGAGAGAGGTGTACATGCAGACGCCAAAGCCGTGCGTGGTCTTTGCGATAGGGGCCTGCGCATGCGGGACGGGAATTTTTCAAAAGGGATACCATATCGTCGGTCCGGTTGACAAGATAATCAGGGAAATAGACCCCAATGCAATTATAGCTTATGTTCCGGGTTGCCCGCCAAAGCCCGAAGCGATGATTTCGGGAGTGGTTAAGGCATTGTCGATTTTATAAATGAATCAGCCACAGAGAAAAGAAAAATTTGTTATTAGCCACAGAGGACACAGAGAACACAGAGAAAATAAACTTAAAGACAAGGATTAACACTGATTGACACAGATTAAAAAAATGACAACAGGTGATTGGCAATGAAATTACAAGAACTTGATGACAATCTGCAGGCGGTGAAAGACAAGGTAATATCGGTAGAAAAGACCACGGACAAGAGAATATACCTGACGTGTGAGTCAGAAAACGCCCTGGGTATATGTAATTTTTTGTATAAGGATTTGGGCTGTCGATTTGTAATAGCGACGGGGATTGATTCTGATAATTACTTCGAGATTCTATATCACTTTGCATACGACGAGCTCGGCTGTGTGATAACAGTAAAGTCATTGATACGAGACAAAGATAATCCTGCCGTCGATTCGCTGGCGAATCTGCTGCCGGCGGCGTCGTGGATAGAGCGCGAAGTACATGATGAACTGGGAATCGAGTTTAAGGGACACCCTGATATGAGACGGCTGATTTTGGCGGACGATTGGCCTGATGGTGTGTACCCGTTGAGAAAAGAAAGAAAGAAATGAAAAAGAAAATCTGTAAACCTGTTCTGGCGGTCGGGCCTTTCCACCCTCTGCAGGAAGAGATGGAGTTTTTCCAGTTGACCGTGGACGGTGAGATTGTGACGGATATAGATGTGAGGATTTCATACAACCATCGTGGCATGGAGGGCATCGCAGAGACTCTGCAGTTCGACCAGGTACCATACTTGGTCTCGCGGATTTGCGGGATATGCTCGGCGTCGCATCCGCTGGCGTACGTGCAGGCGGTGGAGGAATTGTCGGGTATGACTGCGAAGGTGCCGGAACGGGCGCTGTATGTCAGGACGATTATCAATGAATTCGAACGCATTCACAGCCATTTGCTTTGGTTTGGCCTAGCGGGGCATTTCATCGGTTACGACACCGTCTTTATGTGGGCATGGAAATATCGTGAGCCGGTGCTGGATTTGCTGGAGATGATAACCGGCAACCGCAATAACTATGGCAACGTCAGGGTGGGAGGATGTCGTGAAGATATACCGGACGAGATTAAACCGAAGATACTGCAGGAGCTGGACAAATTAGAAAAAAAGACGGAGATGCTAACCAAGGCGGTGCTGGATGACCCGGTGCTGCACGTTCGCTTAAAGGGCGTCGGGATTCTTAAGAAAGAAGACGCGATTAGTTATGCTGTTACGGGCCCTACTGCGCGGGGCAGTGGTATCGGAATCGACGTTCGCAGGGACGACCCCTATGCAGCGTATAGTATGGTTGACTGGAAAATGATAGTGCAGGATGAGGGGGATGTCTTTGCCAAGGCGGTTGTTCGGCTGCTGGAGGTCCTTGAAGCAGTCAAGATAATTCGCCAGGCGGTAAAAAAACTGCCGGCTGGACCGATTGCGACAGAGGTAAAAGAGATTCCAGCGGGAGAAGGATGCGGACGTGCTGAAGCACCGCGTGGTGAGACATTCCATTATGTTCGCAGCGATGGAGGCAATCGGCCGGTCAGGCATAAAATGCGGGCACCGAGCTTTGTCAATGTACCATCGTTCAAAGCATCGTGCATCGGCCAGAGTATAGCGGATGTGACAATAACACTTGCGGCGGTGGACCCGTGTTATAGCTGTACGGAAAGAATCGCAGTTGTGGACGGCCAGAAAAAGATAGTGCATGATTATGAGACGCTGCTGCGACTGAGCAGGGAAAAGACAACGAGATTGAGAAAAGAGATGGGCGCAGACCAGATGAAGCTGGAGGACGAATAAGTTGGAGAATATACCGGCAATGCTGACACTGGTTGCAGGACCGCTGCTGGCGGGATTTGTTCTGCTGTTTGTGCCCAACAAGTTTCGGCAGATATCGAAAATTGCTGCAGTGGTTATTTCAGCGGTTGCCGTTTACATGGCCATCGGTATCGTGACGTCACAGCCTGAGGCCTACTCGGCGAGTATTCTGCAGATAGGTGCGTTTGAGCTTAGTCTTAAGCTGACAGTGACAAAACTGGGCTCGTATATCTTAGTGGCTGCGTGCGGGTTTGGATTTTTGATTACGCTTTATTCCTTAAAGGCAATAGGGCCTGAAGTCAGGCGGCAGAGCGAATACTACGGTTCGATTCTACTGACGATAGGCGGCTCTGCGGGGATACTACTGGCGGACCATCTTCTGGTCCTGCTTATCTGCTGGGAGATAGTTACAGCAGCCTTGTATATAATGATTGTCACGGGCGGCAGGAATTCGAACTTCGCAGGGACCAAGAGTTTCGCGATGATAGGCGCATCGGACGGTGCGCTGCTTTTGGGAATCACGATGTTGTGGCTGGTCTCGGGGACGTTCGTCATATCCGAGATAAACATTGCGGCAAATTCAGCGGTCTCTATAGCGGCATTTTTACTGCTTATGGTCGCGGCGATTACCAAGGCCGGAGCGATGCCGCTGCACACGTGGATACCAACCAGCGGCGAATATGCGCCGGTTCCGGTGATGGCCCTTCTGCCCGCTGCGATAGATAAACTGCTCGGGATTTATCTTCTTGTTGTCATCGTACGACAGCTTTTCGAGATTAGCGTATCACTGCGGTTGGTTCTGGCAATAATCGGCGCGGTGACGATTGTCGCGGCTGTGATGATTGCGATGGTCCAGCATAATCTTAAAAAACTACTCAGCTATCATGCGGTCAGCCAGGTCGGTTATATGATTCTTGGTATTGCCACAGGAACAACGGTCGGGCTGGTCGGCGGTATCTTCCATATGCTCAACAACGCCATATATAAGAGCTGCCTGTTCCTGTGCGGCGGAGCGGTGGAGAAAAGTGCGGGGACGACTGAACTGGAAGAACTGGGAGGGCTTGGCAAAAAGATGCCGATTACGTTTGCATGCTGCCTGATAGCGGCCCTGAGTATTTCGGGTGTGCCGCCGTTTAACGGATTCGTATCGAAATGGATGGTTTACCAGGGTGTAATTGAAATGCGTACGCAGGCCGGTACAGCAGCAACGTTGTGGCCTGTTTGGTTTACGTGCGCTATGTTCGGAAGCGCATTGACGCTGGCGTCGTTCGTCAAGGTGCTTCACTCGGTTTTTCTGTCCCGCCAGAGAGACGCTCTTACTGAGGTAAAGGAAACATCGTATATTCAGTGGATGCCGATGGTAGTTCTGGCGGCGCTGTGTGTTTTGTTAGGTGTTTTCTATAAGGATATTCTCGGCTGGTTCCTCTACCCTGCGCTTTCACTGGAATCTGAGCAGGTTACGCTGAGCGACTGGCAGTCGGGCCTTGCAACTATTCTGCTTATTGTCGGACTGGCGATAGGATTTGTTATCTGGCTGATAGGCAAAAAGGCCGTTAGAGTACGAGAGGTTCACACGTGGTATTGCGGCGAATCGATTGAAAATGAAAAGATGGTCATACCGGGAACACACTTTTACAAGACGGTCAGCCGAATGGGCGGTCTGAAACAGCTTTACTCAAAGCAGGAGAAAGGCTGGTTCGACCTTTACGACCAGGCAGGCAGGGTCGGTCTGACTATAACGGAACTATTACAGCGACTGCACAACGGAATACTGCCGAGATATTTAACCTGGGTCACTCTCGGATTATTATTGATTATTTATACTGTCTGTAAGAATATTTGGTGAGGTGAACATGTCACTACTGTTTTACCTTATGCTGCTCTTTATACTGATAGCCGCTTTAGTTGCGGTAGAAACGAAGAATCTGCTAAGTTCGGTGATATGTATAGGAGCGATAGGATTTGGAGCATCTTTGATGTTCCTGTTTCTGCGTGCGCCGGACATTGCCATAACTCAGATTGTTGTTGAAGTGTTAGGACTGATAATCCTTATCAGGGCCACCATAGCGCGAGATTTAACCTTTATCGCCGGCGATAGGGAGTTCTTTGGAACTGTGGTTTCGGTGGTGATTGTGTTTGTAATCTTTCTGGCAGGTATCGAAGTTCTCAAGACCCTTCCCGAATTCGGAGTGGCTGTATTTGCCCAGACGACTGACGCAGCGTCGCAAACGTATCTCGAAGAGGGTCTGGCCAAGACGGGGGCGGCTAATATTGTAAGCTCTGTCATACTGGATTTTCGGGCATACGATACGCTCGGTGAAGCCACGGTGCTGTTCACCTCTATTATCGGGGCGACTGTGATACTCCGAAAGAAGGCGCGAAAGAAGGTGGAGGAAGCAGATATATGAACGGGATGACCATTATAGTCAAGACGATAAGCAGCTGGGTCAAGGTCCTGATTTTCCTTTTCGGCATTTATATCGTATTGTTCGGACACCTGACGCCCGGAGGCGGATTTGCCGGCGGGGTCATTCTGGCTTCTTCATACGTGCTTTTGATGCTCGCATTCGGAAGAAAGTTCGCGGAAAAGAATTTGTCGCTGGGAATTGCCTCGAAGTTTGATTGCGCCGGGGCACTATTGTTTATAGCTGTAGCACTTATAGGATTGTTTTTTGGAGCAGCGTCGTTTTTCTACAACTACCTGCAGCAGCAAGTCGAAGCCGGACATGAAACGGCGTTACGACTGGTCAGCGCAGGGACCATACCGCTGTCGAATATTGCAATAGGAATCAAGGTCGGCGCTTCTCTGTTTCTTGTGATTCTTACTCTTTCGATATTCAGGCCTGAATCTTCGGCAGGCAAAAAGGAGTAAAACTTATGCCTTACGCACTGTGTTTTCTGCTATTCGTGATTGGGCTGTATTGTGCGGTCGTGAAAAAGAATATGGTCAAAATCGTCGTCGGCATACTGGTGATGGAATACGCGGTCAATTTGTTTCTGATTATGTTAGGCTATCGCTGGGACGGAATTGCACCCATTATTGATAAGTCATATTTAACCAAAGGCGGCGGTATTGCGGAGGCTTTTGTGTCACATGCCGTTGACCCCCTGCCTCAGGCGCTGGTGCTGACGGCGATAGTTATCAGCCTGGGTTCGCTGGCGTTGATGATTTCGATATGCATAAGAACTTACGAGAAGTACGGCACCTTCGATATCACGGAGATTAGGAGACTGAAAGGATGACGGTACCTCTGCCTGTTTTTGTGGTGCTGCCTCTGGCGGCGGCTTTTATGCTGCCGCTGTTCGGCAAGAAGGGCAAATCGGCGGCGACGCTGCTGGCGAATCTGGTGACGATTGGGCTGGTGGTAATGGCGGTCAGTACAATCGGGCAGTGGCGCACTTACGAAGTTGGCAGATGGTCGATTCCGTTAGGCATCAACCTTGTGCTCGACGGACTGAGCTGCCTATTGCTTCTGGCAATCAGTGTAGTTAGCGCAGCGGCTATGCTGTTCAGCACACGGTATATGGAACAATATACCGCCAAATCGAAATACCTGTGCCTGTTTATGCTGATGGTGACAGGTATGAACGGCGTTGTGCTTTCAGGAGATATTTTTAATCTGTTTGTGTTTCTGGAGATTGCTTCGATTGCATCTTATGCTCTGGTTGGATTCGGTTGTGAACATGAGGAGCTCGAAGCGTCGTTCAAATATATGGTTTTGGGAAGCATCGCATCGATGTTCGTGCTGTTTGGTGTGGCGCTTGTTTACGGCAACACGGGCACACTGAATATGGCGTATATTTCGCGGACGATTGGCGTAAGAGGGATGAATTTGGGTCTTACATTCGCAATGTGTTTGTTTATCGCGGGTTTCGGCTTAAAGGCCGCTCTGGTGCCCTTCCATGCATGGCTGCCCGATGCCCATCCTTCGGCGCCGGCGCCGATTTCAGCAATGCTTTCTGGAGTGCTGATAAAAGCGCTGGGTGTTTATGCACTGACCCGGGTACTTTTCAACATATTCGGTGTCTCTGTCGCCGTAGGATGGATAATTATCACGCTTGCGGTTTTGAGCATGGTATGCGGCGCCCTGCTGGCATTGGGACAGTGGGATTTCAAACGACTGCTGGCATATTCGAGTATCAGTCAGGTAGGATACGTAGTGCTGGGGCTTGGTTTGGGGGCACTTATAATCGCCAAAGGTGGTAATCCCGCGGTAGCGTCACTGGCAATACTGGGCGGGCTGCTGCATCTGCTTAATCACGCCGTTTACAAATCACTGTTGTTTTTAAACAGCGGCTCTGTGGAAATGGCGACGGGGACAAGACAATTGAAAGAAATGGGCGGACTTGCAGAAAAGATGCCGTACACGCGAGCGACGTGCGCAATCGCATCGGCTTCGATAGCAGGCATTCCGCCTTTGGCGGGTTTTTGGAGCAAGCTGCTAATAGTTATTGCGGCGATTCAGGCTGAATACTACTGGATTGCAGCGATAGTTGTGGGCGTTAGCGTCTGCACGTTAATTATGTATTTGAAGGTTCACAGATATGCGTTCCTTGGCGAGCTGCCGGAAAGTCTAAAAGACGTGAAGGAAAACAAAGGCTCTATGCTATTGGCGATGAGCCTGCTGGCGGTTCTGTGCGTTTTGATGGGGCTGCTGGTCATTGTGGAACCACTTAGGGCAAACGTGCTCGAACCGGCGGTGAAGGTGGTGATGGACGGGCTGGATTATTCGGCGAATATAATTGCGCAAAAATAACAACGCGAAAAGCTTAAATGTGAGATATAGAATATGAGGCGAGCGATATATTTTGTTCTGGGTTTTATTTTGTGGATGCTGCTGACCTGGCCTGTGGTCGATGGGCAGGTTGACTGGCAGATTGTTATTGCCGGCATTGTAGCAGCGGGCGTAGTGTCGCTGCTGTTTCACGAAATCCTGCCGAAAGAGCATCATGTGTTTATTTCGCCGGTTCGTATTTTCTGGTTCCTTCTCTATATTCCGGTGTTTTTCTACTATATGATGGTAGCCAATTTTGATGTCGTGTACCGCGCGCTTCATCCTCAGATGCCCATAAATCCGGGTATAGTAAAAATTAAGACAAGGTTAAAAAGCGAGTCGGGTATTACGGCACTGGCTAACTCAATAACACTGACACCCGGCACTCTAACGGTGGATTTGACGGACGACGGGTATCTATACGTGCACTGGATTAACGTAAAGAGCGTGGATATTCAGCAGGCAACGGAGCATATCGCACGCAAGTTCGAGTGGTTTCTGGAAAAGATATTTGAATAGAAAGATAAACCTATGGATTACATGATAACGGCATTTTTTCTTGGGCTGTTTGCATGTTGTTTTATGTGTCTTTATCGCATCGGCCGAGGGCCGAGCGCCCCGGACCGTACGGTGGCCATCGACATACTCGGCATTGTGATAGTAGGATTCTGCGGCTTGCTGGGGCTTATAACCGGAAAAGATTTTTACCTGAATGTGGGGCTGGCCTGGGCGCTGCTGAGCTTTATCGGCACTATCGCCCTGGCGAAGTTCCTGGAAGGCAGGAGTTTCGATGATTGATATAGCAGGACAATTGCTCATCGCGGTCGGGATTTTGTTTGACATATTCGGCTGTGTCGGACTAGTTCGTTTTCCCGACGTTTATAACCGTCTACAGGCGTCAACCAAGTGTGTTACATTAGGCACGATTATGCTGCTGGCGGGTGTGGCTTTGATAAGTGGAAGCGGGCCGATAAGCGCAAAGGCAATCATATGTGCCGTATTCATCCTGATAACGGCCCCTACCGCTGCACACGCGATAGCGAAAGGCTCGTATGCTTCGGGAGTCAAGCTGTGGGAGCAAAGCGTGGTTGATAAATACGGTGAAGATAAGAAAGATTAGCGCTGGTTAGATTTTAGAGGACTTGAAAGTGCGTTGGCCCAAGCTTAGAGAATTGAAAGAGGCGGTAACGAGTGTTTTTTCACCGGCTTTTACTACGAAGTTTCCGGCGGAGCCTTGTAAGGTTCCGGAGAGCTACCGCGGCAAGCCTGAGTTCGACCTTGATAAGTGCATCGGATGCGGTGCGTGCGTGAATGTCTGCCCGACCCAGGCTTTAACGATGGTAGATGAGCTTGACGGCGAGTGTCCTGTGCGAAAGATTACGCTGCGATATGATACGTGCATATTCTGCGGCAACTGCAGTGAGATATGTACGACCACCGACGGAATTAATCTTTCCAACGAGTGGGACCTGGCGGGGCTGGACAGGGAGGCAATGAAAGAGACACACGAGTTCGAGATTCAGATGTGTGAGAAATGCGGCGCATTTGTCGGGCCGAAGAAACACTTAATCTGGATATACGAAAAGCTTGGTCCTCTGGCTTACACCAACCCCTCACTGCTGATTGCCAAGAGCGGTCAACTGGAAACGGATTTAGAGAAAATCGAGTCAGCCGGTCGGAGTGCAGACAATCCGCCGCAAACAAGCGATTTTATGCGCATCCTGTGCCCCAAGTGCAAGTGTGAGCTGAATATTCAGCTTTAGGGTCTCTAATAAAACGAGATATAGCCACAGAGTTTTTTGGCCACAGAGGACACAGAGAAATTAGTTTTAAAACAGTGTAAATCTGTGTTAATCACAGAGAACACAGAGGTCACAAAGAACTAAAATTATAAACAGTGTAAATCCGTGTTAATCCGTGTCTAATAATTTTCATCTGTGTTAATTTGTGTCAATCTGTGGTTAAAATAATTAGTGTTGATTCGTGTTCATTCGTGGTTAATTAAATCCGTGTCTTTTTCATTATGTTAGATGTTCTTAACCAGATGTCATCGCTCGAAGAGCTTCGTCATATTCTTGGCCAATCAACGGACGCAAATACGGTCATAGTCTGCATCGGCAACACTCTCAAGGGTGACGACGGAGCGGCTATCGAACTGTATCAGAAGCTGGCGGGTAAAATAAAGGCCGAATTGTTCGACACCGGGACCGTACCGGAAAACTACATTCAACGAATCATTAAAACCAGGCCCCATACGATTGTGTTAATAGACGCCGTCGATTTCGGCGGTATGGCCGGTGAGATAAAGGTTTTTGAACCTGAAAAGATTCCTGAGATTGCAGCTTCAACACACGTTATGTCACTGCGGTTCTTTTCTGATATTCTCAAACGAGAAATCAACTGTGGGATTTTTCTCGCGGGCATTCAGCCGGAGCAGCTCGGACTCGGCAACGGTCTTTCAAAGCCGGTCACAGAAGCTGTTGCTCAATTATCTGAATTATTTATCGAAGTGTTCGGCCTGTCTTCCTGATTTAATTTGCCGCAAAGAGGCACAAAAATCACAAAAATTTCAGACACGAATTTACATGGTTCGCTGTAAATTTTTCTTTTTAACTCCGCGCATCCTATTTGTACTTATCACTTGTTTTTCTAGTAGAATATATAGCACCAGCAGTTAGAACTGATACAGTTATCCACTGTATTATCAAACGAGTAAAACTAATATCACCCGGGGGCGAAAAGAAAAATTCATATTTAATGGGGCCTTCTATTGTCTTTCCAGCCTGGTTCACCATTCTTGTAACCTCATAAGGTGGAAATAACCCCATCAGAACAAAAACGATTATGCCTATCCACAGCATTTTAGTCTGTTTCTTGTTCATTGTTTGTGCTCACATAGTTTCTTATTTTTTATACCTAATCTTCCTGACATTTATTACAGATTTCTCTTGGATCATCTTCAACTTTTGGACCTTGCCCGTGGAATCTTGCGTAATCGTCAAACTCAATCCCAAGGTTGCAGAACTTTGCCGCCCCGTAAATTTCCGGATAGATTGTCGTATGGTTGATGCCCATAGAGTTCAGACCCCGTAGAAAATCTTCACGGTTTCCCTCTTTATTAGATATCTTTATTTTAATCAATACTGGTTCATTATCATCTGCGAATTTGTCTTTCACAAGCTCCCTAACACATTCTCCTGTATTTGATATTGTAAAAAGCCCCCTCTGATTTATTAACCTTGGATATTCTGAACTCATCGGGTCAAAATAAAGAATACATTTTTCTTCGCATGTATGTGGGGCACATTTTTCTGGATAAAATCTGCATCTATATACATTTTCACAATTACGGCAGACCTTTTTGAAGTTAAAGCCCCATATGACCCTTTTTTGTTTCTTGAAATCTCCCATTAACTTTTTATTTAACAACCTGTTTATAAATTTCTCTTTGGTTGCCTTATACTCACATTTTTCGAACTCCTTATTCACCTCATTTATACATTTCTTGAATTTGCCAACTATCTTCTTTTCTTGAGTACTGGTTAATGCCTTAGTAATTTTAGTATCTACCCAATCTATGTCTTCCAGACTGTTTCCCTCCTCGAAAGCAAAAAAAGCTGCTACAAAAGGCGAATAGCACCAGTCGAGCATGGGCGTTGCCATTCCATAATGTTGTCCCAATGCCCACCAGAATTTTTCTCTGCCTTTTCCCTTTCGTGTAAATTCCAGAAATTCTCTCATCTTAATTCCGAACTCGTCTAACTTGTTTCTGCATGCGTAAGTAAAAGAATTTGTATGCCTTTCAAGGATATACTGTCTGCATTTTTTAGGATCGCTGCATTTTTCGAGATTTTCATTTTTTCCACAATGCTCTTTACAGTACTTTTTGAATTCTCGGTCGAAGTAAGAAATCAAATCCCAGTTTTCACATCTATGTCCCCGCCAGACATAATCATTAAGATAATATTTTTTTCTTTCTTTAGCTTCCTTTTCCGATTTGGAAACAAATTCTTCAGAAATAAGTTGACAAAACCCCTTCCACTTTTCAGCTTTAAATATCTTAACTCCATCTTCAATTTTACTAACAGTTGTGTATTCTCTCCGAATATCTTTGCACATAATTTCTTCCCCTTAGGTAATTTCCCTTACCAATCCCCTCGTTTATCTCATTATGTTAAGCATATATCGACCTAAGGAAAAGCCCCTCAATAGCTTTCCTATAAATTTCTTCGTTTGCCATTTATTCTACCTCTCGCTTCTTTCAGACAATTGCATTTCTTTCTGAAGTTTTGGTTGCTCTGTTACTTTCTTGTCTTTGTATCGTTTTATTATTCCAGATATGTAGCCGCTCACAGCACTTATAGAAATAATGATAAACATCAACACGATTACCGGTAATGCTTCCATAGCCCTCTTTTCCCAAAAGCCAGGACCCGCATCAGCTATACCATAGGCTTTGTCAGGATCAAACTGAAAAGACTTAAACAACAATTCACGATAATCTTTTGATTGATCCCAGTCAGATCTCAAATCATAAAAAATCAACTGAACTAGTGCATATTTACCAAAGTACCCGATTGTTTGTGCCTTAACATCGCCGAGGTTGGACACACCCATTTCAGCTTCAAGCACATAGGAATGATTATGCTTATCTATAGATGCTCTGACATACGTAGGGCCTGTGACTTGCCCACTTATATTCTTCGATAAATGCTTATCCGTATCAAAACTCGTAAAATCAAATCCTGTAATTGTTTCTGCTAAATACTCGAAGTCGTCTTCATCAGGTTGGTTACGCAGGCCTTCTTCAGAATACTTTATGGCCTGAATAAATACATAGGGATATTTTAGCCAGCGATCCGCATTAAGCTGAAACGCCACTTCATACTGTTTTAACATGCTTTGTTTCATTTGGCCAGATAATAGCACATGAAGTGATTGGTATAACACGTCATCTGGAACTTGTATCCATCCTCTCGGAATTGCAAAAGA
Organism: uncultured Pirellulales bacterium; assembly: GCA_964583405.1. Taxonomy (GTDB): domain Bacteria; phylum Planctomycetota; class Phycisphaerae; order Sedimentisphaerales; family Anaerobacaceae; genus JBBABK01. The sequence goes on from CAZOVR010000030.1 coordinate 21,124, forward strand.
ATATCCATTTGCTTTGCTATGAAAGTATTTTGTTTCCTCTGGCAAACATCTTTCCGAAATTAGAATGATTGCGACCAATACTATCAGCTTAAAAGAGCCATTCATTTTCTTATTCATAACTTCACCACTTTTTGATAGAAGTAAAATTTTTCTTTTTCAACCCCCATCGAGTCTATTGACCACGCGACATACATATATATCGGCTGAAAAATGTAGCCGATAACTAAATAATTGTGTATAAATTCAGCTTATCACAACCGAAAAAATAGCAATATTAATCGTTTTTAGCCCTATTTCGGAATTGTCATGAAACGGCAGGATAGATACCAATGACAATCCTGCTATCCTGTCTATATAAATCAGTGTTACTTGTCCTTAGCTTGTCGAATGGATCTGCCTGCCTCGGCGTAGTCCCGATTTTTTCTATCGGGACGAAGACGGGTGTTAATCCGTGTCAATCAGTGTCTAAAAATTTTGTGCCTTTTGTGGCTAAAAACAGCATTTTTTCCTTGACTTTCTGTTCATAATATGGTATAATACCGCCTAATGTTATATAGTAATATAACATTAGGAATTACGAATATCGAATTCCGAACGTCGAACTCCGAATATTGAAAAAACAGCTTAAAAATCATCAAAACACCAACATTTTCCTCAAAAACAATGAATTTTGTGACTAAAAACAGTGTGAATCATTGAAAAACTGCACATGAAAATGAATCTTGTTAATCCTGTTATCCTGTCTAAAGAAATTATCCTGTCAAAAAACAATAAAATCCGTGTTTATTCGTGTTCATTCGTGGTTAATCTCTGCAAAAGTGGAATATACCAGGTGTCCAATTGATATGCTTATTTTAAAAAACGAACCCAATTTCCCCCGTTTTTCGGCCAAAAACAACGATTTAACCAAAAAACGAACCCAAAACGAACCCAATCAAACCCAAACTTATACCGTCTGGGCAATCTGGGCAACATCGCAGTACTCGGTACGCACAACGCAGTACGAGTGTCCGGCATCCAGCGCAATACTTGACAAATCAAGCCCAAAATGGTACACTGATTTCAACATCTACAGGGGGTTGATGGAAGTTGTGATGATGCCTCAGGAGGGTATTTGTCGTGCGAGGGGAACGAAAAATTTTAGCGATTTGCATCGTATTTGCAGTCGGTGGTCTGTTGTCAATAATGCCGTCAGGGTGCTCGGTACATCCTGCCGGTTTTGCTGCGACAAATCTAATGACAAAGTCCGCGGACTGGCCCTACTCTGTAGAAGTAATAGAACGGCCCGACGGCACAAAAGATTACTATTGGGAGATAGAAAGTCATATCGAACAGAGCGAACGTACCTCAATCAAATATCATCAGATGAACAAACAATATAAGTTTGCTGTCGTCGAAGGTTCCTTCGGACAGGACGGCCGAAAGTATCCCGTTGTTGTCGATACAGGGGCGTCACAGCCTGTCCTGGTCAAGAATGTTCACGTGCGACAGAACAACCTGCGGGTACAAACATTAAAGACAACCGGACCCGACGGCAGGAAAATCGGACTGTGCTATTTGCCGGAACTCGACCTTGCCTCAATCAGGCTGATTGACTGGCCGTGTCTGCGTCTGGCGTCACATTCAGCAGGATTGGGCGTCAGGGATGATTTTGTCATAGTCGGACTGCCTATACTGCGTGAATTCAAGTATATAGTATTTGACAATATTCTTGGTCAAATTAAGTTTTCGAGAGACAAGGTGTTTGAGCCGGACGAAGCAGATTCGTGGGCACAATTCCCTATTTGGCTGGAAGAGGATTTCAGCGGAAACGTTTTCCTGTTCGCAAGAATCATGGTCGACGGTCTGGAGATGGAACTGCAGCTCGACACAGGAAGCGGCAGAGGCCTGGCAATATCTGAAGAACTGTGGGAGCAGATGCCGAGTGAGACCAGGCAGGTTCGACTTAAACGTACAAAGGAACTATATCCGTATATCGGGAACCTGAGCTGCCGAAGGGCCATTGTTACTGAGCTTGCTTTAGGTGACAGTAAGATTCATAATGTTCCTGTATCCGTCTTTGCAGATGACAGCCCGCTGGTCGAGGATTGTGGCGGCCTAATGGGCATGCAAATGTTCCGCAAGACAATAATGGTTATAGATTTTGAAAATGAACTAATGTGGGTAAAACGAAGCTGATTCGCAGCCGGAACAGCTTCTTAGTCTTTGACTCATAAGCACGTATTATAATTTAAGTCCGATAATATCAATCGCCTTTGTCCTCTGTTCAACAACCTTCACTATCTGGCGAAATGGAAAAATAATTAAATACACTGCCACAATGAACCGGCCATTAAAATAAGAGCTCGTCGCTAACAGTACATTTTGACTGCAAAAGTGAAGTTTCATCGTAATATTTCACCGCCAATTCAATAACAATAGTCCGATAACGAAATACAACCTGCTTCTAAATCTGAAAATACATAGGTCCGCATATTATTTTACTTATTTTTCCTGTTTTGGCTAAATTGCCGGTTTTGACAAGCCGACGAATGGTCGTACTGTATGGTTTATAACGGAAATGCAGATTTTGGGGCCACTGCATCGTCCGGGAAATGTAGCAGAAGAGCAAGTAAAAGGAGCTAAAAAATGGAACGGATTTGTCAGTCCGCCTTTAGAGTACAAAATCTTGTAATAATGAGCTCAGCCGGTTTACTGTTGTTTCTTAGCGGGTGTGGCCAACCCAGCGTATCTTCCGAAGAGCAATTCAGGAAATTCGACCGCGTAGGCGCGATTCGGCACTTAAAGGATTCGCAGGACCAAGTCAGGAGCAAGTATGATTATGTGTACCGCGTCACATCAGGAGATGTCCTTGAGCTGACAATGCCTCCAACACTACAGATGATGTCCTGGGATTCGGCAAAGAGATATACTAAGAACGAGCCATATTATTGCCGCGTAAGTGAGGATGGTACTATTACCCTGCCGGTGGTCGGCATAATTCCAGTAGCGGGGATGACATCGGGTGAGGTTGAGGCAACAATCATTCAGTCGCACTATCCCAAGTATGTTGTCAGGCCGCCAGCGGTCGTGTGTAACATCAGTGAGCATCGAGATGAAAGAACTTTTGCGGTGATAGGCCTAGTGAAAGAGCCTGACAGTTTTGAGTATCCACCAAACGCCCGACTTACGCTGACCGATGCTTTAGCAATGGCGGGCGGAACGAATGTTGTCGCAAATCCGCATTATGCAACAATCTATCGCCAGGAGGAAACCGGTGAGGTCGTCTCAGCCACATTCAAGATAGACTCCGCACATCTGGCCAAAGCTTCAAAGGTCTTAATTGAGCCGGGTGACATCATATCGGTTGACAGGAGTATTGGAGCAGAGTTGAACATGGCAGTTGACAGGCTACTGCATTTCGGTATCGGAGCTAGTGCGAGCGTAGCTCCGTAAGAGGTGTTTTTAGATGGAGCTATATTAATCAGGAGTCAAATATGAATACGTTTAGGGACAATTCGGTTGAGCAGAACAACCTCGAACCGAAGAATATAATTAATGGCGGCACAGAGCATGAGAGTCTGGTGGAGACGCTGTTCCAGCAGCGTTGGACCGTTCTTATGGTGGTTGGGCTCTTTCTGGCAGGTGCAATAATCTACCTCATAAAAGCGGTTCCAATCTATACAAGTTCGTCAAGTCTGTATGTGGAACAAACTGGGCCTAAACTTATAAGCGAGTATGAAGGCGTAATGACCAGATCCAAGAACTATTTGAATACGCAGGGTGAGGTAATAAAGTCAACGCCGATTCTCGCGAAAGTAATTGAGAAGCCTGAAACACAACAGTTCAAAACATTCGAGCAAGTCGATAATGTGGTTACCTACCTGAAGAAGAATCTGCAGGTCGAGATAGGCAAAAAGGACGACATCATAACGGTGTCGTTTGACAGCCCATATCCTTATGAAGCCGCTCAATTAGTCAATGAAGTGGTAACCGAGTACATCAACTACAACGCCAGTCAGAAACGCAGCACAGTAAGTGAAGTTCTCAGGATTTTACAGAAAGAAAAAGTCAATCGCGATAAAGAGCTCTCTGAAAAGTTTGACAGTCTTCTGGAATTCACCCGTGTCAACGGCGTTACGGCATTTGAGCATCAGGGTAACCATATAGTTCTGCAGCGATTGTCAACTCTTTCCAACGCATTGACCAATGCCCAGTTAGATACAATCAATGCAAAGGCAGACCTCGATGCGGCAGGAAAAATGGCAAGCGACCCCGAAAGACTGAAGTACATGGCGTTATCGAATGTAGAGGGAGCAGCATCAGCCATATCGAACAGCGAAGAAAGAGAAATACGATTCAACCTTCGGGAGTTGCAGCAAAGGCTCGAAGAGGCGAAACGTCAATGTACCAACGAACATCCGCTTGTGGCTGAACTGAAGGCCAAAATTGCTAATCTGGAAGAGCATATCGTTTGGGGAAGCGAGAAATTTGCAGACGCTTACATCGACATTCTCCACCAAAAATATGAAATGGCCCGGCAAAGAGAAGGAGAGCTGCTTGTCTCTTTCAACGAACAACAACAAGAGGCCCAGGCTCTGGGTTTGAAAGCAACGGAATACTCGGTTCTTCAATCAGAACTCGAACGCACGGAGAGACTGTGTGACATTCTGGATGAGCGTATTAAAGAGATAAATGTTACAGAAGACACAGGTGCACTTAACATCAGCATACTGGAGGTGGCCCAGGCCGAAGACAGGCCTTCAAAACCCCAGAAGGCCAAAATCATGGCAATTGCTTTGATGGCCGGTTTATTATTCGGATGCGGCACAGCGATGCTTCGTGACTGGCTTGATTACAGGCTTCGTTCGGTCGAAGAGATTTCAGCAATTCTCAGTGTGCCGGTCCTTGGCGTTGTACCCAAAATGGCGGCTACTATGGAAGAGTCTATTGTCGCCCGCGGGAAACATTTTTGGCATAGTTTCAAGGCATTTATCGCTGAGAGTCACAGTAAGGTCAATCCTCGAACCGTTGTCACCACTGCTGGCAGAAAACAAAGTAAGACAAATGAGTCTTTTGGTATGCAAAACCGCAGGTTAATAACACAGCTTGTAATGGATTGCGGTAAGAAGATGGTCGGACGGCTAATCCCTGTGATAACAAAGGCCTGCAAAAACATTGGCATTAACTTGAACCTTAAACAATCAGACAGCCACATTGTCGGGGCTTCAGTCGAACCAAAAACAAAGACAGAACCGAAGGAAGATGGCCATCAAAAGGACAGGAACTGGCTCAAGTCGCAAGCTACGGTGGCGCAGGTATATCAACAGCGACTGGACCGCGCGTTATTCGGTGAAGCGAGGAAAGAAGTCCAGTCGACCGCCAAACCGCCAAAGACAGGTAAAATTTCATCGCCATCGCAGCCCGATAGTCAGACAGCATCAGAACATGGCCAAGAAATATGTCATAAACCGAGGTCGGCTGTTGCTGAAGCCTACAGGACAATTCGTACGGCTGTGTTCTTCGGAGTACCCAAAGATGAGGCGAAGACCATTCTTGTAACCTCGCCGGCTCCGGGCGACGGCAAAAGTACTCTTGTCAGCAACCTAGCAATCGCTATGGCACAGGCAGGTCAAAAGACATTAGTGCTTGACTGCGATTTCCGGAAACCAACACAGCAAATGATTTTCCACAGTAATAATGACAAAGGCATCTCGAATATATTCGCAGAAAATCTTTCTGTTGAACAGGCCATACAACACGGGCCTGTTGACGGTCTCGACGTCCTGACTCGCGGCCCTGAAGTTCCCAATCCCTGCGAACTCCTAAACAGCGAGGCATTTATCGGGATTCTCCGAAAACTGTCCGAGCAATATGACAGGATAATAATAGATTCTGCGCCGGTGATTGCAGTGGCCGACAGCCAGATTCTAAGCGCGATTTCAGATGTTGCCATCCTTGTATTGCGAGCTGAGAAATCGACGCGGAGACTCAGCCAGCAGGCTATGCATTTGCTGCTTAGTGTAGGCGCACGTGTTCTCGGCGTTGTAGTGAATGGAGTTCCGGTGGGAGACGGTCATTATGGATACTACTACGGTTACGGGTACTACGGCAAATACGGGCACTACGGTTACGGCCATGAAAAAAAGAACAGCTATTACCAAGAGTCCGCTGTCAATACGACTGGTTCCGAACATTTACATAAAACCGAAGTGAAAGTATGACCCGGCCCATATACAATCAAACAAATATGCAAACGGCGAGTGAATCTGTATCGTACAATAAACGATACGTAGATATCCACTGCCATTGCCTGCCTTATATTGACGACGGCCCGAAAACAATGTCTGAGGCAATAGAATTGTGTCGAGCTCTGGCCGGTGATGGAATCGGAACCGTCATTGCAACACCACATCAGCTTGGTCGATTTGACAATACGAATGATGCTGAACAAATCAGAGAAGCTGTGGGCATCATGAATACAAAGCTGAATGAGACAGGAATCGACATAACGATTTTACCCGGAGGTGATGTCCGAGTAGACGAAAGGCTTTGTAGTCTGCTTGATACAGATAAAGTAATGACGTTATGTGACGGCCATCGTTATCTGCTTCTTGAGCTTCCTTCAGAAATACTGATAGATATTGAGCCTTTGATGACGGAATTAGCCCAGGCCGATGTATCGGTGATTATTTCTCACCCGGAGCGTCACCGTATGTTAACCAAACAACCAAAAAAAATAGGAAAATGGCTGGGTCATTCGGTAAGTTTTCAAATAACGGCTGGCAGTCTGCTCGGCGAGTTTGGTCCTGAAGCGGAAGAGTCGGCGTGGTTTTTTTTACGGCACGGCTGGGCACAAATAGTAGCTACCGACGCCCACGACGTTCGCCGACGTCGTCCGTGCATGACTACCGCATTTGAGCATATCACAAGCAAGTTAGGTCCACAAGCCGCCCGGGAGGTCTGCATTGACAATCCGATGCGGATAGTTCAGGGCTCGGATCTTCCAGACACATATCAGTCAATAAAAGCGGGGGCATCAATATGGGGGCACAAATAACCGGAAATGGGCGAAAGGTCGACGTTATGGAATTATCCAACAATGATTCGACGTCACTCGTTACGGCGGAGTATTTCGCGGGGGGCAAGACTGCTTTTTTCGATAAGATAATCGAAATACTCCTAGTCGGACTCTTAGCATTTATGCCTATCCTGTTCGGGGCGGTGCAGGCCTGGAGCGAAGAATTCGTTATTATTACAGCAGGTTTCATAGCCATTCTGTTTTGCTGCAAGCTAATTGTCTGTCCGCACCAGCGAATGATAAGAACATGGGCATACATTCCAGTGGCAATATTCATACTTATTACGGCACTACAGCTTGTGCCACTTCCAAAGGCCATCGTCAGTGTCATCTCACCAAACACTGCAGCTCTGAGGACAGAATTTCTGGGTAATATGCCGGGCAGCGAAACTTATCTCAAGTGGATGCCGCTTAGTCTCTATCCCTCGGCTACTAAACACGACCTTCGACTGGTGTTGTCAGTCGCAGTCATATTTGTAGTAGTTATTAATGTATTTCGCAAACCGGTACAGATAAAACGTTTGCTCTGGTCGATAGCTATCATCGGAGGGGTAGTTGCGTCAATAACGTTGGCACAAAACATTTTCGGTAACGGCAAGATTTACTGGTTCATCTCCACACCGAACAGCCAGGGATATTCAGGACCGTTCATAAATCACAGCAACTACGGCCAATTTGTAAATCTGTCTATTGCTGCGGCACTTGGAGTATTGATTGTACGGCTGCGCGAGGTATTCGCAGGCGACAGAGTCAGTGTACCCCAGGTCTTTGATTTTATAGGTTCAACGGCGGCAGGCGGAATATGGCTCCTTGTCGGTATAATCAGCATTTGTTTTGCAACCGTGTTTTTGTCTCTGACCCGGGGAGGCATAATCAGCATGCTCGCCGCAATGTTTTTTACCGCCGTCCTGATGGCACGTAGAAAATCTCTCAGGCGACAAGGGTGGTTATTCGTTGTCATTTCTCTTCTGGCATTCGGCTGTGTTCTTTACACGGGTTTCGATGCGGTTTGTGAACGGCTGGCGACCTTGAGACATTTCAGACAGGCCGACAGCGGGAGAATTCAAATATTAAAAGATATAGCAACCTCCACAGAAAATTTCCCGCTGCTGGGAACCGGTCTCGGAACCCACCGTTACGTCTATCCGGCTTTCGACCGGTCATATATTGTGCCGTTAGCCGCTCATGCTGAGAACGAGTATGCCCAGGTGCTCGAAGAGACAGGGTTATTAGGCCTGGGGACGCTACTTGTAATCGGAATAATGATCGGGCGGCAATATTTGAAATCTATTCGGAATAAGCACAACCTTATATGTTCGGCAGCTTATGGTCTTGGCTTTGGTATTGTTGCGATATTGGTTCACAGCATGACAGATTTCGGCCAGCATATACCTGCAAATGGTTTTTTAACGGCAATATTCTGCGCAATGATGCTGGTCCTCGGAGGACAAAAGGCAACCAAAGTGGAACCCCGTCCAGCACCGGGTGAGACAATACCCGGCTATGGACACAGATGGTTGAGTCTGACGGCAACGGCGTTTGTTTGCTTAATATTGTTTTGGGCGGTGCGCGATTCTGACGAATATAGAATCGCCGAAGGACGCTGGAAAAAGGCGCAAGCTATAAGGGAGCAATTAGACAAGGCAGACCAAGTAAACACGGACTATCAATACTCCCGGCTTATTCACCACGCCCAGGCTGCGGTGGATAAAGACCCTGAGAATATAAGATACCGCTACTGGCTGAACGTGTATATCTACAAAACACTCGGGGGAAGCACCGACCCATACGACGACGAGGTCATTATCCCAAAAGAGCAAATGACCCAGGTCGGTGAGATAGCCAATCAGTTACGTCAGGTATGTATGTTCTGTCCCACATACGGCCCGGCTTACAGTTTACTTGGTCAAATTGAGAAATTTGTTCTTTATGACCAGAGCGGTTCGGACTGTATAAATAAGGGCTTTCGTCTTGCAAAGAATGACCCCGTCGTATGTTTTGTTGCAGGATGTTCAGACGCTTCCGAAGGGGATATTAATTCTGCGGCACAGAAGTTCATCAGAGCAATTAAGCTGGACGGCCGGCTTTATAAAAAAGTGGCGATGATATATATCGACCATTTAAGCCGGCCGGACCTGGCGATTGCGGCGGCGGGCCGTAATACCGAACACCTTTATCAGGCGTTTTTAGCCCTGGAGGATGCCCAATACGCCGACTACGCCCAAAAGGCCCAGCAGCTATTAATAGAGGTACTGGAAGAAAGATACAACGATGGTATCGCAAATGCGTGGGAATACAGATTGCTCGGCGAATGCTATAAGATTCAGGGACGAAATGAAACGGCAATAACTTGTTATCGCCGCGCACTGCAACTACGATACGACGAGGTTAACTGGCGACTCGAATTAGCAGACTTGCTGGCCGAATGCGACAAGGCTAAAGAAGCTATGGATGAAGCAAGAATTTGTCTGCAACTCAGACCCGGATTCACTGCGGCAAAAAATCTCCTGGCTGAGTGTTCGGTCCATCCTTCTATTCTGAAAGAAAGCATCAATCAGCATTGATCTGAACATAGATGAAAACTTATTTAGCAGTATATCTCGGTTCATTTTTGTTAGCTGTATCAGTTACACCGGCTGTAATCTGGTTCGCACACCGGTTGCGGTTATACGACAGCTACGGTATACGGAAGATACACAAAAACACGATACCACGAATCGGCGGAACAGCAATCTTTTTGTCAACCATAATTGCAGTTGCCGTGATATTGTTTATCAACAACGATGTCGGTAAAGCTTTTGTAAAAATCCAAAACCAGGTATTAGTTCTGCTTGGAGCCGGTACTTTTATTTTCTTAGTCGGTCTGTTAGATGACGTGCGCGGGCTACGTGCACTGCATAAACTATTAGCTCAGGTGGCGGCTTCGACGATACTTTGTCTGGCCGGTGTGCGAATCGAATCAATAGATTTTGCAGGAGTTCATGCATTAAATCTCGGATGGCTGTCTTTTCCAGTAACAATACTCTGGATTGTGGCCGTCACAAATGCGATGAACCTCATAGATGGGCTTGACGGATTAGCGGCCGGAATCGCAGCAATAGCCTATGTGGCAATTGCCGTCTTCTCAATATTCGGCGGTCAGCTGATGATGTCGATAATAACGCTGGCGGTACTGGGCAGTCTATGCGGTTTTCTGATTTTCAATTTCAATCCGGCACGAATCTTCATGGGCGACTGCGGAAGTATGTTTCTTGGATTCGTTCTAGCAGGAGCAAGCGTGATTTGTTCGGTAAAATCAGGGACAGTGGTGGGTCTTGCACTTGTGATGCTGGCATTAGGAGTGCCGATATTTGATATGGTCTTCGCCATGTTACGACGCTATGTGCAGGGAAGGCGTATAATGTCGCCGGACAGAAGCCATTTGCATCACCTGCTTCTCGACCTGGGATTACGTCAAAGGCACGTTGTTGTGTGTATGTACATAGTGACAGCAATGGCAACGGGAGCGGGACTGCTTATGATGCTTTCACAAGGCACTGGGGCAATACTGATATTTATTTGCGCAATAATCCTGCAAATTTCAGTGTTCCGTCTGGTCGGCGCCGTCAATTTTCGACAAGCTCTGACGGGACTAAGACAAAAATATGCAGCTTTACGTCAAAGGAATCACGAGGTGGAAAGTTATGAGCAAGTGGAGCTTTACTTTCGACGCGCAAAGACATTTGAAACGTGGTGGCATGCGGTGTGCTTTGCGGCAGAAAAGATGGACTTTTCACGTGTGAAGCTTCCTCTAACCAACAGAGACGGCTCCCGACGAAATCTTATCTGGCAAAAAGACAATTTTAATATCGGACCTGAAGAGCTTGTAGACGTCACGGTTCCGGTACGCGACCGCAGAGCCGGAGCGCCTTTGCAACTCAACGTAGGAATAGTCGCCAAACACTCACTCGAGTCAGCCGGCCACAGAACAGTGCTGCTTACCCGGCTAATAGAGCGATACAACCTGACCAAGCTGTCAGCAAATGAAAAAAACAGTCCGTCTCAGCTCAAGGCCAATAGCTAATCTGCTGCTATAGGCTCGAGCTAAGGTTACATATTCTTGTTCCGATAAAATCGCAGAGGAAAAGAAGATTTCTTAAAAAAAGATTCTTCGGCAATGAGCTCCGATAATATACCCTGAGAGCGGCAGTTTTTGGGGTAATCCAATCCTACCGAATCAGCTATTTTCTTTGGAGATATTTATCGGCCTAAGCCGAAAATATCTAATGAAGAAAGTCATTAATGTTGGTAGGTCTACATATTAACCAATATTACAGGAACTGGGGTATAACTTCTTTCTTCACATTAAGTTAGGTCTGAGATTCGAGTCTTAATTATCGTTAGAAGCGAATTAAAATATGAAATGTATCCCTCATTGACGGACAATACAATGTAAATGAAGTTGAAGTGACCAGAACAAAATCCCTCAACCCGCCTATATCGTTGTTTTGGTTATCCGGTTTTCGGACTTTGAATCAGTTTCGGAGTCTACATCTGTAATGTAAATCCTCATTCAGTATCGCTGTTATATTTAAATATACCCAGCGTAACTGACAGGGACGGAGTCTAAACAAGAATAACAGTAAATAACAGAGACAGAGGCCTAAAAACATATATGGGCAACAGGAAAAAAGAACTCCCGAGCAAGTCCTCAACTGCAATATCTAATAGTAAAAAGAGAAAGATATGAAGCAAGTTTACGTTGGAATGAGCGCCGACATAATTCACCCCGGGCACCTGAACATTATCCGCGAAGCTGCAAAGCTCGGGCAGGTGACAGTGGGTGTGTTAACAGATAAAGCAATCGCAAGTTATAAGAGACTACCTTATCTTTCTTTTGAACATCGGAAGATGATTGTTGAAAATCTGGTTGGGGTAAGCAAAGTTGTAGCACAAAAGACCCTTGATTATGTCCCAAATCTAAAAAAGCTGAAGCCTGATTATGTGGTTCATGGTGACGACTGGAAAATGGGTGTTCAAGTTAAAATAAGACAACGAGTAATTGAAACATTAGCTAAATGGGGAGGTAAACTTGTCGAACCGCCGTACACGCCTGGTATTTCGTCAACAATGCTCAATGTCGCCATCCGCGAGATAGGCACAACACCTCAGATAAGAATAAAAAGGCTCGGAAGATTACTTGACGCGAAAAAGATAGTCCGCATATTAGAAGCCCATGATGGCCTAAGCGGCATGATAGCCGAGAACACTTCTATTCAAAAGGACGGCATAAAATACGAATTCGATGGTATATGGTCAAGCAGTCTCACTGATTCTACTGCAAGAGGCAAGCCTGATATAGAATATGTTAATCTAACGTCTCGACTGACAACCTTAAATGATATATTGGAAGTCACTACCAAACCTATAATTTATGACGGTGATTCCGGCGGGGTGGCTGAACACTTTGTATTTATGGTCAGAACACTGGAGCGCCTTGGTGTGTCTGCTGTGATAATTGAAGACAAAATAGGGTTGAAGAGAAACTCATTATTCGGTGTTGAAGGCGGTCAGTCGCAGGATACAATAAAGAACTTTACCAATAAGATAATCGCAGGTAGAAAGGCCCGCATCACCGATGATTTTATGATTATTGCACGAATTGAAAGTCTGATTCTAAAAGCAGGACAGGACGATGCAATAAAACGCGCAGCCGCTTATATTGATGCTGGCGCTGATGGCATAATGATACACAGCAAGGAGAAGAAACCTGACGAAATTTTTGAATTTTGTGGTCTTTATTCAAAATTAAGAGAAACAGTACCTCTGGTAGCGGTCCCTTCAACATACTGCCAGACAACAGAGGACCAACTTAGCGATTTCGGTGTTAATATTGTGATTTACGCCAATCATATGCTGCGAAGTGCTTATCCGGCCATGGCTAAGACGGCAAGGTTAATTTTATCCAGCGGCAGAGCATTAGAAGCAAGTGAATCGTGCATGCCGATAAACAACATAATAACTTTAATACCAAATGGAGTTTGATGCTCAATTGCAAGTTTTTCTACGACGCAATAATACAGCATGGTGTGGATTTCTTTACCGGCGTGCCTGATTCTCTTCTGCGAGACTTTTGTGCTTATGTAATCGACAATTGCTTACCGGAAAATCATATCATCTCCGCTAATGAAGGAGGGGCCGTTGCCATTGCCTGTGGTCATTATCTCGCAACCAGCCGCGCTGGGCTGGTTTATATGCAAAATTCAGGCCAAGGCAATACCCTCAATCCACTTGTTTCTCTGGCAGATACGGACATATATTCTATTCCTGTACTGCTTCTTATAGGATGGCGGGGTGAGCCCGGTACTAAGGATGAGCCTCAACACATCAAGCAGGGAAAGATAACATTTCCTCTGATGGATACGCTTGGGATTCCCTGCAAAATTCTTCCTGATACCAATCAAGAAACTAAGTCGTGTATTGAATGGGCCATTAGGACTATGAATCAAACCAGTGGGCCGGTCGCCCTGATTGTGAAAAAGGGAACATTCGAATCTTACGAGTTGAGCAACAGCAATGACGACTCTTTAGAACTAACCCGCGAAGAAGCGATAAAGGTAATAGCAGGCGGTTTAGCTTCATCGGACATTTTGGTCTCAACAACAGGGAAAACTTCAAGAGAATTATACGAATACAGGGATGCTACTACCGGTGACCACAACAGGGATTTTCTGACAGTCGGTTCAATGGGCCATGCTTCGCAGATTGCATTAGGAATTGCCCTGGCAAAGCCAAAAAGACACGTGTACTGTCTTGACGGCGATGGGGCAACGATTATGCACATGGGTGCCATTGCGATAATAGGTTCACAAAAGATTAAGAACTTTAAACATATCATCTTAAATAACAGCTCTCACGATTCTGTCGGTGGACAGCCCACCGCAGGATTCTCAATCTCGCTTACGGCTATCGCAAAAGCATGTGGTTATGTTGCTGCTTCAAGCACACAGAGCCTGGATGAAATCAAACGGGAAATGAAAAACCTGAAGTCCTCTCAAGGGCCCGCCTTGCTGGAAATCAAAGTGAAAAAAGGAGCCAGAAAAGATTTGGGGCGCCCTAAAACCACTCCAAAAGAAAACAAGACCCGCTTTATGGAATTCCTTTCAGATTGAAACGACAAGAGTATATCGGTCTCGGAAGCATTAATCAACTCAGCTCTATTATGAGCAAACTGTTCGCGAAGAAAGTTTTTCTTGTTACGGGTAAAGACTCATACCGTGTCTGTGGAGCTGAAAATTATTTAAATTGCATCTTAGCCGATTATGAAATATGCCGGTTTTCTGATTTTAGTAATAATCCGATGGTTGAGGATGTCACCAGAGGAATCGAACTATTTAAACAAAGCAGAAGTGATGTAGTAATCGCCGTCGGAGGCGGCAGTATTATTGACATGGCAAAACTCATAAACTTTTTTGCCGGCAACGACATGACACCCTCTGAGTACATCAGCTCAAGAAAGAAATCTGTCCGAAAGGGAAAGCCGTTAATTGCTATACCAACAACTGCAGGAACCGGCAGCGAGACAACACAATTTGCGGTCCTTTACATAGATAAGAAAAAATTTTCGCTGGACAACGAATCTATTTTACCTGACGTAGCGATAATAGACCCAAATTTGACCATGTCTTTGCCCAGATATATTACTGCAACCACCGGCATGGATGCACTGGGACAGGCTATTGAATCGTACTGGAGCATCAACTCAAACACTGAATCTAAAGCCCTAGCTAAAAGAGCAATTGAGTTAGTAGCAGAAAATTTGGCTACTGCGGCAAACAGGCCGACAGCTTCAGCGAGATTAGCCATGGCCGAAGCAGCAAGTCTCGCAGGTAAAGCAATCAATATCACAAGGACTACCGCTTGTCATTCAATATCATATCCCCTGACTTCCTATTTCGGCATCACCCATGGTCATGCCGTGGGACTAACTTTGCCATCCATGCTTGAATACATATCCGGTGTCAGCAGTAGTGACGTTGCAGATACCAGGGGATATAAGTATGTTCGAAGAAGTGTCGACGAAATAGTCTTGATGTTAGGAGCAAAAAATATCTCAGAAGCAAAAGGAAAAATCATCAGATTGATGGAAACAATCGGATTGCAAACAAGACTGAACGGTTTGGGCATTAAGTCTGAAGAGGATATCGAGAATATTGTCGAAAACGGCTTCAATCCTGAGAGAGTCAGGAATAATCCGAGGGTTCTGACAAGAAAAGCTTTGCGAGAAATACTTTACAGCATATATTTCTAGAGAAATGAGCTTAATCTAGTTTATAGAAAATTATCACAACTAAAAAAAAATGTTCTGTCAGGCTCCATCCTTGCAGGGACTAATGTCGGGTTACTGTTAATTGCATACCCGATTTACCTGAAGTATCTCGGCACCGAATTATACGGGCTGTGGGCGACAGTTTCCGTGGTTGTGTTTTTTAGCCAGCTGGGAGAATTGGGGATAAATAATGCTCTGATAAAATATGTCGCAGCAGAATTTGGAAAAGGCAATTATCAGAAAATCACAGAATATGTGACAACATCTATTTGCATTTTAGTTATTCCATCTATTTTGATTATATCAACGCTTTATATTTTTACTTCGGAGATTGTTGGATTATTAGCTTTAAACCCGGCATATCTTAGCTACGCAGAAAAGTTAGTCCCTTTAATCGGGCTTTTGTCAGTTTTTATCTTATTCACTGAGCTCATTAAGGGAGTTCTAATGGGAATTGGTCGGGTGGATTTAGCCAATTATATCTTTCTGTTAGGCCAAGTAATACGAGTGGTTACAACCATAGCATTAATCATCGTGGGCTTCGGAATCTGGGCTTTATACTGGGGCACAGCCTTTTATTGCGTCGTGGTCTTCCTCGTGTACTCGTTCATTCTAAGTGCTATATATAAAATCAAAATATTCAGCATAAAAGGGGTAGACGGAGGGTGTCTCAGAAATTTGCTGAATTTTGGTGGGCCCCTTTTCTCGGCAAGAATAATTTCAATGTTAACACAGCCTTTTAACAAAGTAATTATTGCCAGATATATCGGACTTTCCGAGGTTACATATTATGAGGTTGCATTAAAGGGTGTAGCAAGCTTAAGAGGTCTATACGAAATGGGGTTGAAGGCGATTATGCCGAAAGTAAGCGAGCTTCAGCATAAAACCCAAAACCTCAAAAAAGCCGTCACAAGCATTTACGAAAAAAGCATTAAATTCATATTAGTTTTCGCATTACCGGTTTTCCTGGGACTGTTCATTTTATCTGATATCTTTTTGCGCCTTTGGCTTCCCGGTCGTTACGACCCACAAATTTCAACTATACTGAGATGGTTCTTACTGGCTTATATCATCAATTTACTATCAGTCCCCGGTTACTACATTTTTATGGGGATTGGAAAAGTATGGTATTGCTTTCTTGCTCATATGATTACCGCAGTTGCAAATATTATAATCATTTCATTCCTTGTCGCTCTAAACATTAAGAGCCTTGTTTTGTTTGTCAGTGTACAATCTGCTTCGATAATCTTATCTGCAATAATAACGATTTTGTTGTTTATCAAATCGAAAAATCTGATTTTCTGGCAGGCCAAAATTTCTTGAAAGAACTTTAAAAATGTCAAAGCAACCTGTCCATGAACACTTTTACGAATTGCAAGCCACTGCATTTGAACAAAGACCAAACTGTGCGTATTGTCACTTGACAGGTGAAATATTAGGGCAGATATACCTGCCCAATTTTCTCCAGTATCCAGTAGGAAAAGTTACAACTGAAAAAAGTTTATGTAACAAATTTAAGCTAAGAAAGTGCCGCCAGTGCGGCTTGTTGTATAAAGACCCTGCTATCTCCAGAGAAGCGCAAGTCCAAATATACAAACAAAGTAACAATCTATACAATTACACGTCCTCCAATAAATATATTCTTCGTAGACTCAAAATAATAAGAGAAATGGTTCGTGAAGAAAATCCGCACCTATTGGATATAGGCTGTCACAGGGGTGATTTTTTGAAATTAGTTCGGTCCGTCGGTTTCAGGACTTCAGGGATTGACTATTCCGACTCCGCCTACGCTAACCACAAAACTTTTATTGATATGAACTTCTATAAGGATTTTATTGAGGATGTCAGATTTCCAACAAGTGCTTTTGATGTTATAACCGCATGGGACGTATTTGAGCATTTTTATGATGTCAAAATCGCATTGAAAAAAGTCCACAACGCGCTAAAGCCCGGAGGATACCTATTTTTGGAAACAGGTAACGCTTCTTCCTTTCCTGCTAAACTGGCAAGACTCAGGTCGGTAAACTATTGGGGATATGCCTCTGGCTTAACACATCTCAACTTTTTTGATATCTCTTCAATAAAATACGTATTGGATAATATGGGTTTTGGCGTAGTAGCTGTTAAAAAGGTCTATCATAAAGGCATCGGCAATCTAAATATGATTCAATTTTTAAGGCAATTGCTTACAGGTTCGCTCTTTTATATTTCACCCAAAGCCTACAGGTACATCGCGAATTTAATGGACAAAAGCGACGGCGGGATTAGTTTTCCATGGAAAGACCACATTTTTGTTATTGCTCGAAAACCACATAAACAATAGACCCCTTCTTTGCAATTATTTACCCTTCGGAGCATAATGTATGACTAAAGAAGAACACCTTATTGACCTTTTGCGCCAGATAAAAGAAGTATTAGACGGCCACAATGTCGAATTCTGGCTGGAGTGTGGAACATTACTTGGCGCCGTGAGAGAAGGAAAATTCCTCCGATGGGAACATGATCTGGACTTTGGTGCGTGGAGTGAAAAAGTATCAAAGGAAACTAAAGCTTCTTTGGCTGCTTCACTGATTGATAGAGGATTGAAGGTCTGGATAGCGGAAAATCATATAAATATAAAAGCAAAAGAGGAGATTTTTGCGGATATCAATTTTTATCATATAGAAGGTGATACGGCGGTAATGCCTGCACTTTACCCCAAGAACTTGTTCTGGAGATTCATAGTATTCTGGCAGATCACCCTGTTAGCCCCGTATCATTCGAACGCTGAAAACGCCAAATCGTCTATAAACTATTTCGCGGCAAAAAGCACAATCAATCTCGCCAGGATAATGCCGTCGTCTTTAAGAAAGACTCTGGCTCGAATGATATCGGCGATATATAAGAAAGCAGGCTCGAAGGACACTTCCTGGATAGTTCCTAAAAGCTATCTATCAGAGCTATCAACAATTAAGTTTTACGAGATGGAATTTAAAGTGCCAGCCCGCAAAGAGGACTATCTTGCCTACCGTTATGGTGAGGATTGGCGAGTTCCCAAAGAAGATTATGTAGGTCTTTCCGAAGATAAAAGTTTTTTAATAAACAGGGTACAGGAATCTGCACATCCCCGACATTAATAAAGAAGTAAACAACTAACATCAAATACATAAGGTTCTAACTATGGATATAGTAAAAAGCTTATACGAAGAGAGCGCTTTAACCACTATAGACCACGATTTCGATGCCTTAGAAGAATATCATACTGGTAATATCGCGAGTTTTTTGCCGACCATTTTGGCAAGTCAGTTCATTGTTTGTGCTGAAAAAGTTGCTCTTTGAAAAGAGTAGGATTCTACAATTGAAAGATAGCGTTATAGTTTCCACCGGGCATGGCAGGTTACATTTGTATCACGCCGCGCTTGCTGCTCA
>CAZOVR010000031.1:0-32290 GCA_964583405.1 uncultured Pirellulales bacterium
CCTGCGGCGACCGCGATAAAGCCCTCATTCGGCTCCGGCACATCGCATTGGCCGTCGCTGTTGCTTCCCCAGGCCACTATCTCGCCTGCCAGTACCGCACTACGCCCGCCGCACAAAACCATCACAAAGACCAAAACCATCATTTTCAACATCTTTTTGCTTTCCATCTTCTTTCTCCTTTTCAAACTTTTCCCGTCTATGCCGGAAAACGTTAATATTTTTCAAGGCGCAGAGTCTCCACACCTCATATTTTTTATAAAATACTAAAAGCCGGCTTAATAGAATTGGATTTTATGAGCACTTCTCCGGAAAGTATGTCACTTACTATAAGCTTATGGGCCATAAATTTCAATAAAAAATTTCATAATTTTCTACCCTCAAAATTATAATCCATTTTTCCGCAAAAATAGCAATTATTAAGCAGAGACATCCGTTTCTCAGTGTATTGCATCAGCTAACATGAACAAGAGCCAACCTGACAGATATATATTTTCCTGTTTTCAATGACCCTGTCAGTCTATACAGAAACATCCTGCATATATCTTGTAGCGAGCTAAATATGAAATGGTTGTAGTTATGGTTGTAATTTTCGATTAGGCAACGGTAATCAATCACTACAACTACTTAATACTGGGCCCGGAAGGATTCGAACCTTCGACCAATGGATTATGAGTCCACTGCTCTGCCGCTGAGCTACGAGCCCGAAAGGCGAAACCGCCTTATAGTCTAATCCTTAAACCACACACTTTCAAGAGGATTCAAAACTCCGGAGAGACACTACAGATTTTTGTTTATATAATTCACCGCATTTCTAAAGATGCCCATTCCGTCCCCTTCACCACGATTCTCTAATCGCGTCCAGTGCGGATGTTGGGTAGCACGGACGAATCTCTCCGGGTGAGGCATCATGCCCATAACGCGTCCCGTTGTGTCGGTCAGCCCCGCAATCGAACCCATCGACCCGTTAGGATTCACCGGATAGCCGCCTTCCTTGCCGTCTTTGTCCACATATTTGAAAGCCACAAGATTCCCATCCTGTAGCTCCTTCAGGCCCGAATCATTTTTCGTAACAATCTTGCCCTCGCCGTGTGCTATCGGCAGGTAAATCTGCCTGCCCTGCTCGATGAATACACAGCGGTCGGTCTGCGGCGAAAGATATACCCATCGGTCCTCGAATTTTCCGCTGTCGTTATTTGTTATAGTCACACCTTGCCCATTGCCTGAACTGTTATCGCCGAGAAGACCGCATTTGACAAGAACCTGAAAACCGTTGCAGATGCCGAGCACCAGTTTGCCGTCGTCGATAAACTTGCGTACAGCCTCGTAAAGATGATGGCGTATCTGGTTCGCGAGGATTCGTCCTGCTGCCACGTCATCGCCGTAACTGAATCCGCCCGGCACTACTAATATATGGAACCTGTCCAAAAGTGATTTATTGTCTATGAGGCGGTTTATATGCACTCTTTGCGCCTTAGCGCCCGCCAGTTCGAGCGCATGCTCGGTTTCCGTGTCACAATTTATACCCGCCGCCCGCAAAACTACAGCTTCGACTTCAGACATTTCTTACTTTCTTAAAAGTGTTACCAATCGAATGTTTTTTGCCACGCCTCTTTCAGGATGTTTATCTCAGCATTTATTACTTCACTGCCGTCAGTAGTTCGGACGACAAGCTTTGGCTTTTCGACGACTTTACCTATCTGGCCGAACGGCAAATTCAACATCAACTTCGCAAATAAATCGAACTTATCCGGCTGAACCTCAACGACGAACCGAGAGTTCGACTCACTGAATAACTGCACATCGGTCCGCGTGCAGTCCGCTGCTTTTGGCAGGGCACGCAGGTCCGCTTCTATGCCTAATCCGCCTGCGAATGCCATCTCCGCCAGTGCTGCTGCCAGGCCGCCTTCCGAACAATCGTGACAGCTTACGACAAGTCCCTCAGCTATTGCCCGACAAAGACGTTCCGCTATCATCGGTCCTTTTTCCAAATCCAGCGTCGGCACGTTCGCGCCGAGCTCATCGTGAATCTTATAGTAATGTGAGCCGCCGAGTTCATTCTTTGTTTCACCCACTATGAAAATTAAGTTACCTGCCTTTTTTGCGTCCATCGTTATACATTTATTGACGTCATCAACGATGGATATTGCGCTGATAAGCAGAGTTGACGGTATCGATATCCTGCTGCCGTCCTCGCAGCGAAACTCATTATTGAGTGAATCCTTTCCTGAAATGAACGGGACCGAATAAGCCATCGCCCCGTCTCGACAGGCCTGTGCCGCCCTTACCAGAGGCCCGAAAGTCTCTGGTCTTGTACAGTCGCCCCAGCAAAAGTTATCCAGAATTGCAATCCGGTCGGACCTTCCGCCGACGCAGATGATATTCCGAATCGCCTCTTCTATCCCAGCCAGCGCCATCCAGTACGGGTCGATATCGCCGTACATCGGGTTCATCCCGCAGCTTATCGCAAGGCCCCTGTCCGAATCGTACTTCGGCCGAATAACCGCCGCGTCGCCCGGCCCGTCGTTCGCAATGCCAACCAGCGGCTTGATTGCAGAACCGCCCTGTACCTCGTGGTCATATTGGCGAATCACCCACTCCTTGCTTGCAACATTGTATGATGAGAGAATCTTTATAAGCTCATCGTTATAGTTTTCTTTTTCGGGTATGTTCGGCTCGGATAATTCTCGACCCTTCCATTCGGCCTTTCGTGAATATTTCGGTACCCCCTCGTGCAGAAAATACATATCCAGCTTGCCGACAACCCGGCCCTGATATCGAAGGACGAGTTTTTTGTCATTTGTAAATTTGCCGATGACCGTGGATTCGACGTTTTCGGAATCGAATATTTTCTTTATCGCTTCGAGGTTCTCCGGCCTGACCGCGACGACCATTCTCTCCTGCGCTTCGCTTATCCATATCTCGGTGTAATTGAGCCCCGCGTATTTTAGCGGCACTTTTTCGAGGTCAACTTCCGCCCCGAGTTCCCTGCCCATTTCTCCGACCGCGCTGCTCAGCCCGCCCGCCCCGCAGTCGGTTATTGCCTCGTAAAGTCCCGCGTCTCTGGCCTGCAGAAGTACGTCGAGCATCTTCTTTTCGGTAATCGCATTTCCAATCTGCACCGCATGCGAGAAAACCGTCTCGTGCTCATGCGTCATTTCGCCCGACGAAAAAGTCGCACCGTGAATGCCGTCCCTGCCCGTCCTTCCGCCGACAACGATGATAATATTGCCGCTTTGCGGATGCTTAAAACATTTGTCCTTATCCATCAGGCCGATATTGCCGCAGTACACTAATGGGTTAGCCAGATACCGCTCGTCGAAATATATCGCGCCGTTGACGGTCGGGATGCCCATCCTGTTGCCGTAATCCCGAACCCCGGCAACGACACCTTTCATAATCCTCCTCGGATGCAGCACGCCTTTGGGTATTTCTTCGAGCTTCATATCAGGCGGCCCGAAACAGAAAATGTCGGTATTAGCTATTGGTTTAGCGCCGAGTCCCGTACCCATCGGGTCACGTATAACTCCGCCTATCCCCGTCGCCGCCCCGCCGTAAGGGTCCAGCGCCGAAGGATGATTATGCGTCTCGACCTTGAAGCATACAGCGCTTGTTTCGTCGAACTCTATAACGCCTGCGTTGTCGTCGAAAACTGAAATGCACCAGGGCTTATTCAGTTCCTTTGTCGCGCCGAATACGGTCTCTTTGAGCAGATTATCGAAATGAACCTGCTCACCGTTGATACTCATATCGACCGAACTTTTCAGTGTCTTGTGAACACAGTGTTCGCTCCAGGTCTGAGCGAGCATTTCCAGCTCGACGTCGGTCGGTTCCCTGCCGAGGTCTCGGTAGTGCTGCTGTAGAGTCTTCATCTCGACGAGATTGAGGAACAGGTCTTTTCCCTTGCTCAGGGCCGTTAGCCCATCGTCGTCGAGTTCACATATCGGCCAGTGCACAATTTTCAATTCATACGGTTTGATGTGCGGGCTCGGCGGCTCAGCCGCATCTCCGACTATCACCGTCTCGATACAATCGTTGGCCAGTATTTTCTGACTGATTATTGCAAGTTGCTTTTGGTTTATTTGGCCGAGCAAAACATACTTTCGAGCGGTACGAACATTCTCGACGCTAACGCCCATATCCGCCAGCGCCGCGGTGACAGATTCGGCGACCGGGTCGGTGACACCGCTTTTGAGGTGCACCTCAATCAAAGTCGCTTTTGCCAGACCCGCCGGCGCCTTGCTCCTTCCTATATAATATTCCTCGCAAACCGGGTCGGTCAGCAATTCCCGTGCGATACGCTCTGCGGAGTCCTTATCGAAATCCGCCTCGATTAAGAACACCCTGGCCGACTGCACCGCCTCGACCGAATTGATTCCGAGCTCCCTGATGTCTTCCAGTACACCGCCGCCGTGAACGTCACTTGTGCCGGGCCTGTTGAACACTTCAAATCGCCACTGTTTCACTATACAAGTTCCCTCTTTTTCAGTTTGTCCTTAACAAGTTTAGCGCGCCGGTCCCGTGCCCTTCCAAGCAGTTTCTGGAGCTTAGCGCTATCGCCGGCCTTGATTGCCTTTTTGAGTTTATCGAGCTCCTTTTTGAATCTGTCGATGCCTCTGATACAGTTACCCGCATTGGCCAGAAGTATATCGACCCAGATATTCGATGGTCCGCTCGCAACACGCGAGGTATCCATAAAGCCTTTGCCGGCGTATTTTAGCTGGTCGTTATCGTTGGCGTTCAACAGTGCCGCAGCCGTCAGATGCGGCAGGTGACTGACTTTGGCGAACACCTTGTCGTGCTCAGCAGGATTCATCAGCTTAACACGGCAGCCCATCTGCGACCAGAAATCTTTTAGTATCCTAACCGCCCGCTGGTTCGTACTTTTTGTCGCTGTCAGTATGCAGTTCGCCTGCTCGAACAAATCATCCCTTGCAAACTCCACTCCCCTCTGCTCCGAGCCGGCTATCGGATGTGAACCGACATAGTAAACACTTTTTGGCAGTTGCTTTGCCGCCCATCGGTGCGGCAGTATTTTGGTTGACCCGACGTCGGTTACAATCGCGCCGGCTTTGAGCGAATCTCTGATATCGTTAAAAATCTTTTCAAAAGTATAAATCGGCGTAGCTAAGATAACGATGTCCGAACCGACTACGCTGCCGCTTAAATCATCCGCGACATCGGTGGCAGCCAGAAGTTTTGCGGCCTTTGCTCGAGTGCCGCCGCGGTGGGCAAAACCAACCACCCTGACAGTCCGGCTGACACTTTGTGCCGATAGCGCCACCGAGCCTCCCAGCAGCCCCAGCCCGATTACCGTTATTTGTCGCAACTCCTTCAATGCAAATACCTTAGGTAAAGAAGGAACAAAGAAAAGCATGCTAAAAATTATCTTAACGGCCGACTGGTGTCAATTTTTTTCTTTTATATGACCGCTCAAAGTGCTATTATTTTTCTTTCATAAGACGCACCAACGGAACTGGTAGAGGACAAGGTGATATCCCGCCTGCCCCGATTTATCGGGGTGGCTGGATTTTTTTGTGGCCACAGTTAAATATGGCCGATTACTTTTATTAAGATGACGGACGGCTAAGGTACTTATGGCTGAGAGAAATAACGCAAATAACGGTACGCCCAACGGCGACTACCTCGCGTTCGAGAACGGCATCGCCGCCATCGACCGGCAGATTACCGAGCTGCAGCGACTGACTTCAACCAAGGGCATCGACTATTCCACCGAGGTACGCAGGCTCGAACGTGAAAAAGTCGCCGAGCTGAAGAAAGTTTACAGCAACCTGTCAGCATGGCAGACGGTACAGGTCGCCCGTCACCCCAAAAGGCCGCTGCTCGAAGACTACATAAACCTGATGGTGCAGGATTTTCGCCGGCTTCACGGCGACAGGAGGTTCGGCGACGACAGGGCTATCACCGCCGGACTGGGCAGAATCAAAAGAGAAAAGGTGATGATTGTCGGCCAGAACAAAGGCCGCAGCACAAAAGAGAAAATCGCCTGCAATTTCGGCTGTCCCAATCCTGAAGGTTACCGCAAGGCCATGCTCAAAATGAAGTTCGCCGAAAAGTTCGGCCTGCCCATCATTACATTCATAGATACGCCCGGTGCTTATCCCGGCGTCGGTGCCGAAGAACGAGGCCAGGCACAGGCCATAGCCGAGAACCTTTTCGAAATGTCGCGCTTGGCGGTGCCTATCATCAATATCTGTATCGGTGAAGGCGGCTCCGGCGGCGCGCTTGCTATAGGCGTCGGCGACCGGATGGCGATGCTTGAGTTCGCGTATTTTTCTGTCATCTCACCGGAAGGCTGTGCCGCCATCCTCTGGCGCGACGGCTCACAGGCACCCCAGGCCGCCGAGGCCCTGAAGCTCACGAGCAAAGACCTGCTCAAACTAAAGCTGATTGACGCGGTCATCCCAGAGCCGGTCGGCGGAGCACATCGTAATCTCCACGATACGGTTTACAGCGTCGAGGACTATATCGTGCGGACGCTGCGCGAGCTGAGACGTTTCAAAATCGATACGCTGCTCGAAAAACGATACGAAAAATTGCGCTCAATGGGTTCCGATACCGCTTCGATAATCACCAGAAAGACCAGGGTTGCACAGAGAAGAATCAAAGAAGCCGTCGCCGCAATACCCGAAAAACCCATACCCGCAAAGGTTTAAACCCGATAGTTCGCTTCACATAACACCTCTACTATTATTTGCCGGAAAATCTTTTTCACAAAAAGTATAGGGCGTATGCTAAGTTCTATTTTTATTTGACTTTACGAGGGAAAATTGGTACAATCTTAGTCCAAAAGGAGCGAGTAAGATGAGTGCACAAAAAACATCGGGAGAGGAAAGGAAGATTGTTTTTGCACTTCTGATTCTGCTGTCTATCGGAAGTCCGCTTATAGCTGGAACCGTATGGGAGACCGGTCATCATGAAATCTACGACGGCGACAGCTACGCTGAAATCGAGATATACAATGATGTCCTGCTTGATATATTTGGAGGTGACATAGGATATGTATGGGCTTTCGATGTCACAAGAACAAATTGGTATGATGGAGAAATGACTTATTTTGTTGTCAATGATAACAGCATTGCCAATATCTACGGTGGAGATTTAGTGGGTGGTTTAGCGGCAGTTGATAGTAGCACAATAAATCTGTACGCCCATGATATAGTCATTACAGATACTGGAGGACGTTGGGACATCGGACAGGTCACCGGCACATACAATCTTAACAACGAAGATTTCATATTTGATCTATGGGGTTCAGATACTTACACGCATATAAATACAATACCCGAACCAACTACACTTCTGTTGTTAAGTCTCGGCGGACTACTCCTTAGAAAACACGCTTGAACAACCGCCGGCACATTAAAACACCTCACAACAAATCCCTTTTGCATCGCACTGGAGTTCCGCGAATCCATTAAGCTCTTGGCTGAACAGGATTTTTAATCGGAATATTGCCCTATCTTCCTTGTCTGGGATGTATCCGATGCACACCTGTTGGCGTATCCGGGCGGCCTGGCACACCATAAAAAAAAAGCCCGACCCCGTTTGAAGGGCCGAGCTTTTCGGAGGAAGAAGAGAAAAAGCATTAATGCTGTTATTTTTAGTTACACCCTGTTTACGTCCCTGTTTATATATACGGCCCCGGATTTTAGAGGTTCTGCCTGTGCATAATAATTCTAAATATTGTTGTTGAAACCCATTTTAGCTGCGTAAAAGCGGTATTATTGGCCGAAATAATTTGTAGTGTTGTTTTAATTTGATGGTTCCTTCAAAGCGATGAGGTGTTCAGCGTGAAACGTGAAATCTGCCTGACGTTCCTTTATGCGTCATTTATGGTTTTTATCGGTTGTAGGACCGAGCCGCAGCCGCAGCCCCTCAAGCCTTCCTACGACAGGCCCCTGCCGCCGGGTCAGTCCGCCCTCCGCAAGATTACTAATCCCTACGAAACACCGGACTTTACGCTGGCGTGCATCAATCTTCGAGGACTTCGCGATTCGATAGAAAACAGCCTCAATTATATGAGCAAACCCTCCAGCAGGCAGTTTTATCCTGTTGACGATATAACTCACTCCAGGGCGGTAAAAAGCCTCGAAGCCTTTGCTGAGCTGCTCGATAGCGGTTTGACCGGCCCGGAGCTGAACCAGGCTATCCGAGACAAGTTCGATGTATACATATCTGTCGGCTGCGATGACCGTGGAACAGTCCTGTTTACCGGCTATTATACACCGATATTCGACGGCTCGGGAAATCGCGACGAGCGGTATCGCTACCCTCTTTACAATCAGCCGCCGGACCTCGTAAAGGGGCCTAACGGGGAAATCCTCGGCAGGCGCTCCGCCGACGGAGCTATTATCCCCTATCCGCCAAGGGCGGTCATCGAAAGAACACAAATGCTCAGGGGCAAAGAGCTAATCTGGCTGACTGACCCCTTCGAGGTATATATAGCTCACGTCCAGGGCTCAGCCAAGATTCGCCTGCCCGACGGCACTCTGCAGACCGTCGGCTATGCCGGCAACAACGGCCACGAGTACAAAAGCATCTCGCAGCAGATGGTCAGCGACGGTGTAATCAGCAAAAACCAGCTCAGCCTTGCCGCAATGATAGACTACTTTAAGAGGCACACGGACCAGGTTGCACGATACACCGGCCTTAATCCCAGGTTCGTTTTCTTCAGGAATGAGCAGGGCTCACCGCGTGGCAGTCTCAACGTGCCGGTCACAGCCTACAGGTCCGCAGCAACCGACAAGTCAATTTTCCCGCGCGCCTCTATCACCTATATAACAACCACGCTGCCGAAGCTTCAGGGTGGACAGGTCGTCAACGAGCTATATAGTGGATTTGCTCTCGACCAGGACACAGGCGGCGCCATAAGGGCGCCGGGCAGGTGTGATGTTTACATGGGTGTCGGAGACGAAGCGGGCCGCCTCGCCGGCCAGACATACCAGGAAGGCAAACTCTATTATCTGTTCCTCAAAGACCAGCTGGTTATACCGGAATACTAAACCGCTGCCCGCCTGAACAATCGTTCAGATTTTATAGGACTCCCCAATTGGTGTTTTCCTGCCGAAGTCTCTAACCGAATTTGCCGATAAGATTCTGGTTATGATAAATCATTACTCACGCAAATCTGCTCACAGATTGAAAATCGGCCTTTTTAAGCAAAAACCGCACGAGCCCCGTGGTTTTACATTGATAGAGCTTGTGGTCGTAATCCTTATTGTGGCCGTTCTTGCATCCGTGGCCATACCGATTATCACGGGCAGAATTTTCGAGGCTAAATGGTCCGAGGCGAACGCCGCCGCTGGTACTATCCGTATAGCCGTCTCGACTTACGTTGCCTGTAACGGTCTTGAAGATGCTCGAACCGACCTTGTTAATAAGAGTCTCGACGACACAAATATACAGGCGGCATTGGGCTTTGATGAATTCGATTTGGTCGGAACATATTTTGTCCCCGGCGACTACACCATCACCGAAATAGACGACTACAGCCATGCGGTTATTGAGGTGGAAGCCAGCCTGGATAACGCGCCGGAAGGAACAAAGACCCTCGGCGCCGACGGCTCCTGGGAATAATCTTCTAAGCAACTCAGCAAACCTTTTCTCAGTCGACGCATCTGAAAATTCTCCTCGCTTTATTTATGACCGTTTTCCATTGCCGCCATTTTGCACGGGCTTCGATATCAGGGATTTGACACAACCAGGCGGTTCTGCTACTGTTTTCCGAATTATGGGCAATATCGCAAAACCCTTTCAGATAAAAATGTAATATACAAAAGATGTATTTGCATGGAGGCTTTGGCCGCTCTAAATGCTTTTTAATTCCGTTGATTTTCTGGTCTTCTTCACCCTTATCGTGTCTGTCTATTTCGCCTTGCCGCATCGATGGCGGTGGGTCCTGCTTTTGGCCGGCAGCTACTATTTCTATATGTGCTGGAAACCAGCCTACATCATCCTCATCATCATCTCCACGCTCATTGATTACTGCTGCGCTCTGGCAATGGGACGGACTTCAAAACCCGGCCGCCGCAAACTGTTTCTGCTTGTGAGTCTGTTTACTAATTTGGGCCTGCTGTTCACATTTAAATACCTGAACTTCTTTGCCTACAGCTTCCAATATGTCCTCGGCTTTGGCCAACAGGGTAAACCGTTTTTGAACGTGCTCCTGCCCGTCGGTATCAGCTTTTATACCTTTCAAACGCTCAGTTATACCATCGATGTTTTCAGAGGTATCCGGCCGCCCGAAAAGAGACTTGGCATCTTTGCTCTGTACGTAAGCTTCTTCCCGCAGCTTGTAGCAGGACCCATCGAGCGTTCCACCCGGCTGCTGCCTCAGTTCGACAACGTCGTCAAATTCGACTATGAGCGGGTCGTCAACGGCATCAGGCTGATGCTCTGGGGATTCTTCAAGAAGGTCGTTATCGCCGATACCTTAGCCAGGCTCGTGGACCCGGTTTACAATGCTCCCGCTGATTATGCCGGGCCGTCTTACTTTATAGCCACGGTCTTCTTCGCATACCAGATATACTGCGATTTCAGCGGCTATACCGACATTGCCAGAGGTTCGGCCCAGGTGCTCGGCATAGAACTGATGGAAAATTTTCAGCGACCGTACTACTCCAAATCCATCAGGCAGTTCTGGAGACGCTGGCACATCTCGCTCTCAACGTGGTTCCGCGACTATCTGTATATTCCTATTGGCGGCAGCCGCGTGGCATTGCCTCGCCATTGCCTTAACCTTTTCATTGTATTTCTGCTCTGCGGACTCTGGCACGGAGCAAACTGGACGTTTATCATCTGGGGCCTGCTCCACGGCACATACCTGATTGTCGGCCTGCTCACGCGCACAGCCCGTGCGCAGTTCACAGGCTGGATAGGGCTTGACAAAGCCCCTTTCCTGAAAAAACTCGTACAGGTTGCGATTACCTTCGGCCTTATCTGCTTCGGCTGGATCTTCTTCCGCGCCAACTCGCTCTCCGACGCATGGTACATCGTAACTCACCTGCTCAGCGGCTGGCAGATGCTTACCACACAGTCCACTTCGGAACTGGTATTTGTCGCAGGTAAGCCGTCTCTTTTCATACTCTGCATACTGCTTGTGATTGTCCTCGAAAGCGTTCATCTGCTCCAACGACGCATTGACTGGCGAGACGTTATAAAACTCAAACCGCTGTGGTTCCGCTGGGCGGTGTATTATTCTTTAGTCATTAGCATTATGCTGCTGGGCAGTCTTAACGCCGAGCCGTTTATATATTTCCAGTTTTAAAAACACTATGAAAAAGTTTCTGGTAAAACTCGTTTTGTTTTTGTCGCCTTTCATTATCGCCCAGGCCGTCGAACTGTTTGTCCTGCCCATCGACTTTTTCACATTCCGGGTATGGGAGTCGCTCAGAATTATGGGCCCCTCTCTTTCGACGGGCAAATTCTATCCGAACATCAGGCTCGAAAAGGTCGAGGTCGGTACTCTGGCCAGAAATACCGACTACGCTGAACACCAAAAAGTCACATGGATTACCGACCGGTACGGCTATCGCAACACCAACGCCTGGGAAAAACCCGACGTTGTAATAATTGGAGACTCTTTCATTGTAGGTGATACGCTCAGCCAGGAAGAGCTGCTTTCTGAAGTATTGCAATCCAGACTGCGGATGAAGGTCTATGCCATGGCCCCGGCCAATATCAGAAATTTCCTGAACGACCCGAGATTCGTTGATAATCCGCCTAAGGTGGTAATCCTCGAACTTGTGGAACCGCAGATAAGCGTTCAAAGTATAAAAAAACCGAAACAGGATTTGTACAAACTGCATTGGACCGGGCTCAGACAGCGGTTAATGCAAAACCGCGTTGTTACTTACATCGACACTACACAAAACCGGATGTTCAAATGGAATTCTCTCAACTTTTTAAGAGCCAGGGTAATGGAGTTCTTTTACGACAAACAGCCGGCCCCGGCCGGTACAAAACTTTTTGACGGCAAGCCTATGCTCTTTAACAGATTAATACAAAGACTGCATTTGTCGCAGGACCAAACTAAACAAATTGCCCGAATGCTCGAATCCTATAAGACCGTATTACAAAGCAGGAACATAAAGTTCATATTCCTGCCCGTGCCGTGCAAAAAGAGCATATATTACGACATTGCGCCGGGAGAATCGAAATCCGACGCCTTCACCCGATTCATTACTTATCTGCAGGCAGAGGGGATAACTACCGTAAATCTGGAACAGGCCTTCCAGGAGGCCCGGAAAGAAAAGGCAGATTTGTTGCTTTATCAGCTCGACGATTCACACTGGAATTATGAAGCTGTAAAAATCACGGCTGATTTACTCGTGCCGATTATAAATGAGATGATACCTGCGGAAAAATAATTTCATATTTCTTGCAATATTCTTCGACGCACTTGATTTTATTGATATCCGAGTGCCTTTAGTCTTTCGAGAACGTCATGCTCATCCTCAAAAGAAGGGGCCTGGAAATCTGACGGTTTCGAAAGGCTGTTAATAAAGTTTTCCAATTGCTGCTTATAAGGAGCGGCAGCCTGTTCATTCCATATATTATGCAGCTCATCAGGGTCTTTTACCAGGTCGAACAGTTCATCTGTCTCGCTGTGATGTATCTGGCAACATGAGCATTTAGCGTCATCCAGCCTCATAATGTACTTAAACTTTTTATCCCTTATCATTCTGATGCGCGGCGGCGCCGCTTGTTCCGCATAAGCAAACCGGCGATTGTCGCAGTCCATTAACTCAAACAATGATTGCCCGTCGAACTCCGTTTCCAGCGTCTCTATTCCGAGGAAATCCAAAATCGTCGGCATGACATCGAAATTCTGGACAAATCCGTCGTGGACTGTGCCCCTGGGGCAGTTGCCGCCTGTCAGGATAAGCGGTATTTTAACCTGCGGCTCATAAAGTCCGTGGTGAGCGAAATAAATTTCATGCTCGGTCATACTCTCCCCGTGGTCGGCCATTACTATTACAAGCGTCTCCTGCAGTATGCCGAGCTCTTCGAGAGCGGCGTATAGCCTGCCGATATTTTTATCAACAAACCGAATCGAAGCGTCATATTGTGCCTCGACTGCCCCTACCGTCCTCGGCCTTTTCCGGCCGTGGATACTTTTCTGAATTAATCTCTCTGCTCTTGTTCCTCGAAGTTTCTTCATAATTGGTGCGACTCTTTCATCCGAGTACTTATATTTACTCATCAGCTCCTTCACTACAGACCGTGGTGCGGTATATGGGATGTGTGTGTCCCAGTAATGAGCGAACAGAAAGAAATTCCGCTTTTTTGCATACTGTCGTATATATTCAATTGATAAATCAGTCACAGCATCCGCATCGGAAAAGGCCGGCATCTTGTTTGTCAAAGCTTCCGGGACACAGCCTTGCTCGCAGTTACGCAGCAGCCACGCTCTGACGTTCGCCCTGGCCTCATCTGGAAGCCCGTAATAAAAATTGTCTCTCGTTTGAGACATCAGCCACGAAAACGCCGCGACACCGAGTCTGGATAACAATTGACCCGGACTAAATCCCCCTCGCTTCGTATAATCGGTCGAATTGCTTTGCGCCCCGGTACTTTCGGGATTTTGCCTGACCCTGCCGTAAAAATCGTATCCTTTCCTGTGCCAGCGCCCCAGCCAGTCGATGCCGATTGTGGCATAGCCGTTCTTACGAAGCAGCTCAGGCAGCAAAGTCAGTCTGGCTGTATATCCCTTTTCTCTGTCGGTAACCTGAAGGCCCTGATTCAGCACGCCGTGAGATAAGGGGTATTTTCCCGTGAACAGAGTAGTTAGGGATGAATCGGTCGCGTTTATTGTCGAAAAAGCATTGCTGAAGCGAATTCCGCTTTGTGCAATCCTGTCAATTTCCGGGCACGTGTCCTTATCGTATCCGTAACAACCGAGATTGCCTGCCCGAAGAGCATCTGACAGCAGTAGTACTACATTCATAATTCAGACCTGTTTTCGTTTCATAAACCTCATGTATTAATTTAATGCAATGATATTGCCGCACCTGCGCTTGTCAAGGTTTTAAGTGTTGCCCCGTCGTGACGTCAGCCGAGCAATTGACAAAAAGCCTTCTCGCATGATAACATCTTCTCCGATGGCCGGCCTGAGAACGCATTACGTTATGCATCAGGCTGTGTGTCCGGATATATTCTGTCTGTAAAACGAATCACCTATGCAGTTGAGTATAATTATAGTTTGCTGGAACGTCCGGGCCGAGCTGCTCAATTGCCTGCAGTCAATTCTTGCCAACCCGCCGGGAGGTGAATATGAAATTATCGTAATCGACAACGCCAGCGGTGACGGGACAGTCGATGCGCTCCGCCGGCAATTCCCTGCGGTCAAACTCATCGCCAACGACAAAAATCGGGGCTTTGCCGCCGCAAACAATCAGGGCCTCGAAGCAGCCCGCGGCCGATATATCTTCTTTCTCAATCCAGACACAATCTTAAAGAATAATGCTGTCGATATCCTGCTCGATTATATGGAACGCAACACTGACGTCGGAGCTTGCAGCCCGAGACTCGTTTTTGAAGACGGGCGCGTCCAGAAGACCGTCCGTCGCTTTCCCTCTTACGCCGGTGCTTTGCACAGACATACATTCTTCAAAGCACTCTGCATCCTCAGGCCTGCTTACAGCAAATGGCTGATGCGGGATTTCTCATATAATCAAACCGCTGAGGTAGAGCAGGTAATTGGCGCCGCCTTGATGGTGCGAAAAAAGGCCCTGGATAATGTCGGCCCTATGGATGAGCAGAATTTCTTTATGTATTACGAAGAGGTCGACCTCTGTTACAGAATTAGACAGGCCCGGTGGCGGGTGATGTTTGTACCCGACACCGAGATAATACATCTGGCAGGCCGCTCCTCAAAGCAGGTGCCTGTGGAAAAAACAATCATGGCCATGACCAGCCTGCTCAAATTCTTCAGAAAACACCGGTCGCGATTCAGCTCAACTTTGTTCAGCTTGTTCTTTAAATCGGCATTCGTCCTGAATGAGATAATCCAACTGATTCTCTACGCAATTACATACGCGTTCGGCGCGGTCTTCTTCAGTTCCACAATCAAACGCTATGCTGTGGATAAACTAAGACACTCGGCAGGACTTCTGAAGATATCCTGGCAAAAGGGGCTCGGTTGATTTACCTATTCAGCCTGCCTGGCTGTCGATAGGCTCGAATACCACGGCGCACTGTATCGGCCGTGCTCCGCCAGCTCCAGCGTATAACCGGCGATTTTTTCACAGTTGAATTGCTGATGTACCCAGGTCATACCCGCGTCGGCTATTCTTTTTCTTTCCTGTTCATGGCTTAGATACCACTCCGCCAGCTCGAAAAATTCGTCCATGGTGTCGAAATACTTCAAGTGCTCACCGTCTTTATAAAGCATTTCACAGCCCGGAAACCTGTTCGAAAGAACAAATGCGCCGCCTGCCATCAGGCGGGTCAGACGGTTTGAGTGACCGAGCCGTACTGGTTCGTATGCATTGACGCTTAGGCCTATCTTCGCTCCGCTTATGGCATATAGAGCATCTTTGCCCTCTATCTTGTCTCTTCCGCAGGCGCCGTAAATCGCACTTTTCTTTCGTTGTGCAAGTTTCAAAACCAGCTCTCTGCGAAGGCCGTAACTCGTATCGACGTGGTGCTGCAGCGTGCCTATCCAGAGTATATTGCTTCGCCATTTGTCATCGACTTCATATCTGTGCTCGATGTCCGGGTCACAGCAGTTTGGTATGAAACAGGCAAGTCCAACACCTGCATCTCGATAATCCTGTAGCCACTTATCATCATTTGTAGCTACAAGTATATCCAAACCTCTTGCCGTCCTGATTCTTTCCGGTTTTGCCTTCGGCCACGGGTCACCGTCCGAGCCAAGCAACTTTGCCTGAGGAGCTGCATTACGAATTTTGACGAGTGTTTCATAATCCAGAGACTTTGGAAAATTGATACATATTAGTTCGGGCTCATAATCTTTGCAGAAGCTGCACAAGAGCCGGTCGACCTTGTTCTTGCACAGTAATTTCGACAAGGTTCTGCTTTTGAACGGGCTGAGCTTTGCAATTTCGCCCGAATAATTGAAAATCCTTGCGTCATTGCCTTTTCTTATCAGTCCCTTGGCGAACGACAACACCTGGTTTTGAAATACCTTGGCAGGCTTGAGACTAATATCTGCAATAATAAGTACCCTGCGGGCCTTGTTCATAAAGAACACCTCGAAATTCAGCCTTTGTAAAGAAAGTTTTTATTACTTTCACGCACCGAACCTGCTTTTATACAGGACCGCAACAGATTTCGTAAATAGGAAACGTTCGAGAAATCTTGTTTAACGGCCTGTCGCAGATAATATCGTGCCAGCCGGTACTGCCTTCTGCTCAAATGATATCTGCCCACTCTGGCCAGAAGCCTTGCCCTCAGCTTGCCGGGTAATTGTGCACCGTCACGGCGTATTTCGTCCCTGAAGATTCTGAACATATCCTTGCGCCAGAGGCCGGAATTTCTCTGTATGGTATTGTCACCGTGAACCCTGTATTTCACAAGCGGCTCGTCGAGATAGAAAAATTCATGCTTTTTGGAAACGTTAATCAGGAACCTGTAATCGACTGCATAGTTTATCACCGGGTCGAACCTAACAGAATCGGCGATTCCTTTTCTCAGCATCAGACTCTGGGGGCATATAAAATTGCCCCACAACAATTGGAGGAAAATATCACCGCTTTTTTTCTTCTCTGACGTCTTATATCGCCGGCTCCACAGCAAACCCGTGTCTTTGCCATGCTCATCTATGATATACGCGTCGGACCAGACAATAAGGTCGTTGTTTCGGTTTAATATTTCCACCTGCCTGGCGAGCTTGTCGCCGAGCCACATATCATCGGAAGATGCTATTGCTATATATTTCCCTTCTGCTGTTTCAAGTCCTTCGTTCAGGGTCTTTGCGATTCCCTTGTTCTCACTGTGATATATTGCTTTGACCTTTGGGTGCTCCCTTGCGAAGCGCTCGATGATTTTCGGCGAGCCGTCTTTCGAACCGTCATCGATTATAATCAGCTCCAGGTCGTCAAAACTCTGGCTCAGGACGCTCTCGATTGACTCACAAAGATAAGCCTCATGGTTGTAAGATGTCATAAGTACGCTCACGGCTGGCATCGGAAAGTCCCAAATACCTCATTTAGAGTGATATAACCGGCCTTATAATCAGTCCCGAATTATATTACAAGGCCCAATGATGGGCAAGAAATCGCTTTTAAGAGGTTTGTTGTAAATCGGTTATCTTATTCGGTATAGCCCAGTGCCCTGAGCCGCTTGACGATCTGTTCTTCTTCTTCTGATGATAATACCGAATCAGTCCTTGCGTGCTTTGCCGGCTCTTCATCTGTCTTTCGGTATTTCACATCGACCGGCTGCCTGAAAATACCCTGCATCGGCCGCCCGTCAATATAGTCGGGCAACTCAACACCCAGCAGGGCGTATATGCTCGGCATTATATCAACGATGTGCCCGGGCCCCTCGCCTGTGCGGACATTAGGCCCGTTAAAAATATACATCCCTTCATACCGATGTGACCCGCCGACCTGGTCTGCCGGCAGCATCTTCATACTCTTGGTCTTTTTGTTTACCTTGTCGGATGTTGTGTAGCCGTCATTTGGAATCAAAATAAGGTCCGCCGTTATCTCATGGTCAATATCTTCATTTTCGTATAGTTTTGCAGGCCTGATTGCCTTTATGAACAGCGGCTCGCCGTCCGGACCTCTCAACTCCAAAAATCTGATGCTAAGCTCGTCCAGGAGTTGCTCGTATTCTTCGCCTTGCTTAACACAGCCTTTGAGGTTGCGCTCCTCAAGATTTATATAGATATGACCGGATAATGCGGGAATAAGCATTATGGCCTTTGTTCGTCTCCAGTCAAGCGGTGTTTTCGATTCGACTGTCATGACCGGACTGCTTTTGCCTGTTAATCTGTGCAATTTTCTGATTAGCCTGATGGTCATACTTTTAACAGGCGAGGCAAACTTCAGATAGCCCCATTCACGCAGGAACACATTAGGCCGGATTATACCCCTCAGTCTGCACAAGCCGTGGTCGCTCGCCGCACAAACGACAGCGTCGCTGTTCGTAACGAGCTTAAGTATATTGCCGAGCGCCTCGTCAAACTTCTCGAGGGTCTTGAATATTCTGTCACGTTGCTCCGGGAAGTTATCCCTGGTTGCCCTGTCCAGGTATGACCACATAATGTGGCCCATCGTATCGATGTTCTGGAACTGGACCATCATAACATCCGGCTCCACCTCCTCGCAAGCCAGCCGTGCCGCCTGTACTTTCTGCTCAAAACATCGCTCGAATTTCCCCAGATTTTCTTCTAATATTTTCAGATTGCCGGGGTCGGAGTTGTCCGTGTCCGGTACAACTGTATAATCCGGTATCTTCGAAAGTAATTTCTGTTTGAAGTCTGCGGGATAAGTAAAAACTGACTCAGCTCCCGGCATACCGAAACCGGCTACTGCAATCCCGTTGACTTTTCTGCAGGGATACGTCCACGGCACGTTAATCGACACTATTTTATAGCCCTGCTCACTAAGCTGCTCGAACATCGTGGGCACCCTGCAGCTCGCCGAGGAGCTTATCCTCGTCCTGTTCTCGGCAAAACTGTAATCTTTGAATCCGACAACACCGTGCTTGTAAGGCTGACAGCCTGTGACACAGGTTGTCCAGGCTGCCGGTGTAATAGGAGGATCGGTCGAACGCAGCTCCCCCCAATATCCTTTCATCTTAAGCGAATTAAGATGGGGCATATGATTCCTGAGCAGTTCATCATCGAAAAGCTGCCACGTGCCCCCGTCAATGCCGATTATCATTGCTTTCATATATATAGTCTCCGCAGGTCAAAGCCGGTTGAAATATCCTAGTTTAGTTCGAATCAATCCCTGACAAGCAGACATTGATTGTACGATAGCCTTTTATTTTGTGGCATTAGTATGTCAGCTGCTGACATTTAAATAAATCACGTGTGGTCATTATTTAGAACCGGTTCACTCATTCCTTTACTGCTAAGGGGACATTTTCCTTTTGTAGTTTCATCATTTCCGCGACAAAGTCACGTGTCAATTGCAGAGCCGCGTCATCCTGAAGATGCGAGCCGTCGAAGCTGTGATATGCAGCCGGGTCAATATTAATCCATATGCCACCTGCTGTCTCGAATCTGTTGATGAAATACTGTTCGTCAAGACCGCTTACTGCCGCTTCGAGTTCGTACATTTCCGGACAAGTCGGCGGTATAAAACCATACACTTTAATCCTCTGGCTGGTCCATTTCTTAACGTATTTGACAATATTCTCAATATTGCAGGGGTCCACGACTCTTTCTTCATAAAATCCGGCATATTTTCTTATCGCGTGTTTTTTCGAGCTTGGCTCTTTATGAACGGCTATCCAGCCGTCGGCGAAAAATGTCCTCTCTGTATGGCTTTCGGCAAGCGACGGAAAAGTGCCGTCAATCGCCGCGCTGAATGATAAGGGGTCAAAAAAGCGCATCAATGCGGCAAAGTGTATGTGCATAAATCTATCACGGTTCGACATTGAATGAATTTCATAGAAATTGCCCGTCTCGGCAGGCCGTTTCGTCAGTGAATGCGGACTTATGCCCATTATGATAGTTTTATTTTCGACTTTTGCATCGAGCAGCTCTTCCACCTTATCCATATATTGCTTCGAGAACCACGCCCCGCCGAAGCCGTAATTATATATTCTCGTGCCCGGAAAATACCTTTGCATTTCTATCGGTGATAAAGCAGAAAGTACCCGTGAATCGCCGGCCAGAACCATATCGGCGCATTGTTCCCAGCCGGCTTTCCTTGCCCAGTATTCACTTGGGTACAGACCGTGGTCCCTGTCCGGACGAGATAAACCCATAATTGCAATTAATATAACTGTCAGTATTAGAGTCCTTACCGTCCTGTCAGACCACAGATACCTGAATTTGCTTAGAGTTTTTTTCATATCATAATAGTTTCCATTTCAGAAAGATGAGTCCCCTGCGATTTTTTGGCCTTAATTTTCATGTTCGTTTTTAATCAGCTTTTTGCAAAAGTTCTTTGTAAATCGTATAGCCGCATAATCCTGAAGATGAGAGCCGTCGAAACTGTCGTAAGCACACTTGTCGGTTTTTATCCATATCCCGCCCGCTTCCCTGAAATTCTTGATTAGATATTCTTTGTCTAATCCGCTCATTTCTGATTCGAGCTCGTACATCTTCTCACAGCTCGGAGGGATAAATCCATACACTTTAATCTCCTGCTGAACCCATTCTTCCACATACCCAACGAGTTTGTCAATACTGTTCGTATCAACCTGTCTTTCTTTATAATACATTTCGTAGTTTCGAAGAGCTTTTCTTTTTGAAACGGGCTCCTTATAAACTGCCAGCCAGCCGTTCGCGAAAAAGGTCTTCTCCTTATGGACTCTGGCACATGAAGGATTGAACTGACGCAGTATCTTGTTGAATGAAATGGGTTGAAATAAGTATATCAACGGTGCGAAGTGAATATTTAGGAATAAGTCCACGTCGGACATTGACTGGACTTTTGTAAAGGTTCCCGTAGCAGCACTTCGCTTAGTCAGCGAATATGGACTTATACCCATTATGATAATTTTATTCTCACTGTCAGGCTTGAGAATTTCTTCCACCTCATCCATATACCTGCTCGAAAAACGTACTCCGCCGAAACCGTAATTATATATCTCTGAACCGGTCAGGTGTTTCCGCATTTCGACCGGTGACAAACCTATAAGAGTCCTCGAATCACCTGCCAGCACCACGTCGGCACACTGTTCCCATTGAGCCTTCCGGGCCCAGTATTCACTCGGGTAAAGACCGTGGCTCCTGTCCGGACGCGAAGAACCCATAATTGCAATTAATAAAACAGTCAGCATTAAGGTTCTGAAAGTCCTGTCGAGCAATAACATTTTCAAATTGTTAAAGTTGTTTTTCACCTTGGATTATCTTTTGTCATTCTGACTTAAAACTGAAAATATATGAAAGTACTGCTTGGCGCTCTCAGATAAACGCACATAAGTATTATAGACGCCACAACAGCCGAGTCAAATATACTCTTGGCTCTGGATTGTGACCTCGTCCAGTCGGCCTTATCAAGACCAAAATAAAATATAAGTTGAGAACCGATTATCAAAAGGAGCACGTTGATTGCGTTGTTATCCACTATCTCACCGATTACTCCGGCGTTAAATGCACTGAAATTAAACATGATTCCCATAATTTCCATCGCCTGTCCGAACGTTTGCGCCCTGAAAAATACCCACGCCATTGTTGTAAGCAGGAACACCGCAAGCGTGCACAGGTGACGCCCGCCGGGAAGTTTCATAACACGTTCAGGCCATTTGGTAATCCTCTCCGCCGACAGGTAAAAGCTGTGCGCCGCCGCCCACACTATAAAATGCCACGCCGCTCCGTGCCACAGGCCGGAAATCAGCATCGTTATCCACATGTTTATATGCGCCCACGCTCGGCCTTTACGTGAACCGCCCAGACCGATATAGACATAATCTCTAAACCACGTGGACAGCGATATGTGCCACCTCTGCCAGAATTCCCTGAAGCTCGATGCTATGTACGGATTCCTGAAGTTCACGGGAAACTCATAGCCCATCCACTTGCCCAGTCCGCGGGCAATATCAGAATAGCCGCTGAAGTCGCAGTATATCTGAAACGCAAACATCACCATAATCAGCCACCAGTACGCGCACGAAACCTCCATCGCCTTGGCGCCGAACGCATCGTTCACCGCCCTGGCTAACGTATCTGCTATCACAACCTTCTTGAAAAATCCAAACGCTATCAGGTTCAGGCCGTCCCACTTCTGCTGTTCACTGGCCGGTTCGGCCGACTCTAACTGCGGAAGTAAATCACGCGCCCGCACAATCGGACCTGCAACTAATTGAGGAAACAGTGCAAGGTACGCAAAAAAATGAAAAACATTATGCGTCGGCTTCAGCTGGCCGCGATAGATATCTATCGTGTAGCTCATCGACTGAAACGTATAAAAACTTATTCCCACAGGAAGGGCAATTCTCATGAAAGGGCGAGCCTGGGAAAAACCAATGCCTGTAAGCCCGGAAACCGAAAGGAACCAATTGATAACGCTTAAAATCCCCGCCTTATCCAGCAGCCCGTTAATCCCGCCGAGTATCGCCTCGACATTGGCGGTGCCCAGCAAAAAATAGGTATATTTGAACAAAGCCAGCGAACCGACGTTACCGATCAACGAAAGCACCAGCCAGACACGTTTCTTTGACGGGTATTTCCCCATCGCCAGACCGGCA
Organism: uncultured Pirellulales bacterium; assembly: GCA_964583405.1. GTDB lineage: Bacteria > Planctomycetota > Phycisphaerae > Sedimentisphaerales > Anaerobacaceae > JBBABK01. Next base: position 22,360 of record CAZOVR010000031.1, read on the forward strand.
AAATAATCAATGAAGCCGCTGAACATGATGAGAAACAAAAACCGCCAGTCCCACCACCCGTAGAAAATGAATGACGCGAAAACAAGGTATATCCAGCGAACGTTATTACGGCGGCGCAGCATGGGCCAGCCGATAAAAAACAGTATCGCGAATAATATGAATACCAGTGAATTAAACTGCATATATAAATTTATCCCTCAGGAAATGTAGCCGAACCGTCCTCAACAAGACTATTCTTCCTTTAACAGTCTGCGACAAAACCGCCCTAATTTCCGCCTCAGAAAATTCCTGTCACCAACCCGCTTTATCGCCCATCGCGGCAGTATCTGCATCTTCGACTCTTTCAGCCGAATCAGGTGCCATGGACTCTTGCCGTAACCGCGAACAAATATCGTCCCGTCATAGCCGCAGAATATATGCGTTATAAAAGATTCGTCCGTCCACATAACTTCGAGACTATTGTCATCTATCCCGAACAGCCCGAAGTATTTCGAATCAACGAATATCCCGTTGTTCTTCGTAACCGCCACAAGCTCGTATCCTTTGCTCTTGCCCAGTTTCGAAATTGACAAAAGGCTGCTGCCCTGCGTTACTCTGAAATCACGAGGCTGTACGAATTCCACTTTCCTCGGAATCGTGGGATTGAATTCGATTACCAACATCTTGGGCCTGTAAACCTTGACCGCCTCCCACACGTGATAATCGTTTCCGTCGATATCAATCGACAGCACGTCAAAATCCTTCGGAATCTCCGTTCGGCCGAGTATCACATCGAGGTTGTCCGCCGCTTCGAACCCCACAAACTCGTTCAGGCAGATAACCTTGTCGTTGTCCCGAAAATTCTCTTTCAGGTTGACGAACCGTTTCGCCGACGCCTCTATCAAAACCGCCGAATAACCTTTCGTCGCAATCAGGTTATAAGTATTGCTGCACTTCCTGCCGTCCCAGCTTCCGAATTCGACGCACCACTTATCGCCCGTGCCGATTACCTCAAGGACCTTCTCGATAATCCCGTCCTCGCCGTACTGCGAGGTGACCTTCCGCGCGTATGCGTTCAGCCACGCGCCGGTTCTTTCATTTTTCTTTTCATTATTCACACAAACCTGCTCAGCCATTCCGTAACGCTCCACTTCTGCGGACAATGATACTGCGCATCAGAGCGAAAATCCAGTCATCGGTAAAAATCGCCCTTTTTCAGGCCCTCACCAGCCTGAAATAATCTTTTCCGCAGCCCGGCTGACTCGGCTTGTGCTGCGCAATATAGTCAATATCAAGGCGATATCCTTGTCGGAATTTCTCATTTAGCACCTCGACCGTCTGCTCAGCAGTTCCGTCGGTCGTATTGGCTGTGGACGTATTAACCATATTTACCTGGACCGCCGATCCGCAAATCCGTTGAAAATATGTGAACCGCGGCAGTGTTTCCGCGTTCCTCTGACTCCATCGGCACGGCCACGACTCTAAGGTGTTCGGACTGAAAAAAAATCCGAATCGCTTAAGCAGCGACCGCCGCCACTTCCTGATGGGAACCAATTTAACAATTACCGAATCCGGCCCGAAAAACATCTTGGCCGCTGAATTGCTGCTCATAGTACCCGCCAGTATCTTCTTAACCAAATCTGTTCGATAAAATGTGCAGCATAATTCGAAGGGATACCTCGTATGCGGCGTCTGCCCGCCCGTCCAGTCGAGTTTACATATCGTTTGTCCGTCAACCTGCTCGGCAATTATTTCATCCGGTCCGTTTTTTAAGGTTGCCGGGCTGAATCGCAGAGTAAAACCGAATATCTCTTCACCGCCCCTTTTAAATGTCTTGTCTATCAGCTCGAAATCCACTCTGTCAAAGAACGCCACGTCATCGATTCCGAAAAGAATATACTTTGTCTTTGCCCTGTCAATAGCACCCATTACATCCTTGTGAAAATCCCCTTCGACTATCACCCGAACGTCCTTGTATTGACTAAATACACTTTCATACTCCCTTGCGAACAGCTCCTTCTTATATATGACGCTGGTCTCGATGAGTTCCGGCGAAAAATACCTGTACAGACTGGCAAGATACCCTTCGAGCTGCAAAGGCCGGTTCTTCGTAAATACTATATTGCTGATTACCCTGTCCATAACCTCGTCGCCTAAACTTTTATCGGCCGTTCAATCAGCCGCTCATAAAAACTTCCGTGCACATCGCCACTCAGACGGTTACACGCTACAATAGCCTCAGCCATTTTGCAAGAATAGCTTAAAAACCGCTTCAGCCCCGCCGTAAATTGCCGCTTGAAACACCCCCGACATTGCATTATATTCGTTCGCCGGTTAAGGTTCTAATCCATATATAAGGCCGCGAAACCACATGAAACAATCGCAATGCCGAATCATTGAGCTGCCCAAAATTCTCGACCGAAGGGGCAACCTGACCTTCATTGAGCAGCAAAGGCACGTCCCATTCGACATCAGCAGGGTCTACTATCTCTATGATGTCCCCGGAGGCGAATCGCGAGGCGGGCACGCACACAAAAAACTACAGCAGTTCATCGTCGCCGCATCCGGCAGCTTCAGCGTCATAACTCACGACGGCCGAAAAGAACAGCGATTCTTCCTCAACCGCTCTTACTACGGCCTGTATATCCCGACTATGACTTGGCGCCAGCTTGACAATTTCTCTTCCGGCTCGGTCTGCCTCGTCCTCGCCTCGGAGCTTTATGACCAGGACGATTATATAAGAGACTTCGACGCCTTCACGGAGCTTGCTAAACAAAACACAGACAAGTGAAATATGACTGACGACGTCTTTATACATCCTCAGGCAATAGTCGAAACATCGAACATCGGCTCTGCGACCCGAATCTGGGCCTTCGCCCACATACTGCCCAAAGCCCGAATTGGAAAGAACTGCAACATTTGCGACCACACCTTCATCGAGTCCGACGTAATCATCGGCGACGACGTTACAGTCAAATGCGGTGTCTATCTCTGGGACGGCCTGAGAATCGAAGACTCCGTCTTCATCGGCCCAAACGCAACTTTCACAAACGACCCTCGCCCCCGCAGCAAAGCGTATCCCGAAAAGTTCGCACAAACCGTCCTTAAAACCGGCTCCACCATCGGCGCAAACGCAACCATCCTTTGCCCTCTGACCGTCGGCAAATTCGCTATGGTCGGCGCCGGAAGCGTCGTCACAAAAGACGTTCCCGATTACACAATCGTTTACGGCAATCCCGCAAAACCGCAAGGCTATATCTGCCGATGCGCAAAAAAAATCTCTTTCGAAAATGACCGATTCCATTGCCCCTGCGGCAGGAGCTATCGCCTGCACAATGACCGCGTAGAGGAAATAAATGATTAAGTTCGTTGACCTTCAGCAGGAATATCTCTCTATCGCCGCCGAAATCGCTCAGGCCCTCGATAAGGTCCTCTCCTCCGGCTGGTTCATACTCGGCCAACAGCTCGAACGTTTCGAAAAAGAATTCGCAGACTATATCGGCACTAACCACGCACTTGGCGTCAACTCCGGCTCGGACGCTCTTCTGCTGGCACTTAGGGCTGTCGACATAAAACCCGGCGACCAGGTCATTACCGTCGCCCACACCTTTGTCTCGACCGTTGACGCAATCACACGCAACGCGGCAACACCGGTTCTCGTCGATATTGACCCCGACACATTCTGTATCGACACCGGGCAAATAGAATCTCATATTACCGAGAAAACCAAAGCTATTATACCCGTGCATCTCTACGGCCACCCCGCCGATATGGACCCGATTCTCAGTCTTGCAAAAAAGCACAACCTTTATGTGATTGAAGACGCCGCTCAGGCCCACGGCGCAGAATACAAAGGAAAAAAAGCCGGGGCATTAGGTCACGTAGGCTGTTTCAGTTTTTATCCCGCAAAGAACCTCGGCGCTTACGGCGACGCCGGCGCGGTCGTTACAAACGATGACCGCATCGCCGAAAAAGTCAGCCGGCTCAGAGACTATGGACGAACCGGCAAGTACAGTCACGACTTCGTTGGAATCAACAGCCGGATGGACGAAATACAGGCTGCTGTCCTCAGCGTCAAGCTCAAGCATCTCGACTCATGGAATGATAAAAGAAGAGAGTTGGCCGCCCTCTATCGCAAATTACTTACAGGCCTCGACCTGAAAGTCCCGGCGGAAAAACCTTACGCAAAACACATCTATCATCAGTTCACGGTTAAAAGCAAAAACCGAGATGAACTCATAGACAGCCTGGCCAAAAAACAGATACCCACGCAAATCTACTATTCTACGCCCGTACACAAACAAAAGGCTTATGCCGTTTCACTCCCCGGCCTGTCTCTGCCGTTAACCGAACAAATTTGCACTGAGGTATTCTCGTTGCCGATACATCCTTGGCTGACTCGCGAACAGCTTGAGACCATCGCAGCCGCCCTGCGCGATTGTCTGAGGTGATTCTGCTGCCGGGGCCTGCTGGACACAAACCCTCGAAATAGGTATACATATAATATATGGAAACCCAGGCTGGTATTTTGGATTTGCTCAAACAGCAGGGCGAACAGGCCCTCAAAAAATCCCGCCGTGCGCTGATAATTCAGCCAGGCGCTATAGGTGATTGCATACTCACCTTGCCGTTGGCGCAATTTATTATTAACCGTCTGAAAGTTGGCGCAGTCGATATGCTCGGCCGTGCCGACTATATAAGCTATTTCCCCGGAAGGACCTGTATCGACACAATCCGTGCCCTTGACTGCATAGATATGCACAGGCTTTTTTGTTCTTCAGCCGACTTCCAACTCACCGACCGCGACGTCCTCATCGACGCCTTCGCTGGCTATTCATGGATTCTCAGCTTCCTCGGAGACCCCGAAAGTGATTTTGAGCAGAACATGATTTTCGCCGCAAACTGTTGCCAGAGTGTGGACGTTGTCATTCTGCCCTTAAAGAATTCCTCGCTCGGACAGGACCACATAACCAATCACTACATCAGGCGCCTCTGTGAAACCTGCGGCCTGAAATTTACAAACGAAAATAATTTGACTCCTCGCGAACTTCTGATTATGCCGACCAAATCAGACAGGCAAACAGGCGAAAGAATCCTTCGACAGGCGGGCATCAATACCGACTCTGCTCTTATTGTCCTTAGCCCCGGAAGCGGCTCCGCCCATAAGTGTTGGCATCTAAATAACTTTCTCAACCTCGCCGAGAAGCTCAAATCAATCGGTGCCGAACCGCTTATCCTGCTCGGACCGGCTGAAGTAGAGCGATTCATCCCGCGTCAGTTGATTGACATCAGCCGCACCGCTATATTCCTCGCCGATTTGTCGCTTACCGAAGTGCTCCAGGTGCTCGCCGTTGCCGACGCGTATGTCGGCAACGACAGCGGAATAACCCACCTTGCTGCGGCAATAGGCGTCGAAACAATCGCCCTGTTCGGACCGACCGACTCTATAACGTACCGGCCGCTTGGTCCCAACGTCTGTGTCATCGAGGATAAAACCCCCGCCTTTGCCTCGCAGCCGTCCGAAGAACTTCAGAAATGCGTACTGCTGAAATTACAAGAGATTTGCGCATAAAAATAGGAGACGGCGACCCCCCAATTTTTCGTGTGAGCTGGCCAGCCCGTCTCCCGGGAAGAGGAGGAGAGATATTCATTTTTTAACGGAACAGCCGGTTTTTACCCCTGCTGTTCATATAAAGTATAAGCCCTTTTTCCCCTATGCCAAAAAAAGCAGACGGAAAAAATTAATTCCCATAATATCGAATCCGGTCGTTGAACTAAGCCCCCTTTGCCGGTATAATTCTTGGTTTCGCCGGTACCGGCCAGGGGGCCGAATTAGGCAAAGGAAAACTATTTTTATGAGGAAAACGATATGGGTTTATTGATTGGCTACGACGTTGGAAGTTCATCGGTAAAGGCCTCTTTGCTCGACACCGAGAGCGGCTCTACTCTCGCCTCGGCAACCTCACCCGACAAGGAGCTCGAGATAATCGCAAAAAAACCGGGCTGGGCCGAGCAGGACCCCAACACCTGGTGGGAGCACGTCAAAAAGGCAACCGCTAAGCTCAAATCGAAAACGACCTTCGACTCCGCCGATGTAGAAGCAATCGGAATTTCATATCAGATGCACGGCCTTACCCTTGTTGATAAGAACTTCCAGGTCCTTCGCCCGGCGATTATCTGGTGTGACAGCAGGGCCGTCGAAATCGGCAACAAGGCCTTGAAAGATATCGGCGAAGAAAAATGCCTCTCACATCTTCTGAACTCACCCGGCAACTTCACAGCCTCGAAACTCAAGTGGGTAAAGGACAACGAGCCGGAAATCTTTTCAAAAATACACAAGATGATGCTCCCCGGCGATTATGTTGCAATGAAGATGACAGGCGAAATCAAAACCACTCCTTCGGGCCTGTCCGAAGGCATAATGTGGGATTTCAAAGAACAAAAGCTCGCCAAAATGGTCCTCGACAACTACGGGATACCCGAAAACCTCGTCGCTGATATCGTACCGACCTTTTCCGACCAGGGCCGCCTCACAAAAGAAGCCGCTGATGAGCTCGGACTCAAAGCCGGCACAGTGGTAGCATACAGAGGCGGCGACCAGCCGAACAACGCTCTGTCACTTAACGTCCTTAATCCCGGCGAAATTGCAACCACCGCCGGAACAAGCGGTGTTGTTTACGGAATCACCGCCCAAACTGAATACGACCCCAAGTCGCGCGTCAACACCTTTGTTCACGTTAATAACGAGCCGAATAATCCGCGCTACGGCGTACTGCTTTGCCTCAACGGAACTGGTATACTTAATAGCTGGCTCAAGCACAACACCGGCTCGAATGACTACAAGGAAATGGACCAGATGGCGGCACAAGTCCCCGTCGGCTCCGAAGGTCTTGTGATTCTGCCTTACGGCAACGGTGCAGAACGTACTTTGGAAAACAAAAATATCGGCGCCTCGTTCCACGGCCTGAATTTCAATATCCACAACAGGACGCACCTGCTTCGCGCCGCGCAGGAAGGGATTGTTTTCGCGCTTAATTACGGCGTTGAAATAATGCGAAAAGTCGGCGTCAAATCCGGGACCGTCCGCGCCGGCTATGCCAATATGTTTATGAGTCCTCTTTTCAGCGAGGCCTTCGCAACGGTTACTAACTCCGTCGTAGAGCTTTATAACACCGACGGCTCCGTCGGCGCTGCTCGCGGCGCAGGCATCGGAGCAGGTATCTACAAAGGCCCCGCCGACGCTTTCGTCGGCCTGACACCCGTAAAGAAAATCGAACCAAATAAAAAATTAACGGCCGCCTACGCCGATTCATATAAAAACTGGCTTAGTGTCCTTACTTCAACACTGGCACAGGCTTAAAGAAAAAAGATAAAACTTTTAAGAAAGGAAAACCAGATGGCAGAATATTTCCCAACGGTAAAAAAGATTAAGTACGAGGGCCCTGATTCCAAGAACCCTTTTGCGTTCAAACATTATAACCCGAGCGAAAAAGTCCTCGGCAAGACAATGGCCGAACACCTCAGATTCGCCGTATGCTTCTGGCACACATTCAAGGGCCTCGGCAATGACCAGTTCGGCGGCCCCACTATCATTCGCAGTTACAATGAGCCTTCCGACCCGATGAAATGCGCCGAAGCAACTATGGAAGCCGCCTTCGAGTTCTTCACAAAGATGGGCGTCGGATTCTGGTGTTTCCACGACAGGGACATCGCACCCGAAGCCGACAACCTCGCCGAAACCAACAAGCGCCTCGACACAATCGTCGCCCAGGCCAAAAAGCTACAGGCCGATACCGGCGTCAAGCTGCTCTGGGGCACAACCAACGCGTTCAGTCACCGCCGCTTCCTCGCCGGTGCAAGCACTAATCCTTCGCCTGAGGTCTTCGCCTACGCCGCCAGTCAGGTCAAAAAGGCTATGGAAATCACAAATGAGCTCGGCGGACAAGGCTACGTCTTCTGGGGCGGCCGAGAAGGTTACGACACACTTCTAAACACCGACCTCAAACTCGAGCTCGACCATTTGGCCGCGTTCCTGCAGATGGCCGTTGACCACAAAAAGAAAATCGGCTTCGGAGGCCAGCTCTACATCGAACCGAAACCCAAAGAGCCGACCAAACATCAGTACGACTTCGACGCAGGCAACTGCTTCGCATTTCTGCAGAAGTATAACCTGATGAGCCACTTCAAGATGAATATCGAGGCTAATCACGCCACACTTGCAGGCCACGATTTCTGTCACGATCTGGAACTGTCGGCTATCAACAATATGCTCGGCTCCGTCGACGCCAACCGCGGCGACCTGCTGCTCGGCTGGGACACCGACCAGTTCCCCAACAACATCTATGAAACCGCACAGGCTATGTACATCATCCTAAAGTCCGGCGGATTCACAACCGGCGGACTGAACTTCGACGCCCACGTAAGGCGTCAGTCAATCGACCCCGAAGACCTGTTCCACGCACATATCGGCGCGATGGACGTCTTCGCCAGAGGCCTGAAAATCGCAGCACAAATGCTCAAGGACAAGGCCTGGGAAAACGTTATCTCCGACCGTTACAAAGGCTGGTCCGGCGACCTCGGCAAAAAAATCGACGCCAAACAGGTCGGCTTCGAAGAGCTCGAGAAATATATCCTCGAACACGGCGAGCCGAAACTCCAGAGCGGAAAACAGGAACTCATCGAAAACCTGTTCAACAGTTACATCTAACTCTTGACGATATTTGCCATTGATTATTGAACGGCCGGGCGAATTCATTCGTTCGGCCGTTTTTCATAACACTGTTTCGGCCCTATTGTTTCTTTGTAACTGCCGGCCTCTAAAAAGAACTGCCGGATACTCGTACACAAATGACATTTATCCGCATAAGATTCTTTTGGTTTATATCCTGCTTTTTTCGCCTCTTGTAAAAGACCAGCCGGCCCGGATTTAAATAGAACCGATATAAACTCTTTTTGCCGCGGGTCGAACTGCCGCCACATTTGGTCCAGTCCAGTCTCGTTGACATTGCCTAAGATAATCCCGCTGCACGTCCCGCTGAACACGTTGCCGAATGGGTCGATATGAATCCCCTTGGCGCCGAGAAACGCACCACTGCAATTTAGTGTCGACAATTCCTCGATTGTCCTGCCTTCTCTCAGCTTTGCTAGTTTTCCCGCCGCCCTGCCCGTCAGTCTGGCAGGGTAATCCTCCATCGCCTGCAGATAGTTTTTATTAAGCTCGTCCTGCGAAATCCCTTTCATCTTCACAGGCTCACTCATATATTTCTGCCATCGGACCATTACCCTGTCGCTGCCGAGTAGTTCCGCCCCAACCCGCGCGAGCAGCCGGACCGGCTCGATATCGACATATTCCTGATGAAACGGGTCGCAACTGATTTTTAATCTTCGCATACCAAGGGCGTCGAGCTTTTTGAGCCGGTCTTTGATAAAATCAATTTGCCTTGCTGATCCCGGCTCGCCGGGAGAAGTCCCGATGCCGTTTGTCGGGGCCCAGTAGCCGTTGGTTTCGATTAAATCCACTTCGCCTAAGTTTTCTTTTTTCGCTGCTTCGAGGATTTCACAAAGTCTGTCGAAGTACAGAAAAGGCTCACCGCCTGTCAGGTGAATTTTTGGCTCGGCTGAGCTTGTCGAAGTCCCCGGTTCACCCGCCAATTTTTTAATCCCTTGCCATGCTGTTATTGCCGTATCGACTGACATAAGTCCTGTGTTTTGTGGTGAGCAGCAGTAATAGCAGAACTCGCACGCCGCGTTGCATTTATAGGTTAATAGCAGCCCGGCATTTCGCCAGAGCTTCAATTTCCGCTCATCTCGGCCAACAGTGCTGTTATATTTGTTTTCGCTAAGTTCAGTCATTTCCGTCTTCGTTCCTTCGGAACTACGCCGTGACAAGTTCAGTAGCCAGTATAAGCCAAAATCCGTCTTCGTCCCGACAAAAATCGTCGGGACTACGCCG
>CAZOVR010000032.1:0-31423 GCA_964583405.1 uncultured Pirellulales bacterium
CCCAGCGAAGCATGCCTGCGTTTACGATTATAGAACACCTCAATATATTTGAAAACATCTTTTTCTCCATCCTCGTAAGTTTCATATATTTTGCCTTTGACCCACTCATTTTTTAAGCTGCCAAAGTAACTTTCCACACACGCATTATTCCGGCAATCGCGGCGATGGCGATAGTACACGCTGCAAACAACGCTTTCAAAATAGCAGTCGTCGGCCGGAATTTGCGCGGCGTTTGTCGGAGTGCTCATCGGCAGGCGGTTTCTTCACAAAGTTACGATGAAGAAGGTCCAGACACTGACCGGAATTTTGCTGTTGCTGATTGCCGTCGGGCTCGGAACAGGTGTTATATAAACTCCGGGTACTAATGATTATCCACTACTATCACAAAACCGCCTTGAGGTAGAATTTTAACATCGGTTTTTCCGTTCGCGTCGCGCTCGACACCCTTTTGAATAAAAGTTCTGTCGGGTCCATCGGTGATAAGTGAAGGATTAGCGTCGGGTGAAATGAAAGACATATCCAGTGATAAATCCATGTCCTGATTTGTGCCGTTGATGCCGGCAATATACCATACATAGCCGGATTTTCTTGCGATGACAGCGAATTTCCCGGGGAAGCCATCAATAAAACGAGTTTCGTCCCACGCGGCGGGTACTTTTTGCAGGAACTCGACGACAAAATCCGGCATAAGCTTATATTCTTCGGGCACAAGACCGAAATGCTGTACACCGGACTCGAAGACGACGGATAATGCCAATTCGAATCCCGGCGTCGTCTGCAATTTGACCTGGCGAATATCGGGGTCGAACACCATCGGTGTAAAGTCCATTGACCCAATCACATTTCTTGTGAATGATAGGACGCAGCAGTGCGCGGCCTGGCGGTCGGCATTGTCCTGAGAGAAGGTGCAATATTCCATTCCCTTTACTGATTCCATTGTCACGAGGTTTGGAAAAGTTCTCTGCCAGCCGCGCGGGACAGTAGCACCGTGGCAGTTAACCAGGATTTGATAATCGGCGGCGTCTTTGAGTATGTCCAGATAAAATTTCATTGTTGCCTGTTTATCGCCGCCGAAGAAATCTATTTTCACGCCTTTGACGCCCATTTCTTTGAGCCTGGCGAATTCATTTCGGCGGATGGTCCGTTCGTGCATTTTGTCCTTCGGGCCCATCGGTGCGTCGTTCCAGTTTCCGTTGGAGTTGTACCAAAGGATTACGCCGACGTTTTTTTCATCGGCTCTTTTGACAAAGTCAGCCATCTTCTCATAACCGATAAATTTATCCCAGTTAGCATCGATAAGGATATACTCCCAGTTCATCTTAGCTGCGAAATCGAGGAATGAATCAGCCATCTCGAGTGTGGCACTATCATCGCCGTAGCGTAGCCAGTGCCAGGCGGCCCTGCCCGGTTTGATAAAATCGGTATTTTTAATTTCGCACGGCCCGGCTACATCCGTCATCAAAGTGGATTCGATCAGTGTTCCGAGGGATTGGCCGATTATCAACACTCTCCACGGAGACAGAAAAGGTAACTTAACCTCAGGCTGGACAGGGTCAATTTCTCCACGATGTTCTTTTGGGTGTGGAAAAGCAACTTTATAAACTCCGCCGGCTGAGTCGTCGGTGAGGCGAATCGCACAATAATTTTCATCCACATCGGAATCACAAATCAGGACCCATACATTATCCGATGTTTTGAACAGCGCGGGGACACACCAGCCCTGGCCGGTCGGACTTGGTTTTCCGACGGGCTGTTCACTGATGTAATATTCTTCATAGGAAGGCTGAGTTCTACTCCAGCCACTCTTTCCCGGCTGAATTGGCTGCAGCCAGGAAACGGTTGTTGGTGTAAAGGCAAAGGTCGTTTTTTCCTGTGTAACGGAGCAGGTTTTATCGGAGGGCTCAGGCAGAGCATAACGAAAAGCTACGCCGTCATTTGAAACCTGAAAGACGACCTTTATTTTTTCACCCTTGTCATTTTTCAGTACGAAGGTTCTGCGACTGGCCTGATAAACACAATTCCTTCTTTTACCAAGAGGCATCAGATATTTATCTGTTATCTTTTCAGGCTCGGAGGCGCTTACCAGAGTCAGCTTTTCCGTAAAGGAATCTTCGTTCAGATTCAAGCCTAATTGAGAGGGCTCAAGAACCACTTTGCCTTTGAGTTGAATTGAATAAAGGGCGCTGCCCTTTGAATCTATCTGGAAGGTAACCTTCAAATTGCCGTCCGGACTTGACGTTGTAATTGTCTGACCCAAAACAGCCTCGTTGTAAAAGAGTACAAAAAAGCAGACTGCAATTATACTAAGCATTTCGGAAGCTTTTTTTGAAACCATACGTTTCCTCGCAAAGTGTGGTTCACACCTCCCCGAGTAGGACTCGAACCTACAACCTAGCGGTTAACAGCCGCTCGCTCTACCGATTGAGCTATCGGGGATTAAGTTTTCAAAATCTTTGTAAGGTGCTAATTATGCTGATTTTGCCGGTCCTGTCAAGATTTCTGTAATCCGGCTGTATTTATATGTACGCTTCGGCATGACCGAGCTAAAACTGGACAAACAGCTCAATATTAAGTATAATCAAAGGTTCGATACAGCCCGTCGGGAATCGCTCGTCTTTCGCAGTAATTATGCTACGAGGTATGAAAATATTCAGCACCGAGTTGCGAGATGGCTAAAAATATACTGAAAGTACCGGGTTTTGATATCATCAAGCGCATCGGGACCGGCGCGCGCAGCACGATTTATCTGGCCCTTGACGAGCATACCGAGAAAGAGGTAGCTCTCAAACGGGTGGTCTATGAGAAACCGCAGGACGCCCGTATCTTTGAGCAGTGCGAGGTTGAGTTCAAGGTCGCCCAGAAAATCGACCACCCGTACGTCCGCAAGTGCTACAAGCTGCGTAAGACCCGAAAAATGTTTAAGACACGCGAACTGATAGTGTCAATGGAGTACCTTGCGGGAAGAACACTCGAACAGAGCCCGACGCTGAGTCTCGTTGACGTGCTGCTGGTCTTCAGGATGGTGGCAAGCGGCTTAAATGCAATGCACCAGGCCGGTTACATACACTGCGATGTTAAACCGAACAATATACTAATCAACAAATCAGGGCTCATAAAAATCATAGACCTGGGGCAAAGCTGCAGAAGTGGAACTACAAAGCAGCGCATTCAGGGAACGCCCGATTATATTGCACCGGAACAGGTCAAGAGAAAACCATTAAATCCAAGGACTGACGTGTTTAACCTCGGGGCCACGATGTACTGGGCGCTGACCGGCCATAATATACCGACCCTCATCCCCAAAAAGGACAAGTTCGGCTTCGCTATACGCCAGGAAAGAAAGGCGCCGACCCAGATAAAACCAAAAATACCCGAAGAGGTCTCCAAGCTCGTAATGGATTGCTGCGAGGACGAACTAAAAGACCGGCCGGACAACATGATGACTGTGATATCGAGGCTCGACATCATGATACACAACCTCCTCGGAGACAAGATAAAGAACAATAAGCAATGTCTGAAATGATAGTCGACCTATTGGGCCGGGGGCAATCGGTTTGTGAACAGGACCGATACCGAAAGGGCAATGTAATATCTCTGCCCAGCGACTGTACTTTAATCGCCACCGGTGATATACACGGACATAGGCGCAATTTTGAGAGAATAGTGTCCTACGCCGACCTGGCGCACAATCCCCAGACACATGTGTTGCTGCATGAGCTGATTCACGGCGGGGTTGAGGATGGATACGGAGGATGCTTATCCTATCAATTGCTTTTTGACGCCATTGAGTACAAGCTGAGGTTTCCCGACCGGGTGCATTTTATTATGGGCAATCACGACACCACCTTTATTAATAATACCCGTGTTATGAAGGGCGGCAGGGAGATGAATCAGGCCCTTCGCGCAGCTATGGACCGGCAGTTCGGCACTGAGAGCGAAAAGGTGAAGCTCGCCATGCGTCGATTCCTGTTCTCTCAGCCGCTGGCCATCAGATGTCCAAACCGAATCTGGCTGTCCCACTCGCTGCCGTCGGACCGCTACGCGGCTGACTTCGATTTTGACCTCTTTAGGCGGAAGTTGAAAATAAACGACGTTGTGAAACCGGGAGATGCGTATGTTCTTACCTGGGGCAGAAGAATAAGCCAGGCTAATCTCGACAGGTTCGCCAGTGTCCTCGATGTTGATATATTCATCGTAGGGCACCAGCCACAGTCCGGGGGTTACTTACGTGCCGCAAACAACCTGATAATTCTTGCAAGCGACCATAATCACGGATGCCTGCTGCCGATAAACCTGTCAAGGTTTTATACTGTTGAGGGGCTGGTGCAGTCGATTGTACCCATCGCTTCTATCGCTTGACAAACCCCTTTTTACGAGTATTCTGGGCCGCAAATCTTACGGTGGCTATTGGGGCCGTATATAAATGATAACCCTCTATTACTGGCTTGGTACAGGTGTTGTTATCGTACAATTGTTCTGCGTCCTCCTTGTATTGCGGAACAGCCTGTTTAGTCTTAGCAAGTATCGCAAGGTCCGTTCCTGGTACCGGCCTAAAACCGTATTGATAGTGCCGTGCAAAGGCATCGACATAGATTTCGAGAAGAATATTACTTCTTTCTTCGAGCAGGAGTTTAATAATTACCTTCTGTGGTTCGTCGTCGAATCCGAAGATGACCCGGCTTATGAGAAACTGTGTCACCTGACCGAATCACTCGGCCTCGAATCTCAGGCCCTCGATTGTAAAATCCTGGTAGCCGGGATAGGTGAAATTTGCAGCCAGAAGATTCATAACCTGCTCTACTGTTGCGAACGAATACCGGATGACATCGAGGTTCTGGCCTTTGCTGATTCCGACATTTGTGTAAGAAAGGACTGGCTAAGTCACCTTGTTTATCCTCTGCGCCAGCAAAAGAATGGTGTAGCAAGTGGATACAGATGGTTCGTGCCGAAAAGAAATAATCTGCCCACATTGGCCCTTTCAGCGGGCAATGCAAAGGTTGCTCAGCTACTCGGAAACTCTATATTCAATCAGGCCTGGGGCGGCTCAATGGCTGTACGAGCCAGGGTCTTCCGAGAACTTGACATTCCGAAAATCTGGCGAACGGCGCTGAGCGATGACCTATCACTCAGCGATGCTATTAAGAAAGCTAAACTCAAGGTCGCATTTGTACCGGCCTGTATGGCACCGTCTTTCGAAGATACGACCTGGCCAAAAGCATTTGAATTCGTCAGGCGGCAGTTTTTAATAACCAAGGTTTTCAGTCTGGGCACGTGGTGGTTCTCCGTTGTTAGTATGACAGGTTCGATGCTCACCACATGGGCCACACTTGCCGTCGCGCTATTCGCTGCTGTAAACGGTCTTGCAAACTTGTGGTTTTTTATTGCGGTACCGGTTGTGTCCGTAGCCAGTCAGTTTGTCAGGGCCTGTGCGAGACAATTTGTTGCAAGCAGGCTGTTAAGGGAACAACTCCAGCATATGAAGCTCGCTATCATCTCCGATATTTTATTCTTTTGGGTCTGGTCGATAATACTCTGGGTGCTTATCGTCTCGACGAGCTTCGGAAGGACCATCCGCTGGCGAGGCATACGTTACAAAATGCTCAGCCCTGCTGAGACCATCATACTCGAGAATTAAAAATTTTGACGTATTGACTATCCTGGGTGCAGTCAGCTTGTATTGGGCCTGCCGACCAGATAGATTTGATTTTTGCCGCATTTTTTGGCTTCGAGAAGTGCTTCGTCGGCCTTTTGGAATAACTTTTCGACAGTAGCGCCATCCCGTGGAAAACTGGCCAGGCCGCCGCTTATCGTAAGCACTCCCTTGCCGCCGGGACCGAGCAGATTGAACTCGGCATTTTCGAGCTGCTCTCTGAATCTCTCGGCTATGAAGACAGCTTCTTTGGGGTGGTCGGACGAAGACCTTCTTTCGCTGCCTGCATCGGTATCCGGGTGCATCGGGTCATCCCAGAAAACCACGGCGAACTCGTCGCCGCCAATTCTTGCCACAACATCATGTCGCCGGCAGCAGCGCTGAATCAATGTTGCCGCTTGTCTCAGGATATCATCGCCGGCGGGATGTCCGTAGCGGTCGTTGTAGTGTTTGAAGTCGTCTATATCGAAAATCAAAACTGTCACACGACCCGAGGTTTTCTTGGCGCGGGCGATTATCTGTTGTCCGAATTCCCAGATATATCTTCTGTTCTTCAGGCTGGTAAGGTCGTCCTCTGTGGCCAGTTTTTCAAGCTCTCGAATTCTCTCTGCCAGGCGGCTGTCCCTGTCAATTATTTCCGTCGCTTGTGAACTACTCACAGCGGTCAAGCCAAGCCATTTATCAAAATCACTCGCGACGACAGGACAAATAAGATAATCATCAGCTAATCCTTTTCCGTTTCGTTCGCCTTGAACAAACTTCATAGCCAACGGCTCGTGATACATCTGGGCCAGCAGAATAATCTTCGATTCGCGGCTTACCCTGCGCAGAGACTTGAGGGTAGATTCGAGATTGGCTGCCGTGCCCGACATAATGATAGCAATCAGGGCAAAATCCTGCTCGGTTGCGAGTTCGAGGGCGTCGGGAATTTTACTGCATTTTTGGGCATTCAGCGCTTCTGCGGCATCGGGACGAACAAATGCGCTGTCGATATCACCGGCCAGCAGTATTTTCGGCGTCTGATTTTCTTTTTGACCAGCCATAATTTTGTCTTTTTAATGCCCTGCCAGTGCTTTGCTGCAGGCGGTCGCTTTTATGATGAATCGGCAGTTTTGCCGACCAGGATTAGCCGGGTAATCCGATAAACTCCAATCAGCGGCCAATTAATCGCCGGGAGCTGCCGGCAGTTTGCTCAATGTCTCCTGTGCCAGTCGCGTCCTGAAGTTATCGGGATACGTCTTAACAAATTCGCTCAGCGCACTCTTGGCCTCGATCAATAATTCTTTCTTTCTCTGTACATCGCTCTGGTCTTGTTGTCGCCAAAGGCTTATCTTCAGCAGTGCCAGGTAGTAAAAAGCGGCGATGCCTCCATCTGTATCCATGAACTCGCGGTGCAGGCCGGCGTACTCCTCGGCCCGGTGTCTCTCATCTGCTATTAACCGAATCTTTTCAAGCAGTACATTATCGCGCAGCGAGTCGTTTTTGTCCATTTCGGAAAGCAGGTCGTCAAGATTCACCTTATAGTCTGCGGTATAAGGATTTAGCATCACAAATATCGCAAGGCGGGCCGCCGAGTCTTTGTCCGGGCCTCGGTTTTGTTTACTGGTAAGCTCTCTCAAATGGTTCAGGCGGAACTGTAGCTGCTCGAGGTCAAATCCCGTCAGCGCCGACTCGGCCGGTGGAACAAAAATTCTGGAGAGTGTTTCATCGGCGGGACTTTCATTTCCAGGTTGTTCCAGCCGTTGTTGCAACATCATTTGCGCCTCGGCCAGCAGGACCTCGGCCTGTTCGAACATCCCCACGCCTGCCCAGTGCTTGGCTATCCTCCATCGCGCTTCTATGGATTCTGCGGATGTGGGGAACTCAAGGTACAGCCGATACCACAACTGGCGAGACCTTTCAAAGGGATAGTCGCTGTAAAAATGAAGTATTTCCGTAGTAGTTAATTTTTCCACATCCGGGCTCAGCTCGCTGAGCATCGCTTTATAATACAATGCTATGGGCATACGCGGACTTTTAGGCCGACTCTGGATAAACTTATCATACTGCTGGTCAAGAATCTGCCTTTTGTCCTGATACTTCAGCTCGTCCGGTTTTATCAGCCAGCTCGGCCAGCGGTCCAGGCACAACTGTGACTGGATTTTCTCTTTCAGTCTTATACGCAGGGCGATACGGTCCTCTGTGGGATAGAAGAATCCCGCTAAATACGCTCGCACTCCTTCGTTCATTATTGTTTCATCGAGAGCTTCTTTTATGCTGTGGTCGTGAAACTCGACCGCCTCTTTGGGATTATTGCCGGCTACCCATAGTTGGTAATCCAGCTCGTCGAATCCCACGGTACGGTCGAACACCAATATAGTCGCGACCAGTACAATGGCTACGGAACTTAATACCAGACCCGGCCGGTATCGGGTGAAATGTCCCACGCCGAGAACCAGGCCGGAAATAACAAGGCCGACCAGCCACGCGCATACCCAAGGTGCAAAAGAGAACCCCCATTTGACGGGTTCGACGCCCCTGACGCCGCCCAATAATCCCCAGTAGATAAACTGCGGGGCTATGCAAAGCGCAATCGCTATGAAACGCGAGCGAAAACGCAGAGGCCTCGATGCCGCCGCAAGGCAGCTTATAAGGACAACCAATGCGAAGACAGGCAGGGAAGCCAGAAAGAAAATCGCCGCGACGAACAACAGGCTGTGACGGAAACTCATAAGCTGCGCAACGAGCGTCGGGGCAAATGCAATCATGCCCATCAAAAGACCGAGTACAAGTATTTGCCAGGGGTATTCGAAGATACTGACAGGCTCAATTACAAGACGGCCGAGTCCCCATAGCTCGAAGTTCGTTATAAGCGTCCAGTGAAAGGATAAAAAAGTGCCCGTTAGAACCTTGGACCAGAAAAGACAGCACAGGCAGTATACCGACAGGGCTCCTACACAGCACCGCTGAACGTTCTTATGGCTGTAATGCAGCGTGGGGCCGACCGACAAAAAGGATTTCGGGCCTACCATTGGAGTTTTTTCGCTCTGCTTATCATCCATAAGTCGGTCCCGTTTTTTCCGGAGCGAATCGATATAGTTTAGTAGCGGTAGTGCTCCGGCTTATAAGGGCCTTCTACCGGAATACCAAGATATTCCGCTTGTTTAGGACTGAGCTTTGTTAACTTTGTGCCAAGCCGGACTAAATGCAGCCGGGCGACTTCCTCATCCAGTTTCTTCGGCAGAGTGTATACCTTGTGCTCGAGCTGCTGCGTTGCGAGCATTATCTGGGCCAAGCACTGATTTGTGAAACTATTGCTCATTACGAAACTTGGATGCCCCGTCGCACAGCCGAGGTTTACCAACCGTCCCTCGGCCAGCACGATAATCGACCTGCCTGATTTCAGGGTCCACTTGTCAACCTGCGGCTTGATGTTAGTCTTTTTGCACTGAGGCGACTGTTCAAGATAGCTCATTTCTATTTCGCTGTCGAAGTGTCCGATGTTGCAGACAATTGCTTCGTTTTTCATCTGCTCCATGTGCTCGCCTCGTAAGACATCGCAACAGCCGGTGGCCGTAACAAATATATCACCAACCGACGCGGCATCTTCCAAAGTCACTACTTCATATCCCTCCATCGCGGCCTGCAGCGCGCATATCGGGTCAATCTCGGTTATCAGAACGCGTGCACCGAGCCCTCTCATTGATTGAACACAGCCTTTGCCCACATCGCCGTATCCACAGACCACTACGACCTTGCCCGCAAC
This sequence comes from uncultured Pirellulales bacterium, assembly GCA_964583405.1. Taxonomy (GTDB): domain Bacteria; phylum Planctomycetota; class Phycisphaerae; order Sedimentisphaerales; family Anaerobacaceae; genus JBBABK01. Next base: position 9,396 of record CAZOVR010000032.1, read on the forward strand.
CATCACATCGGTCGCCCTTTTGATCCCGTCGGCCAGTGACTCACGGCAACCGTACAGGTTGTCGAATTTGGATTTTGTCACCGAGTCATTGACGTTGATAGCTGCGAATGGAAGCTCGCCGGCCTCTTTCATCTGATACAGGCGATGAACACCGGTAGTGGTTTCTTCCGAAACGCCACGGATATTGGATACAACATCGGACCATCTTTTGGGATTCTCTGCGTAACTTGCCGCCAGGCGGTCCATTATGATTTGAAATTCCGTGTTGTCGGATTTCTTTTCGAGCAGCGACGGGTCCTTTTCAACTTTGAGTCCCTGAAAGACAAACAGTGTCGCATCGCCGCCGTCGTCAACAATCATATCAGGGCCCGAGCCGTCCGGCCAGGTCAGGGCCTGTTCGGTACACCACCAGTACTCCTCCAGTGTTTCAGCTTTCCATGCGAATACTGCGGCGGTTCCGGCCTTTGCAATTGCCGCGGCGGCGTGGTCCTGGGTCGAGAATATATTGCACGATGCCCAGCGGATATCCGCACCGAGTGTATGCAATGTCTCTATCAACATTGCCGTCTGGATTGTCATGTGAAGAGAACCTGTTATTTTGAAGCCTTTGAGGGGTTTTTCTTTTCCGTATTTCTGACGCACGGCCATCAGGCCGGGCATCTCATTCTCGGCCAGCTTCATCTCGGTCCTGCCGAAGTCAGCCAGAGACATATCTGCAACTTTGTATCTAAGTGAAGTATCCAGTTTCTTCACCTTGCTATTTATTGATTTAGTAGACTCCATACTCATCCCTTCAAAGACAGCTCTAAACACACCATTATAGCTATAACAGAAAATCCCCCTCATAGCAACGAATTATTAAGTCTCTATCACCGGCCAGATTCTATAAGTCTTGATGATACAAGCAATTCTGTTCTTAGCCTCTATCCACCCAAACCGTGTTCAATTCCCTGTATTGGCCGCAATTCCGGAAGAGCTGCGCCCTTAAAAGGTATCCTTTGGCAAGGGTCTGTCTTATTCGTCGAGTTCGTTAATAATCTCATCTAAATATTCATTGAATTTATCCGGGTCCTCGAGCATTACAAAATGTCCTACGCCCGTTATCATTTTTACCTCGAAAGATTCTATGTACTTTTTGTTTACCTCAAAATCTGTCGGCCAAAAATCAGAGCTTATGCTGTATACCAGTACATTACTATCTTGTAACGGCTGAATGAGACTATATTGGCCGAGACTGCGCAGCGAACTTATAGCCACATTGGGATTAGCGGATGACATTTTAGCGACGACCCAGTCAACGCGGTTTGGGTCAGCATTGGCGGGGAACATATTTCGAACGAAAATATTCATCTCTTTTTTGAAATCTCTTTGCATGTTAGCGATAATTTGTGCCATTTGTTCGCCGGTGTAACCTTCCTCGATATTGTGAAAAGTATCGGCCCCGACCAGGGCGATTACTCTTTCGGGCATCAGTCTCGCGGCGGCAGCGATAACAGGTCCGCCCATCGAATGACCGACAAGAATTACTTTTTTGAGGTTCAGCTTTTTAATAACCGCAGCTACATCTTCACCGAACATTTCCATAGTCCAATCTTCTCTGCCGAGTCCGGATTGGCCGTGGCCTCCGAGGTCGATTGTTACCACTTTATGACTCTTTTCAAAATACGGCACCTGGTATTTCCAGACATCATTGTCGCAGCACCAGCCGTGAATAAAAACCAAAGCCGGTTCACCCTGACCCTGAGCGGAATAATTGATTTCGACTCCGTCGGAGTAAACAGCTTGTTCAGAGTGTTTGGGTGAACAGCCCGTTAAAATAATCAAGAGCGATAACAACGATAAGGCATAAATTGTTTTCATTTTCTTTCTCCATTTTCGATTTTGCTTTTTATTCTCTTTTCCCGACACAGGCGGCGTAAACCACGAAGTGATTTTTCCCGTCCAGTCCGAGCGTCTCATTCATAATATCATCGTCGAAGGCGCCTATACCGCAGGCTCCGCAGCCGATGGATTCGGCGGCAAGGTAAAGATTCTGGCAGATATGGCCGGCGTCGAGAAGGATATAGCGATACCCCCTTTGTCCGTATCGCCAGGTCATCCGTTTGACGTCGGCGACCCATATAAATGTCACGGCACTTGTGGCAATCATCTTCTGGCCCATACAGCCGAACATGATTTTCTCAGCCATTTGGTCGTCGTGCGATACGACGCCGAGCTTATGCTCCAAGGCCATATACTGGTACAACAGCGGTTCTAAGCCTTCGACGCGATTGACCAGCACAAGAGTCTCGAAGGCGTGTCTTGCGCCTGCCGACGGCACAGTTCTAAATGTATGCAGTCCCGCCTCGGCTTGCTTGACGCCCTGCGTGCACCACAGCAGATACGAAAGCTCCTGTAGTGTCAGGGCCTTTTGGCTGTACCGCCGCAGAGACCTTCGCTGCTCAATCACTTTTTGCACTTCACCGCCGAGTTTATCCGCCGAAGGCAGCTCGATTTTTTCATTGCCCTCGCTGAAGGCAGCCTGCAGCGCAGGCGGCGCCGCACCTTTTTGTTGTGGAGAGGATTCGAGGTATTTGTACTTTGTCTTTTCGAAAAACTCCCTGCCAATTTCAGGGTCCATACCGGTATCCTTCCAAGGCGAATATAACTGCGAAGCTGCCGACCATCACAGGATAATATTTTTCGAGACCACTTTCAAATCATCTCTTTCGGCCCAGCCGATACTCTGCCAGAACTCAAGGGCGTCAAGATTGCCTTCGAGTACGAACCCGTTACATTTGCTGATGCCTTTTTGCCTTAGCCGGCCGATGACGTTTTCAGCCAAAGCCGTACCGATACCGCATCTACGATGTTTCTCGGCAACCGCTAAATGGTGTATGTAGCCTCGCCGTCCGTCCTGGCCGCACAAAACGGCACCGACTAATCCGCCGTTTTCAATAGCAACAAAGCTCAGGCCGGGATTGCGAGCCAGAAAAAGCCCTATCCCGTATTCGCAATCCACATCGCTGTGCAAACCAATACCCCGGCAATTTCGCCAGAGCGAATGCACAGCCTGGTAATTGCTTATTGTAATTTCTCTTACTTCCATTTTATTTTCTTTCAAATTTTTATTTAAATGCGACGGTTACCAATCGCTGCGCCTGATGGTCATAAGGCGAACCCGTCAGGTCACCAAGAACTTTGACTTCCGCAAAGCCGCATCTTTTTAGCAGGCCCGTCAGCTCGACTGCGGAATAGACCCGATGGCCGAAACTGAACTCCTTTTGTCGGCCGTCATCGAGCAGTATCCAGCGGTTTTTTATCCAGGACCAATCCTGTGTAGCTTCAGTTTCGCGCAGGAAAATCCTGCCGTCACGTTCGTGCCAGTCGCGCTTCTGGAATATCCTCGCCAGGATTTCTTTGCCCACCATCTCAATCATGAGCTTTCCGCCTCGCTTTAACGAGGCATAGGCGTTAAGAAGCACACGCTTATCGTCGCAGGCATCTTCAAAGTATCCAAAGGCCGTGAACATATTGATAACAGCATCGAACTCTTCCAGCGCGCAGAACTTCCGCGCATCACCGAGAACGAAGTCAACTTTAAGTTTTTCACTATCAGTTTTCTTTCGGGCCTGTTCGAGATAATACGCCGTTCGGTCGAGACCTGTTATCTTAAATCCGCGTCGTGCGAGTTCCAGACTGTGTCTGCCGATACCGCAGCACAAATCCAGAACCTTATCGCCCGGTTGCAGGCCCATCAGCTCGATGAGCTGGTCGACCTCCTGAGGTGTGGCATCGAGCCTTTCGGCGGTAAACATCTCAGATTCGAACGTCTGCCAGAACAAATCATCTTCATACCAAATTTTTCTTTCTCTTGTTTCCATAAGCGCATACCTTTCACGCATAGGCAAAGCCTTTTCTTAACGAAAATACAAAAGCGCCAATAAAAAAAGCCTTTCAGGTTTTCTGCTCCCTGAAAGGCTTTTAGAATCAATAAATTAAATCCTGTTAGGGAACAGTCTCCTTATCAATCAGCCAGAAACCAAGATTCGTATGGGGTCTGACTGTAGTGACAGGAAAATCGGCGCAGACGCTCATCCGGGACATTTTATGGCCCGTAATAATTAGCTGCTTGTCTTTTCCAATTCTGCTCATTGAGACGGCTCCACTAAAAGAATACTGTCATTTATCGACATATCAGACGATTGTCAAGAAGAATTATTACAAATTATCAGAAAATTTTTTGCACAGACTCCACCTTATTTCAAAGCAAGTATGAGATACTTTCCTACGTGGATTCTACTTGCGGTTGTTTTTCGGTGACGCTGTTTTTTTCTGATTTTACTCCGCGAGGCAACAGCTGGGACAGAAGAATAAAGACCAAGCCGTGAAATATTCGACCATATAATAAAAAGATTATGCCGACTGCGATAAAAGATAACCAGAGAAGGACCTGTAAGTCCGCGTACGGGAGCTGTGCACTTTTTCGGTTTTTCCACCACCTCTTTAATTTACCGATGCTGCTTGTAATCAGAATCAACGGCACTAAAAGATGCAGCGGCAGGACCCAGTAAACTATACCGGGCAAATCGGTTGCTTCTGTAATCTCGATTCCCTGCTCCGTCGGCTGGGCTATATTAAAAAGTATGGAGCATTCACCGACATAAGGAGCATCGGACGCGTTTGACAACAGACGCGGTAATAACAAGGTGCCGTCCGGCAGCGGCCACGACAGGATTATCGCCTCGACAGCCAGCGGATAGGCGTGGTCAAGTCGTCCGTTTGCCCTCGCCGCTCCAAGGCCGAACGCCGAAGCAGCCGCGCCAAAACCGCCCACGACCGGCCCGGAATCGACGTCGAAATGCCAGTCCGGCAGGTCCGAACCTTTGCTGTACTCACGGAAACCGGCCACGCCGAACCATCTCTGCCAGAAATACTTATCGAAATTCTCGTACCATTTTTTAGCTATATCAGGCCAGAGTTGAACGGCCCATCGAATCCCCCACTGGCTGCTGCATCCGCGCGCTTCACCGGGGCAGGCACAGGTTTTGTCAGCCATGTATGGTGGTAGCTCGGTGACGGGGTCGATGAGGTTTTTCTCAAATCCCCTGAGTGAACGCTGTAGAAAAGTGCTGTGGTCGGCGCCGAGGACTTCGTCGGCCCGCTTTATCGCGGCCAGTGCCGCTATCACGTCCGTCGGAAAACACTGGCCGGGATAATCATCGAGCAGTCCGAAAGTCGACGCGTCGATTTCCGCTGACAGACTTTCGACCTGGTCTCGCAAAAGTCCGAGATATTCACCGCCGCCGAGAAGTTTCTTATAGCTGGTCGTGCCGGATATCAGCAGCATCCGGTAGAAGACATTTTCACGGTGCCGGTAGTCTTTTCCCCAATGCTGCCTGACCCACGCAGCGTGGCTATCGTCGACAACCAGGCTTGTTGCCGTTTCAATGGCTCCGGCGGCGTATTTACTCGGCAATACAGCAGATTTATCTTTGCTTTCTTTTAAGCCTTTTTCAAGATACTCAGTTCCCAGCAGATAAAAGACCGAGCCGAATATCGGCCATTCGGTTCCGTATATATCTTCGATATACATCGACTCGGCCTTGCCGGATGATACCCTGTCGCGGGCCCAGTTCTCATACCGCGGCGTAAGACGCCGATGCAGCCAAAGCGCGAATCTGTTTGGCCCCGTTTCCTTCAGGGCAGGGTCTGATACGAAGTAAATCATTATAAAGAAAGGTATAACGAAAAAGTAAAACGCCAGAAGGGTCATTATGACAGTATTGCCGAGAAGCAAAATCCCCGTCGTTTTGGAAGAACTATCTTTTTTATTATTCTCGTCGCGCGTGCCTTTATTGATATGGTGTTTCATAACAACCTCTTACCAGGCTTCACACATCGTATACTCTACTACAAATTATTTATCATTAACAGTGATATAAAGGTTTTTGCGTAACAAGAGTTCCGAACAGCGTCAGCGGGCTTGTTTTTGTAATTTCGACCTTTACGAATTGACCGGCGAGCGACACCGGGCCGTTAAATACGACTATCCAGTCGTCGTCGGTTCGGCCGACAAGCTGCGGGTCGCCGTGACCATCTGCGGAATTCAGATGAGGCTTTTTACTGAGGCCTTCGACCAGAACAGTCACCCGCCTGTTCTTGAATCGGCGGGAAAGTTCGGCGCTGATAACTTCCTGCACTTCAAGCAATCGGTAGTTCCGCTGCTTTTTTACTTCTAAAGATATATTGTCCTGTAATTTTTTATCAGCGGTTGTACCCGGACGCGGTGAATATTTGAATACGAAACAGTTTTTGTAACAGGCCTTTTTTACTAAATCGACGGTTTGCTCGAAATCATCATTTGTTTCATTCGGAAAACCGACAATAAAATCGCCAGCAATCGATATGTCGGGTACAATTTGCCGGGCGGTATCGATAAGTTCGAGGTACTGCTGCGCGGTATAATGACGGTTCATTGCTTTTAAGATTGTGTCCGAGCCGGACTGGGCGGGCATGTGAAGGTAATTGCAGACCTTCGGCAAATCAGCCATCGCCTGCATCAGCTCGGTGAAACCTTCTTTCTGCGGATAGCTGGTTACAAAACGGAGCCATTCAATTCCGTCAATTTTGCCGACCTCGTAAAGCAAATCGGCGAGCGTGTATGTCTTTTCGCCTGCGCTGTATTTATATTTGTTTACAGTCTGGCCTAAAAGCGTTACGAGCTGAACGCCTTCATTTGCCAGCCGTTTTACCTGCTCTGTGATTTTATTGACCGGCCTTGAGACCTCCGGTCCGCGTACATAGGGGACTATACAATAAGCGCAAAAGTTATCGCAGCCGCGCATCGCCCGCACATAGGCCTGTCCGGGAATATCTTTGTCCGCGCTGTCGTATACCGATTCGAAATCCTCAAGTTCAGGATTGTCGGAGACTTTTCGGATGCTCTCGGCAACGCTTAGCTGTTTTTCGTTTTTCACAATGGCTTGTTTAACAAGCTCGGTCAGTCGTGGAATCTGTCCCGGCCCGCAGACGATATCGACGGTACCATTTTGTAATAAATCGCTTCCCAACCGCTGCGCCATACATCCAATGACGCCTACTATAAGAGCGGGCTTTGTTTCTTTGATGTGCTTCAGGTGACCGATATGCGAAAAGACCCGCTGTTCAGCATGCTCTCGCACGGAACAGGTGTTTATCAATACAACGTCTGCTTCTGTGACCTTGTCGGTAAGCGCAAAACCCACATCCTTGAGCGCAGCGGTTACCAAGGCGGTATCAAGCTTATTCATCTGACACCCGAAGGACTTTATATGCGCGGTTTTTTGAGTCATAGAAAAATGATTATATCATCTGCGATAGTCTTAATCAAACGAGGCGGAGGAACTGGCAAAGAGCAAAAAAGCTAAAAGAGCATTTCGACGATTTCTTTTGGGTCTATTCTGAATGGAGAGCCGCGGCCTTCGAAGAAATTGTGCTCGGCAACCAGGTGGATATTCAAATCAGAAAAATGTATCTGTCGACCGGTTTGCATATCTTTTAGCGTAGTAACACGTTTTGCGAAGTTGCCTGCGTGAGGCCAGGGACACGGGATTCGTCCTTTTACTTCGGTTATCATAGCGCTGTGAGTATCATCGATTTTTATCCAGTTGCCTAATGCACTTTTGGCCTTGTCAGTTATCTGTTGCATCCGCTCGGCTATCTGATGCGGGGTATAGCCTAATCTCGCGACTTCAGCCATATCGGCGTCGATAATTTCTGCAAGATTGCGTGTATCGGCACCCATAAAGCCTGTTGCGGAGAACGCCGGGCTTTTTAGAATTTCTTCAAGTTTGTTTGTATCCGGTGATTTTTTCATTTTTTCGCCACAGAGTAAAACCAATTTATTTTAGCCACAGAGAACACAGAGGTCACAGAGATATTTATTTAAGCGAATTTGTCATAGTAGATTTTCTTTTCGTCCATACCGAGTTTCTTTAGCACCTCTATAGCCGCGTCAATCATACCCGGGCTGCCGCACAGGTACCCTTCACAGTCGCCGGCATTTTTGACATTTCTTTCGACGGCCTGTGTAACTAATCCGGTTTCGCCGTTCCAGTTACTACCCGTGCCGTGGTCGCTAACCACCGGTACGAATTTAAAGTTGGGTAAATCCTTCTCGAACTGTTTAATCTGCTCAGTCAGAAAGAGTTCTTCAGCCTTGTTGGCGCCGAAGTAGTAGGTAGTTTTCCGCTGAATGTTCGAGTTCCTCATCTCGTGCAGAATACTTACAAACGGCGCCATGCCCGAGCCGCCCGCGACCCAGACCATCTCGGCGTCGGTATCGGTCAGGCGGAATTCTCCGTACGGGCCGTTCATCCTTATTTCATCCCCGACTTTCAGATACTCGAAACAATATGTGGTGCAGATACCGCCGGGCACGAGACGAATTATTAAATCTATGATGTTCTTTTTGGCCGGGTCCGAGGCGACCGAATATGCGCGATAGACCTCCTCGGAGCTCTTTTCGTAGACCGGCGTTAATAGCTGCACGTATTTACCCGGTGTATATTTGATTTCGGCAGGGTCTATCAGCTCGAAACGAAATAATTTTATGTCGTAGGTGAGGTCTTTTATTTCCGCGCAGCGGGCCGTGTATTCCCTGATTGCGAAAAGCTCTTCGGGGATTTTGATTTTAAGGTCGTTGCGGACTTTGACCTGGCAGGAGAGCCGAACATTGTCGGCCCTTTCCTTTTCATCGAGATAGGGTTCTTCTGTCGGCAGCAGCGGACCGGCGCCTTCGAGGACTTTGAGTTTACACAAACCGCACGTCCCGCGACCGCCGCAGGCACTGGGTATGAATATCTTCTGCTCGATGAGAGACGAAAGCAGCGATGCGCCGCCGTCGATTGTTATTTCCTTTTCATCGTTAATGGTGATTTTGCACGGACCGTAGTTTCGCAGGAAAGCTTCTGCAACGGCAAGCACCGCCGCCAGAGACGCCGCTATAGCAGAAATAATTAAAACTGAAGTTAGTAAGGTAACTATCATAATATAGTTTTAATATAGCTTAAACACACGAAGCTTTGTATCTAAGCCAACGGGATATTCATTCTTTCTACTCGAAGAATCTATCCAAATAGCCTAACTTGTTTAAAGCAATAACCGTTATGACAATAACTATGTATACACCAATCCAAATTTTAAAAGCCCACATCCCAATACTATTGGAACGACGAGCAAAACGCTCTAAATAAGGGTCTTTTAAATTGCGGATTTGTAAAGAAACTTCATGTCTTTGTTTTAAAGATCCCCGTGCAAATTGCTTCTTAAACAATACTCTATGATATCTAAATAGGTAAATATTTTGGCAAATGGCGTAACCTACAAGAAGAATCCAAATCAGTAAGAAAATAGGGGCGAAAGTAAGACCTCCAAAGATTAATAAGAAAGGTGCTATTCTTGAGCCAGAAATCAGCAACAAAGAAAATGCTATGGCAATAACAATACATAGAGCAAGGGCTATCAGAATTTTTCTGTATGGGTGCGATCCAAGCTGCTTAGTATCCATAATATAGTCAAGAAACTTCATTTATATTTTCCCCCTTATTGCCCGGCGAGGACACCGGTGAAACCGATAAACGCCAGGGCCATGATACCGGCGATTATCAATGTTATGCCGGGGCCTTGCAGACCTTTCGGAATAGAATCGCTCGAGAGTTTCTGCCTTATCCCGGCCATTGCAATGATTGCAAGGAACCACCCTATTCCTGAGCCAAGGCCGTAACCGATGGTGACAATAAGAGTGTAATCGCGAATCACCATAAACAGCGAAGCGCCGAGTATCGCGCAGTTTACGGTTATAAGGGGAAGAAAGACGCCCAGCCTCTGATACAGATATGGCGAAAATCTTTCAATGGCCATTTCGACGAACTGCACAAAAGCGGCGATAATTATGATGAACATTATAAAGCGGAAAAACTCCAGGCCGTACGGTACTAATACGAGGTGATAGACAAGCCAGTTAAGCACACAGGTGCAGGTCATAACAAAGATTACAGCCAGGCCCAGGCCGACGGAGGCCTTCATTTCACGCGAGCAGCCTATAAACGGACACAGACCGAGAAAATAGCTCAGCAGGATATTGTTGGTGAATATCGCCGAGATACAAACGATAAATGCCTGTGTCATTTCTGTGGACAGATTCATTTTGATTTCTCCTCTTTCGACATTTTAATCGAACGGAAAACCCATATTACTATCGCCAGCATAAAGAACGCGCCCGGCGGCATTACCATAATTATCCACTTGTCCCAGTATTCACTGCTGAAATATGGCACCGCGTAGCCGAGGAAAGTACCCATTCCGAGAATTTCGCGGAAGGTTGCGATAATCAGCAGGACGAAAGAATAGCCAATCGCGTTGAAAAAGCCGTCGATTAAAGCGACGCCGGGCGGATTGGAATTTCCGTACGCCTCGCAACGGCCCATTACGATGCAGTTGGTAATAATCAGGCCGACGTACGGACCGAGATTGTCGGACATCTGCGGCCAGTATGCCTTGAGCAACACGTCAACAATAATAACATAAAACGCGATAATCAGTGTTTCGACCATCATTCGGATATTGCGCGGCGTAAACATTCTCAAAAGTGATACGGTAAGACTGCTCAGCGAAAGAGTAAAGACAAGAGCAGTGCACATCACGACGGTATTGAGAACGAGATTGGTCACCGCCAACGTGCTGCAAATACCGAGCACCTGTATGTAAATGGGATTATTAGTCCACAAGCCGTCGTTAATCAGTTGTTTTGTTTGAGCTTTCATTTCATTTTACTTTGCCACTGATTCAGGGCGTCATTTATAATTTTTTCGAGCCTTATGCTGGTCTGGGTCGCTCCGGTTACGGCGTGGACTTCGCCGGGGTTAAGCGGCTCACCGGGACGTCGGAACACAACCGGTTTTTCACTCGCGGTCATCGTAAGGTCAATAAACTGGTCGCAAAATTTACTCTGTGCCACCTCTGCTCCGAGGCCCGGAGTTTCGCGCTGACCATAAATAATCATGTTCGTTATGGTTTTTTTGTCTGCTTTTATTCCTATGATACCTTTAATTTCAGCCCAGAAGCCTTGGCCGCTAAAAGGCAGAGCATAAGCTGCGATTTGACCGTTTCGTTCGAGCGTATATGCACCTGCTGAATCGACGCTGGGTTGTTGGACCTGTTCGACGAATCGCTGGTGTAATTCGACGGTGACGGCGCTGGGCTCATAAAGGCCGGGCAGGACCTTCAAAACAGCAACCTCGAATGCAATAGCCTCGTTCGCTTTTACCCTTTGTTCCGTAACTTGGGCAAAACCGATAATGACGGCGCTGAAACAGGCCGTGACGACGAACATATAAACAATAGGGAACCAGCGTTTATTCTTCATTCGGTTACCTGCTTTGATTTCCTGGATTCCTGAAAGTAACGCACGATATTATCGAGAGTCGGCGCGAACATATTGCCGATTAGAATCGAGAACATCAGACCTCCGTTGAAAATCGAAAAGTTCCTGATAACCATTGTTGATGTGGCGATTATTATTCCGTAGATAACCTTGGCAGCTTCTGTTTTGGGTGAGCTAACAGGGTCGGTCGCCATAAAGAAGGCACCGAACAAAAATCCGCCGCCGAGCAAAGCAGGCCATGCCCCTGGGACAGGGTGGACACCGAACCTGTAAAGCAGCTCATTCCAGAATGCATAAGTAATAATTGTAGCCAGTATTGTTGTTCTGCTTGCTGTTTTGGTTACGAATAGATAGATGCCTCCGATACAAATCAATATTGCACTTGTAACTCCCGCTGTTCCGCTAATTCTGCCAAACAGCAAACCATCAAGAAATGTACTCTTGAGGACGTACTTCTTTTCATCCTGTTTGAGATTGTGGGGAATTGGAAAAGGGGCGTATGCTTCTTCAACAAGTTCTATTTGTCCTGATTTGAGGTAGGCCATCGGCGTAGCGCCGCTGACGGCTGTGAGAGTATCAACAGTAGTCCAGCGATTAAGAGCACCCCATGGACCGTCTGCAACCTGTGCCCACGTGCCGCTAAGGGCAATGGGGAAACAGACATACACAAAGGCCCGGCCCGCGATAGCGGGATTAAAGATGTTTTTGCCGAATCCGCCGAATACCATCTTGCCGAACATCACCGCAAAGACCATTCCAATTACGACCACGTACCAGGGGACCGTCGGCGGCATAACCAAAGCGAACAGTGTGCCGGTAACAAAAACAGCCTCGGTCGCCGGCTTTCCATTGCGCCGCGTGAAGATGTACTCGGTGATAAAACCGGTTGCGTTAGCGAGGATAACAATAAAGAGACAATACCATCCGAAGAAATAAACAGCGCCTGCGATGCAGGGCACAAGGGCCAGCAGTACGCGGCGCATGATGGTCTGCTTCTGCAGGATTTTCACTTTCGATTTAGTCTTCGCCGTCCGGGCCACAATAATATCCTATATCCAGAGACTAAAAAGGAACCTATTTTACAACAGGTCCCTGTCAATGCAAACGATGTAATTGGAATAAAGCAGCTAATTTATGTCTTTGAGGTACTGCAGCAGTGTCCTGATGTGTGACAGTTCCTCAATGATAATCTGCTCGATTTTGTCGCGTCCGGCGCCTCCGGAAACCATACTCTTGAGGCCGTAATAAAAGACAACCGATTCCTTCTCGGCGTTAAGGGCGATTTCGATAATCTCCTTCATCGACTCTTTGCCCGTGAGTTTCTGAGTGGGGCTGATTCTACCTTCCCAGCCCTTGGCGTCAGCCATAGTTTTGAGATAGAGCGCCGCCTCATTGTCCGGGTCATAGGTTGTCGTTGTTTTCTCGTTTTCACTGAGCTGCTTGCGCATATCGGCAAAGATTTTCAGGTGGTTTGCCTCCATGCCGGAAAGTTCGAGGAAGAATTTTTTCACTTCCTCGGTTGGAGCCATTTTGGAAGCTTCGCTGTAAAACTTGGCGCCCTGGCGTTCGATTTCCTCAGCCATCTCAAAAATTTCGTCGGCATTGAAACTTATGCTCACGTTTGGTCTCCTTTTGTACAAAGTTAAAATACTATTTGGAAAAACATTGTTCAGCCATTATCAGCCGGTGGCGTAAAGATTCGCTGAGCTAATTCCTTATCGAGCATGTACAAACCGCCGGGGGCATCTTTTACAAGCTTGAGCTGCTGGACTATTGCATCGGCAGAGGCCTCTTCTTCGACCTGTTCATCGACGAACCACTGTAAGAAACCCCGTGTTGCGTGGTCGTTTTCAGCTATTGCTTTATCAACAAGTTTGTTAATCAAATCCGTGACCTTCTGCTCATGTTTTAAAACAGCCTGGAAAGCGGCAAGAGGTGAAGCCCACTCGGTTGCCGGGCCGTCGATGGCTTTGAGGATAACACGCCCCATGCGCTCCTCGACAAAACCATAGAGCTTCATCGCGTGCGATACTTCTTCCTGGGTCTGTATCTTCATCCAGTTGGCGAAGCCAGGCAGGTTCATCGAGGCGAAATAAGCCGACATCGACAAATACAAATAGGCCGAATAGAGTTCGGCGTTGATTTGGGCGTTAATCGAGTTTTGCATTTTTTTACTAATCATAAACCACATTCCCTTCCATAATATGTTAACTAAGTCCCGCGTTTAGTTTCAACGATTAAATTATTTCAATTTCTTCGTGTCTGTCTTATCTCCCGTCGGTGAATTCGCAGGTGGTTCTCATGTGCCGTCACAACAGTTCTTTAGTAGCCTTTAAAGCCGCATCGTAATCGGGCTCGTCAGCCACCTCCTTGACTATTTGTACATATCTTATAACACCCTCTTTGTCGAGTACGAACACCGCCCTGGCCAGCAGCCGAAGCTCCTTGATGAGCACACCGAACGCCTTGCCGAATGATGCGTCCCGATGGTCGGAAAGCGTTTTTACTGCATCGGCTCCTGCGGCGCCGCACCAGCGCTTCTGAGCGAAAGGCAGGTCCATACTTATGACCCAGACAGCGACGTCGTCGCCCAGCTTTACAGCCCGCTCGTTGAACTTGCGGGTCTCGGTGTCACAGACACTCGTATCGAGCGACGGCACTGAACAGATTATGCAGACTCTGCCCTTCATGTCAGTCGATTTAACAACGGACAAATCGTTGGCCAGGACCTCAAAGTCCGGGGCTTGCCTGCCTGTCTGCAGCGGCTCGCCGAGTAACGTTAGCGGATTGCCCTTCATTGTTATTTGGCCTTTTTGCTCGTTCATGGTTTTGTTCCTGAAAATCGATTTTTACCTAAAAAGGGCTAAGCCCGCGCTAAATATATGCGTCAAACGCGCGGGCCCAGCGAAGAAGCCTTTCTAATATTATTAGTAGTTCACGGCTTCAAGTTCGAAAAAATTTTGCGGATGTAGACACAGCGGACAACTGCCGGGCGCCTCCGGTCCCTCGTGAACGTAACCGCAGTTCCTGCAAATCCAGCGCCTCGGTTCGGGACGTTTGAAAACACGTCCCTGCTTCAAATTCTCAGCCAAGGCCCGGTACCGTTCCTTATGCCGGTTTTCGGCGACTGTAACACGGCTAAAGAAGCCTGCGATATCCTTAAAACCTTCGTCCTCCGCCGCGTTGGCAAAGGTCGGGTACATTGTACTGGTCTCGTAATCCTCGCCGGCGGCGGCAGCGAGCAGATTTTCATAGGTGTTGCCGATTACACCTGCCGGGTAAGCGGCGACGATTTCGGCCTCCCCGCCTTCGAGGAACTTAAATTCTCTCTTGGCGTGCTCCTTTTCCTGTTCGGCAGTCTCTGCAAAAATGGCAGCGATTTGTTCGTAGCCTTCTTTCTTAGCCTGACTGGCGAAGTACGTATAACGCATTCGCGCCTGCGATTCACCTGCGAACGCGGCCAGTAGATTTTTTTCGGTTTGACTGCCCTTGAGCTTCATAGACATAGTTCCTTTCACCACAAAAAAAAACGATCAACAACATTCGACAAAAACTTTCAACGACACTTATTACAGATTCCCTGAACGTACACAGTTTTCGTAAGAACCGTAAAGTCCTCCCGAACTTCCCGAGGAAGCTTCATATTATCAAAAGCAGGAAATTCAAAGTCAATGATTTTCCCGCATTTTACACACCGCAAGTGCTGGTGACTAGTCAGGTCGGCGTCGAATCTTTTTGCCCCGCCGCAACCGGGAATGACCCGTGCCAGCCCCAGTTCTGTAATTGTAGCCAGTGTCCGGTTAACAGTATCGAGCGAGACATCAGGAAACCGTTTCCGAACCTGCTCGAAGACCATAGAAGCCGATGGATGTTCTTTTGAGCCGAGTACCTGCTGGTAAACAGCCACTCTCTGTGGCGTAACTCGAAGTCCAGCCTTTCGGCATTTTGTCTTAAACCAGGCTACAGAGCTGTCCGAATCGGTCTTCTTTGCCTTCATAGTAGTAATACCTTAATAGTAATAGTTACGATTAGTCAAGAAAAAATTTTGTTATTTTTTAGAAATGATATGGAGCTCCGCGCTCGCCCCTATTGCAAAGGACCGAGAATGGGCAGGACACCTTTGGGCGGATTTTTCTTTATGTAATCGATGATTATGGGGAAATGAACGGCCGGTTTAATACGCCCCGGCCTGTTATATGCGCTTGGGTAAACTACCTTGAGAATCCGGTCGGTTTCCCACTCGCGAGGTTCTATCTCCAGCTCTACTAAAAAGCCAAACTCTCGCACACTATCAAGCCTGGGAACGTCCAGAAGGAAAATATCTGTATCGCTGCATTGCCCCAGGCCGTCGACCAGAAAAGGTTCTACAAAACCATCGTCGAATCCGATATCGAAGTTCCTGGCCGTAATTCGGACAAAGAAAAGATAATCGCCTGAAAACCATTCATCCCGGACCATTTCACTTGCTTTGCGGGCAGCATCAGCAGGCTGGACAAGAAGGTTCTCGAGGGCGATATCGATAGCCGCTGTAACAGCTTCGTTGAAGCTGAGGTTACGGTCGCGTAACGCACGAGCAGCGATATGTGTGCCGAGCAGATTGCTGTAAGTGTCTTCCCAGGAAAAGGCCGAGGGAAACTCGGAATACAGGCCTGGGTATTTATAGCCGAACCAGGTAATAATTTCATGCCAGGTCGTGGCAATGTAGACAAGGTGCCGAGCGACTTCAATTGACGTCTCAAAAGCTATGCGGTCTTTATCTTTGCGGTTGAGAGTTGACCAGCCCTGTGGATAATGAACGTAAACGTGGTAACGTGAGGGCTCGAGCATTTTGAAAGACATTTTTCTCTGGTTTTTCATCAATTTTTTGTACACATGCGAGGCGATATATGCGGTCCAGTCGGCACACTTTCTGACGTGGGAAAGGTCGATGTGACCGGCCCGGCATGTGTAAACGATTCCATTTTTTTCGGTCAGGCTGAAGTAATAGCCATGCCTGCCGAGTCTTTCAGGGTCGGCAAATGTGGTGCCGATGGTCGAGCTGGCATACGAGCCTCGTCGCGGACGCGGGGGAAATACAAACCGGCGAAATACCTTCGCGGGCGAATCGGGGCCCGGATTGGGCTTTGAACAGCCGCCGGGAAAAACCGACAAGGCCGCCAATACAATGAAAGCCATTTTCTGAAAACTACTATTCAACATCCGGCCATCCCAATATAGGTGCATCACGCAGGACTTTAGAATTATCGGCCTGCATGGCACAACGCTTAATTTCAGATTGACTTTATTGACCGCCGCATTAGACTGCTGGGTTTACCATAATGTTGTAAAAAGGGACCGAATAACGCCATGAATATCAGGAACGTTGCGATTATAGCCCATGTCGACCACGGCAAGACTACGCTTCTCGACCGCTTATTGTATCAATCGGGGATGTTCCGGGATTCCGAGCTCGACAAGCTGGCGGGCGACCAGCACAGCCTGATTATGGACTCCAACCCACTCGAACGTGAGAGGGGCATTACAATCCTCAGTAAAAACTGCGCGCTGTACTATATGGACCGGCGGGGCGACGAATACAAGATAAACATTATAGATACGCCCGGCCATGCGGATTTCGGCGGCGAGGTCGAGCGTGTTTTGAAAATGGCCGACGGCGTGCTGCTGCTGGTCGACGCCTTCGAAGGGCCGATGCCCCAGACAAGATTTGTCCTTTCGAAGGCACTGTATCACAAGCTCAAACCCGTTGTCGTCATTAACAAGGTGGACCGCAAGGACGCCCGGCCCGATGACGTTGTGAACGAGGTGTTCGATTTGCTCACGCAGCTCGAAGCCGACGATGACGCGCTGGATTTTCCCATCATCTACGCCTCGGCCCGTGACGGATGGGCCACCATGGATTTGGATAAACCGAGCGACAACACTGAGGCGGTATTCGATGCGATAATCAACCATATACCGAAACCAAAGGTCGATGAGAATACACCGCTGCAGATGCTGGTTAGCACCCTCGATTACTCGGATTACCTCGGCAGTATCGCCGTGGGCAAGGTGTTTGCCGGTTCGGTCTCGGAAGCGCAACCCGTTACAGTAATAGATAACAACGACCGCCGCACTCAGCAGAAGGTCGTAAAGCTGTACGAGTTCCACGGCCTGGGCAAAAGAGAGACCCAAACAGTAGTCGCCGGGGACATCTGCGCCATTGCCGGTCTCGACCCGGTCGATATCGGAAATACGATTGCCTGCGCCGAACAGCCCAGCGCTCTGCCCGTCGTGGCGGTCGATGAGCCGACGATGAGTATGACTTTTCGCGTTAATGACGGACCGTTCGCCGGCAGAGACGGCAAACTTGTAACCAGCAGGCACATAAAGGAACGGCTTGAAAAAGAGCTCCAGCACAACCTGTCTCTGCGTGTAGAGCAGGGCGGCAGTCCCGAGGAATTCGTTGTTTCGGGCAGAGGGCTGATGCACCTGGGAATCCTCCTGGAAAATATGCGGCGCGAAGGATACGAGCTTTGCGTCGGCAAGCCGGAAGTCATTATCAAGATGGTTAACGGCCATCGCCATGAACCCGTCGAGCGGCTCGTGGTTGACTGCCCCGCCGATTGCCAGAGTTCCGTGATGTGTATTATCGGCGACCGCAGGAGCGAGCTGACTGCGGTAAGTTCCAGGTCGGGCACAAACGATTATGTACATATGGAATTTATGATTCCGTCGAGGGGCCTGTTTGGTCTGCACGCCCGGATGATGAATGCCACCGGGGGCAAGGCAATAATGCATCATACGTTCGAGAGATATGAGCCGATGAAGGGCTCGATACCGCAGCGACAGGCCGGCGTGATGATTGCGACCGATACCGGAACGGTGACCGCTTATGCGCTCGATGCATTGTATGACAGGGGAATTTTCTTTGTTTCGCCCGGCGAAGTAGTTTATGAAGGACAGGTCGTCGGGGAGCACTGCAAGGACAACGATATACCGGTTAACGTGGTTAGGACAAAACAGCTTACCAATGTCCGGGCGTCGGGAAAAGATGACGCGGCGAAGGTCCGGCCGGCCCGAAGGATGTCGCTCGAAGCTACGCTGGAATACATACAGCAGGCCGAGCTGGTGGAAATCTGCCCTAACAGTATCAGGATTCGAAAAAAACTTCTCAAAGAAGGCGACCGCAGGAAAGCGGCGAGAAAAAACAGAGATTGATAATATCAATCGGCCCGGAATCACGTGGGGCTTGCCGCCTTGACAAACGGGCGGAGGTGAGGAATAATACCCCGCAGAGAAATGGCGACTCTTAAAACATGGAGGCTAAAGATGAATCGGAGTAATTTAAGAAGATTGATTCTGGCTGCATCGCTGGTTCTTTGCAGCTTTTTGTGGATTAGCTGTGGTAACAAAGATGAAGGAAAGGCAGGTCAAATGGACATTAAAAAAGAGGCTTTTGGAAAAACAGACGGCAAAGACGTATACCTTTACACCCTGACTAACGCCAACGGTATGCAGGTAAAGATAACCAATTACGGCGGGACAGTTACTTCTATAATGGTTCCCGACCGTCAGGGCGGGATGGCTGATGTAGTGCTGGGCTTCGATAATCTTGATGATTATATCAAGAAAAGTCCCTACTTCGGCTGTATCGTGGGCAGGTACGGCAACCGTATTGCCAAAGGCAAGTTCACATTAGACGGCAAGGAATATACGCTTGCCCAAAATAACGACGAGAACAACCTCCACGGAGGAGTAAAGGGTTTCGATAAGGTCGTGTGGGACGCAGAGCCGGTCAAGGGCGATGATTCGGTTGGATTGAAATTAACTTACCTGAGCAAAGACGGCGAAGAAGGTTTCCCCGGCAATCTCAAAGCGACGGTCATTTACACGCTGACCAATGACAACGAGCTTAAAATTGAAAACAGGGCAACCGTGGACAAAACGACCGTCGTTAATATGACGCATCACAGCTATTTCAATCTTAAAGGTCAGGGCGAAGGGGATATCCTCGACCATGTGCTGACACTAAACACAGATAAGTTTACGCCCGTCAACGAAAGCCTGATACCGACGGGTGAACTGGCGGACGTGAAGGGAACACCAATGGACTTTACAAGCCCGACGCCTGTAGGCGAAAGAATTGACGCTGATTTCGAGCAGTTGAAAATCGCCGGCGGATATGACCATAACTGGTGCATCAATAGAAAAGACGGAGGACTTGAGCAGGTCGGGGCCGTCACGGAAACCGGCACCGGCAGGATTTTGGAAGTATATTCAACCGCGCCGGGAGTTCAGTTTTACACCGGCAACTTTCTTGACGGCACCATCACCGGAAAAAACGGAAAGGTTTATAAGCTCCGCTATGGCTTATGCCTCGAGCCGCAGCTCTATCCGGATACGCCCAATCAGCCGAAGTTTCCCTCGTGCGTCCTGAAGCCGGGCGAAACCTATAAGCACGATATTGTTTACAAATTCTCTGTGGCAAAATAAACTGAATTACTCGGAACAGCCCACTCGCTGATTTCATCGTTGTGGGCTGTTTTTTTATTCGAAGATTTGTTCCGGCGGGACGAGTTGCTCTAATTGTTCCTCGAGGTCCGCCGGCAGGATTTTCAGACCGACCTGGTAGCTCGCGTTTACCCAGCCGAAACCCTCTTTTGTGATGTAAGAAAATTCGGTGCCCACGTTTCCATACTCGGCAAAGACCCTGTGAGAACGTTTTACAACGTCGAATTTTTCAGGGATTGTCCCATTATAATCAGCGGCATTTCTCGTGATAGTATAGAGCCATCGGTAAATCAACCGGTGAGCAATATCATCATAGTTATAATTGATAAGTCCCTGCCAGGCCAACATCTGGTGCGGCGCCCAGCCGTTGGGATAATCCCACTGACGCGCCGGACGGGACTCCGAAAGCGGACCGCGTGAATCTTCCGTCGATGCAGCGATACCACCGAGCATTTCAAGTTTTGGGATAACGGCCCTTATGATAGACTCAGCCTGTTGCCTGCTGGCCAAGTTGGCCCACAATGGATAAAAGGCGGTCGCGCTTATATATGCTCTTCGTTTTCTATTGACGAGGTCATAATCGAGAAACAGGCCTTGTTCTGAATCCCACAGATATTGGTTAATCAACTCTTTTCTTCTCTTCGCCCTTTCGTACCAGACCGAGCTTTTCTGGGTCGTGCCATCTTCGAGCCTGAAGGAGTTGTTAAACTCTTTTTCGATAGTCCGGGCGATATCGGTTTCGATTTTATACAGCAGCGAATTTAAATCGACCGTAACGAAATCGGCGCAGCGGTCGTCCCACCGGTAGGTTTTGTCATGGCCTGATTCCCTCGTCGCCCTGTCGTGTGTGAAGAATTTATCCAGTTCCGGAACGTCGATTTTCCCGGCGGTGTACAATTTCTCGAGCTCGACAGGGGCCATACCGAGCTTCGCAGCGAATCTTTTATAGACCGCATCGAAATGTCCCGGCTCGACCTCCGGCGGCTGGCCTATTCCAACGCCGTAATATCGGCTCAGGCCGGTTTCAGTGAGCCTGTCTTCGTTCATCCATACGTTATTGTATTCCTTTATTGCCGCCTGAAAGGCCGTCCTGAGCCACCCTTTGCTCTTCGGATTTTTCGGCATCTTTTCGTAAACAGCTAACGCCAACGAAGTTAGAAAAGGAGGTTGGGAGCGGGTCAGGTAGTATGAGCGGTTGGCGTTTAGTATCTGACCGTAATAATTGATTTCATATACGAAGTTATCGACCATCGCCTTGGCCAGGTCTCTTCGGTCGTCTTCCAGCAGACCCAGTGCCTCGAAGTAACTGTCCCATCCGTACATTTCATTGAATCGTCCGCCCGGCACAACAAACGGAACACCTCTGCACTTTTCGTCGGGATTGCAAGCCAGCACCAGGCTGAGCAACCCTGGATAATCATTTCTGCTCCTTACCCATTCGGGCGTGATAACCTTCGGCAGACGAACAACCTTGATTTTCAAACTGGGATGCCTGTCGGCGACTGTGACAAAATACTGGTACGCTTTGTTATCGTCGTTCGGAACGTAAATATAATTACAGCCGTCAATGGAAGCTGTTTTGGTATCAGTAAAAAGCGGGACGATATTTTCTTCGTCGATTCTCCTGGTCAATCCGTCCCAGTAAACTTCGCGGATTGAACGTGAGATTCTGTGAACGGGATTTTCAAATATCTTTTGTGTGTCTAATAGTGCCGTCCTGCCTTGGCCTGGCCGGGATAAAGTAAGCTCCTGTAAAAGATTCGACAGGTAATAGGCCCCCTCTATCTCGTACTTTTTGCCTTTTTGGTCGATAAGGTGAAACTTCTTATCGCCTCTTGGGCCTTCTATGAAATAGTCATCGATAGTGATTTTCTCGTCGTCGTCAGTATCTTCTTCCTCGATTAGTCTTTGGATATTTTGCTTTATATCGACCCTGATTTTTCTTCGTACTGATGCAGCTCTTTGTGTGCAGCAAATGGAGGAAGTGGCAGCTATAAGAACAGCCAGAAGCAGGAATATGACCGCAACGGGACGTTGTGGCTTTAAACGCTTTTTCATTAAACCGTTAACCCTCCCAGGAATGGAGCCTATGGGATTCGAACCCACGACCTCTTGCATGCCATGCAAGCGCTCT
>CAZOVR010000033.1:0-30734 GCA_964583405.1 uncultured Pirellulales bacterium
GATTGTTCACATCAGTAAGCCAGCTAATCCCTAACGGCCAGGTCCCGCCGCAATTAACATCACGAATACCGAGGCTGTTCAGCGCATCCAGGGCTGCGCACGTATCCCGATATGCCGTGGTCGTCAGCTCGCCCCAATTCCCGCATGGGTCCTGCTGAGAAACCAGCCATACAAGACCATCCCGAACCGGCTCCGCCGTCGCTGTTCCTGAACTTACAATTAATGTGATAAGCAAAGCTAACTTTTGCATCCATCCAAAATTCATCTGTCCGGTTTTCATTTCCGACTCCTTTTAAGAAGCCAATCATTCTTTCTTGACTTTTTTATAATGGAAAGATCTACAACAATGATTATAGGTTTTCCTTTACTCGTCAATATGGGTTTAGACTCAAATTGGAATTTGTTACAAAAGAATCAGACGCTGAAACATTGCTTATCTCCCCGACAGAGAGAGCTCCTTGCCTGGCCCTCCCAATAGTCATGGGATGCTCACCAGTTTCGTCAGTATAGGTTCTTTGCCCAATATAATAAAAGAACTTCTCTGCAAAAGGTTTTGCTATAGCAATGTAAGTGCCTTTTGCCTCGCCTGGATGGAACGGATCATAAGCAGCAGATGTATCCCACCCGAGAAATGATTCAGAAATAAAGGCAGCTTGCCAATCTGTCAGCTCATAATGCGCACTATAACAAGCGTTAACAAAGACAAAAAGAGGGGGATTCTCCCTATAGGGAGCGAAGTAATCGCTGTGCGTATAGTCATAAAGTGTCAGAGAGTCAATAAGCTTACCATCACCATGAGGTTTATCTCTGGCCCAAAGCCACTCAGGGCCCATTCCTAAATATTCTCCACCTATTTGAATACCCAAAGCTGGACTACCACCAGCTATGAAAGGATTGCTTATAGCTCCTCCATGACAGAATATATAAATAACCCGATAGTTACGACAAAGAAGCTCATAGATAAAAGTTCCTTTACCTACTTCCCATTTATAATGAACTGAATAACCAATTTTACTCAGATGCTTTGAAATAGTTGCTAGATGAATCTCATCTGCCTCCTCAAACGTCCAATCTGCAGTTACCAGAGACCAATAATCTCCCTTACCATTCTCCGGATAAATATACTTTCCTCCACATCCATCACTAATCTGAAATCTTCCTACGCCGGTTACAGGGTCGGTTACGGCATAGCCGCAGCCGTACCAATCATTTTGGTCTATATAGTCTGAATGGATTTTCACTTCCTGTCCATTGTTGACGACTGCCTGGATGTCGTCTTTAACGTCTTGCGAGAAAGGCAATAGTGGAAGTATTGAACCGATATTAGATGAATCTATATCATAGATAGTCTGACTCTGTTCGTTAGCAAGCTGCAGACACTTAACAGTTGATATTCCTCCAAGGCCATATTTCTGTTCCCAGATATAGTGTTCAAGGGCGGAAGCCGCGTAGCCCACAAGGAGCATAAAGTCCTTTGAATTTGGGTCGCTGTCAGGCGGGTCCGGCCTCGGCAGGATAAACGACAGATTCCTCGGTGCATCTATCAAGAGGCCTGAAAGGTTCACGTCTGCTGCATCCACATCTACAAGAACTGATACTACAGCCCCTCCTATATCGCTTACGAAGTAACGCTGCATAAACGCTGCCGCCAAGGTCTTAGCAAGATAAACCTGCTGATACCAGCTCTTTCCTCTCAGGGTTAAAAAATCTCCTGTAAGCTCATCATCGAGATAGCCATCCACAAGGAAGGCATCTCCAATGTCGTCGATTCTGCCGTTTAATCGTTTAGACATTTCCATCATTCCACCGCCGTTGCCGCTTGCATATGGAAATACCAGTGAATGAAACTCTCCCGACTTAACTATTTTTGAAAAATAACCGTCCTGCGGAGTAGCTGGAACTGGCGGATAGCTGCCCGGCGGAAAAGCACCGGGTGGTAAGCTGCCGGCTTCGCCGTTTGGTGAGCTAAGCCCGAAAGAAAGCGTCTGCTCATCGCCGAATGCAATTGCGCTGCCTCGCGCTTTTTCGACCCCGTCGAGTCTAATGACCGGCTTTAGATTAACAGCACCGGCAGGAGTTTCATAGAGACCGCCGTATGATTCGATAATATTCGCATCAGTCGGCGTAGCAGGGATGTAATAAACCGTCAAGCGCTTACCTGAAAGTTCCGGAAGGGATATTTGATAACTTGCCGAGCCAATCGTTACCGTAACCTTGTGGCGGAACTGGTCCATCGGAGGGTCAGTAATTGGTTGAAGAAGATAGGCTACATTGTCCCAGTACCTTAGGATGTGTGGAAGCGAGCCGGGCAGAATGTTAAGGTTCTGAGAAATAATTCCTTTGGCTTTTGCAAATTCATGTGTGTATCGGCCGGGCAGATTCTGGTCTACGTATGAATCTATCTGGTCCATATAGTAATCAACCGCATCGCCTGTTTTGACCGAAGACAGGTAGCCATCCAGGTCGAACTTGACCAGCTCGAAGATATTAACGTTGGGGTCGTAGAATACATATTCCTTAAAGCCCGGGTCAAGCGGTATCCATGTATCGCCCGGA
Source organism: uncultured Pirellulales bacterium (assembly GCA_964583405.1). Classification (GTDB taxonomy): domain Bacteria; phylum Planctomycetota; class Phycisphaerae; order Sedimentisphaerales; family Anaerobacaceae; genus JBBABK01. The sequence continues at coordinate 2,557 of CAZOVR010000033.1, forward strand.
GCGTTCGGTTCTTTGACCGCGCCTCTATGTGGAATATAATCCACCCAGGCCTCTACCCAGAAGTGGTCGGTCCTTACATAGATTGGCTGGCCGCCTCCGCTGAGGATAGAGCCTGAAGGAGTTCCGAAACTGACCAGGGTATCCGCCACCCGCATGGGGTCTTCAACACCGCCGACCCAGGTTTGTGCTTTATCGATTGGAATATCCACTGAGCCATATACATAGCGGGCAGGAATACCGCTTACCCTCAGAAGCGCAACCAGCAAAGAAGCAAGGTCACAATCATTGCCGCAGCCCTGCATAAGTGTTTCATGGGCACCCTTTAATGAGCCGTAATACACTTCATAATCAAAACCATTACGGACAAATTCATATATCCTGCGTGGGTCGTGGCCGAGGTCGGCCGCCGTATCTATTATTTCCTGTGTGAAAACTATCTCCGGCGGTGCCTCGCCAAGATACTCACACGGGTCGGGTGGGTCATGTTCACCCAATATTATAGAACCCGTGGCTGGTTGAGCATCAAGGCCGGTCTTGGATAGTCCAACGGAGGTTTTGCTCTTCCGCTTGGGTGCAGGCTGGGATGTAGAGACGGTGAACCGAGGGGCAAGTTTCAACTCCCTGAGCCCGAAGCCGGATGTCTTGGCAATCTGAGGTGAGTCTGTAGAACTACGCTCGGCCTGCCCTGTACTGTCAGTTGCCAAGGACATTGGAGGGGGCTCAGATACCGCTGTGATTAGACTAACTGCACCGAATACGAAGATTGTGATAATTAATGCTAAAAAGAATGGTCTTTTCGGTTCCATTTTGCGTCTCCCTCTTAAGAAAGTTCCGTTTTCTTAATTCAAGGCCGAGTCGGGAAAAAGCAGAAATGTGTGCCGTTAGTCCCTTCACGGCCTGACTATTATCTTTTCAGTGCACCATCCGTCCGCAGCGGTGCATCTGATTAATTATCAGATAATCGTCGTTGTCAGTCGTTGTGAAAAGCTGTGTTGCGTCATTATACTCAAACGGAAATTTGATTGTTCATTTTTTCCAGTAAAAATAATGCTTTTTTGTCATAAAATACTAAGTGACATTTTTATAAAGAGAGATTTAATATTGAGAGTATCTGCTAAATGTAGGCAAAATGAATATTTACATTTTTATGTGTCTCAGAAGGCCTGTAGTAAAATCAAAGATGCTTAATAGTTAAATATTTTAGTTGTGGGTACAGATATGGGGGTAAAATCTGTGAAGTCAGGGCTTGATACGCTAAATGTTAGTAAAGGCCGAGCTGGTTGACCTGGCTCATAAGGTTGTTGTATAGCCCGGTCATAGCGTAAACAAGAAATATGGTCACTGTAATCATTACTATGCTGATGACTACCTTTTTAAGCAGGCTGTAATTCGGGTTTAGCCAAACAATCGGAATAGCAAACGGGCCAACGAATAAAAAGGCAACAATCCAGGTTGTCTTCGAATGATACCACTTTTGGGGCTGTCGCGGGGATTTAGAGAGGAACTCGCCGCAGAAGCGGCACTTTATGGCCTCGGCTTGTATCTGTTCAGCACAAAATGGGCATTTCTTGGTCATATCGTTCTTTGTCTTATGCTGCTCTAATATAGTCTGCATTTAATCATTCTCCTATTATATAATCATACTGACCGTTTTGTTCCAAGACACTCAGTTTCCGTTTAGTCCGGCACTTTTTTGTGTCTTTATCGGCGTTTGTCGAAGAAGAGTTAAGGGCATAAGAGCACAAGTCATAAGCTTTCTATGCAAAAGTAGCAACGGATTGAGCGGTTGGATTTTTGTCTTCAAGAGGTAGATTGGGAGTGAATGATAATTTCGGGGGCGCAAAAAAAAGGTCGGCGGTTCAGCCGACCCCCACGACAAAATATTCCCATCCACGGCTGCAGAACCTGCAACCGTTAATGAAGTTAATCAGCCCGGACCGCCACAAAGGGCAGGCGGCTGAAACTTACCGTTGAACTATTGATGTCCTTCGACTACGCCTTTCTTTCGATAAAACAGCCAGAGTATAACGGCAAGAGCAATCAGGCCGACCAGGCCGTTGTCACCGAGACTCTTAATCAGGGCGGTCAGGTTGGTTACGACACCGCCAAAGAAGGGAATCGATGATGTGCCAAAGAGGATTTCGACGGTGACGCCCAGAGCGACGAGCAGCAGGGCAATTTCGACAATCTCACCAATCCATTTTTTGACCATTGTCAATGCGTTCATCCTTAAATCTCCTAATTAACACAACTTAAAAAAGGTCGCCTATAAGCGCCCTACTCGGCTTTGTGTAGGCTTAAACTTTAATATTTTACATCTAAAAATACCTTCATATGCATGATAAAGGAAAAAGAAAGAACAAAAGCTGTTAATATGGGGCGTTTTTACTTGACAGGAAGTGTAAAAATAGGCTATACTTTAAGTATGGGAGCAAGGATTTTGCCGATTATGTTGCGTTTTTTCATCGTTTTTGCGATTTGGGCATCAGTCTGGCACTATATTCAACCTAAAACCAAGGCAAATCGTATATTACGTGCTTTTATCCTGGTCATTGCCCTTCTTTTCGCCGCCGGCTTTATATCAATGACCATTTAAATCAAGATCGACATACTACAACTACAAATGTCGTGTCCATCAAGTTCCAGGCACTAAATTCTAAACTCAAAACGATTCTAAAATCCTAAATCCAAATGACAAAGACAGCCATTAACGGATGATGTCTGAGTTGTATCATGAAATGCGGCTATCAGGTATTATTTATATCTCGGTCAGTCGAGCTGACAGAAAAAAAATTCGTTCGACGAATGAAATAGTTCCTATCGAAATGTTGAAGTTGGTGATTGGTGATATTACAATACAGGGCATGGCAAATAAAAAGGATGTCAATAAGATAGTTCGGCAGCACGGTGAAATGGAGCAGTTTTTTACCGGGGGTTTTGCCGTGAAAGGACAAGCTACAATTAAAAACACTTCTCAATCCCCGACAATCACCAATAAGCAGGCGAAGCTCGACGCAATAGCGGAAGAAGTTCGCAAATGCTGCAAGTGCGGCCTGGGTAAATCACGGACCAATGCAGTGCCGGGTGAAGGCAATCCGGATGCGCGAATTGTTTTTGTTGGCGAAGCACCGGGTGGTGATGAAGATGCACAGGGCAGACCTTTTGTCGGACGAGCGGGACAATTGCTTGATAAGATTATCAATGCGATGGGGCTGAAACGAAGCAATGTTCACATCTGCAATATACTGAAGTGCCGGCCGCCTGAGAACCGCGACCCAAGACCTGACGAAGTTATACACTGTCTGCCGTACCTGCAGGAGCAATTAGAAATAATCGAGCCGGAGATTATTGTAGCACTCGGTGCGCATGCAGCGCGGACACTACTTGAAAACACCAAATCAATAGGACAACTGCGAGGCAAGTTCCATGACTACTATCCATCCCTGGGCAAACCGCCCATTAAGCTAATGGCCACATATCATCCGGCGTATCTGCTGCGAAGCTACTCGCCGGAAAACCGCCGGCGGGTCTGGGAAGATTTGAAAAAGGTGCTTAGTGAGCTAAATTTGCCCATTCCAGAGAAATAACTGTCCAGAAAGGGCAGATTTGCCCCTTTCGGGGGAAAAACAAGTCTATCTTGGATTAAAAACCACAGGATTATACGGCAAAATAACCCAAAAGTAGTAATAATGCATTTTTAGGAGAAAAATGCGACTTTGCATATATTTTTTCAAAAGTAAGAAAAAAATGAAAAAAAAATTAAAAAATTCTTATTTTCCTGTTGACATTCCGGAGTATTAAAAGCTACACTAGTGAGTACGTGGAGTGTTGAAAAGCCACGTATAAGCTAATTTGAAAAGAGGAGGTAAGGCCAGAGGGCCTTACAAAAGGTTGTAAGAGGAGTAGATGAGAGTAGTAGGAATAGGAGTGTTGGTGACATTGGTTGCTGCATTAGCGACCACGCCTGCATACGGCGATTTCGGATTTACCACCGTTAATGCGCCCCCCAGCGGAGAGAAATCACACGCAGAAATCCTCGGAGAAGATATTTACGGGGGAACCTTTACTGCTGATGGTTATAATTATATCGGCAGCGGCGACAGCGAAGGCATCACCGCCGTCAGAGTCTACGACTACGACGACTTAATTTATAACACTACTCATGTATATAACCACACAGAAAACGACGTCGACCAGATATGGACGGACGGAGTTGTGACTGTCACCGCGTATGCTAAATACGCGTTATGGGAACAATCATTCGGCTGGAACCAGGGAGGAACCGACGGCGATGATTTCAAGGAGCTTGTCAATTACAATGATATAGGCAAAGATGGGGTTTCTTTTGAAATCACGGAAGGTCAGGAGTTCCTCTGGGGTTTGCAGGCCAAGGGCGACGACAGGTGCGGATGGTGGGACATCGAGCATGAGGAATGGTGGTCGCTGGAATCTGAGAACGGCTGGTGCAGCTACGAAGAAGACCATATGGTAACTTATTATATGGAAGGCGTCAGCGCAGATGAGGCCGTGTGGTTAGTCTTTTGGGAAGACGTTAAATTCCACGACAATTCCGACCGTGATTACAATGATTTTGTCGTAGAGATAAGAGCCGTTCCGGAACCTCTGACGATAGGGCTTCTGGCATTCGGGGCCTTGTTCCTGAGAAGACGCAAACAATAAACTGTGTAAGAAGTAATTTATACGGGCTGTCGAGAAGACGGCTTTTTTTATGCGCTCAATATTCCCCCCTTTTAAGATTTGTTTCATTAATCCCTGCGGTCTGTAAAAAGCTATGAAATGCGGGATTGTGTAACTCTGCCGGTCAGCTCGGCGATTGTAGCGTGCATTTTGGGGTCGCTTCGTTCGGCCTGACCTATCTTATTGCAGGCGTGCATAACTGTTGTATGGTCTCGGCCCCCCAGATGGCCTCCGATTTCCTCCAGGCTGTGCCGCGTCAGGTTCCTGGCAAGGTACATGCATATCTGGCGAGGTACTGTGACACTCTGGCTTCGCTTCTTGCTCTGCAAATCGGTCAGACGAACGTCAAAGTGGCGTGTTACCACCTCGATTATGTCGGTGATGCTTATGTTTCGGATGGAGCTTTCAAACTCATCACCGAGGGCGATGCCTGCCAGCTCCATTGAAATCTCAGTATTTTTGGTCAGCGCCATTGCATGCAGCGTCGTCAGTGCACCTTCAAGCTCCCTTATATTTGCGCGGACCTTTCTCGCAATATACTCGGCGATTTCATCAGGGACAGCCAAACCGCGCAGGTTGGCCTTGTTTTTGACAATCGCGACACGAGTGTCGTGGCTGGGCGGGTCGATACGAGCGACCAGGCCCCAACTGAAGCGGCTTATAAGTCTTTCTTCGAGAGCAGGAATATCAGCAGGGCTGCTGTCGGCGCTGAGGATTATCTGCCTGCCGTTGTTGTAAAGCGCGTTAAAGGTGTGAAAGAATTCTTCCTGGCTTTGCTCACGGTCTCTGAGGAACTGAACATCGTCAATGACCAGGGCTTCGACGGTCCTGAACTGGTCCTGAAATCCTGCAAGATTACCCTGACCAATGGCCTTGATAAAACCGTTGACGAATTCCTCGCAACTCAAAAAAGCAATTGCCCTATTATCGCTGCCGAGGGTCATTGCGTGACAGACGGCGTGTAACAGATGGGTTTTTCCCAGTCCGCTGTTACCATAGATAAATAAAGGATTATATGTATTGCCGGGTGACTGACTTACGGCTATGCAGCTTGCGTGCGCCAGGCGATTGCTTGGTCCAACCACAAAATTATCAAATGTATAATCGGGATGGACTTTGAAGGGGCGCTGATAAGCATGCTGAGCTGAATCGACCTTTTGGTCGCTATCAGTCACAAAACTGACTGTTACCAGATGACCGGTTATCTGTTGAGCAGCACATATAAAAGTTTTTCTGCAGTTATCGTGCAGATACTGCTTTTTAGCCCGGTCATCACAGGCTATCAGAAGAGAACCGCCATCGAGTCGGACCAGCCGTAAATCATCAAACCAGCTTCTGCTGTTATGGGCGTCGAGACGCCGGGCACGAGCTACAATATCGGCAAAAATCTGTTCTACCTGTTGCCTTGCCAAATTCCGACTCCCACAAGCAGTCCCGAGACGTCGGGAAAGTAATCCGAAACGCCAACCACCAAACCGGCCATAAAAGGCATCTATAGCGGCTTGCTGAAAGCGGCTTTTTCCTTAAGAAAAGTAAACCTGACACTAATATCACAAGGTTTCTTTGTCAAAGGAAAACGTTAAGATTATTTGAAATTTGACAGGATAGTAAAACCGAACCAGGCATAGAAATAGCCACAGGCGGATTGGCCTTGAAATTATCAAATTTTTTTGCGAAAATTGCCATTCAAAATTAGTTCGAGGTTCGTGTTATGGGCATCTTCACAAAGACAGTCGATTACATCAAAGAAAGACTCGGAAAGACACGAGATAAGATAAACTCGTCTCTTTCCTCTATTTTAACACTCGGAAGAAACATAGATGAAGAGCTGCTCGATAAACTCGAAGAGACTCTAATTAGCGACGATATCGGAGTCGAGACGACCGACAAACTGATTACGGAACTGCGGCAGGCATATCACAGTAAAAAAATAATAAACACAGATGATATTATACCGTTTCTAAAACAACATATTAAAGAGTATTGGCCACATCATGACAGACGATTAACCGTGTCGAGCATACCGCCTACGGTGATTCTCGTGGCGGGCGTGAACGGCTCTGGCAAGACCACCAGTATTGCCAAACTTGCCTATACTCTAAGCCGCAACAATGAAAAAGTGATAGTGGCCGCCTGCGACACATTCCGGGCGGCAGCGGTAGAACAATTGACCATCTGGGCAGAGCGCATCGGTGCACAGATAGTCAAACAAAAAAGCGGGTCCGACCCGGCAGCGGTTGCCTTCGACGCCTGTGAGGCAGCGACGGCTCGCAATGCCGATTTTCTGATACTCGATACCGCCGGACGGCTGCATACTCAGACAGACCTTATGCGGGAGCTTACCAAAATCCGCGATGTGGTGGCCAAAAAAATACCCGGCTCGCCGCACGAGGTGCTACTCGTGCTCGACGCAACCACGGGCCAGAACGCAATCGTACAGGCAAAGATGTTCATGCAGGCGATTAACGTCAGCGGTATATTCCTGGCCAAGCTGGACGGGACCGCGCGAGGGGGCATCGTCATAGCAATAAAAGACCAGCTCGATATACCTGTCAAATTCGTGGGACTCGGTGAAAAACCGGAGGCCATCGCGGAATTCGACCCGGACGAATTCGTCGAGGCATTATTCGGTTAAAAGACATAACTCCCGCCTCTGGGGTAGGGTCTAAACCTAACGGCGAGTTATTTCGGGGTGTGGTATCTGGGGATTCTTCCTCGGCTGTCACGCTTTGTGGCTTGTCGCATTATCAATTTGCCGAGCGAACTATTTGCCGGCACCCACTCAGTGTCATCGACCCTCCGCAGCAATTTGCCAAGGCCCCAATCGCTTCGCTTAGCAATCATATCTTCCAACTGGTCGGTCTTCTGTGCGAAATTAGGGTCGGGCATTTCGAGATAGCCGATGACTAAATCGTTCTCCTTCGGCTCATTAACATACGTAAACACATGAGCTTTAATCCCCGCCGGCCGGCCGTTCGGTAAAGGGCCCGACGGCGCCTTAATCGGGCCGTCATGGCTCGCTTTGCCTACGAACAGAGTTTTCGTATTCAAATCGTAGAACCAGGCCTTGTTGGACTCCTGCACTTTGGGCCGGGACGGACCCGACAGCAAACCTACCAAGATCAGGAACAGTATAAAGCCGCTGGCCAGTGCGATGCCCCAAATCGCCCTGGGATTTTTGTTGATGAATGTTCTGGCTTTTCGCCATCGCTCTATCAACTCATACTTAAACCAATCAGGTATCTCAATCGCCATATTACTTTCCCTGCCGCCTTATCTATCCATTGGCCCTTTCAGGACCTCTAAAAAGAAATCCAGGTCTCTATTGTTACCGCCCATATTGCCGGCCGAGAAGTCCCAGTTTCCGATTGCAATAGTACGCTGGTCCCGCCACCTGCGGTATTCGCAATGGGCATCAGCATACGAGACATTAGTGCCGTCGCTGTGTCTCGATGTCAAATTGTTATACCTGGGAATGTCCCAAGTTTGCATGTCCCAATCTACAGGCCAGAACGCGGTCATAATCCACTTCGGCTCACCGGAAGGCTCAACACTGTCTGCATCTATAAACACTAATCTGTTCGAAGGTTCTTTAATCTCACCCCAGCCGGAATATGGTGTCGTTATATTCGTACAGGGACACTGATGGCCGCCCATCGTGTTACTAATGGAATAACTTCGCAGCAACTCGGTTGTGTCACTTTTACACTTATAAACCTTGGTGTTGTTGGAAAGATATGATGCGAGCACACCGTCTCTTATGGCCTGTTCGGTTCCCCCGATTGTATTACCCGGCAGATCGAGACCGTCCGCGACCCAGTTATAATCCCCTTCATCTTTGTTGAACTCTGTGTCGGACGAGCAAAGTAAGTCATCATTTTCGATTGCATAGGCGTACCAGGCAATTGTCAGCGAGCGGATGTTCGATTGGCAGACTACCCTTCTGCCCATCTCCCGGGCGTTGCTCAGGCTGGGAAGCATTATCGACATAAGCATTGCGATTATCGATATGACCACGAGTAGTTCGATAAGTGTAAAACCGCCCAAATCGGCTAAACAGGTCCTATTATATTTACATATTGACATGCGAAAAATCTCACAAATAGTCAGACCACCCCAACTCCTGATATTTATATATATTATACACTAATGACAGGGGTGACACAAGAGCGGTATTTATTCGCAGTTCACCGCCCAGTGGAGTGTCAGCCATTGTAAATCATACTGGTCAACCGTTCCATTGCCGTCAATGTCACCATCGTCAGGGCCGTAATTTCTCCACCCGGCAGCAAGTATTGAAAAATCTCTAAAATCTATCCCGCCCTCGCCGCTGAGATTAGCCTGCTCGCACGAATATCTGTATTCCAGCCATTTTTCGCAGAATACAGCGATATCCTTCAGGTTGACTTTATTATCATTGAGCAAATTCCCCGCCAAACCACCGCCCTGCTGAAACCAATCTGCAGCAAGTCCGGAGAAATCCATAAAATCCACGAAGCCGCTTCCATCCAGGTCCGCTGTACCAACAACCGGTCCTAAAGCTGCGAATATACCCTTTTCCGAACCATCCTGCCCTTCACTGTGCCAAACACTGACAAATGTTTTATCACTTTCACCGGTCACAACGGCGTTTTGCTGGTCCTGATAAAGATAGGTGTTGAGTCTGAATTCATCGCCTATTTCGACCGGCTCTCCAAGCTGCGTGTAATCGACCAGAAGCCATCGGCCGAATATGTCCAGCTTGTTATTTTCATCGCCGGAATTCCCTTCCCACAGCACTAATAGCTCACGGTCGTCATATAAAATCATAACCGGATTCCTTTGGGCCCCGTCGTTACCGGCGTTAACCTGATATTGTATGTTATAGGCGCCGGTCGAATGAAACGGCCGCAGGTAAATATCATCCTGGTCATGGTCGCTGAGATGGCCGTCCCATGCAATTACATAATTGCCTGTGGAGTCCATCGCAATTGTCGGTCTCGTCAGTGAATTCAAATTCGGCGAATCATTGACCTTGAACGAGGCATATAACGGGACATTACCGTCGGCAGGGAATTGTCTTCTGTGAATCTCCTGTGTCGTTGAGTCTCTCACCCATACTACTACCGCGTTTGCATCATTGCTCAAGGCAACCGCGGGAGACCTGAAAATGTCGTTGCCGTCGCTCAACACAAGTTCACCGCCAATCTCGCTGCCGTCATTGTCAAATATCCGGCCGCATATTGCTTTTGCGCCCGGTTGCGGAACAGAGTTGCTTTCCCAGACGATAATATGCCTGCCGAAGCTGTTGATTGCGATTTCGGGATTTAACTGGTCATCGGTCCGGTTGATGTTGACTATGAATTCGTTGGTTTCCGGCAGACCATTTGCGTCGAATTTCCTGCACCAGATATCGTCGCCGTCGTCACCAGGCCCCTGCCAGAGGACTATGAAATTTCCAGCCCCATCGGTCACCACAGCCGGTTCTTTTTGGTTTCCGGCCTGTGTCTGGTTTATATTAAGCTCGCCGGTCAAAGCAGTTCCGTTTTTGTCAAACAGCCTTGCCCTAATCTCATTGGATTTGACCTGGTAGTAGCTTTGCCAGACGACAATAAAATTACCGTTGGGCTGTATTGCTATAGCCGGGTTTGCCTGATTAAGGCTGGTGCGCACATTAACGGAGAATTCCTCCCCTGCCGAGGATACAATCGCAGCCGCTGCTAATATACAACCAGCCGTACCGCACAACACGCAGGCCCTCCTTTAAAATCTCAGATTGACAATCAGAGTTTCAATTGCCCGGTGTATGTTTCCGCGGTGATACGCCGGTTTATTTTCTTATAATCGATTGTGCTATAGGAGCATTACTTTATGCACTGGCCCAGGACCTTACCCTTGATGGAATCGACTTCTCCACTACCATTAATCTTTACATTGAGTTTACAGCCTTTAGCCGAACCAGTACCCTTGAGGCTGAAGATGCTCTGCAGTTTCTTTTCGTTATGTTTACCTTTTACGGTAAAGTCACATTCTTCTTCATTTGACAGCGTCAACGTACCTTCTCCGGTCAGTTTCTTGCCGTCCAGTTCTGCCTCAAAATGCAGTGACGAGGAGCCGTCCATGTCATCATCCGGAATGTCCGCCGAAAATGCGACAGTGTCGCAAGCTCTGTAGCCCATCATTGAAACACAAGCTTTGACATCACCGTCAATAATCGTTGCATCCGAGTCCACCACCGCCGTTACTTTTTCGTTGGCCTTGAACGGGAATGAGTCATACCCGGGGATAACAGCCGTACCCGTGAACTTCAGATTCATTGTCACTTTGCACACGCCATTTTTTTGTTTCACCGAACCCTTTATTGTAAAGTCCATATCAATGTCGATATCATAACCACTTTCATGGACAGTACAGAATGCACTTCCAGAGCCGGTGAGTTTGCCTTTGGCATCCTGGGCTATATCGTAGTCAATTGTGCATCCTATTGCGTCGTCGGTGTATGAACCGCTGACGTCCCAGATGTAGCAATCTCCGGGGAGGTTGAAGTCATATACATCAGGAGCTGCATATAAAGACTGGCACAGAAAGAGAGTCAGAACGGCAAATGAGCTTATGGCGATTCTGAAAAGACGTTTTGTTGTTCGATTTTCCATTTTATCCTCCGTTTTAGACCGTATTATTTATACCATAATATCATTTACATTCCAACAGCTTTTAGGACTCTTTTATCAGAGCTTTCTGCTGCTATCTGCTCGAGTGCGAGGTCAGATTGCCCCGTTTGTGCCCGTTTCAGCGTCATCACCGCGCTTAATCTTTGATTGAGCTGCTTCGCGGTCAGTGCCGTCTGACAAAGCTGCGGTACAACAAGCTCATCAAATTGTTTTGCGAATTCCGCGTTTTCGGAGTTCTGGAGCTGCTGGGCAAGCAAGTCATAGCCGGCCAGCCTCGCGTCAGGGTCCGGCTCAGCCAATATTATTCCCGTCAGTGGCTCAATATCCAGCGTCTGCTGGTTCTCCAGGACCTGATAAATGCGTTTTCTGACTTCGGCATTCTGCTCGGCGGTGAGCATATCACTGAGCACATCATCTACCTGCGGAGGCTCTTCATCGACGGCCAGGGCCCATGCTGCAGCCGCCCTGACATCGCTGTCCGGGTCATTGAGATTATTTAATATAAAAGCGCTCTTGTCGCCCTGTGCATTCTCAACCGCCTCTACTACTGCAACCCGCATAGGGTCACCATGCGGGTATTCATCCATTATTTGCTGGAAAAAATCGGCGGTTTCCGAAATGTCCCTTTGGCCAAGTGATGTTATGATGTCTTCCCTGAGAGTTTCGCGCCGGGCAATTTGTGCATCACTATAAGCATCGATAAGGACGTCGCGGGCTTCAGGCTTCTCGATACCGCCCAACGCCGTTGCCGCTTCCTGCACTATGCTGTCTGAAGCGTCAGACGAATAGAGTATATCCGAAAGAATCGATATCGAATCTGCGTCACCGAGGATACCCAGTCCCCGGATTCCGGCACGAGCTACGCTCTGGTCTTCGTCATTGATACCTGCAAGCAGCAATTCCTTAGCCTGAGTTTCGGAAGAATAGCCCAGCCCTTCCAGTATCGCAGCCTTTAACGACACCGGCGTCTCAGGATTTACAAGCAGCTCTTGAAGGGCTTCTATCGCTTCGGCATCACCCATCGTAGCCAGGTCCCAGGCCGCAGAGCGGCGCTCTTTCAGCGATTTAGAGGAATCCATTGCTATACTTTGCGCAGCCCGAAGGTCCGATTCGTTGGCATCTTGGTATCTCATGTTTTTGTTCAGTGCCTTGAATACAGCCTTGACAACAAGCTCTTCTTTCTCTCGCTCGGTTATTTGTTGTTTCTTTTCCGGCTGTATCGGGTTGGTGCTTGTCGATGATTCTGTGAACTGGCTCTTTTTGAACTGTTCTATATGATTTGCTTCTTCAATAACAGGTTCGACTTCAATTACACTGGTGTCGGGCGAACTTTCATTGTCATATTTCGCCCGTGTCGTCTGCGGGCTTTCAGTAATGCTAATACCTGTCTGTCTGATTTTAACGGCGGTGTATAAAACGAGTATAAGCAGGAACAGTAGCGAGAGAAACAGAATGCCCTTCTGATATTTTTTCTGCATAGTCAACCCAGGCTATAAACTGACTTGTTAATATTCTTCCTCGTTGATGAGTCACTGCGGATACCAGACTCGAGTCTAAATATACATTTTCGGTGTGAATTTGTCAACATAAATTGGTGCCGAAATTCCTGTCTGGAAATGTTAATTCCGTGTTAAAGGCAGGGCTGAATAATTTAATCGGGGAGACAGGATTTGAACCTGCGATTGCCAATTACCGTGAATTAGTATCTGCATTACGGTTGTTCCGATAGAGCTCAAGCTGTTGCCGGATTTGACCTGAGAGAGTGTGATTCTGCTCATCTTCCAATGTTAGTGCCTGCCGGCAGATTTCCACGGCTTTATTCATTTGACCCTGATTGGCATAGGCAGCCGCCAGGACTGACAAAATCGCAGGGTCCTGGTAACGGGTCAGCTCGGCGGCTTTTTGGGCGTAAGTGAGCGCCTGCTGTACGTCAGCGGCCTGCAACGGATATCGATTAAGCAATGCTCCGGCAAGCACCCTGAGATACAGGGGATTTTCATTCTCCAGTGATACGGCATGACGAAAATAAGGCAGGGCTTGTTCTGCTTTATTCTGTTGAGTCAGCAGGATGCCAAGATTGAAGTAAGCAGGTGAGAAATCAGGAGAAGATTTTATGCACTCTGAAAACCGGGTAATTGCATTTTGATAGTCCCCCTGACCGAACAGAATCGTACCGAGGTTAAAATGAGACGGGCCGTGATTAGGATTTATTTTCAATGCCTGCTCTAAATAGTAAATGGCCTCCTGAGTGTGGCCCTGTTTATTCAAAGCGCATGCCAGATTACTATGTGCGTTTGCCGGATTTGGCGAATACTTCAGCGCTATCTGATACTCTTTGACGGCCTCGTCAAATAAGCCCTGCTCTTCCAAAATCATCGCCAGATTTTGATGGGCGGAGCCGTCATTTGGGTCCAGCTCTATCGTACGATAATATTCTTCAAGAGCTTCCTCCATGCGATTTTCTGAATGCAGGGCATAGCCCAGATTGAAATGCAGTGGAGGTGCATCGGGTGCAAAGTTCAGCATGTGCCGGTAAAGTGTCTCTGTGTTCGACCAACAGGTCAGATACTTACGCACGGCAAAGATTTCGCCTGCACTGACAATGACCAATATGAAAACAGCTAAAACAGTACCAAAGACGGCCGATTTGCCCTTAATAGTATTCGCCAGCCTGCCAAGAGCCCAGGCCAGTAACATCAACAGGCCAATAGACGGCAAATAAGCAAATTTGTCCGAAGCGATTACGTTGCTGAATTTTAGAATTTGCATTGTGGGTAAAATAGCCACAAAGAAAATCAGCCAGCCTGTGACGCACGCACGGGTGTATTTCAGCGAAAATATCAATAGAAGCAAAAGGATGCAGGTGCCAGCCACGCCGATACGTATCATCGTATCAGACAAATCCAGAGGGTCGGGAAAGGCGTAATGCGAGGACAAATTCACAGGCCATATCATCTTAAGTGGATAGAACATAATGTTATGACAAAGAATGTAAATGATACGCAGGAGGCTGTGGCCGCCGCCGGGCGGCACGACTCCGGAGGATTGTTTTTGAGATATGACAGTGACCGCCGCAAATAAAGCCATCATAACAAAGAAAGGAACTTTTTCCAGTATAGCCCTTTTGTTAAGCCGATTCAAAGGCCAAAAGTCCATAAGCAGCATTAATAACGGCAGGGTGAGACTTATTGGTTTGGCCATCATGGCCAATATATAGGCCGACAGACACAGGATATAATAAAGACGGGACAATCTCCGCTGATACAATACATGTGCAATCAAACAGCAAAAGGCAAAAAAGGCGGAAAGCAACGTTTTTCTTTCTCCGACCCAGGCAATTGTCTCGACGGTCATCGGGTGAAGGCCGAACATCAGGCCTACCGCGGCGGCGACCCAGATGTTGCCGAACAACAAGTAAAGCAGCAGAATAACCAGCAGCGTATTGGCGATGTGCAGAACAAGACTGGTGACATGGAATGGTGTGAGATTATCCACTGACCCGGCAAAGGCATAGTCTACCATAAGTGATATCATGGTTAACGGCTGATAGTAACCGCTAACCGTCGTGGGTTTCCATATTTCCCTGAGAAACCGCCAAGCCGATGACCAGCCGGGGTCTTTTACGAGGGGATTGTCGACAAGATACTGGTTGTCGTCAAAGCAAAGGGCTCGGGCCGATAAAGCAGGCCGGTATGCTAAACCTACAGTGAACCCGACGATGAGTAATACGCTGACAACAATCCATGGCGATGCTGTTTGAGTTTTCGGTTCCAAGAGAGGTTACAGGATTATATTAACTTAATCATCACTGCCTTTCGGCTGAACGAAAAAAACCGGCCGTAGTGACCGGCTTTTAGAATCCAGTCGGGGAGACAGGATTTGAACCTGCGACCTCTGCGTCCCGAACGCAGCGCTCTAGCCAAGCTGAGCTACTCCCCGGACTCAATTAGTTTATCGAACATCCGGCTTGATTGCAAGCTACAATAAATTAACCGGGTCGATATCAATAGCGACCTGAACAGCCGGGCGAACCGGTTTGCCGGCCCGCAGGTACGCAAACAATTTCTGTATAATTGCCGCCTGCGGAGCCTGGACAATAATCTGCAGCCGGTGAAATCTCTGAATTCTGCTGATGACCGGCGGTATCGGGCCGCGCACGAGCGCCTCGAGGTTATAAGCACTGACCAGCTCGTCAATTCTCTGACGCATATTCTTAGCAGCTTGTTCGAGCTTTTCGTATTGACCATGTCTCATTACTATATTGGCCATTCGCCAATACGGCGGCAGGCTGCATTTTTTTCGATGCTTTAGCTCTTCGGCGACGAAACCATCAAAGTCGTTCTTCATGGCGAATTGAATTGCAGGCTGGTCAGGCAAAAATGTCTGGACATAAACCACACCTTTCTTTTCGCTGCGACCTGTCCGGCCTGCGACCTGCTCAATAAGCTGAAACGTCCGTTCATTCGCGCGAAAATCCGGCAGGTACAAGCTTGTCTCTGCGGTGATGATTCCTATTACAGTGACATTCGGGAAATGTAGCCCTTTGGCCAGCATTTGCGTCCCGGCGAGAATATCGATTTGTCCCCGGCTGAAGTCCTTCAGCAGACGGTAATAATCACGGCCTGACATAGAGTCCGAATCCATGCGCGCAATCCGTGCCGAGGGCAGTTTTCTGTTAAGCTCTTCTTCCAGCCGCTGTGAGCCGTAACCTATCATCGCCAAGCCCTTGCCGCACAGAGGACACTTTTCGGGGACGAGCGTCTGTGAACCGCAATAATGGCACAGGGCATAACCGTAATCCATCAGCTTGCCGCCGAAACCTCGCATCGGTGAAGAGGGCATTTTTGATTTATGAAAAGTGAGCGTGACGTCACAATTGCGACAGTGGAGCATATATCTGCATGCGGGACAATATACGAAGTTGCTGTATCCGCGGCGGTTCAGCAGCAGCATCGCTTGTTCAGACCGGCCGAGCGCGGCTTTGAGGTGTTCAAGCAGAGGCTCCGAGACGAGGGTCAGCGGTTTTGTTGTCTGATGTATGCTGCGAAGGTCAACTAGTTTCATTTCAGGCAAGGGCAGATTATTGACCCGCTTCGGCAGACGTACGAGATGGTAAAACTTTTTATGCCGGCAGTTGAACAGGCTCTCCAGACACGGGGTAGCACTTCCTAAAATACAATGCGCGCCGGCAATCTGCGCACGTTTTATCGCCACGTCCCTGCCGTGATAGCGTGGGGCCGTGTCCTGCTTGTAACTCGGCTCGTGCTCCTCATCGACGACTATAAGACCGAGATTATCGAGCGGCGCAAAGACAGCTGACCGCGCACCGACAACAACTTTGGCTGTCCCCGATTTGATACTTTGCCACTGCGCGTTGCGCTGAGCGCCGGAAAGCTGCGAGTGCATAACCGCCACGGCCTCGAATCGGTCGCTGAATCGCTGGACCGTCTGCGCGGTCAGGGCGATTTCAGGCAGCAGGACGATAGCTTTCTTGCCCTGCTGCAGGACATGCTCGATAGAGCGGATGTAAATCTCCGTCTTGCCGCTGTCCGTTACGCCGTGCAGTAATGTCACTCCAAACTCGCCACTGTCCACACACCGGTTAAAGTGTTCCAACGCTTTCTGCTGGTCATCATTCAGGCGTACCGATTCGCTTTTCAGTGACAAGCCTTCGGGAATAACTGGCAATGAAACCAGTACAGCTTTTTCAGTCGTCCTGAGTATACCCGCCTGGGTGAGTCTCTGGACGGGCGTTATCTTACAACCGACCTCATCGAGAACGACCTGCTGCTCGATGGCGCTGTCCGAATCAAAAGCATGTCTTTTCTGCAGCAACCGGATAATTTGTTTTTGTTTGGCGCTTCGGACCGATTCGGTAAGACCGGCATCTTTAGAGGTGAGGTAAACCAGCTTTTGTTTTTTTATACCGGTCCCCTTTTTGACGGCGGACGGCACCATCGCGGCGAGCACCTGGCCGAGCGGGCAGACATAATAATCACTTATCCAGCGGGCCAGCTCCATAAGCTGACCGTTCAATAACGGCCGGTGGTCGATTACCTTTGCTATCGTCTTGAGCCTGAATCTTCCGGAGATTTGTTTTCTTATGTCACCCGTACAAGTCTCAACGCAAAAACCAACCTGGTGTTTGTTCTTTTTGCCGAAGGGTGCTTCTACACGCTGTCCTTCTTCGATGGGCCAAAGCTGGTCCGGTATGAGGTATGTAAACTCGGTATCGGCAGACGATTCGAATGCGACCCTGATTGCGTGACCACCTTCGGCTTTAAGGTTACTTTGCTCAAATTCAAACAGATTCTGCCCTCGCTGAGCCATATACGGATTGTCCCGAAGATAACGGCCCGTGTCAAGAGCGGCCGAGTGAATGAAACGAGCGGTAAAAAGAAGGTGCAATCATTCTTGTAAAGCGGTTATTCGCTGCTTCGCATAGTCGTATTTTTCTTTTCCAAGCCGGCTGAAGATATCACGGTCGGGATACATTGTCCTGAATTGCGCACGGAAGGCGTCTTCGATTTCGACGGCTTTTTTGTAATTTGACAGCGCGATATCAATTTTACCGACGGCTTCGGCAGCCTCGGCAAGGTCGATTCTGAGTCTGCCCAGGCCGGGATACAATTCGATTGCTCGCAAGGCAGAGTCGAAGGACTTTTGAAGGTACGTGGTTTTAGTATCGTCTGTGGAATTGTCCGCGAGCAGTTTGTAGACAACGGTCAACTTTTCATGGGGCCTGTAATCCGCCGGGTCGCGGTCGGCGGCGGCAAGTAATGACTTTTCGGCAAGAGCAAGAATTTGCTTTTGTTTAGGGCCGTAGAAATCGATGTACTGCAGGTAAAGCGTTGCGCTGCCGAGCTGCGGTTGAGGATTGAGGGTGTCTTCTTCAGCGGCTTCTTTGAACAATACCTGGGTCCGGTCGAGCAGGCCCCTGTCGTACGCTTCGCGGGCGCGGTAAAGCAAAGACGTGCTCTTTCCGACCGGAATAAGACAATAATTGCCGAATGCCCAGGCTACAACGGCCATAATAATAAGTGCAATTATTCTGACGGGTGATGAAAGCACATATAGAGTTTTCTGCCGGTCTTGTTTTAATCGATTCATCGCAATAAGGCAGGCGATTGTCACCCAGAGCGTTGTATATACACCGGGCTCGAAGATAGCAAAGTCAATGAGATTGTGGATATAAACTCCTATGCAGGCGCAGAAAAGGGCCTTGACGGTAATTTCCGTAAGGGGCCGGTTGCTGCGATGACTATACGACCATGCCAGGGCGAAACTGAGTAGAAAAACAATGACCGGCATGACGTACAATGCAGCGGCCGCATAAGCAATCCCCGCAAATGGTTCGCCCTTAGTTTGAATGGGATTGAGAACCGGCCGAACAATAAGCAATATTACAACAATAACAGCAGCGAAGGTTAGTGGTAAAGCACGACCGGAAGAAGATGTTTTTTGTATTTTCCAATTGTATCCAATGCGAGGATTTAAAACCCGCCAAAGCGGGATAAATAATAACGCAAGAAACGCAGCCAGGCCGAGTGGGCCATATTGAGTCAGTATAGAAAGAATGAAGTTGTGCGGGTCCCTTACGGTCTCAAGGGCTCCAGGCGCCTTGTAATGCGGGTAGTATGATTTGAAGTTGCCGGGACCTACGCCGGTGACTGGATGGTCGGCGTACATTTGTACCGAGCCGGTCCAGTACTGCCAGCGGACGAGCATTGAATTGCCGCCGGGCAGACGTCCGTGCCTAAGACCATAATTTACAACAACG
Organism: uncultured Pirellulales bacterium; assembly: GCA_964583405.1. Taxonomy (GTDB): domain Bacteria; phylum Planctomycetota; class Phycisphaerae; order Sedimentisphaerales; family Anaerobacaceae; genus JBBABK01. The sequence continues at coordinate 21,685 of CAZOVR010000033.1, forward strand.
GCAATAGAAGCAATAACTACCAAAAGCACAATAATAAGTATGTACTTTCTGTGTTTCCTGATAAATGAGCCGAAGCATAGGAGCATTATGAACAGTAACAGGGCAAGGGCAAATCCGATGGTTCCGCCTTTGCTGCGTACTAAAAGGAAGTTTAATAAAACTACGGCAAGAGCGACGGCGGTCATTACAACGGGTTGCCACTTACCTTTGTCTTTGAACAGACCTTTAAGCTGTTCAAAAAACAAGGCTACGCCGGCAAAGGCCGCCAGGATAGAAAACGAGGCTACCGAGTTTCCAGTCGTGAAAAAGCCAGTAACACCTTTTGTGTAAATTCGGTGCTCGAACAGCCATGCCTCAAGTGAATCGGGTAGCAGCCCCATAGCCTGCAGCATTCTTTCCGGATTGGCTTCGTACTGGTCAACTATCAATTGAGTCTCTGAAAAAAACTGGTTCACAGAACGAAAAGCCGAAGCACAAGCAAGAGCGACGATGACTGCCAGAACAATTCGGATTTTGAAATCAGAGTCGAGGAGCTGGACGAGCACTATCGCTGCAAAAACAGGTACGACCATAGTGATAAAATCATTAACGGCGGCGCGTTTGTTTGAAGCGATTATCACACCGATAAGACCGGCGATAAAAAAAACAATCGCCGGCAGCTCCAGAGCGGTGAAGGAATAGACAAATGTTTTTCGAAAACACAGGCGTATTAACCACAGAAGAACACAGCCCAGAAGTACGGCGGTGAAGATAAGGCTGGCTAATTCGTCGCCGATGTTGGTCCAGGATGTTAGCAGCGGCATATTAATTGATTCTGCATTAGTCGCCCTGAGCGCAAGAACGCAAAGGAACACCGTTAACAGGACATAACTGAAAATCCCTTTTATGGTTTTTGCCGGCTCTTTTGCCACGAAGGCCCCAAGTCCCTAAGATTTATAAGATAATTCTTTTAATCCCATGTTTAGCTAACGGTAAAAGCATTTTTCATATACGTTTTCAAGCAGGCCAAGTCCTAACGTTCTATGAACCTTGTATGCAGCATCAACAATATGCGAGGCGACACGTTCTTCTCCGTTGTTCGGTTTTTCTAAATGTTTCATATTAAAAGTCCTTTGGGTCTTCGGGACTTTGTGGCACAGATTGTTCGAGGATGGCGATGATGGCAAGAATCATAACCGTCTGGATGGAAATAAGTACAGCCCCCGCGAGGTTGACCTGATAAAGGAAGGTGGCACTCAGGCCGGTAAGCAGCGTTGCCAGATAAAGAGTTAATACGGTCTGTGTTTCAGTCAGGCCTCGACGTCTTAACCTGTGAGAGAAGTGCTGTGTGTCGCCGACGAACGGGCTTTTGCCCTGGAACAGGCGAAGCAGCGTTACGCTGATAAAATCATAGAGCGGAACAGCCATAACAATCAGCGGCATAAGGACAGGATACCAGTTACCACTTGCGGCCTCGTGATAATAAGTTGTGCGAAGAGTCAGCATCGCTACTATAAAACCGACAACCAGTGAACCGGAGTCACCCATAAAGATTTCAGCGGGGGGAAAATTGAAAACGAGAAAGCCGAGTAATGTCCCGATAAAAAGTACGGCCATAGCGCCGACAAAGACCTGACCGCCTGTGGCCGCGGCGACGAAGAGAATCGCGGCGGCTATGACGGCAATTCCGGCCGATGCACCGTCCATGTTATCGAGAAAGTTAAACGCGTTGATAATAAGCACAATCCAAAAAGCAGAGAGGAGCGAGGTGATGATTTTACTTTCTATAAAAAGTTCTACGCGAACGTCAGCGGCTACGGCTGCAACAAAGGCGACGATAAACTGAACAAGCAGTTTTATATACGGGCCGAGATGCTTTCTGTCGTCCCACAGGCCAAGGGCAAATAAAGCGGCGATGCAGAGGATAACAATTGTAAGGTGCGAGATCTTATCGATGAAGCCGGCGGTGTGGATTGTTATCGAATTACCGAGGAGCTCGTCAAGATACCCCGGAGCAACTGCAAAGCGGACCATTAAGATGACGGTGATAAGTGCAGCGGTGATAGTTGTAAAGACAGCGATACCGCCCCCTAAGGGGATAACAGAGCGGTTATAGCGGTCACTGGACGGCCTTGAGACAAAATCGAACCGCATGGCCAGACGTTTTATTATCGCAGTTAAAACCGCAGAAGTTACGAAAGAGAAAATCAACAGGATGGCAGCAAGAGTTTTTAACATTGTTCTCGCAATTGCCCGACTAAGCGGTCTCTTACTTTCGAGAAAAAGTCATGGTAATTTTTCAGTCTGTAATCCGGGTACGTATAGTCAAAGTGTTTCCAGCAGCCTTTATCATATATAAGAGTCACTTCGGCATACATTTTATTACCGATATAGATTCGATGCGAGAAGTTTTTTGTGGTGGCAAGGACAAGTTTCGAAGGTTCTATTATACCGGGGTCGAGATTGACCGGCCGGGGCAAATCCAGACCAAGCTGCCCTGCCAGTTGTTTTTCCAGTTCGTTGGCTCTGTGCTTGATATCAGAAAGTTGACCGGGGTCGATGAGTTTGTCAATAGCTACGAACTGCCGCAGGATATTCGGGCCTGTTTCTTCTTTGTAGTATTCTGTCTGGGTGAAAGGCCAGGTGTCACTTTTCAAGTCTATGGTGCCGAATTCGGTTTCAAGGGCCCCTGCCGCCCTGGTTAGTGCATTATCATTTGCGGCAAGAATGCCGACGATGAGCTTGGCAGGTTTGGGTTCATTAAGTTGCCACATTAAAATGGCCTCATTATCTGACATAATCTCTGATGAATCGAAGGACAGAGTATATAAAAGAGATTCTGCTCACCTCTTTCAAAGGTCACTTCATTTCCTGATATCACCAAGTCCTTCTCACTATCACGAATTTCAGGTGTCTTTACAATCACCTTGACCTGAATGCAATAACAGTCTCAACCAACCATTGATTCATTGGTTTATGCCACCATTTGCTCTGAAGTTTTTGCTCTCTAAAGAGTTAACAGCGGCTCTCTATGTCCTTTTTTGTTTGCTCCAGCCGCTCAAGAATGGCTTTTCTATACTGCTCAATCGCCTGTGGTTGAGCCAGACATGCCTGCATCAGCCAAATTTTAGCTGCAATGGGCAGCTTTTTATATTCGACTTCCACTGTACTTATAAGGAATTCACTGCAGGCTCTCAAAGGAAGTCCGGGAAAATCTTTCTGAAGTGATTTGAATATAAAATCAACAAGTCTGTCAATATGATCATACATAACAGCAAGCTTTTCATTTACAACAACAGTTGAAGTTGGTAATCCTTTTAAGATATGCTCTTGGTCAACTCCTGAGATTTTATACCTTAGGTTTTGATCATGACTGGAGCGGTACTTTTGGACAAGGTGACTAACAGCTTTCTCGCATTTTTTTCTTTTTCGCCAAATCATCCGCGGAACCTGGCCATAATTAAAACGACTTTGGTTTCCTGCTTTCGCAGAAATGATATCTTACAATGTCAGTTTTTGTTTCAGGTCTTCGACGATCTCGATGGTTTTCTGAACGGCGGCGTTAATCGGGACGGTAATTCTTTCGGATTCTGTTCGCAGCTTAATTTCGATGTTACCTTCGGAGACGCTCTTTTTGCCTACGGTGATTCTTACGGGGATACCGAGCAGGTCCGCATCCTTGAACTTTACACCGCCGCGAAGGTCCCTGTCATCCAAGAGTACATCAACGCCTTTGAGTTTCAGTGCGCTGTAGATATCTCCAGCGACCGATGCGACTTTTTCGTCGTCCTGATTTACGCTGGTGACCAATACCTCGAAAGGCGAGATGCTTATGGGCCAAATAATACCGTTTTCGTCGTAGCCGGTCTCGATGGCTGAGGCGACAATGCGATTTATGCCGATACCATAACAGCCCATTGTGCAGATTTGCTCTTTGCCGTTTTCATCTAAGAATTTGCAGTTGAGCTTCGAGCAGTATTTTCTGCCTAATTTGAAGACTTGGCCTACCTCGATACCCCTTTTGAAAAGGAGTTTCTTTCCTTTATATGTATCGCCCTCGACGGCGTTTCGGATGTCGGCAACGATTATATTATCACCTTCGAGGGGGAAATCCCTGCCGGGGACGACATTCTTGGTATGGTAATCGGTTTTGTTCGCGCCGGTGACGCCAACGGCCATAGCGGCAACGGCGTGATCGATAATTATTTTATTGACTTTTTCAGCGAGACCGACAGGGCCTGCAAAGCCAACATTAGCGCCAGTGACTTCTTTGATGGTTGTTTCATCAGCCAGCTCATTTTTTGCTCCGCCCAGTACCTGCGTAAGTTTTTCAGGATTAAGGTCGTGGTCGCCGTGAACGAGCGCTGCTATTGGGCCTTTGTCGGTGTTGTAAATAAGAGTTTTTATCATATCTGCTGGTTTGGTTTTGAGAAACGCGCAGACGGCTTCGATGGAACCGACGTTGGGAGTGTGGACATCCTGCGGTTTAGGAACGTCAGCTTTAGCAGTTTGTTTAGGCAGTGGGTCAACGGCGGCCTTTTCGATGTTGGCTGCGTATGAACCGTCCTCGATGTAAACAATAATATCTTCGCCGGATTCGCAGGGGACGGTGAACTGGTGCGAGCCGGAGCCGCCCATCTCGCCTGACTCGGCTTCGACGATTACGTATTCGAGGCCGCAACGCTTGAAGATACGCTCGTATGTTTTATACATATTCCAGTATTCTTCGTCGAGTGACTTATCGTCGACGTGGAAGCTATAGGCGTCTTTCATTATAAATTCACGGCTTCGCAGGACGCCGAAGCGCGGGCGGAACTCATCGCGGAACTTGAAACTTATCTGATATATATTGAAGGGAAGCTGCTTGTACGAGCTTATCTCATTGGCGGCAACGCTTGTTACGACCTCTTCGGCTGTAGGAGCAAGGACGTTCAGGCGGTTGTGACGGTCCTTGAATTTAGCCATGGTTTCGCCGTAATCGACGTCTCTTCCGGTCTGCTGCCAAAGCTCGATAGGCTGTACGGCGGGCATAAGAATTTCCTGGGCGCCGGATTTGTTCATTTCTTCACGGACGATATTTATGACCTTTTGCAGGCATCGAAAGCCAAGCGGCAGATACGTGTATGTTCCGCTGGCGAGTTTTCTCATCAGACCTGAACGGACCATAAGCTGATGGCTGGGAATTTCGGCGTCGGCGGGTACTTCTTTGACGGTCGGTATGAGCATTCTGCTATATCGCATATTTGACCTCGTAGTACGTATCGCTTATTGCGAAGTCGCTGATTAAGGGAACGTTATAGTCGAAGAGGGTAGTGTTTTCAAGAATAAAGAGGCTGTGGTTAAGAAAGGCTCAGGCAATGGCTTAGGGCTTGTCGCGTTCTTCGTCGTCGCCTTCGTCGTCCCCCATCATAGATATCTGCTCGTCGAGCTGCTCCATGACCTCTTCAATCTCATCTTCTTCAGAATCATCTTCTTCGGTCTTTTCGTCGTCTTCACGTTCCGGCTTATCCTCATCGTAGTTTTTTCTATAGGTATCGTCGACGTCGGGGGCCTCGACCAAGCCTTTTTCGAGCAGCTGTTTATACTCGACACAGTAGCGTGCCCACGGAATGGCTTCAAGCCGGGTCTTGGGAATAGGCTTGCCGCTTCCTTCACAGATGCCGTAAGTTTTATTTTCTATACGGACCATGGCGGCGTCAATCTCAACGAGGAGCTTGACTTCCTCGTCCATTAGGCCGAGCGTGTTTTCCAGCTCATAGTTGTCACTGCCGGCGTCGGCCATGTGGAACGGCACATTTGAAAGGTCGCTGCGTTCTTTTTTCAGGGTCTCCTCTTTCATATGGTTGACATCACCGAGTATTTCTGCGCGTTTTTGCAGCAGAAGACGCTCGAATTTCTTTAAATCCGCAGCCTTAAAGTGCGTCTTTTTCGTCGTTTTTTTCCTTTTCTTTGCCATAATCTCTTTGGGCCAGCTTAAATACGGGGAAAATAGCCCGCAAATTATATACGTCAACAGACGAATTACAATGAAAATATTTTGGCTAAAAATAACAATTTTTAGCAAAGTTTTTCGGCTATTTTCAAGCATTGAATCAGTCAAAAAATACCTCAAAAATTATATTGTGGTCATCATGACGTTGAATAAACCGGCGGTGGTCTTATAATTAACTGATTATAGCGGTTTGGTATGCTGACATTGGAATTGGTAAGGACTGGAACGGCAATGAGAGCGACAAAAGGAACCAGCAAAGGAAGAAAGCTGACGCGTGGCGTAAGACTTCGCAAATATAGGCTGTCAGCGGCCCTGGGCAAAGGCGGCAGCAGCGAGGTATGGAAGGCCCGCGACAGTGTAGAGGGGATATGGGTCGCCCTGAAGGTTCCGCTTCTCGAGATGAGCGGCAAACGCGATAACAAGGCGATGCTCAAGGAAATCCGGCTGGTCAGCAGCCTGCGACATGAGCACATTATGCCCGTTAAGAACGCAGATATTATTAACGGCCACGTTGTTCTGGCAACGGAGCTTTCGGCGGGTACGCTCGAAGACCGAAGCCGTCCGATGAGCGTCCGGCGGATAATATCCGTCATTTCACAGGTTCTTGACGGGCTGGCGTACGCACATCGCAAAAAATTGGTGCATTGTGACGTTACACCCGGCAACATCTTCTTTTTACCGGACGGCCGGGCGGCACTCGGCGATTTCGGAATCAGTATGCAGGTCAAGGGGCGAATGGTAACCAGCGACGTTTACGGCACGCCCGGCTATATCGCACCGGAGCAGGCATACGGCAGGCCCACCTTCCGCAGCGACTGCTTCGCGGTCGGGCTGATACTTTATGAATATATAACCGGCTATCTGCCACGCTGGCCGTTCCGCTGGCCTCCGAGGGGCTGTAAGAGACTGCGAGAAAGAACCAGCGCGGAATTCGTGAAATTTATGAAAAAGGCCTTAGAAGTTGACCCTGAGAAGCGATTCGCCGACGCGGGCCAAATGCTCGATGCGATGCTTGCGGCAACACCGGAGAGACTGAAGCCTGCTAAACATTCCAAAGACCGTGAAAAAAAAATCGACTGGCAAAATGCCCGGCGGCAGACGTATCTCAAAAAATACGGCAGGATTCTTGGGTCGAGTTTTGACTGCGTTCAGTGCGGCGAGCCTATTGCCGAGAGTATGTGGATTTGCCCGTGGTGCGGCAGTACTAAGAACCGCTTCGACCGCCGAAGTGCATATAAACGCATCTGCCCGGACTGCCATAAGGGGATTTTGCCGGAGTGGCGATACTGTCCGTGGTGCTACGGGCCGGGCTTCAAATCGCCGAGCAAGAGCAAAACAAAAGGAGTTCGCTATCACGGCAAATGCAGGTATTGCGGCGGCAGGCTGATGCGATTTATGCGGTACTGTCCGTGGTGCCGGCGAAAGGTCCACAGGCCCTGGCCGGTGCCGCTGATGCCGGAAAAATGCAGCAAATGCCGGGGGAGCATCGATACAAATTACTGGAAGTACTGCCCGTGGTGCAGAGAGAAACTCGTTTGACGGCAGGTTTGCGGACGCATCAATGGCAAATGACGAACCAAATCATTCTTCGAGCGATATGCCGCTGCGCTGGGCTTGCATAACTGATAAAGGCAGGGTCAGGGAAGAAAATGAAGACGCATACCAGGTTGACAAAGAACACGGGCTTTTTATTGTTTCGGATGGGATGGGCGGTCACGCTGAGGGGGCAAGGGCATCACAAATAGTGGTTGAAGAACTGCCTTCGATTCTGATTGAGAAACTCGGAAAGTTAAAGAGCAAAAGCAGCAAGACCATTCGCAAGGCTATTCATAAAAGCATCGTGGAGCTAAATCAAAAGGTCCGAACGGAAGGCGCAAACGGAGGCGGACACAGTAACATGGGCGCGACGCTGGTTACGGCGCTTCGGCATAATGACAGGTTGTATATTGCCAACGTCGGTGACAGCAGGGCCTATCTTTTTCGCAGGAACCGGCTGCGGCAGCTAACTGTTGACCACACCTTTGTCGCCGAGCTTCTCGAACAGGGGCAAATCGAACCGGAGGAAACCGAGAACCATCCGCAGCAGCATGTCATAACTCAGTGCGTGGGTATCGACTCGGAGATAAAACCGCTTGTTCGCAGTATTGCTGTAAAGAAAGATGACCGGCTGCTGTTGTGCAGCGACGGGCTGACTTCGGTAGTGCCGGACAAAAAAATCAGGCAGATTATTAAAAACCATACCGAGCTGCAATCTCTATGCAAGGAACTCACGGCAGCAGCCAACGAGGCCGGAGGACCCGACAATATCACGGTATTGGCAGTAACTATACAGTAATAAACCGACGGTAACGCAATTCCAAGGCCCGCTCAGAAATCGAACGTTTTTTGTTGCTTGCAGAACAGCCGGCAAAACCATATTATTCATAGTTACCCCAATAAGTTAATACGGAGACGGTTATGGCACATATATTCATCAACGAGATTGAACCGGGACAGGCTATAGACGACGTTTATCTGGTCAAAGAGCCAATTCTGCGGAGTACGACCAGAGGGGACCTGTATATAGCAATGTATTTGTCTGATAAGACCGGCCGGCTAAATGGGAGGATGTGGCAGGCGAGCGAGCAGACGTATAAACTGCTGCCCAAGCCGGGATTCATACACATCAACGGACGAAGCGAGTTATATCAGAATAACCTGCAAATCGTAGTCAATAACGTCGGCGTGGTCGAGCCGAGCCAGATCAATCTTGATGATTTTCTTGCCCAGACGGACAAGGACGTTAACAAACTCTTTTCTCAAATCAAACAAATACTTGGCACGATAAAGAATTCACAGCTTAAGGCCCTTATGCAGGAGTTTGTCTCGGACGAGTTTTTGATGGCAAAGTTCCAAAGGGCTCCTGCCGCAATCAAGCTGCATCACAATTATCTTGGTGGTCTGATTGAACATACTCACAACCTTCTGCGAGTGGCGCAGGCGGTGCTGCCATTTTACCCTGAAGTGCAGTCGGACCTGGTTTTAGCGGGTCTGTTTCTGCACGATATCGGCAAGACGGAAGAGCTGTCTTATGAGATGG
>CAZOVR010000034.1:0-30712 GCA_964583405.1 uncultured Pirellulales bacterium
CGGTCGCCGCAGGCGAAGCGCACAGTCTGGGCCTCAAAGACGACGGTTCTATCGCAGCCTGGGGAAGAAACAGCGGGGGCCAATGCGATGTACCTTTGCCGAATGAGGGCTTTATCGTGGTCGCCGCAGGCGAATTGCACAGTCTGGGCATCAAGGCCGAGTCCGAGTCGATGGGCACGGCCTTTACCTACCAGGGGCGATTACTCGATGCCAACAGCGCAGCGGATGGACTCTATGACTTCCAGTTCGCGCTTTATGACAGCGAAGACACTCAGCATGGAAATACGGTAGAGGCAAACGACCTCGACGTAATCGACGGCTATTTTACAGTCGAACTGGATTTCGGCAGCGATGCATTCGATGGCTTTGCGCGGTGGCTGGAGATTGGCGTCCGGCCGGGGGAGCTTGAGGACCCTAACGTATATACGACGCTTTCACCGCGACAGGAAGTGACACCGACGCCGTATTCGCTCCATGCGAAAACCGCAGACAGTATCGCTGCGGGTGGCGAAACGGACCCAACTGTTCTTGCAAGCGTAAAAGACGGAGTTGACTGGAGCGAGGTAACGAGTATTCCGGCGGGCTTTTCCGATGACATTGATAACGTCGGCCTGACAAGCGAAACGGACCCGCAGGTGGGCGCAATTTCTAATAACTATGTGCCTAAATGGGATGGCTCGGCACTGGTAACAGGCACAATCTACGATGACGTCAATGTCGGTATTGGGACGACTACGCCAAGGGTCAAGCTGTCTTTGGGAACCGACCTTACTTCAAAGAAATTAGCGTTATATGATGGATTCAATGATTTCTATGGGTTGGGAATGGCTTCTCAACGAATGACAATTTTTACGAGTAGCACAGAAAAGATGACAATTCACCAAAACGGCAACGTGGGCATCGGGACGACGAGTCCGACAGAGAAGCTGGAGGTCAATGGAACGGTCAAGGCGGCGGCGCTGGTGGGCGACGGCAGTGGTCTTACGAATTTACCGCTACAAACAGAAACAGACCCAACGGTTCTTGCAAGCGTAAAAGACGGTGTTTCGTGGACTGAAGTTACCAGCAGACCTGCAGGTCTTGACGACGGTGATGATAATACGCAATTAAGTGAAGCTCAAGTAGATGCTTATGTTGCGGATAATGGATATTTGACAAGCGAAACAGACCCGCAGGTGAGCGCAATTTCCAATAACTACGTGCCTAAATGGGATGGCTCGGCACTGGTAACAGGCACAATCTACGATGACGGCAATGTCGGTATCGGGACGACGAGTCCGAGGGTCAAGCTGTCTCTGGGAACCGACCTTACTTTACAGAAATTAGCGTTATTTGATGGATTAAATGATTTCTATGGGTTAGGAATGGCTTCTGGACGAATAGCAATTCTTACGAATAGCACAGAAAAGATGACAATTCACCAAAACGGCAACGTGGGCATCGGGACGACGACGCCTGACGCAACTTTACAGGTAGACGGCACCATGAAGGTATTTGGACTACGCGTTACATATCGCAACGGACAACAACCGACGGAAAATTCCATTGTTGTTGGGCCCTATACTGCTCTGACCGACGGGTTCGTTGTTTCGAGGTTAGCAATCGACGACCTTGCAACTATCGTTTGTTACATACAAGGAGTGGCTGGTTCGACAGTTTATGCAACGGCGGCCGTAAATGCCTGGCCCGGCCAAGATTATCCTATAAAACATAATAGTTTTACAATGCCGGTTAGAAAAGGTGAAACTTGGTATGTGGAATACACTCGCACGTCTGGTTCTACTCATGCATATATGTGGGTTTATTGGATGCCTCTGGGAATGTAAAAAGGATTTGCCGGGATTTATGTGAAGCGTCTTCGCTTCATGAGCGGAACAAGATATTAGAAGAAAGACTGGCTGAATTAGAAGCTATGGTTGCAAAAATGAACCTTTCATTGGAAGGGAAAATGAAATGAGAAATAAATTATTATCAATATTTGTTTTGTTGTTTTTAACAGCGGTTGGATATGGTGATTACAGCATCAGCTGGTACACCATTGACGGCGGCGGCGGGCAGAGCAGCGGCGGACAATACATCTTAACGGGAACAATAAGGTCAGCCTGATGCGGCATACTCTGACGGTGAGCAATATGAGCTATTAGGCGGCTTTTGGCCCGGCGGGCCGGTGTGTTTTGTCGAGTTCGACGACTTTGCAAGATTCGCAGAATACTGGCTGGAAACGGGAAGTGACTTGCCTGCCGACCTATATGAGGACGACATCGTCAACTTGCTTGATTTGGAAAAGTTCGTTGAAGAATGGCTCTGTTATTGTCCTTATGATTGGCCGTTGAAATAGCAGCGCTTTTTTATATTTCAGAACAAGCCCAGATATACAACCGCAGTACAACCAAAAGGGCAAATAGTGTGCAAAATCGCGAACCTGTAAGATTTGTAATATCGAGGACTTAAAAAACTTAAAAAATTCAAAAAAGAGAGACATTTTATATATCCGATTGTCACACTCAGTGCGAAACCAAGCCAGATTCAGGGCCTCGGATTAAGCATCCGAAGGTCAAATTCTGATAGAGCTTGGCGCAAATCGGTGTCAAAAAAGTGTCAATCGCCACTGGTAAAACCATTCAAACTCCACTTGTCAATCACTTGGAAGTCTCGTTTTTGGCTCAAAAATACGTTTTAACTCGCTGCCAACAAAGGACTTATGACTGGAATACTGGACTCATAATCCATTGGTCGAAGGTTCGAATCCTTCCGGGCCCAGTAAGGTTTACAGCGGTAATTAATCAGCTTACCAAACATTACACTACTACCATTCGCCTGTGACAGCATCCTGAAGACAGAATTTTTATTGTCAAAGGTGGACAATTTAGTTTGTGCGAATCTCAGTTGTGTGACGGAGGAGGAACATTCCAAGCAAAAGCATAGCGACAGTGGCCGGTTCGGGAACGATGAATAACTGGCCGGAGGGCTGCAGCTCAAGGCCGGCAGAGCCTGAAACCTCGGGCGCATCGAGATGCAAAACTGTAACCGCGACATGGTCCATGCCTGCGTACGACCGACCCCATTCCATCCAATGAAGTCGGTTGTCCCAGGTGTCGTGTATATAGATTGTCGAGTCATCATCATTGTAACCCAGGCCGACCATGCTGTGGCCCTGCAATTGAATAATAACCGGCTGGTCTGAGTCGATTTCACCTTTGAAATCTTCAAAGGAAAATCCGTCTTCGAACAATGCATCGATTTTTTGTGTGTAGTTTTCCGATACCGAGTAACCTCGCGATTCTGCGAACAACTTCAAACCATGACACAGAGAGGTCTGCGGCAGACCCGCCGACTCCGATGGGATATAATCATAAAGTTTTTCACCCGAGCTGCTATAGGCCCAAAGGGCTGTAGAGCCGTCAACGTTGAAGTCGATTAGACCATCGTCACCATAGTAATCCCATCGCCACTGGTTTGTGCCGAGAAAATCAGCGACACAGTTCCACGTGTGCTCTTGCCGGTCCTTGACTATATAAGGGTCCGGGCCGCTGTTGCCATAACGTTTCCAATAGTCGTTGACGTGACCCAAAGAGCGGTTTTTATCCCGGCCTTTCTTAGAAGCTATCAGAGCCGTGCGACGGCCGAGACCGCGCAGCGGGGCAAAACCTTTGTTTTTCGGGCCGGTGTATATATCAGGATAATCGTTTCGGTCGTAGTAACCGAATATCATACCCGCGGCAGTCGCAGCACAGCCGTACGTCCAGCGTGATGTCGGTACTTCTTCGATAATCACCGCCGATTCAGGGGGCCTGCGCACCACCTGACGAGACCTTGCTGAGGTTGACCTGGGTCCGGTGTCAATGAATATCGGTACGATGGTTGCCGTAGAAAACGTACAAGAAACCAAAACAAAAACGCACGCTGTAATTAGCTTTAACCGCATTGAGCTCCCCTACGGATATTTGAGTCTCCTGCCACAGGTAACATCGACCTATCAGAGAACAAGCTTTAAGTCCAAATTGCGTTATAAGACGCTGTTAGGTAATGATAGAACACATAAGGGGACAATTATGGGAAAATGACAGGATTTCTGAAGGAACAAAAAAATGTATCTTCCAAACAAACTTCCCTGAACCAGGTCGTATTTTATTAGAATTTCGTTACCTGATATACGGGCTCAGCGGTAATATTCCACCAACTGATTCGCTGCCTAAGTTTTTCCTTCATCGCCCCGGCCTGCTGATGAACATTGATAAGGTTGTTTTTTCCCGCAGGGTCGTCTTGCAGGTCATACAATTCCCAGACGTCGCCTTCAATGCGATGACTTATACGCAGGGGACCTTCCTGATAGAAATGTATGGGTCTGTCGGTCGGCTGGATTTTGTGTGTCAGTTTGCCGACCGCCTCACCGAAGACCCCTTTTGATTCGTAAGTGTCCACAGGCAGCAAACTCTGCCCGTGCCAGCCTTGTGCTCCGGATAAATCGAACAGGCTGCAAACCGTTGGGGCAATGTCAACGCCGCTGACAACGGTATCTACAACCCGGCCGCCACCGAGCTGCGGGTCAAAAATCATCAGCGGTACGTTGATAAGCTCCGAATAAAACTTACCGTCGTGTGACAGCCCTCCGTGCTCACCAAACTCATCGCCGTGGTCGGTGGTAGCGATTACAACGGTATCCTGCTCTAATCCGAGCTGGCCAAGGATTTTAATAAGCTGCCCTGTATAATCGTCAACTTCGGCAATGTGCGCCTGATAAAGTTTTTTTAACAAACCGACTTTATCAGGGTCAGAACTATCTCTGGGCAACAGGACATTTTTGAACAGTTCCATCATCTGCTGCGGCGTCAGGTTTATCGAAGAGTCCACTTTGTCAATATACTTTTGTTGAGGGACATAAGGTTCATGAACGTCCATGTAATGAATCCAGAGAAAAAACGGTTTGTAACTGCCCGTTTTAGTATAGCCCTCAAGCCAGTCCCCGGCTTTTTGGTTCAATACATTACCCTTGATATACGGAACCATCGGGCTGACTTCGTCTTTCATAGAGTCATAAAACTCGTCCCAGCCGCGGTTCCATCCGAAGTATGCGCTGATATAGGGATTGGAATGAAACGCGGCTGCGGTAAAACCGCCACGCTGAACTACTTGCGATACCAAAGTTCGACTGTCGCTGAGTTTTTTAGGCTCTCCGAACTCGAGGAAATATGAGCTTGTCAGAATGGCCGGGAAAGACGCCTGCGTGTAAGGCCCAGCCGATATGTGATTATTATAAACAATAGACTTGTTTGCCAGTTCGTTGAGATTAGGCGTGAGATTAAGCCCGGAGCCGTAACAGCCCAGCATATCCTTGCGAAGTGTGTCGATGGTAAGCAGAATAACATTTTTCATTATGCGATTATCTCCCTGATAAGACCGTTCTTTTGGCTGACTCAACCGTATTATAGAGGAGCATTGTGATTGTCATCGGCCCGACGCCGCCCGGCACAGGCGTGATAAGACTTGCCTTTTCACTGACCGCGTCGAAATCAACATCACCGACGAGGCGGTAGCCTTTTTTCCTGGTCGCGTCCTCCACCCTGTTAACGCCAACGTCAATAACAACCGCACCGTCTTTGACCATATCAGCTGTTATAGTATTAGGCCGGCCTGCCGCCGCAACGACAATATCGGCACGTTTGACATGCTCAGCCATATTTTTTGTTCTGGTGTGACAGACCGTTACCGTTGCATTACCGGTCGGTGACTTCTGAATCAGCATATTCGCCAGGGGTTTGCCGACGATATTACTCCTGCCGACGATGACTACCTGGGCTCCTTCCAGTTTGACGTTGCTTCGCAGGAGCAGTTGAACAATCCCGTGAGGTGTGCAAGGCAGAAAGGCTTTCTCTCCGACCACCATTTTACCGACGTTGACCGGATGGAAACCGTCAACGTCCTTATCCGGATCAACAGCTAAAAGCACTTTACTTTCATCAATCTGTTTCGGCAGGGGAAGCTGAACCAGTATTCCGTGAATCTTCGAGTCCTTGTTGAGCTTATCTACCAGTGACATCAATTCCTGCTGTGTTGTTTCGGCAGGCAGCCTGTTATCGTCGGAGTATATGCCGATTTCCTCGCAGGCCTTTTCTTTTGCGGTGACATAAGACTTCGATGCGGGGTCATCGCCGACGAGCACTACCGCCAGACCCGGGACAATACCTTCGGCCTTTAGTTTTTCGACCTCGGCCTTGAGTTCGGCCCGCATATCCGCAGCCACCTGTTTACCGTCGATAATCTTTGCCGTCATTTATAACTCTCTGCTGTCGGTTAAAGTTAAAACAGGCCTTGAACCTTACTGGTATTAACGTCCACGTCTATACGCCGAAAGGCCGGGTCCGAACCTGTACCCGGCATAAGCTTTATATCTCCGGCGACCGGTACAATGAAGCCGGCGCCTTTGTACACCATAATATCTTCTATAGGCAAAGACCAGCCTCTTGGTCTACCCTTTAAGTCCGGGTCATGCGACAAACTCAGATGCGTTTTTACCATGCACGTACCCAAATGGTCTGCATCGGGGTCCGCCTCATACATCTTTGCCTTTTTCAGGGCCTTGTTAGTATATGTGACGCCGTCGGCGCCGTAAACATCTTTTGCAATAAGTTCGATACGTTTTCGCAAAGGCGTATTAAGGTCATAGAGAAACTTAAAATCATTTTTCTGTTCGCACGCCTGTACAACCGCTTCTGCCAGCTCAATTGCTCCTTCGCCGCCTTTCAGCCAATGCTGGGAGACCGCGGCAAGTGCACCCTGCTGCTCGGCGACTTTTTTCAACATTGCAAGCTCATCTTTGGTATCCGTGTGGAAACTATTGACACAGACCACGGCCGGTATGCCGCTTCTTTTGACCATTTCAATATGCGCCACGAGATTTTCGCAACCGGCCTCGAGCAGCTCCAGGTTCTCTTTCATATATTCTTCGGCAAGCGGTATTCCAGGCTTTACCGCCGGTCCGCCGCCGTGCATTTTCAGCGCACGGACAGTAGCAACAATCACAGCCGCATTAGGTCTCAGGCCGGACATCCGGCACTTGAGGTTCCAGAACTTCTCAAAGCCTATGTCCGCGCCGAAACCGCTTTCAGTGACATGATAATCGGATAGTTTCGTACCGGTTATGTCGGCAATAATGGAACTTTGTCCAATCGCAATATTACCAAAAGGCCCGGCGTGGACGAACACAGGCTGGCCTTCAATCGTCTGCAGCAGGTTCGGATTAAGTGCATCGAGCATCCAAGCGGTCATTGCTCCGTCAACTTCCAAGTCGGCGGTGGTAATCTCATTGCCCTTTTTATCGTACGCTACTACCATTTTGCCGATTCTTCGGCGCATATCTTTCAGGTCGCGGGCGACGGAAAGAATCGCCATCAGCTCGCTCGATGCGGTTATGGCAAAGCCTGATTCCATCTCGTAGCCGTCCATCCTGCCGCCTTTACCGATGGTTATATTTCGCAGGGCCTGTGCGCAGAAGTCCATGACCCACTTTATCTGCACCCGGTTCGGGTCGATATCGAGACGCCTGAGATTTCGTTTTGCCAGTTTCTCGTCGTTGTAGTTCCGCTCATGCTGCATCCTCGCCGTCAGCGCGACCATCGCGAGGTTGTGCGCATTTGTGATTGAGTCGATATCGCCGGTGAGCCGAATTGAAAAAGGCACTAAGGGTATGCACTGCGCCAGGCCGCCGCCTGCCGCCGAGCCTTTGATGTTGAAAGTAGGACCGCCGCTCGGCTGGCGAATAGCCCCGGTTACCCGCCTGCCGAGCTTTCCGAGTCCTTCGAGCAATCCTATGGTAGTAGTCGTCTTGCCCTCACCTAAAGGCGTGGGCGTAATAGCCGTAACGTCGACATATTTGGCTTGCGGTGCGTCGTTTAGGCGCTCGAGGACCTTTGAATAATCGACTTTGCCCAGCCCGTGTCCGTTGGGCAAAACCTCATTTTTCTTTAGCCCGAGCTCCTGAGCAAGTTGGCCGATGGATTTGGCATTTTTTTCCGCCGCTTCGGCTATCTGCCAGTCTTTCATTTTCATCGGGTCTAACTTCATTGTTTTGTCTGTCCCAAAGTATTTTCCTATTTTACACCTACGCGAAACAGCTTACCAGGGCGGCCTATATTATCCGCGATAAGGCGCTGAGCCGTTACAACTGTGTCACCTTTTTTTTGTATTATCTTGCTCTTTGGCTGAAAAAGACGTCATTACAGGCATTTTTGGCTGGGTTTTGTAACACGGTTATAACCCGGTCAGCTTATATAGTAAGGCAGCCGGGCCAGGTCCATGGCGATGTCGATGGTAATGACCTTTATGCGTTTGGGCACCTGGATGTGCCGCGGTGAGAAATTCAGTATGCCTTTTACGCCCGCCCGGACTAATTTGTCGGCAATGTGCTGAGCCGCGGA
The DNA here is from genome assembly GCA_964583405.1 of uncultured Pirellulales bacterium. Lineage (GTDB taxonomy): Bacteria > Planctomycetota > Phycisphaerae > Sedimentisphaerales > Anaerobacaceae > JBBABK01. The sequence continues at coordinate 8,415 of CAZOVR010000034.1, forward strand.
CTCGGGTACTGCTAAAATAGCCATGTCGATTGTGTCTTTTTTCAAATCTTTCAGATTCGCAATGTCTTTGACCGTGATATTATATACCTTTTTACCGACCTTCTTCGGGTCACAGTCGTAGGCAGCGACGATATCGAATCCGTACGTCTCAAAGCCGGTGTAGGCCAGCAAGGCTGAGCCGAGGTTACCCACCCCAACCAGTGCTACCCTGTGGCCTTTGTCGAGCCGAAGTATTTTAGCAATCTTTTTTCTCAGGCTGTCTATCTCATAGCCCGAACCTGGTTTTCCGAACGCGCCGAAGTACGAAAAGTCCTTGCGGATCTGCCAAGAGTTAACTGCGACCATATCAGCAAGTTCCGTGCTTGATGTGCCGGTTTTGCCTTGTTTGCCGAGAATATGCAGCGCGCGCAGATAAACCGGTAATCGCCTGACTGTTTCGTCCGGTATTTTGCGGTATCGCATATCTTCCCCACGTGAACGAACCGCTGCATTCTTAGTGAATTACCTTGTTTATCGGGTAGGTGATTATCCCCGAGGCGCCGGCGCGTTTTAAGGCAGGAACAAGCTGCCGCTCAATCTCGTCGTCTATGATGACCTCCACGGCGATATAATCCGAATCGGCCAGGCTGGAGACGGTCGGGCTCCTCTCGGCCGGAAGCAGCTTTAAAATCGACTGAAGGTCGTCCTTTCTTGCGTTAAGTTTCAGGCCGACCTTGGTCCGTGCGTCTATGGCGGCGTTCAACAAAATGGCAATATTCTCGATTTTTTCGCGTTTGGTTTTGTTCTGCCAAGCCTTTTTGTTCGCGATAAACCTTGTAGTGCTCGTTGCAATAGTATCTATCACGCGAAGATTATTGTCAGCCAGAGACGAGCCCGTCTCGGTAAGTTCCACGATGGCATCGACCAGCCGTGCCTTGACTTCCGTTGAACCCCAGCTAAACTCGACTTTGACATCAATGCCTTTGTCGGCGAAATATTTTTTGGTTACACTAACCAGCTCAGTGGCGATTATTCCGCCTTGCAGGTCTTCGGGCTTACGGATATTAGATTCGTTCGGAACAGCCAGGACCCACCTCGCCGGTTTTGCAGTCGCCTTGCTGTAGGCCAACTCACATACCTCGACCACATCCGAACCGTTCTCCAGTATCCAGTCATATCCGGTGATTCCGGCATCGAGCACTGCATCTTCGACATAACGGCTCATCTCCTGCGCCCTGAGCATAATAAGTTTTATCTGCTCGTCATCTATACGAGGCAAATAACTTCGCTGAGCACCGGTAATATCGAAACCTGCCTTGTTGAACAATTCGATTGTCGCATTTTGCAGGCTTCCCGAAGGGATACCAAGTTTGACTAATGTTTCGGGCATCTCGACTCAACTGTCCTTTCTACTTTTTCTTTTTGCTTTTTTTACTGGTCTTCTTTTTGACCGCTCCGGCTCTGGTTGTTGTCTTCCTGGCACGGGCAGCGGAGCCTTTTTCACTTTCCCTGCGAAGCAAAGAATAAAATTCGTAGGCGTTTGTCGCGGAGATCTGTCGTGTCAGAAAACCCTCCATATCATCGAACTGCGCATCCGGATGTACCAGGTCGTTATCTCGAAGATACTTTATCATCGCCTCGGTCAGCGGGATGGCATGTCCCTGCAATGCGGTAAGCATACAATAATCGACACAGAACCGGCTTATCCCGTCAATCTTCTCGAGAATAAGCCTTGCCTGGCGTTTACCGCCCTTCCGCAGCGAATCAAGATTTACATTGTTGTATTTACGAAAAATACCGGTGAGTATGCGGATGACATTTGTGCCTACTTTCCGCGCGTCCTCACTGTCCTGTCCGAGCATCTCAACGATTTCTTCAGAACGAGAAACTCTCAAGTCATTGAAATCTACAAAGTGTGCGCCGAACCTCCTAAAGGCCGCCTTCGTGGCCGAGTCGGTCATGTGCTCAAGGACCGCCGCGTGAACGAGAGATTCGGTAATATCCTCGTATACGACTTCTTTGACCTTGGGGCCCTCTCGCTTCAAAGAGCGATAGAACTTCTGTACCTTGTCGGCGTATTTTTTGCTGTCTTTCATATAATGCTGACCGCTTTATTCCATGATTATAAAAACCTGTGTTGCATCAATCCTGTATCGATTCCGTCGGGTCCTTTTCCCTGAACTGTCGCGCCGCCTCGTCAATCAGCTTCATTGTCTCCATGGTTTTCTTGAAGGCCTCGTCTATTTTCAGGTGCAGCACGGGACAGAACTTGCTGTCAAGCCCTTGGGCCAAAAGCGACTGGATTCTGCTTCTTCCGTGCTCGATAGCCTCGAATGTCAGCCGCTGTGATGGCTCGTCACCTCCGAAAATACTCAGAAATACATCGGCGCTTCGCAGGTCCGCCGATACCTGTACCCTTGTGACACTGACGAATCCGGAAATACGCGGATCGTTCAGGCCGTCATGGATTGCATTGCTGACAGCCTCTTTAATAAGTCGAGCGAATTTTTCCTGCCGGCGCGTCGGCATTGGTCCAAACTCTGTATTCTAAAGCGTCCTGGCTACCTTAACAATCTCGTAGAATTCCAGAACATCGTCCACTTTAATATCATCGAACCTGTTGAGCTTTACCCCACACTCCAGGCCGGCTTTGACTTCGCGAGCATCGTCCTTGAAATGTTTAAGTGAAGCAACCGTAAGGTCGTCCCTAATTACAATACTGTCGCGGATAAGTCTGACCTTTGCATTTTTAACGGCCATGCCGTCACTGACGTAACAGCCCGCGATAGTGCCTATCCTGGATACCTTGAAGATGTTGCGAACCACGGCCCGTCCGAGACTTCTTTCCTTTTCCTCGGGCTCGAGCAGTCCGGTCATAGACTTCTGCAAGTCTTCGGTTATTCGGTATATGACGGTATAAAGTCTTATATCAACACCTTTTTCTTCTGCGATTTTTGAAACAGCTTCCTCTGCAACGACATTAAAACCGATGATAAGCGCGTTGGAAGCCTCGGCAAGAACGACATCTCCCTGGGTAATCCCGCCGGGAGCGGCGTGCAGGATTTTAATCTTCACTTCTTCATTGCTGAGTTCGGACAGGTACTTGGTCAGGACATCGACCGAACCCTGCACGTCGGCACGGATGATGATATTGAGCTCCTTGACATTACCTGCTTCAATCTGGCTGAACAGATTTTCGAGTGTAACCTGAGTTCTCCTGGCTAAAGTACTTTCACGTTCACTTGCCTTATTTTCTTCAGCCGCGGCTTTTGCACGATTGAAGTCATCAAGGACGTAGAACCTGTCACCGGCCCCGGGGACATCACTGAGGCCGGTAATTTCAACCGGCATTGAGCTGACGGCGGATTTTATATTCTTGCCGTTGCTGTCGCGAAGCATCTTGATTCTGCCGAAAGCAGAACCTGCCAGGACAATATCACCTTTGCTGACTTTGCCTTCTTTGATAAGAAGCGTTGCGACCGCGCCTCGCTGTGAATCCATCTTTGCCTCGACAACCCATCCGGTTGCCGGGATTGTATCGTCAGCTTTTAATTCGAGCAGTTCGCAGACATAATCCAGATGTTCGAGCAAATCACTTATCCCTTCGCCTGTGACGGCGCTGGTTTTGACTACTTCGGTCTGGCCGCCCCATTCGTTAGGAGTAAGGTCGTACTCGGATAACTGCGCGTATATTCGATTGATGTCGACACTATGCAGGTCAATTTTGTTCAGCGCCACAAGCACGGGCACTTCAGCGGCTTTTGCGTGGTTTATGGCCTCTATTGTCTGCGGCATAACACCGTCGTCGGCGGCAACAACCAGAACCACTACATCTGTCATATTGGCCCCTCGCGCCCGCATAGCTGTAAAAGCTTCGTGGCCGGGCGTGTCGAGGAAAGTCACTGAGTGATTTTGCCAATTGACGCAGGATGCGCCGATATGCTGCGTAATGCCGCCGGCCTCACCGGCCTGGACCTGTGTAGAGCGAATCTTATCAAGCAGACTCGTCTTGCCGTGGTCAACATGTCCGAGCATAGTCGCAACGACAGAACGCTTCTTGAGATTATTGCGAGGCCGGTTTTCGAACTCAAGTCGTATTTCTTCCTCGAGGGAGGGTTTCTTTTCCACAGTCAGTTCTACGCCGAATTCCAACGCAACAAGCTCTGCAACTTCCGGTGTTATAATCTGGTTGGCGGTAGCCATTATGCCCTGCTGCATCAGCTTGGCGATAATGTCGGTAATCTTAACGGCAAGGCCGGCAGAAAAACTTTTGACGGTTATCGGCTCGGAAAGAATGAGCTTCTCGACCCGGACAGCCGTAGCACCGCCTGCGCCAAACTTTCTTGCAGCGATTTTTCGAACCGGCCTCAGCCGTATCCCCTCACCTGTGGCTGCACTTAGCCGCGCCTGTCTCTCTTCAAGATCTCTTTGTCGTCTCTGGGTTAAAAACTTCGAGCTTCGAACGGTCTCCGTCTCCTGTTCATCGCGACGGCGGCCGTGCGTTCGTGTTTTGCGCCTCTTCGAGAGCAGCGTTTCACTGGAGGATTCTTTTGTCTGCGGCTCTTCAACCCTGCCCATTAAAGGCTCAGTCGTTGGCTCGTCGAATCGTCGCTTCGGACGGATCTTACGGACCACTTCAGGCTCCGGCGCCTCGACTCGCACAACTTCCGGCCCCGCGAGCTTCGCAGGAGCAGGTTTTTCAAGCTTCGGTCCTGCGGGCACAATCGGCTCCGGTTCGGGTTCGACTTCGGGTTCTTTAACCGGCTCCTGCACAGTTGGGCCGGCCGGTTCGGCAACTGCCGTGCCTGCCGAAGGCTGCTGCGGTGCTGCCGCGGCGTCGGTATCTTCCTCTGCTTCAGCCTCGGCCTCGGTCTTTTCGGCTTTTTTCTTTGCAGCCTTTCGTCTGGGTTTCTTCAATCTGACTTTTTCGAGGTCGACTTTTTCAGTTGTTTCGATAGTAGTGACATTGTCGCCCTCGCTGAACCACTCGCGTATCGTCGCAGCCAGCCCGGCCGATATCGTTGACATATGATTCTTGACGTCAAGGTCCTCGTCCTGACATTTCTTGACGATTGCAGAGCTCTTTACACCAAGCTCCTTTGCCAAAATGTAAACCCTTGTAGAAGCCAAGACGCCTCCACTATAAACGGTTAAATAAATCAGAAACTATCACTTTCAGACTGCTCCTGTGATGCAGTCCCGGTTTCCTTTTGCAGTGCAGCCTCTGCCTGAGTCTGCCTGGCTTCAGCAGCCAGCAATTTGGCTTGCTCAGCGGATGCCGCAACGAGATTATTCGCCAATTCTTTATCTATCTGCAATTCTTTTACCAGAGGTTCGGGCCCGACGTCATCAAGGTCAAGGACGGATATGATACCCAGTGCAATTAGCTTATCGACGAGAGTATCGTCGGCGCCTGTGACAGACTTAACACAACCTGCCAGCTTTTCGATGCCTTCGTTATACTCATCGGGAGTAAGTATGTCGATATCCCAGCCGGTTAATCTGGCGGCAAGGCGTACATTTTGGCCGTGCTTGCCTATGGCCAGGCTCAACTGGTCCTCATCGGCGACCACGGTAGCTCTGCCAAGCTCGAAACACAGGGCGATTTCACTTACATCCGCCGGTTTGAGTGAATTGGTGATAAGGACCTGGGAAGACTCGTTCCAGCGAACGATATCGATTTTCTCACCGCCGAGTTCATCGACGATATTTTTGATTCTGCTGCCGCGTACACCGACGCACGCCCCAACCGGGTCCACTTTGTCGTCAAGTGACGCAACAGCTACCTTTGTCCGGTAGCCGGCTTCCCTGGCCAGCGCACGAATTTCGATAACACTTTCTGCAATTTCCGGCACCTCGAGCTCGAACAGTCTCCTTATAAAATCGGGATGAGTCCGGGACAGTATAATTTTTACCTGGCTGGATATCTCCCTGACGTCCAGAATCATCGCTCGAATTCTTTCGCCCGGCCTGTGTGTCTGGCCCATTATCTGTTCGCTTCTGGGCAGAAAGGCTTCGACCCGCTGATTAAGATTGACGACAACCGAGCCCTTTTCGTAACGGACGACACTGCCGCTGGCTATGGCGCCTTTTCGCTGGCTGAATTCGGCGTAGATACTTTCTCGTTCATCGGCGCGGATTTTCTGAATCATAACCTGCTTTGCGGTCTGGGCGGGTATTCTTCCGAGCTGACGTATATCTATCTGCTTGCCGTCTTTGAAGGCTGTGACCTCGCCTGTGGCCCTGTTAATACTGACCGCGATGTCGCCTTCGGGCTGGCTGAAGTGCTTTCTCGCCGCAGAAATCATAGCCTCCTCAAGGTCGAGGAATATCGACTCCTTGTCGATGTTCCTGTCGCGAGCTATGTTCTCGACGATTCTGACTAATTCCTGATTCACCTTCTATTTTCCCACATAAAGACCAAAAAAAATGGAAACCTGAGCAGGTTTCCACCTCAAACGCACCTCGACAAACGCAGGTTTTTGTTCGCTACATCAGCCGCCTCCCAAAACAAAAAGCCTGTTCGTTTACCGCTAATGAAGCAGAAACAACCACGCCCAAGCCGCCGTTCACGCAAAGGCGCCGTCGCGCAACCACTTTGTTGCGCTTATCTTTCACGGCTCATTAATCCTGCAAAGTCCATTTTTCAGTGTACCTTTACTTCAAAGTTTCAGCTTTGGCACCGGTCCCTAAAGGAGCCGGCCCAATAATGGTAATCGTCCAATCACCGCCCAGCAATGATTTTTTCGTACAATTACAACATTTTTTTGCTATTGAAACCGGTTAAAATGAGGATTTTGAACCTGTTAACCGGCTCAAAAAAAACTTCAGGGCCCCTTAAAGGAGCGTGGCCATGGCGTTTGCCAACTCGACTTTGGCGTCAATAACGGCCTGCTCAATGCACTTTTTCCAGTCGTTACCGAACTGCTCTTTGTATTTGGGCTTCTCGTAGGCGTAAATTATTGACCGGGAGGCGTTTATAAATGCGCCGGAGCCGTCTGTCTTGCATAATCTTACACAATCGGCAGCCGATGCTCCCTGCGAGCCGAATCCGGGCACGAGGAACCAGATTTTCTCGTATTTACTGCGAAGGGCCGCGGCATCATTAGAACCGAGCCCGCCCACGACCATACCGACGTTGCTGTACCCGCAGTCACCGATTCTCACCTTTTCACAGGCCACATCGTTTACAATTTCCGCCATTTGCTGATAAAGTTTCCGGCCGTCGGCGCCTGCGAAATCCTGAATCGCCGCGCCGCCCGAATTGCTCGAGCGCACCCATACAAAGACGCCTTTGCCCTGCCGGTTGGCCATATCGGCAAATGGTTTAATGCCTTCGACGCCCGCAAAACCATTTATGGTAATGGCATCAGCGGTAATCGTGTCCTCCAGGCCGACCAGTTCGGGATTCTGCAAATGGGCCGCGGCATATAACTCGGCGGTATGGCCGATATCGCCTCGTTTAACATCGGCGATAATCTCAAGGCCGAGGTCCTCAGCCTCGCTGATAAGGGAATAAAAGGTCTCCAGACCCTCCCAGAGATATTTTTCAAAAAACGCAATATTAATCTTCACCGCGGGCACCAGCGGGGCAATTATACGTGTAACCTGAGTACAGAAATCGAATATGGCGTCGACGGCCGCCGCGGCGTCATTTTCGTCATTCATCGACCTGTGGCTTCTAATGGCCTCGGGCAGCCTGCTGTAAACCGGGTCCAGACCGACTATAAGTGATGTTCTTTTGGTCTTTACGGCGTCGCAGAGACGGTCGGCAAAATGATTCGACATCGCTTTTTCCTATCTTTAAATTACAAAACGAAGCTGAGACTTAAAAAACTTTTCAATAAACAGGTCGCGTACTATAATCGCACATCGGGATTAAAGCAAGGCCCAAATGAGAATTGAAGAATAGTTAACCGTTTAATTATATGCATATTGATGAACTGATAGAACAACAGGGGCAAAAAGAACGGCAAAAAACCCGACGTCGAAAATATTACGCCCTGAAACTGATTCTGCTGACGACGGTCAGCTTGATAATCACGCTGACAATAACCGCTGTATTGTTATTACATAAGCCTTCGGACTATGAGCCGCCACAGACAATTGAAGACAGACAGGTCAGTAAGTACCTGACGCATGTAATCAGTCAGGACCTCTACAACGGCGCTCAGGCCGGCGAGCCTTTCGACCTTATCGTCACTGAAGAGGGAATCGGCGACGTAATCGCCCGGTCAGGCTGGCCAAAACAGGTTGGAGAAGCATTGTTCACCATACCCGAAGTCAAGTTCCAGCCCGACAGCATTATAATCCGGGGATTAGTCAACATCGATAAGGTGGAGCTGTTCGTTGTCATTAAAGGAACAAGCTATATCGACGAGCAAGGCCTTTTGTATCTGAATGTGACCAGAATAAAGATAGGTGCGGTAAGTGTTACTACTGTCGCAAAAATAGTCGCCGGTGCAATCTACGATAATGAATCAACGCGCCGGCAGCTGGACCAGGACGACTGGCGGGCCAGGATTATGACCGCGCTGTTGCTGGATGAGCCCTTCGAGCCGGTTTTTGAAATCGAGGACGCGAAGGTGCGCATAGATAATGTCAAAATCGAAACAGGAAAACTGACCATCCATTTTGTGCCGGCAAATTACTACTGAAAAATATGAATAATAATTTCCTGTCAGGTAAAACCGTACTCGTTATGGGGCTGGGCCGGTTCGGAGGCGGTGTCGATGCGGCAAAATTCGTCGCTGCCTGCGGAGCTGATGTAATCGTCACTGACCTTGCAGGGCCCGATGAGCTTGCCGATTCGTTAGCTCAGCTTGGCGATTATCCGAATATCGAATACCGCCTCGGCTCACACAACGAAGAAGATTTTGAAAAGGTAAATATAGTTATAGCAAACCCCGCTGTACCGCCACACAACAAGTTTCTCAAAATCGCCGCAAGCTGCGCCCATCTCGTCACCTCGCAGATAGCCATATTTTTCGAGTTGTGTCCTGCGACAATTATCGGCATAACCGGCTCGAACGGCAAGAGTACGACAGCAGCCCTTACAACTCATGTGCTGCGAAATGCGAACAGAGCGAACCACGGAAAGGTGTGGCTCAGCGGAAACATAGGTAACGAGCCTTTGTTGATGCTGCTGGATGAAATCGAAGCGCACGACCTGGTGGTGCTCGAACTTTCGAGTTTTCAAATCGAGCAGTTAGCGGCAGAAAATAAAGGGCCGCAGGTCGCTTTACTTACGAACCTTTCGCCCAATCACCTGGACCGGTACGGTACGTTCGAGAAATACTGCGCAGCCAAAGAGCTGCTGTTTGCCAACCAGCAATCCAAACAGGATGAGCCGGCGATATCCCTTTTCAACCGCGAAGATAAAATTGCCGTCGAGTTGTGTGAAAAGTACAAAGACCAGCCGCGGCGAAGATGTTTTACTTACAGCACGGACGACCTCAGCGATACCGTTCGCAGGAAGTTTACCTTGCCGGGCAAATGCAACCTTTCTAACCTTGCGGGCGCGGTGACTATCGCAGGAGTTTTTGGTATTGACCAGTCGGCTGTGACAAACTGCATCGGTGATTTCAAAGCGCTGCCCCATCGATTGCAGTTTGTAATCGAGCGCAACGGTATCAAATGGTTTAACGATTCAAAAGCAACCACTCCCCAGGCAGCCATTGCAGCACTTGAGGCATTCGACGAGCCGATAGTGTTAATCGCGGGGGGATACGACAAGGAACTGTCCTTTGATGAGCTGGCAAAGGTAATAACCGCAAGGGCCCACGCAGCTATCCTTATCGGTGACACCGCTGAGAAAATTAAAACAGCAATTGAAACAGCATCTGCGGGAAGAAAAGTAACTATTGAAATTTGTAAATCTTTGTCCGATGCAGTCGCAGCAGCAGACAGAACAGCTCACAAAGGCGATACAGTGCTACTCAGTCCTGCCTGTGCCAGTTATGACATGTTTGATAATTACGAATACAGGGGCCGTGAGTTCGTACGTTTGGTTCAACAACCGATAAGCCGAGGTTATAGGAACATCGCGCCGTTGCCGGGGCAAAAGATTTCCTGATAACCACCAGCCGGAACGTATTTTAAGACTGACAGGGGGTAAATCACAAGCCTGCTTCTGTATATGTATTTTTTTCCGGATGTCGCCATTAAGCGTCCGTTCGTATTTGTCGATGTCAGTGCTGATAAAGACCTTACCTTAAACATCGATTACAGGAGCAGGAAAATGGAAGAGCAGTCCGAGAGAAGGAAAGAACGCAGACTTCGTTATCATTGGCCCGTCTGGTTTGCCGAGGACTTCGATGAGGTACTCTCGCAGGGCCAGATGGTTGACGTATCGAGTGATGGTGCGGCGTTTACCTGTTATAGTGACCAGAGTTGTCCGTATCCCGGCCAGGATGTGACCGCGCGCTTCAGTGTACCGCAATTCGATCCAGACAACTCCTTCGGCCTGGCCAGCTTCACCCGCACAGGTAAAGTTTGCAGAGTCGATGAAATTAATGACTATGTAAGGCGTGTCGCTATGCAGTTCGCTGAGGCGCTGCCGTTTAAGCCGGGCGAACAGGCCGAAACCGAGATTGACACTCGCGAAAGGCTCAAGGCCGTCACGATTTAAGTTAAATGGTTAATTAGCCCGCGTAGATACCGTAATTGATTTAGGGTTGATACCTTTCAATTAACCAATTAACCACTCACAAATTAACCAACAGAGCCGGCGATCTCAATCCTGCATTTCGGAATTGAAGACAAAAAGCGCTGGCCGTACTTCCTGTTAATTATCCGGCTGTCGAGCACTGCCACAATACCCGTATCTGTCTTACTGCGGATAAGCCTTCCGAAACCCTGTTTGAATTTGATAATCGCCGAAGGCAACTGGTATTCAAAAAAAGGATTGCCTCCCTGTTGTCTGATTTGTTCGACCCTGCCTGCGACTAAAGGATGGCTCGGCACGGCAAACGGCAACCTTACGATTATCACATTACTCAATACCGCACCGGGCACATCCACTCCCTGCCAGAAGCTGTCGGTTCCGAACAGGACGCTGTTGTCGTGTGCTTTGAACTTTTTCAGCAGTGTACTGCGGTCGAATCTTCCGCCCTGGCATAAAAAGTTGAAACCCTGTTCACCGAACCATCCGGCAATTTTTTCGGCGACCCTGTTGAGCATCTCGTAGCTGGTAAAAAGAACGAAGGCCCTGCCGGAGGTCTTGCGGACATACTTTTCTATAGCGGTTGTCGCCGAATCCACGAAGTCCGGCTCATTAGGGTCCGGCAAATCTTTTTCGATATAGAGCGTAACCTGGTTGTAATAATCGAAAGGCGAACCGAGTTTGAGCGCATCGAAATCTTCAAGGCCGACCCGGGCCGCAAGAAAATCGAAATCACCGGTTTGGCCTCCGTCACAGCTCAGGGTAGCCGACGTTAGAACTACAGAATCGTAAACATCGAAAAGCGTCCTTCTTACGTCTTGGCCGACGTTCAAAGGCGCGCTTTTGAGCCTTGTGGCCCTGCTTCGCTGTTGGTCGGACTCAATCCAGTAAACCTGCTCTCTGAGCTGCTGCGTGATAAAATTCTGAAGGTCGACGATTAAGTCAGCTGCCATATTGGCGAACCGCGAAATCTCATAATTCTCGTCCTTATCGTTGCCCTTTTTCGCAAGCGACGACAGCTCCGTCCGCAATAATTTCAGATGTCCCGACAGGTTATCTTCCACAAAATTACTGTGGCACCTGCCGCCGGTTTCTTCCTTATTTTGCTCGTACCAGCCTCGAACTTCTTTGAAAAACTTTCGCCCGGCGTTTCTTGCGTCATCAACGAGCCTGACTGCCTTTTGGGCCTGCTTGTTATAAACGAGCAGGCCTCTTTTGGTCCTGCTGCTGTATAGTCTATCGAGCAGGTAATTTAATCGGCCGCTGCTGATGTCAATCCCGAAATGGTCCTGCGCGACGTTCTCGATATTGTGGGCTTCATCGATAATAACAAAATTATAATCCGGCAAAAGATTATGCCCCTGCTCTTTGAGCACAAGGTCGCTGAACATCAGGGCATGATTGGCAACGATTATATCCGCCGAATCGAGCTGCCGCCTGGCTTTTCGCCAAAAACAATTCTTAAAATGACTGCACCTTGCCGCGGGACAACTGCCATGCTCACTGTGAACTGCGTCCCACGCCTCGGTTGACGGAACAAAAGGCAAATCACTGAGCGAACCATCGGCGGTATCGGCCAACCATTGCTTTATCTGGTTGAGTTCATCGTTTATCTGTGCAAACATAGCCCTGCTGCGTCGAATTGCAAAATCAAGCCGCCGAAGACAAAGATAATTCCCCCTGCCTTTAGCCAGTTTGGCTGAAAAATCCTGAGGCAGCACCTTAGCCAGTGCAGGTATATCTTTATTTATAAGCTGCTCCTGCAGCGTGATAGTAAAGGTGCTGATAAGCGTTTTTCCTCCGCCTTTTGTAAGATTATGTATGGCGGGAATAAGATATGCAAAACTCTTGCCTACGCCCGTTCCTGCCTCGACCACAAGTCGGCGACCGTTCAGTAAAGCCTGATAAACCGCACCGGCCATTTGCACCTGCTGTGGTCGCGGCTCGAATTTGGCCAGAGCCCGTGCAAGCAGACCGTCATTTTCAAAGTAATGTTCTATCTCAATAGACGGGTTGAGCCTTATCATGGACTTTGTGGTTACGCGGCGCCGGTCCGACCGGCACACTTTATTGATTGAGCCGTTTTTCGACAGCAGCTTTTAAAAGGCCGACAGCCGGCACGTCCGACATCTGTTCATAAGCTGCGTTAACAGCTTCAGACGCCTTGTCCAGACGGTCAAGCTGCATGTAAATATACGCCAGCAGGAACTGCAGCTCCGCAGCGTTACTCAGTTCAATCCATTCTTTGATGTCGGCGATTCTTCTTTCGACCGCATCCATATCGCCTATCATGGTGACAATGTCAATCTTGAAATCGACGTATCCGTTGAACATATCGATTGCACGGCTCAGATACAGGGCACTGCTGAGATACTCACCGGCGGCGAACAGGGCATGGCTTCTGCCGGCATAAGAAAGCGGGTCCGCCGGCTTATAAATCGAGGCAAGCGAATAGGAATCGGCAGCCAGGTAATACTTACCTTTCTGCATATACCTTTCCGCCGCACGCATATACTGGTTGAACTTGTCCTGCGAATAGGCGGCAAATGTCTGCCGTTCGGACAGAATCCTTCGTGCCCGGGCGTGGATTTCCAGTTCGGTCATCGGTTTGGTTTCTTCGGGCTGCAACTTGGGTTTGCCCTCAGGGGCCGGCGTAACCGGAGCCGGTTCGTATCTGAGCTTTCTTCCGGATAAATTAAATTCCGGTTTAGCTTCGTCGGTTTCCACCTGTTCTTCAGTTTCTTCGGATTCGGGAACAAGCTCTTGTTGAGACTCCTGGGCCTGTTCGTATTCTGCACGCATCCTCTCATAGATATCCACTTGCTGCTGTTGCTGCGTTTGCGGGGTAAGGGGCTGCTCCGGTAAGGCAGGCTGCTCGGGTTCGAGCGGCTCCTGAGGCTTGTTTGTCAACTCCAGCTCCCGGTTGAGAGATATCTGCGGTTCGGATTTTGTTGAGGGCTCATACATCTTGCTGTCCATATCGAGCTGCTGTTTCAGCCTATCGGCCTTTTGGCTAAGACCCTCAAGATGCTCAGTAACCTCCTTGTATTGCTGCTGATATACTTTCTGTTCTTTTTCCTTCTCGGCCTGGTCTTCCTCACTCAGATACCGGTATTGCTCCAATTTCTCTGTATCGACGGGAAAGAACCTGGTCCGGTTCAAACCCATCAGGTCAGTTGTCGAAGACGGGTACTCTTGCTGCTGCAGACCAAACGTCGCCGGTCCGGTGCCCAGTGATTCGGCCTGCTGGGTCCTGATTTTCGCCGAGGGCGGCATAAAAATCATATTCGTCCCTGGAACTACGCGCGTAATTGTACCAGTATATGAATAGAATGGTATTGTTCCGCCGCTATAATAATTCTGTGAAATAGTGGACCTTCTGAGAAAATCGTCGAGCGTTCCTGAACCGAGCCGGCCCCCGAAATCACTCTCCGCATTATAGGGAAGAAAACCGCGAAAATGTTTACCGCCGCCGATATTACCTGTAATTATCAGCTCGCCGGTGCGGTCAATCGGATTAGGTGAAGCCACAAGGCCGCTGCGATACGTCGTTGCCGGAATCGTAGCAGAACCCACCGGATTGCGAACGTTAGGGTTATTCAAAGAAGTACCATTCTGAGCCAATGCTGTATTGAGCAGGATAATCACCAGCAATAATGCCCTGGTTTTCAATGTCTTAACCCTCATAATTACTACTACACAACAGCTTGACAGTATGTTCAATGGCTCCCATTTGGCTAAAATCACAAAATGGCAGCCTGCTCACCCTAATTATCGTCTCAAACGCCCTTGTACTTTGGCTTAGACGCCCAGTCCAGCTTGCTGGCCAGGGTGTCCCATTCGGTCCGCAGCGGGTTATTAACAATCAAAAATGCCTCTTTCGCTCGTTGAATCCGAACCACATCATCCATCTGAAGCGGCGAGCTGACCTGGCCGTCAACAAGGACCGCCGAACCGCTGTTAAGATGCACGGCGGCTACCTCGATTTTGCTGTCGGCGTTTATAACTATCGGCCTGAAGCTAAGCGAATGGGGACATATTGATGTTACGACCATAGCCTCCATCTTTCCCGACAATATAGGCCCGCCGGCTGACATATTGTAAGCGGTCGAGCCGGTCGGTGTCGAGATAATCAGCCCATCACTGACACAATCGGCAAGCCGCTGACCATCGACTGTAATTCTCAGCTCTATCATGCGGAAAGGAGGCCCAGCCATAATAAATACATCGTTGACAGCCTGTTCACGGAATCTTTCCTCCTTGCCGTTTGAGACTGCGCAGTCAAGCATCATTCGTTTCTCTATTTGTGTCCTGCCGCTGAAGATATCTTCAAGATACCGCTTGAGCTCATCTGCGCTGAACTCGGCCAAGAATCCGAGCTTGCCGAGGTTTACGCCTATTACCGGTACACCCGACTGAGCCAAAACCCTGGCCGCGGAGATGATACTGCCGTCACCCCCGAACACTACGGCAAAATCGCTCTCGGACAAAATCTCAGGATTACATTCATCGATATGGCAACTGGCCGCTATCTCACATTTACCTTTGGCAAATTCGAGAAACTCGGCAATTACCTCAGAGACTCGTCCTTTGACAGGGTCCCGGAATACGACAATTTTTTTCATGTTTCTTTTGGCCATGATTTTTACCTACGTACTCGTATTGCCGGGATTATCGGTACCAACTGAAACACCCTTGAGCCGGGTCGGATTAATTATATCTTTTGCGGTTCGGACTATTTTATCGGCATTTATCCCTACCGCGATAAGCTGCTCACTCCGCTTGTCGTGCCGGATAATCTGTCGTGGTGAGCCGATCGGGACTATCAGCCTGCCGGCCCGTGCCGAGACCGCCGCCTGCTCCAGCAGGGCCGAACCAAAGCCGCAGGATAATCCATGGTCTTCAACTGTTATGATTGGCCGGTCACCATCAAGAATCGAGACGTCAATCGGCGCTGCAAAGCGGGCATTTATCACTTCAGCCTCGATGCCCTGTTGGGCCAATTTTTGACTTGCCTCCAGGGCCTGCGTCAGCACCGGGCCGTAAGCAACAATAGAAATCGCGGGTTCCTCTGTCGTTTTCAACGTAACACTTTTTCCGAGCCTGAACGGTTCGGCACAAGCTGAGCGGTCGTAGTCATCAGCCGGCAAGATGTCCTTGGGATACCTGATACAAACCGGTTTGTCCTGACTCAACGCAAACTCCAGAGAAAGCCTGACCTCTTGTTCGTCCGTCGGCGCGACAAGGACCATATTCGGCATCATCCTTAAATAACCAACGTCCATCAGCCCGTGATGCGTCGGGCCGTCATCGCCGACCATTCCCGCGCGGTCGATGCAGAAAACAACCGGTAGATTCTGCAAGGCGACTTCCTGAAATATCTGGTCGAAACTACGCTGCAGAAAAGTACTGTATATACAAACAAAAGGCCGAAGACCTGTTTTGGCAAGGCCCGCCGCTATATCAACCGCTGCGCTTTCGGCAATGCCAACATCGTAAAATCTGAGTGGGAATTTCTTTCTGAATAGTTCCAGTCCCGTGCCGCTGCACATCGCGCAGGTAATAGCAATGATTCGCTCATCTGTTTCGGCAAGATCAACCAGATATCCGCCGAAGGAGTCTGTGAATTTACGTTTTGCAGTTGAGCTTTTTTCAACCGAATCACCGTTAATCTTAAAAGGTCCGGTCGAATGGTATTTATGCGGCTGTTCACCAGCCGGCGTAAAACCCTCGCCCTTCTTTGTGTAAACATGCAGGATTGCCGGGTGGTCGTGCTGACCGAGCGCGGCAAACAGCTCAATGAGTGAACCGATATCGTGCCCGTCAACCGGACCGAAGTACGGAATGTTGAGACTCTCGAACATCTGGCTCGCAGGCAGGACCATTCTGATTTGCTTTTTGATGCGCCCGATTGTCTCCTCGACGCTTTTTCCAATCAGCGGTGTGTGTTCGAGAATATTTTTCGTCGTCTTTAACAAATCCTCGTACGTTTGACTCAGTCTTATCTTCGAGAAATATTTGGCCACCGCACCCTGTGTCGAGTCTATCGCCATCGAGTTATCGTTTAGCACTATCAGCATCTGGCGCTTGACAAGGCCGAGGTTATTCAGCGCCTCGAAGCTCAGGCCGTTTACGATGCTCGCGTCACCTATCAGCGTTACTATCCTGTCACCCTTTTTTAGCCGGCTCTGACCCAACGCCATGCCTATCGCGGTAGCTACAGAAGTTCCGGCATGACCAACTGCAAACTGGTCATAAACACTCTCAGCCGGGTTCGGAAAACCGCTCGGACCGTCGGCCTGACGAAGTCTGTGAAAGTCCTTTCTTCTGCCTGTGATTATCTTATGGGCGTAACACTGGTGGCCGACGTCCCAGAGTAATTTGTCCTTTGCAAAATCGAAGACGTAATGCAGCGCAATCGTAATCTCCACCACTCCGAGATTGCTGGCTAAGTGTCCTCCGGTCTTGCTGACTGAGGCGAGTATGAACCGGCGAATTTCGTCGGCAAGGGTCTGTAACTGCCTCACGTTCAGTTTCTTCAGGTCGGCCGGGCCGTTGATTTGTTCCAGTATTTCGTACATTTGCCCAAATGTTATATTATAGCAAATGCCCACCCAATAACAACCACACTAAAAAATCGCCCATTTTCTGGAAATGGCCCTCCGCCATCTGATTTCCCGATACCCTGATATCCACACCCTGATTTTCTGATTTACTGATGCCCTGCTTTTACTTCGCAATTCGTTATTCGTCACTTGTCCCGGCGCGCCGGGGTTCGCCATTCACTTTCTGCCGCCTGCCCTTCGTAGCAACCTGTCTCGGCGAAGCGCAGCTAAGATGGAAGCGTAGTAGGGTCTGTCATCCATTTTCAGGAGGTACTCTGTGATAGTAATAAAAGACCGGGGTATATTAATTGGCAAGTTCGTTCTTCTTATCCGAGGGCTGTACATCTTTATTACTCTTCTTTTTACGATAGAGCTCACCTGTCTTAGCATGCAATGATGCTGTAAAAGTGTATTTAGCGGCAATAGTTCCAATAAATAAGCCGATGAGACTCGGCAAGTTTGCTGTAATAAAACCAATCGTAATCTCGAATTGACACCAACTCACAGGAAAGACCATTATAAGAAGCAAGACAGATAGAAACCATACTGCTACAAATATGATAAAGCTTGATATTATGGCTGCTACATACTTCATTGTGCTTTCTATCAAACTTCCTAATTTCTATCTCTAACTATATCTGGTCTCTTGACTTTAATATAGACCTTCCCGAGACTATATAATTTTCAGAACAACCATAAAACTTTTTAAAGGCAGTATCAAGAAATAAAGGTATTGAATCACCGTCTTTTTTCTCAACACGAAAAGTTACTTTCTTTCTTTTCTTTAGATTTTCCAATATCCAGTTTTCCGGAATTATAATCCCTTTCTGGCCAAAAGCTTCTTTGGGTTGTATTTTATGTGGATATTTAAATGTTACTTCAAGAATTTCACTGCTGTGCCAACCTAATAGCACCCATGAATCTGCGTCTTTATTTTTAAATATAACTTCATCTTCACGATTAAGAGATAATAACTCATTTGCCATAAACCTGAAAACATCGATAGGATGAGGATACAATTCTGTGCCACTCTTGGCTTTAACAGGAATAGGGAAAATTACCTTTAACACAAACCACAAATACTTGCCAATTTTCCTTAGGACAGATTTTTGTTTCACTATATAATCACTTATTATTTCTGAAATAAATTAGGGACGTTTTTTCTTTTAGTGTAATTCGAGACAATTTGCAATTCTTTTATAATCTTTTAACTCCGCATAAACAGCAATGAGTAACCCAAAAGATCCCCTGATACCCTGCTTTTTATTTCGAAATTCTACATTCGAAATTCATTATTCGTTATTCCGCCGTATGTCCTCCGCCTTCTGCTTGCCTCGGCGTAGTCCCGATGGTTTTTATCGGGACGAAGCCGGGTCCTCCGGCTTTATTTACCGCGTTCCAGGAGGGCTATCGGCAGTTGACGTAGAATATCCGCTTCGGAGCCGAACGATTCGAGCATCGCGACGGCTTTGCCGGCGAATTGTTTTTCGACCTGCCGGGACTTCTCCATTCCGACAACAGCAGGATATGTGCATTTAGCAGCCTCGGCGTCTTTGCCCACGGTCTTGCCGATATGCTCACTGCTGCCGCATACGTCGAGTATATCGTCGGCCACCTGAAATGCCAGGCCAAGATTCAGACCGTACTGTCCTAAACTGTGTAGTTGACTTTTGTCGGCCCGTCCGGCTATGCCGCCGCAAAGAACGGAACACTGGAACATCTTTGCTGTTTTGTTAGTATGAATGTAATGTAGCGCCTCGACGGTACCAGCGACTTTTTCGGCTTTGAGGTCTGCCATTTGTCCGGCTATCATACCAGCGGCGCCTGCGGATTCGCCAAGCTGGGCAATAAGCTTTCGCGCGATATCAGAATCGTCAATCTCTTTGGCAAGAATTTCAAACGCTAACGTCAGCAGTGCATCACCGGCAAGAATAGCTGTAGCTTCATCGAAGGCCTTGTGACAGCTTGGTTTGCCGCGGCGTATATCATCGTTGTCCATCGCGGGCAAATCATCGTGTACGAGCGAGTACGTATGCACCATCTCGACGGCGGCGGCGGCTATCTCCGCGCTGCGGCTGGTCTGTCCGCTTACCAGCTTGCAGCTCCACAGCACAAGCGCCCCGCGTATGCGTTTGCCGGGGGCAAACAGTGTATACTCCATCGCTTCGCGCAAATCAGGATTGAGTCCGCTTTGCCAGTCAATCACCTCGTGTAAAATCTCATCTACACGTTTGGCAGTCGAATCGAGCCGGGTATCGAAATCTACAGATAACATCACACCCCTTGGCTATGTTGAACCTTTTGATTTTACAAGCCGGACAGCTTATTATATGGCGTTTATGCTGATTGAACAGGAAATTATGAAAAGCTCAAAGACACTGATACTCGCAGTCACCGCCTCGGGCAAAGGCCGTCTTGCCTTCGAGCTGGCCAAAGCAACCGACGCCGAGATTATCAGCGTCGATTCGATGAAGGTCTATCGACGTATGAATATCGGCACCGCCAAACCCTCCGACCAAATCCGCCGGCAGGTTCCGTACCACTTGATAGACGTCGTAGAGCCGAGTGAGTCTTTCAGCGTCGCCGCTTTTCTCGGACTCTCTCAGGAAGCGATTGCCGACATAGCAGGCATGGGTAAAAACATAATTGCTGTTGGCGGTACGGCATTATACATCAAAGCTCTGCTGTACGGCCTGTTCGAAGGACCCGGCAGCGATGAAACGATCCGACAAAACCTTCGCAACGAGGCGCAAACCGAAGGCCTCGACACCTTGCACGACAGGCTCGAAAAAATCGATCCCGTCGCCGCGAACAATATCCATCCCAACGACGCTAAGAGAATCATCCGCGCGCTGGAAGTTTACGCAGTCACCGGCAAACCAATCTCTTCGTTTCAAAAGCAATTCGACGCCGAGCCTTCGGACGACTGGCTGGTCATCGGCCTGCGAAGAGATAGAACTGAAGAGAACAAAAGAATAAACGCACGTGTTAAAAGAATGATAGATGAAGGACTCGTCGAAGAAGTTAAAGGGCTGCTTGCCGAAGAAAAACCGCTCAGCAAGCAGGCCCGCTGCGCAATCGGTTATGCCGAGATAATCGAACACCTCGCTGGCCGAATGACCCTCGATGATGCTGTCGAACTTATAAAGAAGAATACCCGCAGACTCGCCAAGGGCCAGCGCACCTGGTTCAAAACCTTCAGCCAAGTTCACTGGCTGGATTTAGAAACGGACGAATCAGCCGAAAGTGTCTTTTCTCGTACGATGAAGCTCATTCCAAATCAATAGAACTCAGTGTTAAAGCGATGGAATGATTATGCGGTTTGCAGTTGTCGCTGCGCTCGCATAACGGCTGCTGTGTCGCTGAATACGAGCTGCTTCAACAGGCTGGCCGGTACACAGGTCAGCTCCAGATTAAATACCCTCTCTTCAACCATTGACGCTATCGTCCTTGCGGTATGGCGGTCAAGGCCTTCAGCGACAATCAAATCTTCGACAATTGCAGATTTGTCCCACGGACTTTTCTGCAATTGATAGTCATCGCTAAATAGTTTGTGCGCGTCGGATGTCCCTTCGAGATTGACGTGCACAACTTCAACCCTGCCTCGCCGCATCTTTCTGAGATAGTTATGGTTAACCAGCGCCTCAGCTGCAGCCTCATAACCGGTTGCTGAAAGCGTGACCTTCAAAACCGATAATATCTCACTGCTCGGTATTGCGTTCTCGCCGTGTCTTTTATAAAGGTAATAAGTGACGACCTCGGACAGGTTCTCAGCCGTTACGATATCGGTCTGCTCTACACTGGCCAGGGCCTTGCTGACAGTATGCATCACCTTCGTATGAAGATATTCTTCACAGGAGCCGTCTGCCTTTATGACCTTCAGCCTGACCTTCATAAATCTTCTGTTTGCCTCCATGCAAAGACCGTAAATCAAATCATCTTGTTTTCAGGCATCGAACAGCTTCGGCTGAGATGAAACTTCCGCCTGACCTATCATCGCAGTCACTTCGTCTATCAATTCACCTGCGTCTTTGAAGTCACGATACACACTGGCAAAACGTATATAAGCGACCTTGTCCACCGCTCGCAGGCGTTTCATTACACTTTCACCGATGAACGTAGAGGGCACTTCCTTATCGTAACTCTTGAAGATGTCCTCTTCTACTTTGTCTGAAATCTGCTGGACCTGTTCAGCCGAGACCGGCCTTTTATAGCACGCCTTCTGCAGACCGGCGATGACCTTTTCCCTGTCGTAAGGAATCCTCGAATTATCCTTTTTTATCACATAGAGTTTGAAGCTCTCTCCGGCCTTTTCGTATGTGGTGAATCGCCTTTTGCAATTCAGACACTGCCTGCGCCGCCGTATCACCCTGCCCGAATCGCTGGAGCGCGAATCGACTACCTTGTCGTGGTCTTCCTTACAAAAGGGGCATCGCACGATACGTTGGTCCTCCCGGAAAACACAAGCTCAAACCAGCTATACTATATCTCGACGTCCGGCCTATTGTAAGCTCAATATGTAGTGTGTAAAGATTTTTCCTGCACGATTCGCGGCGATTTGGGCTCTGTGCCTGTGAGATTATCGCTCGTTCCGCTGCAATTGCAGGAATGATAAAGGCTAACAGCGCGGGCAGCGAGAAACTCACAGGCTGAATATGCCGCGATTTTATAAAAAAATTCATCTCGTCAGTAACTAATTAAGAGCTTATAACAAAATGGATTGTCGCACCGAAAGCGTGCGTTTTTTCGCCCCGGCAAGGCGGCAGGGCCAAAATTGCCGCAGGCGTAGCCAAAGCTACATCGAGGACGATTTTGCGCCCGACAACGCAGCCGGTTGAAAAATAAGCCGTTTGAATGCAAAGACATTTTGTTATACGCTCTGATAATAAAAAAGGCCTCTGCGTTTATGGCGCAGAGGCCCAACTCGGAAAGAAACTCACATGGCCCCCCCATAAGGACAATTTAAATCCCCTCTTTCCTGTCATTTAAAATATAAGACACAAATTTCCCCCTGCCAAATAAACGAGGGCCTTTTTCGTCGAATAAACGCC
>CAZOVR010000035.1:0-30616 GCA_964583405.1 uncultured Pirellulales bacterium
ACTGGGATTCAGGAAGTATAAATACAGGTCGTTTCTTTGCCGGCGATATAGACAATGCGATGATATTCGACAAGGCTCTGACTTCTGAAGATAGAGACTTCCTCTATAACGCCGGGGACGGTACAGAAGCCTTATCTGATGCTACGGGTCTTTCCGGCGTTACAATGCTGGGTCTGCCCGGCAGTGTCGTTACTGATGTCAATGGTTTCTACACCGACACAGTGGATTACGGTTTCGGCGACACAGTAACTCCTTCGAAGGCAGGTTACACGTTTAATCCTTCAGAGCGGGTTTATAGTAATGTTGCCGAAGACCATATTGGCGACAACTATACTGCTACACTAACTACATACACTATCAGCGGCACGGTAGCAGTTGATAGTTTGCTGGATTTGTCTCCTTTCTGCATCGGTCATTGGAAGATGAACGACAATGCCGGCAATACGGATGTCCTGGATGATTCCGGCAACGGTTATGACGGTACATTTGTCGATGCGACGGGTGATCCCAATACCTCCGCGCACCATGTTACGGGTAAGATAGACGGGGCGTTGATATTTGACGGTTCGGACGATTATGTAGTTGTTCCTGACGACGATAGCCTGGATATCCCCGGCGCACTGACCCTTGCCTTTTGGACCAGATATACGTCGAGCGGTTCCGGCTGGATAATAAGCAAAG
Source organism: uncultured Pirellulales bacterium (assembly GCA_964583405.1). Lineage (GTDB taxonomy): Bacteria > Planctomycetota > Phycisphaerae > Sedimentisphaerales > Anaerobacaceae > JBBABK01. The sequence goes on from CAZOVR010000035.1 coordinate 682, forward strand.
GCACGACCGGAGGTCTTTATGGTTATTGGGCCGCTGTAAACGCGGGCCAGATAAGGTTCGGAGATAACGCCGGCTTCAAGACGACCACCGCGTCGACTTACAATGATGGCGCCTGGCATTTTGTTGTCTGCGTATATGACGGCGGCAGCAGCTTCGATTCGTTGAAGATTTATGTCGATAACGTTGAACAGACTACCACCCAGGCCGGCAGCTTCAGCAGCTTTGACGCCACTGATGAACCCCTTGTTCTTGGCGGTCACTGGGATTCAGGAAGTATACATACAGGTCGTTTCTTTGCCGGCGATATCGACAATGCGATGATATTCGACAAGGCCCTGACCATAGAAGAGAGGGCACTTCTCTATAACGACGGGGACGGTACAGAAGCCTTATCTGATTCTACCGGTCTTTCCGGCGTTACAATACTGGGTCTGCCCGGCAGTGTCATTACTGATGTAAATGGTTTCTACACCGGCACGGTGGATCCCGGCTTCGGCGGCACAGGAACTCCTTCGAAGGCAGGTTACACGTTTAATCCTTCAGAGCGGGTTTATAGTAATGTTGCCGAAGACCATATTGGCGACGACTACAGTGCGACTATACTGGTTACATACACTATCAGCGGTACAGTAACGTTTGACAGCAATGGTCTTGCCGATGTTCAGATGAGTGGTCTGCCTGGCGACCCGTGCACGAATGCGAATGGTTTCTATACAGCTACGGTAGATCCCTGCTTCAGCGGTATGGTAATACCGATAAAGACATATTACACCTTCAGTCCGCCTTTGAGGAGCTACAGTAATGTTACCACCGACCAGTTGAATCAGGACTATGAAGCCTTACTGATTGGCCTGCCTCTGGACGACTTTAACGACAATATGCGGGGCGCAATCTGGCGGATATCCCCGGATGCAAACGTCAGCGTAGCTGAAGATGTTAATCAGTTGAATATTACATCTATCAGCGATTTGAATATAGCTGCTTTCTGCATCGGTCATTGGAAGATGAATGACAACGCCGCTAATACGGATGTCCTGGATGATTCCGGCAACGGCTATAACGGTACATTTATCGATGCGATGGGTAATCCCAATACTTCAGCGCATCATGTTACAGGCAGGATAGACGGGGCGTTGACCTTCGATGGCACGGATGATTATGTAGTTGTTGCTGATGACGACAATCTGGATATCCCCGGCGCACTGACCCTTGCCTTCTGGACCAGATATACTTCGAGCGGTTCCGGCTGGATAATGAGTAAAGGCACGACGGGAACGGCTTATGGTTACTGGGCCGGGAAGAACGCGGGCCAGATAAGGTTCGGAGATAACGCCGGCTTCAAGACAACCACTGCATCGACTTACAACGATGGCGCCTGGCATTTTGTTGTCTGCGTATATGACGGCGGCAGCAGCTTCGATTCGTTGAAGATTTATGTCGATAACGTTGAACAGACTACCACCCAGGCCGGCAGCTTCAGCAGCTTTGACGCCACTGATGAACCCCTTGTTCTTGGCGGTCACTGGGATTCAGGAAGTATACATACAGGTCGTTTCTTTGCCGGCGATATCGACAATGCGATGATATTTGACAAGGCCCTGACTACCGAAGAGAGAGAATTCCTCTATAACGAAGGGAACGGCACAGAGGATATGTCCGTCGGCAGTTATGGCTCTGCCTTCTATACGTGTAATGGTTGGTATTTTGATGCCGCAGAAGATTTTGAGGTCAAGGTCGACTTCCATTACAGTAATACCGATGGCACCGGCTGGGTCGAGATGGCTCTCGAGAACAATATAGATAATTACGTTTCTCTCTCAGCCGACTATAACGACGGCGGGGCTCATTTCTACTATGAGCAGGTTGTTGATGGCAATATGGTATCCGGTCAGGTCACGAGGGCCTTACAAGACGGGACATTGTACATATCCTACGATTCCGTGCTGGATGAGTTGTATTTAAGCTTTAGCGACTACGGCCCCGGCGATGCGTGGCAGACCATATCAGGCCTGCTGGCCGGTCAATGGTCTTCATCTGCGGTAGGCGTATCGTTAGGAGGAGGTTCTTCCGGTACGATTATCAGCGAGGGTGAAGTCTGTCTTGATGATTTCGAGGTAGATTCCAGTGCGCTTCTTGGTTGGCCGCCCGTAACGGACCTTAACCGAGATGGTTACATTGACTGGGAAGATATTAAGATAATGAGTGACAACTGGATTGGTAGTGGCCCCGGCGATATTAACATCGACGGCACTGTAAACTTCCGGGATTTTGCCGAGCTTGGCCTGGCGTGGTAAGCTGCATAAATGACGTGAATCCAAAGGATTGAAGAATATTCGGCCTGCAGGATTATTCCTGCAGGCCGTTTTTGTTTTTATAATGCTTAGACGATACCACATGAGCTAAAAACAGAGTATTTTATAAAGCACGTTTTATGCCTCATAGCACATAGGCCATGGGACATTTTAGCCCGGTTTCGATGTCGATTTTAATCTTTGACGAGGAGCAGATAATTTTATATAAGTCATCAGCATTGAACAAGTGGTAGTTTCTTTATTGGACCGATTTTTTATGCGATGGTATTTGAGAAGCTGAAAATGGGTAATGATTCTGATTTTATAACGATGCGCGACCTCTGAGACGTACCTTTACGATTATGTAAGCGAGTAAAACCAATTGTATAATTGCTGCGAGATTTACCCAACATAATAGTTGACAAGTGGCGTAATCGATAGGAGGCTAAAAAATGGAAATGCGTTATGTTGCTGACTCTGTTCGCTTTGAAAGGATGAATTCTAAGGAATTAAGAGACAGCTTTCTTGTGGATAATCTTTTCACGGCCGGCAGAATAGATTTGGTCTATTCGTTTGATGACAGAGCGATAATCGGCTCGGTTGTTCCGTCCAGCGAAGCAATTGCCCTGAAGGCTAGTGAAGAGCTTGCCTCTGAGCACTTTGCCGACCGACGTGAGGTTGGTATTATCAACATCGGTGGTGAGGGCTCCATTACGGTGGACAGCAATAGGTTTACAATGGGTACAAAGGACGTGCTTTATATAGGAAAGGGCAGCAAGGATATCCAGTTTGAAAGTACAAATGGTAAAGAGTCAGCCAAATTTTATCTGGTAAGCTACCCTGCCCATGCAGAATATCCCACGGCGTATGCGAAGCAATCAGAAGCCGAACCGTTACGGCTCGGTAGTGATGAGAATTCCAACAAAAGAACCATATACAAGTATATTCATCCGGATGGCATCAAAAGCTGTCAGCTTGTCATGGGGTGCACTGACCTTGCCGAAGGTAACGTTTGGAATACTATGCCCGGTCATACCCACGCAAGAAGAACGGAGATATATATGTACTTTGCAATTGACACGGATTCTGTCGTGGTGCATTTCATAGGCAAGCCCGACCAGACAAGGCATATTATTGTTCAAAACCAGCAAGCCGTTCTTTCTCCGAGCTGGTCTATTCACGGTGGGGCTGGCCTGAAAAAGTACAGCTTTGTCTGGTCTATGGGTGGTGAGAACCAAGCGTTCGCCGATATGCAGACCTTTTCACTGGAACAGTTTAGGTAAACCCGGACAGAGTGACAGGATACGAAAATGATTCTGAATAAGTTCAAACTCGATGACAAGGTAGCGATAGTCACCGGCTCAGCGAGGGGATTGGGTCAGGCCATGGCTGTAGGCCTTTCTGAAGCAGGGGCCGATATTGTTTTGGTTGATATACTCGACATGAACCAAACACAAAAGCAGATAGAAGAGCTTGGCCGGCGCTGCGTAGCGATAAAGGCGGATCTAATTTCAAAAGGTTGTGTCGACAAAATCGTCGATACTACGATAAAGAGCCTCGGCGGTATTGATATTCTGGTTAACAACGCAGGCATAATTCGACGCGCGCAGCTTGTCGAGTTCAGCGAGAAGGACTGGGACGATGTGATGAATGTAAATATTCGAACCCTTTTCTTTTTGAGCCAGGCGGTGGCAAAGGTGTTTATCAAACAAGGTCGTGGGGGAAAAATCATAAATACAGCCTCGATGCTCAGCTTTCAGGGCGGCATACTTGTTCCTTCATATACCGCCTCGAAAAGTGCAGTAGCAGGCCTAACAAGATTGATGGCTAATGAATTGTCAAAGGAAAACATTAATGTAAACGCCATAGCACCCGGTTATATGGCCACTGATAACACGGCTGCGCTGCGGTCCGACCCAGTGAGAAGCAAAGCTGTCATTGAAAGAATTCCGGCAGGGCGATGGGGTGAACCGGAAGACCTCAAAGGAGCTGTTGTGTTTTTGGCTTCCGAGGCCGCATCGTATTTAAACGGTTCGATAGTACCGGTTGACGGCGGCTGGCTTACACGATAGATGAGTAAATTGAGAAGTTATGGATTTGACCGCGCAGGACAAAGAGGCGATAGATAATATCATACGCAAGTCCTCCGAAGTTAATATAAATCTCTTGGGAGGGAAGATTCTGCGGACTTCATCTCGCTTTTGTTTCGGTGTTGAGCATGGTGATTATAACGGAACGGAACTGTTCGGTGTCGGCATCGACAGGTTTATCTGGTTTGTCTATAAGCCAAGTACAAGCGGTCGAATGAGACTTTACAGTGCAAATTTTCCTCAGGACGGTGTTATTGAATATGAACTCGGAAATGTTCCTCCACCAACATCTGCCCAAGTAACTAATAGCTGGGCGAGGTTTCCTTACGGCATAGATTACATACTCAAAAAGTGCGGTTACAATTTGAAAACCGGTCTTGACGGGATTGTTTATGGGAATATCCCCGGAGGAGGAATGTCCCGCAGTGCCTCTTTGACGCTGAATCTGATACTTTCAATTTTTGAGGTCAATGAAATAGAAGTTAATGACCGATTCGATATAGTCTCTATGGCCAAGTCTGTAGAAAATGAATATATAGGTTCTCCATGCGGCGAGCTCGACCAGATTATGATTATGTTCGCGCGAGAGGATGCAGGGATTCATTATAAGCCGAAAACCATGTCTATTGACTATGTTCCTTTTGGTCTTGGCGGTGATAATTTTAAGATAGTGATACTCGACACAGGAACAGTTCGGGCAGGACTGGACAAATCAACTTATAAAATACGTCGCGCCGAGTGTGAGAAATTGGTCGGCTTAATACGCGAGGACGGCATTGAAATAAATACTCTGGCTGATGTAAGAACAAGCGAGAGTTATGAGCAAATAATGAGCCGGTTTGCCGGCGAATATCCAGACCTTTGCGAACGTCTGAAATACATTTATCATGCACAACAAAGATTTTACGAAATGCTCGATGCGTGGAGGAATGTGGATTTCCAGACGGTAGGACGGTTGTTTAATGAAGATGGCATTGGACTTAGAGACCATTACAGAATTTCAGGGCCTCAGCTTGAAGCAATGTGCGATATCGCCAGACGTGTGCCCGGCGTGCTGGGGGCGAGAATGCTCGGCGGAGGAGATAAGGGCGCCGCGGGAGCGCTGGTAAAAGCTGACTGCATAGGGGCATTGATAGAAACAGTTAAAAAAGAATATCCTCGCCGGTTTCCTGAATACAGCGAAAAATTTTCTGTACACGTGTGCAGTTTAACTAAAGGGATTCAGGCCTTGGGCAAGATTGGGCAGGGGCGGATTTGAACCGCCGACACACGGATTTTCAGTCCGTTGCTCTACCAACTGAGCTACCTGCCCGCGGCAGAAAACCATAAATATAGCAAAGCCTCTTGGTATTGCAAGACAATAAAACCTACTAAAGATTCCAGATTTATTGTCCTGCCAATTCAGTGGTTATGCTCAGGGTAAAAGATCGATGGTTAGGGCAGGCAGATTAAGCGCTTGGTTGCTCAGCGACAGCGCAGGCTCGAATGGCCCGCGACAAACCCCGTCTGACGGCGCAAAGCAGCCTGATTTGGCGCTGGTCAAAGCTCTGCCCAGAGAATTTGTAGAGCAGTATAAATCCGACAATCGGCTTGTTAGCTGCGATTGGAACGGTTATTGCCGAACTGTTTTTGAGGATCGCCGGATTTACCTGTAATCCCATCTGAAGCAATTCATCAATGTCGCATGGACGGTTGGCCCTGATGATGGAATCTACAACTTCGCTCGTAAAGTATTGCTCCAGTAGGTATGCCTCGTCAGTGGCGTTTGTATTGCAATCAAAGGCATATAATTGGAAGCGGTCTTGTTGTCTGAGGAAGAAGGCGAGGTTCGCATTCGAAATTTGCTTTTTTATCATACAGGCACAACTACGGAACAAACTATCCAAATCAATGATGCCTATCAGCGATTCATAAAGCTCGCTTGTAAAGGTCAAAGTTCTGACTGTATCGAGGAAATCTCGATGAGCGTTGATAATGTCATTGCACAGTAAGTCAATCTGTATCGCCTGTTTTTTGCGCTGGCGGTTTAGATTTTTGGTGAGGAGTCGTATTCTGTTGTTTCGTTTTGAGTCTTTCATCAAACCCTTCTCCACAGTAACAGCATGGGGCCACCTTCATTCGCAATTCGACATTAAAACGCAAGTTCTTTAAAAGTTGGGTTATAAAAAAAGGGCGCTCCGCAGCGGCCCTATAAACAACAGTATATCAGTTTTATGTGTTTGTCTTTTTCCGTCAACTCCGACTGCAACGTTTGTACCGACCGGCTTTTCTCGGACTTAACGTTCCTCCGGTTCGAAAAATGTCACTTTAGACTCGACCGGTTTTCATTCAGTCATGCTACTGATGAAGGTGTTGGCCTCGGTTATAGAGGCCTCCATCTCGGCGACCAGCGATGCCACATCCGTCTCGATAGCTTCCAGCTCATCCTGAAGGGATGCAACAGCCCGTGCATTGAGGTGGTGTTTGAGGTAAAGTACCTGGTCGCGGAAGGCGCTGAGCACCGGGTCCATTTTTGATTCAGCTCGTTTCATTGCACCCATCAGCTTCGCATAACTTTGCTTTGTCCGAGTTAAAAGTTCCTCGTCAGACTGCCGATATCGCTCATTGCTGTATTGGTCGAGCTCCTTTTCCCATTCCCTGAACAGAGCCTCGGCTACGTCCTGTACTGCATTGATGCGGTCGCTTACCTTTGAAGCTTTTGCTTCGCTTTTATCCAGTTCGGACTTGAGCTGGTCATATTCTTCCTGTAGTTCGCCGCCTTGGAAAGTTACCACCTCGCTGAATTTCTCCAGGGCCGACTTGAACTGTTCCTTGGCCTGCTCCTGGGCATCACGGCTTTCCTCGACCCGCTCGACAAGGATATCGCGTTTGTGATACCCGAATGTCTCCATCGTCTTGTAGTATGCCTGTTGGCAGCCACACAGGTCAAACAGGCTGAACATAAACCCAAGAGTAATAAACTTTTTCATAATGACCTCTTTTAAAAAGTTTCCATTTTATTTCGACACTGCCTTAGTTACCCTACAGGTTCACTTGTCAACCAGATGGGAGTATACAACGAAAATTGCATGTATTATTCCCGGAATCCAGTCGAGTATTTTTGAGGATTATATTGGGCAGGAATTGAATAGGCTTGCCACAAAGCAAAACTGCTATTAACGGAAGTACTGTAGCAAGAAAATATCGCATCTGTGAATGGTTCCTTTTTGAACTATCCTCTTAATTCTACGTGTTCCGTGTATCAAATCAAGTGAAAACATGACCTTCGTGTCATAAACGACGTTAGTCACCGATGGTTTTCTGCAGAACCTCGCCCCAGTCAATATCGCTTGCCTTGGGGATCTCTGGTACCGCAATTTCACCTTTCTTGTTTATCGGCAAGGGCAAAACACCAACGCCGGGGGCATCAACCAGCAATTCCACCTGTGCCTCGTATGGTATTTTAGTGCCTGGCCGTATGTCTTTAAATGCTCTAATCAAATCCAGGTACTTAACATCGGCCTGCAGGGGGACAACTGCGCTTTTCTTGGCTGGAATACTTGCGCTGGCCCCTGCCTCGCCCTCCAGCAGCTGACTACCTCGGCTATTGAGTTTGTAATTGAGGTTAGTCAGCGGCAGAGACACAGGATAGGGATTATGAACTTCAACGTCGAACAACAGTGATGCAGCTTCCAGGGAAACATCCCCGAAGTTGATGGACTTTATACTTGCTGTGGGCTTAGGGGCACCGAGTATATTGTCCATCTCGGAACAACTGCCGACAAGAAATAGCAGTAATAATGCTGTTAGGATTATTCCATGATTGTTTTTCATTATTTTGCTCCTTTAAATGATAGAGCTGTCCTTTATTACTTTTCATTCGAACTGGTTTAGAGTTTTACTGGTTTGCACAGATTGCGCGGCTTGGCGGCTACTCTGCCGCATTTTTTGCATAAGAATCTGGGTTCACGAACAAGCTTCCTGTACTCGGTTGGATTACGGTCCTGTATTCCCAGGTTAACGAGATAGCATAAATGTTTGTTGTGTCCTGAATGGGGTAGTTTAAATTTTGCCATACAAGTCCTTTCAGAAAGCGTAGATGTTCGATTCAGTTTTCTTGGTTAACTCAAAAATTCAAGATCTCTATTTTCAAAGACAGATGCTTTTTGTCGGGTAAATTCCAATCCTCGGCCTGTAACTATATCGTGCTGCTCCTTGACGAATTCCAAATACTGTAGGATGGCCCATGCGGTGTTATCCCATTTCATTTGATACCCCCGCCTGTGGGCACGTTTTTCCATTGCCAGCCTTTTCGCCCTGTTGAAGACAAGAAAGTCCAGCGCCTGTGCAACCTGTTCAACTGAATCTTCACAGGGGTCAACCAGAATCCCTCTGGCGTGCGATCCGATTACCAATCCTTTTTGTCCTGCATTATCCGCATCCAGAAGTTCCACAGCATATCTGAATTTTGTTGCGATGGCGACTCGACCTGAACCGACAGTGTCAGCTAAAATCCCGCTGGATATTTGTTGCATGTTGAGATAAGGCAGCACTACCACATTGGTCGCACCGTATAGGTTCATCAGGCTATTTTCATTTAAAAACATATCCCACAAAACAATATCGCAGCAATCAAGTTTGTCTGGTGATAGTTCGTTAAGTGTGCACCAGCGAACACCGGCCTCGGCAAGGGCTTTTTCCATGTCGGCTTTGAATTGCTTATACGGTACGCCGCCTTCGACCTGAACGAATTCAGGATGACATTGCCCTGCAATAAGATAGACAATCTGTTTCCTCTGGTTTTCAGTGAGCGACTCGTTGACGAATCTGCCGTATGCCCGGATGCCGTACGGCAGGCCTTTATCCGGCGATTGCAGCCCAAGCGTAGTTACAAGGAATTTATTTTCAAGATGCAACTGCTGTTTGATTGCCAAACGGTCATACTGCGAAGGATTCTGCATCCTTATACCGTGGTCAATGTGCTTTATCTTTGTGCGGTCGATTTTGTAAGTGTCTGATTCGAGGATATCAACCGCATTTCGCGTCGGGACAAGAAGTCCGTCTGTATGCTCTGCCAATTCCTGTAACACTGTCTTCTGGTGCTCATCTGGACTGTCCAGCACCGTATGCAGATAGGCCATGGTTACAAGCCCTGAAGTTCGCAATGACTTTGCCATTTCAATAAAGTTTTTACCCTCAGCGTCTTTGCCGGGCCCGGCCGGGTCAAGACCATACTCATGCTGAAGCAATACCACTGTTGGGTTGGGGCTTTCTTTTGCTCTGGAGGCGATAGTACCGGCGACTTCCTGCCATGAGCGTGGGTTATACTGGTCTATAATGAGGTCCACTGGGATATTATATGCTAGGCCTTCTTTATCGATAGCGGCTACCCTGACGTAGCCGACTTCTCCGGTAAAGTTGGCCAAGGCGTTGGCGAGATGACGTGAGAAGGTGCCTATGCCGCAGGCTCGCGGAGGATAAGTACTTACAATTCTGATATTGTATGGCATAACCAGCCTCGATTCTGTCAGCGTTGCAATTTAATGACACCTGTTACGAATATAACTGAAAAAGGTGCGGAAAACAATTGCCTAACTTACTGCTATAAGCCCAAAAGCAAAAGGGTTTTCGCTCGCATTATACGTGCGAAAACCCTGTCTTTATGCTGAATTTCAGCAGTTTTTAACCGCCTAAAGCGGCTATGTGCATATCGTTGTCATATTTTATGGTGTACTCGTAAGTGACAATCGTGGCTGTTTCATCGAAAGTATCAGGTTCGAGTGTTAAGTCCCATCTGAGAATGCCCTTTGCCTTGGCACTTCTGAGGTACTCTCTGTTGCCACTAAGAGTGGAGTTTGTTTTGAAATCGCTGATACCAAGGCCTTCATCTTCTGAATATGGCATTCTATCCATCAGTCGCAGGCTGATTTTCCGGTCGCTGTAGTTGTTAATTGCAATACGGTACTTGTAATTCTCAACCCAGTTGCCGAGCCAGCTGTCAATCTCTTTGTCTTCAAGTTCGCGAACGATCTGGATACGGCTTTCCACGCCAAAGCCCACAGTAAACTTTTTGCCGACCGGCACCATTTCTAAATGCCCTTTGCCTGCGAATTGTCCATCGCGATACATGTTCGACGGCCCAGCTAATAAAAGTGTATCAGAATTGTTGACAGAGTCAGCCTGGAGATATACATAATCGGTCAGAAGCGGTGTTGCTACGAAAACGAAATCGGCATCGGCCTCGAATGACGTTATTGTCACTAACTGCTGGTCGCTCCTGCTGGGCATTGTCAGTTTGCCGGACAGGTCGTAGGTAACGCTTACTCCTTCGTTTCGCGAGAAGGTTTCTGCCTGCTGTCTAATCATCCTCAGACTTTTCTTGTCGGCCTTGAGTTCTATCATTTGATTGTGCATGGCGAGTAGTTGCAATTCGCCTTGAGCGGCTTTACCCCTGATACCAGCTTGCCGTCGTTGTCTCTGATTTTTTTCGAAATCCTTTGTCAAATCACGCCATTTATCTGATGAATCGTCAATCATACGCGATTGTACATTCATCGCATCGACCGGAACTCCTGATGGTTCCTTTGATATAGCTCCCGTCAGAAGTCCGACTTTCATTGAATCCAGAACCGGGGCTCCGGCCTCGGTCGTAGGCTGAGCAGTAGAAAGACTGACCTGTACACCGTCCCAGTTTTCGCCGCTTGCCTGGTGTATCACGGCATTGTACTCAACAAGCATCTTTTCTTTGTCCGACAGGGCACGCAGGTTATATTGCGGCAGCCAACTTGCACCATTCACCAGATAGCTCAGCGAAATCTGGCCTTCTATCTTTTCAGAGCTGTCGATATAAATAACAGCTTGCCGTTCTTTTTTACTTCTTCCGGCCTTAAGCTCCTCTAACTGCTTATTCAATAGTTCCAGTTCCTTTTCGAGCTGAGTTTTTTGCTGTTCGAGTTTGACATTTTCCTGGTGCCAAAAGATAGATTTCTTTTCCAGATATTCGGTAAGTCCGCTCAGGGCTTCAGGCTGCAGCAGAGCTCGATTCAAATCCTGTTGCTCGCCCTGTAATGTTAGTTCCCAGAGCTTGTTATATCTAACCCAGCAATCCCCGCTGTGCTGTCGGTCTCTGCCGATCACATAAATTTTTTTCTGAATATCATCGATTTTAGCCTCAAGTTGTTTGACCTCCTCTCGTGTGTCTTTTTTGATTGATTTTTCTCGATAACGGACACTGATAACCTTTGCATTATCTCCGGATTGTGCAAAGAGGCTTTCGGAAACAATCTCGCCCGGCAAATTTGATACGATTATTTCCGAAGCTCCTTCGGGCATGTCTGTTTCGATGATTCGTGTCACCAGGGCCTGGCCGCGATACACAATAACACTATTGATTTTGCCCGGTATTTCCAGCGGTTGTGCTGTAGTGTGTACAGCTAAAAAAGTCAAAAACACTGCTGTGATTGTTAGTCTTGCTTTTTCCATATTTAATTCTCCTTAGGGATTCTCCGCTTCAATACACCGGTCCATCTGAGTAAACGATGTTCTTCTGGTTAGCCTGGTCTTTGATACATTCGTAGAGTTGGTGGTCCAGCGAATCCGTATTATTAAGATTTTGTTCTTGAATTTGCTGCTTAATGTAGTTTTGTCTTTTCAGGCTGACTTCTTCGATTTGCTTTTGAATTTGGCTTCTCTCTTCAGTCATTTTAGCCACGTATTCTTTACGCTGCTGTGTCGTCATTTTTTGTAGGCGTTCGTCCAGTTGGTCTATCTCGAGTTTCTCCAAATCAATCTGACCGGAGGAGACGTCCATAACCAATTCACGACTGCCCAGAAAATTGTCACTTCCGGCTTCACTTGCGTTGAATTTGGCTCGAGCAGCTTTTGCACCGGCAGGGGCCATTTCATAGAGCTTATCGCCTCTCTCGGCTCGGTTTACCTGCTCTGCGATTTCCTCCTGACTGCCGTAGAATATACGTGTGTTGTCCATCTGGCGTGATAATTCAGCGAGGTTTTCGTCAAACGGCGTTGCCTGTACGATTGCACTGCCTGATTGGTCGACGCAGAAGAATTGACCTTCCGCCTTTTTGGCAATATCCCGCCAGATCGGTGTGGTATCAGTGTACGTGCCGCACTGGATTGTGTTGATAGTAATTGCTTTCTCTGCGGCGAGCTTACAGCTTTCGGGATATTTCACGTCGTTGTCATAATCCATATGTGGCGGATAGTCACCTACCAAAAAAATCACTTTATAGGTTTCATCGTCGGTGCTCCAGTTCATTTTGTTGACGGCCTCATATAGCGCCTGGTTCACGCTTTCCGGCCCGTCGCCGCCGCCGTTCGCCACAAAGCCCATTAAAAATTCATAAACCGCGTCCAGGTCATCAGTCAATGCGAGATGCTTTGTTACATATTCGTCACTCCGGTCCCTATAGCCGACCAGTCCCATTTTTATTTGCGGCGCCGGCTCGGTCATTGCCAGCGTATTTGCTATTGACCATATCTTCTGCTTAGCGGCATCTATCAGGCCGCTCATGCTTCCGGTCGTATCCAGAACAAACACTACCTCGATACTGGGTTGTTGTATCGTCTCCGTTGTCTTTGGCGATTCTTCAGTTACAGCATACACAGTTGAGATAATCGCAACAGCCGCCGCAATCACTATCATACTTTTCATAATGTCACCTGCCTTTCTTGTTTAACATTTAGTTATAACTTACTCATTTTGTTCCTGGTCCTTTGACAAGAACCGGCTCGCCATCGACCAGAAGCAGCACATCGCCTCCGAGCGCGATGCTGCCTTGCCGATTAGTTGCTGCGAGTTTCGAAACAAGTTCAATAAACTCAGGGCTGCCGAATTCGATTGTTCGTTTCGGTTGAATTTTTGTCTCATCTTTCAGTAGTCTGCTGTCAATCCAGCGATTACTCCTGTAGTAATAGGCCCGGTCGTTTATCTGCTGAACATTGGCAATCGCCACCTGGCCCATGTCCTTGTCATAGTAAAGATTTCGAACGTTTAATTCTGATTGAGTCTTTTGGCCGGTTATGTTGTAACTTTGGCTGATTGCACTGGCTCCGGAACGGACCTTCATAGCTCGTTCCTCAAGAATATCCGCCGCGCCATTAAAGAGGACTTCTGGGTTCTCGAAGTCCGTTCCCTCGCGTGCCAGGAAAGCCGTGTATTCGGTAAGTATTCCAAACTCCGTTGACAGCCTTACTATCTCATCGACGAGTTCCTTTGTTTTCGGGTCATCGCTCGGCGAGCCGGGTTCGGCTCCGAGCTGTCTGACGGCATCAATCAATTCTGCAATCCTCCGGCTGGCCCACAGTCGAGGTACAAAACCGTTCTTTTCACTTGACTGGTCAAAATCGAACTGAAAGCTGAAAGTGCGCTGTGTGCCTCTGTAGTTGCCTGTTAGCTTGAAAACAATCGGGTCTGTGCCCACGTATTGTCCGAGAAGCACGAGTTGGTCGCCCTCGAAGAAATCCGCAATCTCTCTTGGCAGGATATCACGGCACCTGCCCACGGCAGGCTCGCCGTCTTTGCCGAGTACCTCAAGCTCAACGTCGGAAAGTATCGGGCCTGTAAGTTTGTCAAAGACCTTGCCTATTTTTGCCTCTACGTCTTCGCCCGGCAATATGTACTCGGCTTTGGCCCGTGAATCCTCGGCGATTTTATCAAGTAGCGGTGCATTAAGGTCCACCCCCACACCGACCGTAAAGACTCTGCGCTTATATGGATTTGACTTTATGGCCAGCTGCCGGATTGAGACTTCGGAAGTCTGTCCGACCGTAGGCAGCCCGTCAGTCATGAACAAAACAATTGGCAGCATATCACTGTTTGCCGGTTTCTGTTCCAGTGCAAGGCGCAGCGCCTCGTGTAAATTAGTCCCCCCGTTAGCCGTTATGCCTTCGACATATTTTCTTGCAGCTTCTTCGGTTTCTGCGGTTTTCAAAACGGGCTTGGCTGAAAACCAGTCAACCGAGTCGCTGTATGCAAGGATATTAAAGGCTTCGCCAGAGTTGAGTCCGGCGATAATCTGCAAGGTAGCCTCTTTGACCTGCTGAATCTTTTCATTTCGCATACTGCCCGAACGGTCGATTACAATTGTAAGCTCTCGCGGTATTGATAACTTCTCAGAGTCGGTTTTATCCGGGCTTAATCCCGCTAATATAAGAAAGTAGCCGCCGCTGACTTTATCATCCGGATATGCGAACATTGAAGCAGTTACGCCGTTTTCCTGCAGAAGGTAACTGAGTCTGAATGGCCCCGGCTCTTTCCTGGATTGCTCCTGGATTTTTACAACTACTTCTTTGTCACTCTTTCTGTCTAATGTAAGTTTGTGGCTGGCCGAGTAAACAGTTGATATAGGCGCCTTGGACTTAATGTTAGCTGTGATGTCCCACGGGACTTCGTATGACAGCGATTCGGTACGTAACAATGTATAGTCAATCCTGTTGCCGTTCACTTCCAAAAGGTGTTCGTAAGTCAGGCGAACCTTTTGTGTTTTTCCGGCCTCGATAGGGAAGACACTCGAGCGAATCAGGTTATAGCCGATAAACTCTACTAATGCAGGGTCTCGGATCTTTGCTACCAATTGTTCATAAATCCGCTTGGCTTGTTCTTTGGCCAAAACTTCTGCGGTGATCTCCCCGCCCGGTCCGTCATAGGCAAAGCCCTTGGCTACGGCTCCGTCCGGTACGGGAAAAATCAGTTCAGCCTCCTGCCTTTGGTGTGTGTTGTTGCGAAGCTCTATCTCGACTGTTGTTGTCGCTGTACTATGCAGGATATCCACGAGCACATTGACTTTGGTAACCTCTATCGTATTTTGGTGCCGTGGTGCAAACGCGACTCGTCTGCTCTGCGGTATGATAATATTTTCTGTTACGTCTCTTACACCGACATGACGAAGCTGGCCAAAGGTTGTCGATACAAATACAGTTGCTAAAATAATAACCAAATTGTTTTTTTGATGTGACTTCATTTTTTATTTTCCCAGATTAAGAAACATTATTGAAATTGTTCACTGCTTATAGTATAAGCCACAAGCGGCTGTATGTTTTGTAAATAGTATGTAAAAACTCCGGAACTCAGCTGGTGTCCCCTGCGCGCGGTGACACAGTTTGGCGAGAATTCAAATAATTTGGATTAGCTGTCTTTAAGGCTGGACAGCCATACCCACACGAAATATCGCGCCGTGGGGCTTAGCTGTTAGAATTTGAACGAAACCATTGTGGGCCTGAGCAAATTTGCTGACTAAAGCAAGGCCCAGTCCTGTTCCTTTGGTCTGGCGGGTAGCCTCAGCCTCGCAGCGATAAAATACATCGAAGACCTTGTCTCGCTGCTTGTGTGGCACACCCGGGCCGTGGTCCTCGACCTCGATTAATACAAATCGTCCCTGGCTTTGTGTACGGACCGTAATAGTTTTGTCCTCGGCGTTACGGGCGTACTTAACGGCATTGTCCAGAAGGTTTACCACTATCTGCGTTACAGCATCCGCATCGAACGTCAGCGGCTCAATCTTTCCGAGCTTGAGTTTAATAGTGAACCCGGCTTCTGAGGCATATGAACGTATTACTTCTGTCACATTTGTGACGCACTCATTGAGGTTACCGAGTACAAAGTAGTATTTTTTCCGTCCCTTTTGAATGCGTGAGAAATCCAGGACATTCTCAATCAGCCGGCTCAGCCGTTCACTCTCCTGTCGCATCCCTTTATAGTATTCCTGCGCCTTGTCTTTCGATTTGACCCAGTCTTTCTCGAGCATCTCAGCGTACATACGGATTGACGTCAGGGGCGTGCGAAGCTCGTGTGATACCGCTGATATGAAGTCATCTTTTTGTTCGGTGAACTTAACCTGCTCACGCATAGCCCGCCACAAGCTGAAGATAACCAGCACCATTGCAATAAAGACGACTGCTACGATACTGAAGTACCAGGCTCGCAGCTTTGCTATCTGCGAAGTTATCCAGCCTGGGTCGATTTCCATCAGATTCAGCGTCACCACACCAAAACCAAAATCCAGAATTGCCGAATATGCCGCGTTCGGCTGTTCTGCCTTACCTAAGCAAAAATCCATGTCGTCACGGATAAACCTGCTTGCCGAATCGTGTATTTCTTCAGTTAGCCGCTTCTCGTTTAGTTGAAAACCTTGTAGCAGATGTTCATTTTCAATCTGAACGTGTCTGAGCATAAAAACCTGACCGGCGAATATTGAATCTTCGCCGCCACCCGGCACTACTATCGGTGCAAAAGGTTCAATCCGAATCTGGATGGTATCATTCTGTGGTGACGTACTCCTGACAAATCCGTATTCATCAATAGCACCTAACTGCTGTTGAGCCTGATTCAAATCAAATTTTTCTAATTGTATTTGCCCTTCGAGCTGATCTGCCGGGGCTAAGTCTGAATCAATCGTCTCTTCAAGTTTCGTAGGTAATGGCCTGCTGATTTGCGCCCCGTCAGAAGCAGGCTCCTGCAGTAGCTCGTTTTCGGCTTGCTCATGATATTTCGACGGCGACGAGCTGTCGCCGACTTGCAGCTGGTCGGCAGAGATCTGACTTCTGTACGCAACATTAGAGACAGCTACTTGTCGCTGCTGTTCTATAACCTGCACCTGCTGCGGCTGCTGCTGGAGACTTTCTATATCATACTTTGCCCGTCTTGATTTTGAATCTTTGGCCTCAAATTTCCCTTTGGCCGATGATGCTGGGGATACTTTTTCCTCATCGGTTTCCTTATCTCTAACTTGTGTAGATGGTGTTAGTTTTCGCCACGTCTCTATTGATGTGATTGTGTCTGTACCCAGTTTAGGTAACAGGTTAATTCTTATATTGTAAATATGGTCCTGTGCTTTTGTGGCCAATTCTCCGACAACCCTGGATTGGTCTGGTGAGTAATACGGAGTAACAAGCGAGCCATCAGGCTCAATCTCAAAATTTCCAAATGCAAGATTGTTCTCAATTTTGCCTGCAAGTGGTGAGACCACAAGCGACTGCTGTTGCATATTCGCCGGAGTTTCCGGAACAGAGTAGTACTGATAATCTGTATAAGGCCGTTTTTGCTCCTGATGTATGAACTTATCGAGCTTTAGCTTGACATCTTCACGAATTTGTTCGGCAACTTCCGCAAACTCAGCCAGCCTGGCGCCTTCCAGGCCGTCCGCCCATATACTTATGGAATGATATCCGAGCAGCACGAGTCCGCCAGTTGCCAGCACTATAATCAAAGACAAAATGATTAGCCGATTATACATTGCTTTTATCTGCTTGACACACTTCTTGAATCAGACCTCGTATTTGTAGCCGGCTCCGCGCACTGTTTTGATAATCTGCGGCTCGGATAAGTCTCTTTCGATTTTTGCACGGAGCTTGGCGATGTGCATATCAATTGTTCTTGTACCCAGGTCCGTCATTATATCCTCCCAGACCCTCTCGTAGAGTTCCTCTCTACTGACTACTCGGTTCGGATTCGCTGCGAAGAACTGAATAATCTGGGCCTCGCGCTTACTGATGTCGATATCTTCTCGGCCGCGTCTGACTTTTAGTGCCGAGATATCAACATCTAAATCACCGAATCTGAACACGGCGCCTACGGCTCGGGCAGGGTCTGTTCTTCGCAGTACCGCCTCTATCCTCGCCAACAACTCCTCCAATGAGAAGGGTTTGGTAATATAGTCATCGGCCCCGAGATTCAGTCCCGCTATTTTTTCTTTTTCCTGGCCCTTGGCTGTGACCATTATTATCGGTGTTTGCAATCCCTGTTTTCGCCATTGTCTGCAAAGCTGCTCGCCGCTAATTACCGGCAGCATCAAATCGAGAAGAATCAGATCGGCTTTATGTTGAGAGGCTCGCTTTTGGGCCTCGACACCGTCTTTTGCTTCAAGGACGACAAAGCCCTTAAACTCCAGAAAGTCGCACAGCGCCGATCTGATTTTCGGCTCGTCTTCAACAATCAAAATCGTACTTTTTGTTGCCATTGTATCTCTGGTCAAATTATAGCCTGTGCATACCTCTGCGTTCAGTAAATAGTATGTAAAAACTTCGGATTCAGTTCCAGAATATTCTGGGGCTGTTTGAGCATCTCAATTTCAAAAACGATGTTTATAGGACCATAGATGCCCATAAATCATATATGACAGGCAGTATTCGCGGTTTCTTTCATATGCCGGGTTAAAAACAGGAAGTAGTACTTTTAAGATTAAGTTTCTCCCGGAATATGACGAAACGCGCCCTAATCACATATCTTGTTGTATTTGGGGAAGCAGAAGCGTAAGGAAATTGTTTGTGGAGCAGTAGTTTTTTTAGGGGAAAACAGTATGAACAAGCAGAGCAAAACAAATTACCAATGGACACGGACTGCATTGGCCACGGTCATAGTGGGCTTGATGTTGTTTTTATTTGCCCATGTTGCCGGCGCGGGACAGGATACAGGGACGTATAATTACAAGATGGTTTCGTCGCTGGAATACAGCGGCAAAGGCCAATTCAAGAATCGCACCGAATCATTGTTTACAGTTGACAGGGAACCGTTGTCCGATAACGAGGTTCAGTATTCGATTTGGACCGACGATGCCAGCCAATCAGGTTCAAGTGATTTTGGTAAGATATCATTTGTGCTTGACCGGGCCAACAGAGAACTTGTAACGAGCAACGGCAGCCTGAGCTTCTTTCAGATGATACATAACCATTGTGCACAATCTCTGGAGAAGGTCGCCGCGGACAACATTGGTAAAACATGGAAGCAAACCTTCGACCTTTCTTTCCTTGACGGTTCTTTACCGTCCGAGCTGAAATTGACCGTAACGGCCGTTGACCTGAAAACGGATATGTTAGGGGATATGATAGCGGTCAGGGCATTATCTGAGCCGTTTACCTTCGAGACGACCGGCATAGGTGATAAGATAGACAAGGTCAAATGCAAAGTCAACTCAGTATATGTTTTCGACCAGTCAATCGAGCAAATCTATATGAGCATATCTGTTTTTGAGGCCAGGACAAATGTCAACGGATTCAAGGAAAAAATCAGACATGAGCTGGCCACTTATATGACTGACGATGCAGCAATACCGGTTAACTTCGCAGGTCTTGGCAAGGAATTCGAGAAGCTTGTCAGGAAGGTCGGGCTTACCAACAAGGATATGAAGATTACTAAACCTACTGATATTCCCAGGTGGGTTCGCCGTGATGCCCTGCGAGTCATCGGATTAGCCGATACCTGCGCAGCTTTGGCCTGTGAAGGGGCACCCAATCCCGTTGTTACTGTGTGTGTGCCGGCAGGCCGGATGGTCGCAATGCAGGGACTTGGACACATAGCCGGTTCATCTCAACTTGGAACTGTTGCGACGAATCTAGCAAAAAATATCGGCCCAATCGGTTCTATGAAAATAGCTGTGGCTCCCGGTATTATGGGCCTTAGCACTTTGCAGGCTGGCGCCATAGCTGGCGGTACAGCCGGTGGAGTAGCTGCCGGTGGCGGCGGCGGTGGCGGCTCCAGTGGAGTAGTACGAAGTCCGGCTTCGCCTTAAATTACCTATACTTTATATAGTTCAAAAGCACAGTGCTGCCGGTCGTGCTGAAGCCACGACGGCAGCACTTTAATTTTATACCCGGTCTGTGTCACTTTGTTCGGGTTATACAACCAACGGAGTAAATCATAGTCTTTTGCATTTTCCCCAAACATCAGGAATAGGCCAGACTGGGAGTCTCTCCGGTGGACAGATAGAACTATAACTTCAATGCAAGGCGTGTTTTGGTAAGCAAAAAGAGTCTTAAGCTTGGATGTAAGTGTAGTTTTGTTAAGGAGATGCGTTATGTATCGATGTTAGTGGAGGATGCAGCAGTGCTTTACTAAAATTGTATGCAACAACCTCTAAATTGTTGAAGAGATAGAGATGAATTAAGGAAGTGTACGAAAGTTTTTACACATTAGTGTTCCAAAACCGCTTATGCCATTTCTTCGCATAGCAGAGAAATCTTCATATAATTTTTTTATTGTTCTTGCCATCGACCCGCATCTATACAAGCACCTGTGGCAGATAAATATTATCTATCTTGTATCTTTGAACTTTGCAAAATGGTAAACATCATGTCTTAAATAAAGGGTGGGATGTGACAGCATCAAATCGGCACGTTGGCATTACCTTATCGGTAAGATGCGTAAGCAAGAGAATAACCATAGCGAAAATAGCTGCGATTAGTAGTCACTTGACATTGAAAATAGACATCGGTATCAAAGTTTGGTTTAGGTTTTACTTTTAGCCATTTGCTATAAGATGTCAGATGTAAAGGGTAATATTGAAATATCCGGCGCATCACTTTCAAGCCTCTGTAAGTAGTTTGCGGAGTTCCTTATCCCATTTATTTACTATATGTTTTCTGGAGAAATTTTCCTGATATACCTGATGGCACCTTTGTTGTATTTTTTTCAACTCTTCTGGTGAGTTAGACAGCCGTATCAGCTCTTTGGCAACAGAATCTAATGTCTCCATCGTTAGAACCCATCCTATCTTATAGGTTTTGATCCATTTTGATAGGGCAGAGCCGCCTCCTCCCGCAAATATCACTGGACGACCGACCGCGAGCGAACCGAAGAACTTAGATGGCACAACGGTACCAGTCCATTCTGGTCTTAAACTCGCCAGATGAATATCCGCTGCACTGAGTCGTTCTTGCAACTGTTCTGACGGTGCGAATGGCACAAAGGTAATATTTTTGTCCTCATCAGAAACTGCTCTTTTCGCCTCATCGGCTCGATTACCTCTGATGCTGAAGGCAAACCTTATATCTTCTCCGTGAAGACGACTTGCTAAATTGAGGAACATTTCGTAGGTGTGCGCTCGGCCGAAATTGCCGGAATACAATAATGCAAGTTTACTATTACCAAAAACCTTCTCTCTCTCGGAAACGTGTACCGAGAGAGGATTACACGGCTCGACCAACGCCCATGGGGTCAAGGTAGTTTTGTTGGCTGATCCGTCATAAGCCTGCAGCTTTGCTCTCATACATGGCCCAATATCTACTATAAGATCACAGGCTTGGTATCCCGACTTTAGCAATCGCTTGAGAATTTTGACAAGGAGAGCTTCCGGCCGTAAAATTCCCTTGGCTAAAGCAGCTTCTGGATATAAATCGAAGCACCAGTGTACAACTCGTGTCCCGGGCCGGACTAATTTCCAGACTTTCGCAACAAGTACGCTACAAATTGGATCAGTTCCCATAATCATAACGTCTATATCCGGCATACCTCTCTTCCTAAACGCAGTACCACTCCATGCACACAGCATCCACAGCGCGTTTAAGATTCGTCCTATTGTAGATGACTGGCGAAAACGAGGCCGCCAGATTCTCCTGATTTCAATACCGTTCCAGTTTTCAAAAGTTGTAAATGCCTTCGTTTCATTCCTGCATCCCCTATTGCACGGCATCGCGATAACCTGCCACCCGCGTGCTTGCAGTTCTTCTCCCAGCTGTGTGAGATGCTGGGCACTCACGACGTCATCTGGGTAAAAGTAATGATAGAATATCAGCACTCTTGGCATTTTTATTGCTTTTCTGTTCCGGAAGGGTAGCTTAAACGGGGGACCTTAATCAGGAACATATCATAAGGATGCGACAACCGAGTTTCTTACTTGTTCGTCTATCCATCGGTAAGTAATTTCTATCCCATGGCGGAGTTCGATGCTTGGGCACCAACCCAATTTTTCACGAATAAGCCTGTTATCAGAGTTTCTGCCTCTTACCCCTAATGGCCCTTCTATATGCTTTATATTCAGTGTTTTGCCGGCAATATTCATAATCATTTCAGCCAGACCGTTTATTGTTATCATTTCTTCAGAGCCGATATTGACCGGGCCTATGAAATCTGAATCCATGAGCCTGCGGACACCTTCGAGACATTCGTCAATGTAGAGGAATGACCGTGTCTGTTCACCGTCTCCCCAGATTTCAATTGTGCCACCTGCAGAAGCCTCCGCAACTTTTCTGCAGAGTGCTGCTGGAGCTTTTTCTCTGCCGTTGTTCCAAGCGCCTTCCGGGCCAAATATATTATGGAATCTGGCGATGCGAACCGCCAAACCATAATTCCTGTAATAAGACAAATACATCCGCTCGCTAAAAAGTTTCTCCCACCCGTATTCACTGTCAGGAGCGGCCGGATAAGCAGAATCCTCTGAGCAGTTCGGAGTATCCGGATTCACTTGATTATACTCGGGATAAATACAGGCAGATGAGGAATAAAATATCTTTTTGACCCCTACTTTGTGGCATAAATCAGCCATGTTTAAATTAATCATAGCTGAATTATGCATTACTTCAGAATCATGTTCACCGGTGAAGATATAACCTGCACCGCCCATATCGGCGGCCAATTGGTACACCTCGTCAAATGCTCGGTCGGTAACCCTTTTGCAAACTGACAGGTTGCGCAAATCGCCTATAACGAAATCATCCGCTTGGCTCTCATGGAATTCGTGATACTTCAGGTCAACTCCACGAACCCAAAACCCTTCTCTTTTTAGTTTTTTGACTAAATGGCTTCCAATAAAGCCACCTGCACCACACACTAAAGCTTGCTTTTGCTTTCCCATAAAAAAATACCCTTTCAATATATATGCTTCCACTGGAATCATTTAGGATTTGAACTGCAGGCCGGATCCGCCAGCAAACTAATCGTCGGCATTGACAAAGCTGGCAACTTCTCCGGTGGACAGGTCTACGCCCTTATTAAGGGCATAATAAAACCTTTTAACCAGCTCGGATATAAACCTGCTTATCTTGTCACCATAAGACTTGACAAGTTCAACCGTTCCGTCAGTGCTGGCCCCGTCAATGATAATATATTCAATATCAGGATAATCCTGTGAAAGAACAGATTTAATGGCGCTCTTTATATTATTACCGGGGTTGCAACAGATTGTAATTATGGAGAATTTCACTAAATTGTTTATATTAGCTTTTGATTTTTAAGCCAATTGACAGTTAGTTCTACTCCATCCTCCATTGTGTAAGGTACCAGGCCCGATATTTTTTTCATTGGTTCTAATGGGATGTCCGTGGTGTCGGCTCGCATGTTACTTAATCTAAATGATGTTATTGGCGGGTTCTTAAAACCGAATTTCTTCATTAAATCACCAGCCTTGGCCGCAAGACTGATAACTGGTCCCGGGACAGATTTTACCTTCTTACCTCGAGTTTTTTCCGAGATGGCATCTGCCCATTGCCTTATAGTGAAGCTGTCATAATCGGACCAATAGAAAGTCTTTCCGTGTATTTGATCTGCCGGGGCTTTAAGAAGCTTCTCAATCTGAAAAACAACATTACCTACATACCCGAAACTCTTGGGTGTATCAACATTTGCCGGGTGAAAATAACGCCCTTTAGCTATCGCTAAAAAGAAATATTTGTACGGGACATCAAACCATGGCCCCCAGATTGAACCAGGCCGGCCAATACACCATTCACAGTTGATGGAATTATCAGACCTGATAATCTTTTCACCCTCAACCTTACTTTCACCATACAATGTATTTGGTTTATAGTCTTCGTCGTAGCATGGTTTATAACCGGTCCTGCACACCAGTTTTGAAGAAGTGAAAATGCAACGACTGACCGTTTTCTGCCTGGATATTGCGTTTATTAGATTTTGCACACCTACGGTATTGGCTGAATAATCTTCAATTGTTTTGCCATCTAAATCGGTTCTGGCAGCTAAATGAACAATATACTCAGGCTCGAATTCCAGAAGAACTTTTAGTAAGGCATCGGAATCGAGGATGTCAAGCGCTTTAAAGTAATCCTGATGATTGTGATTCCGTGGGGTATCTTTGTCAATAGAACAAACATCCCAACCTTCCTCGATAAAACGTTCTACTACGTTTGTCCCAATAAAACCTGAGCCTCCTGTAACAAGTACTTTCTTCATAAATACTCTTGTCGTTAACTTGTGGTTTTAACAGAACAAGTTGTCGTATAGTTTGCTGTCTTTAAAGGTTCAGGATGTAGAGGAATATCTTTGCCGTCAAAGATACATTTGTAAACGGTTAGTAACTTCTGAGTTGCTATGTCCCAGGTATAGTTTTCAAGCACCAGTTTTCTTCCTCGTTGTCCCATTTCTTTACGCTGATTCTCCGGCATATCAAGAAGCTCACAAAGCGCTTCGTATATACTTTCCTGAGTAGGGGGAACCCAACGTCCGGCGTTTTCCTCGTTGAGCTTTTTCCATGGTGTGCCTGTTGTTGTTATGACAGGACACTGGCATGCAAGCGCCTCGGGAACCACAAGCCCAAAATTTTCCGAATATGACGGCAGAATGAAAATATCAGCCCGGCAAAAAAGTTCATGCTTTGGACGA
This sequence comes from uncultured Pirellulales bacterium, assembly GCA_964583405.1. Taxonomy (GTDB): domain Bacteria; phylum Planctomycetota; class Phycisphaerae; order Sedimentisphaerales; family Anaerobacaceae; genus JBBABK01. The sequence continues at coordinate 25,389 of CAZOVR010000035.1, forward strand.
CCTTGAACCATTCCAAACAGGAGAACATGTTTTGAAAGGCTGTAACTTTTAATAATTTCTTTAACCTTCAATTCATATCCACGGTTATCAGGCCCGGCAATAATTAGAATTGTATCTCTATATTTTTGCTGTCTCATCAATTGTGCCCAGGCACTTATTAAGATGTCCAAGCCCTTCTCTGGACTCAGGCGGGATAGAAATAGCACTACCCTGTGGTTTTTTAATATTGGCCAGCGATCCTCCGCTTCAGCAGGGGTTGGTAGATTCTGGAATTGGCGGGCTTCTATACCAATTGGAACAATTGTAATATCGCCGTTATACCCAATTTTACGAAAGCTCTCAAATTCCATCTCTGTTACAGCATGTAAACATTTTGCTTTTTGCATTATGGAACGTGTGAAGAATCTTAAATATAAGGCCTTCTTTATAAATTTATGACGAAGTCGCCAGGGTTCGAGACAGCCGTGAGGGCTAACAAGATATGGTTTCTTCATGTGCTGAGCAACTTTGGCGCCTATTAAGACTGGACGGTCCCAAAGCAAGTGTAAATGAACTATATCGGCACTTGGTATATGGTGTTCGATGTTGCGGATGAGGTCTTTAGCATTGAACCAGCATTTAGGCCAGCATCTTTGTAATTGCTTTAACTGGAAATTTCCGTATTTATTTTTAAAGAATTCCCTTTGGTCATCTTTGGCTATTTTGCTGTCAGTTGTAGATAGAATTGTGACATTATTGTCCAGTTTTAATATACCTTCTGTGTAAGCACGCACAACGGCGGCACTACCGCCAAAATATGAATCAACACATGGAGCGATCTGCAGAATTTTAAACTTGTTTGAATCCATTTTTAAAGAATTGCAACAGAGATTCTGGTTTGATAAAATTTCCTACTTGCCACCCTAAAAAACACTTTTGTCGCTTCGCCTCGCTATTATTGCAAAGGTGTTTTCAATATCTAATGCTGTTCCTACAGGCTGCCATATACGACTTTGTGTGCTGAAATAGCGTATAATATTGCATCCGAAACCTAACTCTTCAAACAACAAATAGATAGCATCCTGGTCAACACCGTCTCTTATAACGTGATACTCAGCATAATCTTCAAGATATACACCTCTTGCCCGCCGAATACGGTTTTTAATTCCATTAACTACATCCCCTTGAAAAATCCGCCAGGAAAAATAAGCAAGTGTATCGAAAGTTCTGCTGAATCGACCCAAAGAATCATATCGTAAAGGGTCTTGAAACGAGAAGAACTGGCCATAAGGCGATAAAACCTTCACAGCTTCGCGTACCAAGCTTAGATAGTCGGGGATATGGTGCAAGAATGAATTAGCTACAACAAGGTCATACAGTATGCCCTCTGATTGCATTGATTTGAGAGCCTCGAACACGTTTTCACTGCGTAGTTTCAACTTTCCAGCGTACTCAGTACATTTTGCCTGCAATGCTTGTAACTGGCTTTTCGAGATATCAACCGCTGTAACCTTTGCACCAAGTGCCAAAAACGGTAGTGTTGCGAATCCTTCTCCTGCTCCAAGGTCAAGCACCTGTGGAGCAGATGTATGTGCGGACGCAAAATCGTAGGCATTAACGACAAGTTTACTGTACAAACTCCTGAGTTTAGGATGTTTAATGTGCGGGGCGCCATTTATATACTCGCGTGTTGCCTTTGAATCATACACATCTGCGTTAACTAAAGCTGCGGTCTTGTTTATTCTTTCCTCCATTGTTTGCCCGATAATATTGCAAATTGTAGGTTCTTATTACGCCTGACTGGCTATGGCTGACACTCCTGATTTACACCCTTAGAAAAGATACATGATACATTATTGCCCTTGACTGCCTGTAGCAGAAGATATGCTCGTATGTAATTAAAATTGACCACCTGATATAATTTATAGACATATCTCCAAAAAAACACTTCACGAACAGAAATACCAGGTATATATTTTGAAAGAATCTGAATGTTTTCAATGCTGAATGACCATCTTGCTTTTCTTTTTACGAAATTAACTGTTTTCGATTCTTCATGAAGACGAAAAGCTCCAAGATAATTCCTTATATGCGCCGTCGTTGCCTTTGCCTGCATCATCTTCATCCAGATATCCAGGTCCATACAAAGATGATACTTTAAATTAAGACCACCAACTTTGCGAAAAGAGGACGCCTTAAAGAAAATCGCGGGTGCCTGGGCATACCAGACACCTTTAAAAAAGAAGAACCGGTTTTGCCTTGGGATGCGGACATATTTTATAACCTTTCCCTCAGCATCTATATATACAACGTTGGCAGTTATAATATCTGGTTTTTCCCTTTGTAAATAGCATTTTCTGATTTCATTTAAACAACCGGGCAATAGAATATCATCGCTATTTACCCATGCAAATAATTCGCCGGTGGCTTTATTAAACCCTTTCATTATTGCGTGTGATTGGCCGTCATCTTTTTCGCTAATCCAAAAAGACAGCTTACCCTCATATTTTCTGATAATATCAACACTGTTATCTGTGCTGCCGCCATCGATGATTATATATTCCAGGTTCGGATAACCCTGGCTGAAGACGGATTCCATTGTTTGGCGCAAAAAACGCCCTTGGTTGAACGATGGTGTGATAATACTTATCTTTGGTGATTCCATTTGCTTCTTTTCGGGTATAACAAGGTTCTAGATGTAACCGCTGGCATGCTCTTGCAGTTATTATCCGACAATGCCCACACCGTTCCCCCTGCTATTCCAGCAATAATATTTACACTCAAAAAACTGCTTGAAAAGAGAAATTCAAAAACACTAAAAATAAAAACGGCACTTCCATAGGCAATAAAATATGCGGTAACAGGTTTGTCCTGATAAGCCAAAAATACCTTCTTGGCCTGTAGGAGGACACTGACCGGAAAATAAATTCCATACACCAAAAACCCCAAAACCCCAAGTTGTGACAAATACGCCACGTAACCGAGGTGTCCGTAGCCCGTACCAAGTTCTCCGCCGGTAAGTTCACCATAGCCGTCCCTTTGATAATAAAAAAGGCCGTTACCTATAAATATATTACTGTTCCACCAGTCTGACACTTCTTTCTCAAAAGCATTCAGCCTTAATTCAACACTGCTGTAGCTTTGGGACGTTGAATCGAATAATCCATGCATCCGTTCAATAGAGCTTTGCAGCAGGGAGGTTAGGCCGAAATGCGAAAGAATCACCGATACAAGAAGAATGACAACGGCTGCAACAGCGACACTTTTGAAATAATTAGCTTTAACATCTCGTATAAACCATAAATAATAGGCAAACAAGGCCAATGCTGTTGCCAGAAATATTGACCGCGTCTGGGTAAATAACAATGCAAAAATAAAAAGACCGCCCAGAGCTATTTGTAAGCCTATTCGGGGAAACTTGTTTTCCACCCTGAGAGGGCCAATAATTAAAAAGCCTTGTTGTTCCGCAGAGATAAATTCAATTGAACGCACTTGGGATAATATAGATATGCTGGCAAACCTTTTAGTAATATATAATATCTGCCATATAGAAGACGTTATCGCCCCCAACAGCACTGTCTTAAACAATAAAACAACATCACGGGGCTTGACCAAGTTAGCGGTTATTATAAATAGGGTCGGTAATACAATTGCATTCCTCAGTCCGCGAATTGTATAATAGTTAAAACCATACCTGCAGCCGGAATTTAAAAAACCGATAAATAAAACCACTAATATTGCCACCGCCGGTTTAGGCCATTTGATCCGGCTTCGCGTTGAGAAGGTATTCGCAAAAAATGCGATTATCATAACGACTATGCATGTATCTCTTAAGTTAAATGGGCCTAATGCCGGCATTCTTGTATATACTAACAATGAATTCTTGATGCTTAGAATTATAAATAAAGCAAAAAGATAAGCGAGCAAGGGTCTGAAAATTGACAATATGATGCCGGCGGCAAATACAACCGGTATTACAAACCACGGAAAACCTTCCATAATACCTCTCTAAATGTTATTCCTGTCGCTTAGTATTTCTTCGTAAACTTTGATGAGATTCTGTTGATAGTGCTCCCAGGTAAGGGAGCTAATCGCGCTCTTGCGCGCTCTTTGCCCCATTTCGTGACAGATATCTCTATTTTCATATAAATAGAGAATCTTCTCGGCTATAGCATCTTCATTTTGCGGCGCGACGACAAAACCGTCGTTCCCATCTTTTATGATGTGTCCGCAATTAGGAATAGTGGGCGTAACTATGCACGGCAAGCCGGTTGCCATAGCTTCTCCAACGACCCTGGATGGACCCTCGACTACGGATGGAAACACAAATAAATCTGCGTCGGCAAATATCGCAGGAATATCAATATAAGGCACCGCCGGGATATACCTGAAATATTGTCTGAATTCTTCAATTGCAGAGGGACAATCTATATTTTTATTGCCGACCAATACGAGCTCCGCTTGGGGAAGTTTAAGGTTTGCAAAAGCCTTAATTAGATAGCCGATACCCTTATAAGTTGAAATGTTCCCAACATATAGAACTCTAAATGGGCCCTGTAAATCTTTCTTCCTCGGCTTGAACACAGTTGCATTGATTCCGGTGTGTACAACGAAAAGCTTCTTATAGCTCTGGGTGTTCTCTCTAACAGATTGAGCGACATAATCAGAATTTGTGAGAATGTATTCTGCCTGTGAAATATCCCATTCCATTTCACGTACTGGTCCTACATAAGTCCTGAATTTCTTGGGTATTTCCCAATGCTCATACTCCGCTTCCAGAATCTTGTTGGCAAACTTTGGGTGTGCGGCGGATTGTTCAAGTAATATTTTAGCATTTATTTTTTTGGCATAAGGAATAATAGCCCGTGAATAGCCTGAGCGTGAATGAATCAACCTGACACCCTGTTTAATATATCTATTGGTCCTTTTGCCGTAGTATAAAGATTCTATTCGTTCCAGCCGGAACCGAAGCTCCTCTTTCGCACCCCGACAAGTTATGAATGCTTTTAATCTGGAAACAAATTCTGTACTCGGCAGCGAAACAACTCTTTTTTCTTCAAGGCTGTCATCATGTCGAAGAAGCATTCGTTTGAAAACATTTTTCCCGGTAGTGTTTGCAATAATTTTAACCAAAGGCCTCCATCTGTTTTTTAAATACATCGACGTTATCATTGAGTGGAGCAGACCTGCTTTCTGAGCAGCAAGCGCGGCGTGATACAAATGTAACCTGCCATGCCCGGTGGAAACTA
>CAZOVR010000036.1:0-29511 GCA_964583405.1 uncultured Pirellulales bacterium
CTTTCATATTGCTTGTATGATCGTAGCCCTCAGGAGGTTATGAAATGGCTTCTAATAATAAGACATTAAAAAGGGTTGCGAGTTTAATGCTCGCAGCCCTTTTGAAACTTCGGTGATTGGATGATTCGGTTGTCAATTATCCAAATCAAGTACAATACGAAAGCTGCCGTTGGAATGACGAATGTCCGGGGGGCCGCCTGTCCGATCCGCTACGCGACTGGCAAATGGAGTGTTAATCCAAGGACCACCGCCGCGAATGCGGTAGCTGCCGCTTGATGGCCCTGTTGGATTAACGTGAGGATATGGTGTCGTGCTATAGTAGGTTGAGCTATACCAATCATTACACCATTCATAAGCATTACCCGCCATATCGTAGAGGCCGTAGCCATTAGCCATATCTGTCCCTGCTGGTATCTGATTGCCATCGTAGTAACCGACAGGTGTCGTCCATGGATACGCTCCTGTTTCAAATGGATCGCCAGATGACCAGTAGTTTGCCATGGAACCATCTATGCTATTACCCCATGGATAGCAGTAATATGGGCTGTGGTTTCCTCCACGAGCTGCATATTCCCGCTCTGCCTCAGTTGGAAGACGATAGCCTTGTTTAGAAAAATCACAGGGCCAGTTGGGGTTATTAGTATCGTAGCAAGACTCGTAGCCCTCCTCGCCGCTTCGCCAGTTACAGTATGCAACGCAGCCGTACCAGCTTACGGTTACCATTGGATGGTTTGACATGTCAGTTGTGCCATCTTTAATGTTTACGCTAAAAACGCCTCCCAAATACTCAATCTGGCTACTAGCATCATAACTGTGCATATTGCAATAAGGGAAACTATTGCCGGTATCATCTACCGCATAAACAATACCACCATCTACTTTTAACTGACCTAAAGAATTTGCATTGTTGAGATAATCGCTATACTGCTGATTGGTTATTCCATACTTACACATGTAGAACGAGTCTACATACACCGCGTGGACAGGAAGTTCATCTGCATCACCAGCACCGACATGTCTTCCCATTTCAAACTCACCACCTGGGATTACAACCATTCCTTGAGGAGCTTCGGTGTATGCTGGGTCGAATGGATTGCCGTTTTTCAGCCAATCTTGCACCCAGATTGAAAAGTCTACAAAATCTACATCACAATCATTATCCAGGTTTGATTGAGACGAAAGCTGACATACATAAATCGTAAATAAATCATCGCTGGTGTCGCTAAGGTTAGGATCATTTGCATCACTAATACGCACCAGACACTGATTAGAAGTTACAGCAGGGACAGTCCATTCATATGAGCCATCATTTCCCGTATTAGGATCAATCATATTCCAGTCAATACCATTATTATCAGAATACTCGATTGTTGCATTTGGATCGCCTCCCTGCCAGACAAGCCAATTTATAGTATAAGTTTTACCGGCAATGAGTTCTTCGCCTCCATTAGGCTCAAGAAGTAAAATCGTCCCCGGCTCACGGGCGGCCAGTATGACGATTTTTCCTACGCCTTGACAAGATGCGTAAATAAATCCGTTATGCGCAACAATTCTCGTTGGTTCTCCGGGTAGTGTATAAGAATCCAATAGCACGGGTTCACTCGGATTTGTGACATCAACTACAGCAACTCTGTCGGTATCAGCCACAAACACAGTATTTTCTTCTCGGGTAATATCTTGCGCGTCGGACAGAGGATATGAGCCGACCAGTTCCATATTTGCGGGGTCCGAGATTCTTACAATTTGCAGACCACCCTCAAATGCAGCTATATATGCGTACCCGCCGTCATCAGAGAGGACCAATTGGTCCGGTGCAAGGGGCAAAGCTAACCGAGAGATCACTGTTGGACTGGAAGGGTTACTTACGTCTATAGCATAAAGATAAGCCCCGTGAGGTCGATGTGCAGTGGGGGCATACAATGTTGTGCCATATAATTTTATACCGTGCTCGAAATATTCCAGGTTTAACGGTGAGCCAATTTCATAAAGCGGGCATGGCCCTGAGATGTCAATAACTCTCAAACCCTGCCAATGGTCGGTCACAAAAGCATAGTCGCCATCAACATCGACTCCGAGAAAAGCTGTTTGATAAGGAGTTGGCGGATTAGATTCATCGTAACGACAAAGTACGGAAAGACTATTAGGCTCTAAAATATCTACAATAGCAAACCATCCGTTACATAAATATGCAATGTCCCCATAAAGTTTGAGGTCATGAAGCGTATATTGAGTCGTTACCATTCCAATGGGGCTTTGAGAAAGATTTGTTGAATCTGAGACATCGTAGCTCAGTAAAGCAGCTGGATCTGAAGAACCTCCTGTGTTGTTATAAACTCCAACATAAAGAGTCTGTCCGTCAACAGCCAAATCCTTGCAATGTTCCCAATCAGGAGATACATCAATTATGGCAACTTTCTGCAATACGGTTGGATTGCCATAAGTATTTAGCGTGACAGAAAAAAACAATGAAATTATCACTAATTTTCTCATTTTCTTTTCTCCTTAAAAAGTGGTAAATGAGTTTTTCGGCGCATACCCCTCGCGTGAGGGTTGTGCATTTGCAAGAAATCCTCTCAAATTACGTCCGCGTTTTTTGGAGCGAAGGTGAAAAAACAGGTGGAGTTCATCGCTGCTCCTCTTCTTGAGGAAATTTTAGTGAAGATACTGGAGTTGTCAAGAAAAAAATTCTAGATACTTGATTCTCGATGCTCGATGCTTGAAAGAGGTGAAACCCACGGCAGTGCCGTGGGCTAACAACCCCCGCTGGTTTGTTCCAAACCAATACGTGGGGGCAAAACGAACGACGCAAATCGTGTGCCAAAGGGCACAAAATCAGAAGTATTTTTTGCGTAGCAAGACAATGCAACAAAATCGCGCAGGGGGTACGAGGGTAAAAAATCTTTTTTGAAAAAAAATTGGCCTTTTGTCCATAAGGACTTACGTCAAATTTTCTCAGAAAAATTCTGAAAATAGCGCAAAAACGCGCAAGTTCGTCCAAAGGTGGAAGGGGCTTCCGCCTGCGGCGGAAGACAGAAGGCAGTCCCGATAAACGGCATCGGGATCTACGCTACGCTTCGAGAAAAATTTATTATTGAAATGGGACCCGGATAAAGACACTCCGGGGTCTGGGCTACGCTTCGAGGAGAAAACAATGGTTGCTTACAATTTGAAACTGAGTATCAAGGTTCCTGAGAAGGTGGACGCCATAGCGATAGCAATATTACTTTTCGCGCGGCGGATACGATACGGATATACGTTTCGGAGGATACGGCTGCCTAACGGCATGTTCGCGAAGGTTGACCCAGGAGATTTTGCGGCGGTGAGTAGTAGAAGGTGGTACGCGAAGCGCGGGCCTTGCGCGTGGTACGCGGTAAGCTGTGTTCGAAGGGGCAAGCGGAGGAGTCATCTGCTGATGCACAGGTTTATTATGAAGCCTGGTCGCGGTATGGTGATTGACCATATTAATCACGACGGGCTCGATAACCGCAGGGCGAATTTGCGGATAGTGACTCAGCAGCAGAATTCGTGGAACAGCAGGCGCGGTCTGCGGCAGGGCAAGAGCAGGTATAAAGGTGTGTCGTGGGACAAGGATAATCGCAAGTGGGCGGCGACGATGCGGATTGAGGGCAGGTGCAGGCGAATTGGTTTTTTCGATGATGAGATTTCGGCAGCGAGGGCGTACGACGCGGCGGCAAAGAAACACCGGGGCCAATACGCTTTAATCAACTTTGGCGGGAGGAAAAGATGCTGGATACTTGAGGCCTGGAAGGCGGAGGACTGAATATCCAATATAGAATGTAGAATTTAGAATATCGAAGTGAAGACGGAGGACAGAAGGAGGATGAGTTGGTGCTTATCGCGATAATGGCATTGACACAGACGGCGATGGGAGTATATTGTAAAGTCTGATATTTGAGCGTCTTGAAACTTCGCTCAGGTATAATATTCTGTCTTTATTCTTACAGGAAAATTTCGATGGACCCTGCGATATTCAAGGCATACGATATTCGAGGCATTTATCCCGACCAGATTGACCAGGCCGATGCGTGGAAAATCGGCTATGCGTCGGCGCGTTTTCTTCGGTCGCATCTGACCGGCTACGAACGCGGACAGGCCAACTGCCAGTCGATATGCGTCGGCAGGGACATGCGGACGCACAGCCAGAGCCTGGCCAATTCACTTATCGAGGGTATGAACGCAAGCGGGGCAAACGTGATAGATATCGGCTTGATTGATACGCCTCAGATGTATTTTGCAATCAATCATCTCGGCACGTGCGGCGGCGTGCAGGTGACCGCTTCGCATAATCCCGCCAAGTACAACGGTTTTAAGATTTCCGGGTTAGGCGCCAAGCCCGTCGGGGTTGATACCGGCCTGCGGGATATAGAGCATATCGCTTTGGCGCTGGTGCACACCAAAGGCAGGGCGGACGGTACTGTCGAAAGACTTGACCTGACCGAGGCGTACAAAGGTCATGTTCTTAAATTCCTTACGCCGAAACTGAAACCGCTCAAAATTGCTATCGATGCTTCCAATGGAATGGCCGGTAAAATGGTTCCCGCTGTTTTCGGCGACCTGCCGGTTGAAATTATCGAGCTTAATTTCGAGCACAAGGGGAAATTCAAGCACGAGCCGAATCCGCTGATAGAGAAGAATCTGGCCCAGGTCAAGTCGGCGGTCAAGAGGCATAAATGTCACTTCGGGATTTGTTTCGACGGCGATGCCGACCGGCTGATGATGGTCGATGAGAAGGGCACTAATATCGGCTGTGACCTGATGACCGCTCTTATGGCCGGGTACTTCCTGCAGCAGTATCCTAAATCGACCATTGTTTATGACCTGCGGAGCAGCTGGGTCGTTACCGAAGAGATACTCAAGTACGGCGGAACGCCGCGCAGAGAGCGCGTGGGTCACGCGTATATGAAAAAAGCCCTGCGTGATTCACATGCCGTGTTCGGCGGCGAGCTTTCGGGGCATTTCTATTATCGCGATAACTACTGTGCAGATTCCGGAATGATTACTCTTACTCACATATTGAACATCGTAAGCGGCGTCGATATGCCGGCAAGTGAGCTTGTCAAACCTTTGCGGAGGTACTACGCCAGCGGTGAGATGAACTTCGAGGTCGCCGACAAGCAAGCCATGATGAATGAGCTTGCAAAAAAGTACCGCGACGCGTCGGTAGATACGCTTGACGGCGTAACGATAATGTATAAAGACTGGTGGTTCAACTGTCGGCCCAGCAATACCGAGCCTTTGCTTCGTCTCAACGTCGAGGCGAAAGCGAAAGAATTACTCGATGAAAAACTTTCTGAATTGGAAAGTCACTTAGGTAAACCGGTCGGACACTGAGAAACCGGTCTTCAGGATAAACAGGGGGATTCGCATTTGTTCAGGGTATGAATTCCTGGAATTTAGCCTATTTGTTACATTTTGCCCAGACCGGTCTAACCTGGAAAGCTAATTTTGGTTTATTCTGTCAAAAGACGTAAGGGCGAAAAACAGGGGTAGTCCCATATAAGAATTTGGGCCTTTTGGCCGGAAATTTAATCTTTTTTTAAAGAGAGAGTCGATTCATAGTTATACGGCTTTTAAGAATAAAGTGGCTCTGGGTAATGACCCAATTTGGCCATGTTAGCTGGAGCCCGTGACTTCCATAACGAGACCGGCATTCAAGGCAGAGCGTAATCAGGAGGCCGCGGTAAAGGCTATACAGCAAAAGGAAAGAGCCACCGGGATATTGGCAGAGCCTGCTGCAGGCTCTGCCGCTTTTTTAAGTATTTTTGCGGCTGTACTCCACCATAAGGCGGCATCCGGCCCTGCAAACAGAACTTACTCATCTTTTTAGCTACATATTTGCAATGGTTCTGTGAGTCGATATAATATGATAAAGCTGTAAATACCGGTTTGACTGGAAAATTAGGGGCAAAAAAATGTATGGACGCAATATTACCCGAAAAGTCGTTGTTTTGTTATCTGTGTTATTTTTGGGGTCATTGGCTTTTGCCGCTGAGACCTGGACGCTGGGCCAGGATGAGCAATGGCAGGCAGTCAGTGAAAATCCCCAGGCAAGGTACCTTCTGGCTGTCAGTGAGCTGAAGGAGCTCATCAACCAGGGCAAGACAAAAGAACTTGCCAATGCAATTGCACGGCTGAGACAGGATTACCCCGGTATAGCAGGGCCGGACCTCGATGCATACCTTGACGGCGAAAAGGCTTTTGCCGCCGGCAAATTTACAAAGGCGGTCCGGGCTTATGATACTTTTCTTATCAGATACCCCGAAAGCCCGCTTTATGAAGCTGCGCTCGACAGGGAGCTGGCCATAGCACAGGCTTATCTTACAGGCCACAAAAAGACAGTACTCAAGTTCGTCAGGATAAGAGGCTATTCCGAGGGCATCAGGGTTGCCGACAAGGTCGTCGACCGCGCTGGCGATTCACCCATTGCCGTCAGGGCCTCAGTCGTTGTTGCCGAGAGCTTCGAGAAGCGCGCAAAGTATCAGGACGCGTACGAGAGATGGTCGCAGATTTCCGCGCGATGGCCTACCGGCGAAGTGGGCAAAACTGCATTACTTGCGATGGCAAGGTGCAAGCATGCCGCATACCGAGGCCCCAAATTCGACGCCTCGAACCTGCTCAGTGCCAAAAGCTATTACGAAAATTTCATGATACGGTATCCCGAAGATGCAAAGACCTACGAAATCGACAAACGACTCGAGCAGATAACCGAACAGCTTGCGTATAAGGAGTACACAATCGCTCAATATTATGAGCGCACGGGAAGCGATGAATCATCTGAAATCTACTGTGAAATGGTTGAAGAGCAGTGGCCTCGAAGCACAGGCGCCAAAAGGGCTAAAGACATAGCCGAACAAATCGAACTCAAACAGCAGGAAAAGGAAGAACAGGAGAAAAAATGAATAATATAATACACCGTAAATTAATGGGTCTTTGTCTGCTCTTATCTTTTGCTGTACTAGGCGTTGTTTTGACGGGTTGTGATGATGGCGGCGGGTATTCGACCGAGCCGCTTTTCAGCGATGAGATATCCACGGTTTACGTTAAGATGTTCGATAACAAGAGTTTTGAGAGAGGCGTGGAATACGAGCTGACGGACGCCCTGGCCAAACGAATCGAGGCCGAGACGCCATATAAAGTGGTATCGAGTATCGACCGCGCCGATAGTGTAATCAGCGGGTATATCGGCCAGGCCGGCAGGGGAATCTTGAGCACCGAGCGTGAAACCGGACGGCCGCTGGAAAATGAAATTGTCCTGGCCGCAACAGTTGACTGGAAAAACCTCAAAACGGGGGAATTCCTGATTGAAGCCCAAAAGACCACTGCTTCTGCGACCTGGTCCGAGTGGCAAAATCAGGGCATGGCTTACGGCTCGAGCCTCGCTGCAAACAAACTGGCCGAACGAATCGTAGAATTAATGGAAACACCCTGGTAATAAATAGTAGTGCGGCACTTCAGTTGCAGTTACTGCTGGGACTGATGCCGCTTTTCGAGTTTATGTTATTATGAGTAACGGCGACAAAAAAACGCTTCCGAATCAGAAGCCGCCCCATGGCCCGCAGGGTCCCAGGCAACAGCCGCCGAAATATAAACGAAGCCCTTTGAATATTATTCTTATCGCTATGCTGGTCTTTGCGGCGATAATATTTCTCAGCAGGGTCAGCTCAAAAGAAGAAATAAGCTGGAGCGAATTCGAGAACTACCTCCGCAATGACCATGTCAAGAGCATAGAAATCGGCGAGACGCGCATCGACGGCAAGCTCCGCGCGGACCTGTCCGACGCCGAAAAGGCCTCTAAATCCTTCACGGTGAAGTTTAACCCGGAAGTTTTCAGAGACAGGCTGGACAAGCTGACCGAGGGTAAGGATATCGAAATACGTTTCGAGACACAGGACATATGGTTAATTATGCTTGCCCAGTGGATATTGCCGCTTCTTATCTTCGGCGCACTGATATATTTTATGTTTATCAGAAACATTCGTAGCGGCGCGGGCGGAATGCTCATGTCATTCGGCAGAAGCAAGCACCGCCTCCAGGGTAAAGACAAAGCCAAGGTCACTTTCGAGGACGTTGCGGGAATCGAAGAAGCAAAAGAAGAAGTAGCTGAAATCATTGAGTTTCTCAAGAACCCTAAAAAATTTCAGAGGCTCGGAGGACGTATCCCCCGTGGCGTTCTTCTTGTCGGGCCGCCCGGATGCGGAAAGACACTTCTTGCCAAGGCAATTGCCGGCGAAGCGGACGTTCCGTTCCTGAATATTTCCGGCAGCGACTTCGTCGAGATGTTTGTCGGCGTCGGCGCTTCGCGTGTCCGCGACCTTTTCAAGCAGGCTAAAGACAGTTCACCGTGTATAATTTTCCTCGATGAAATCGACGCCATCGGCCGTAAGCGCGGCGCAGGCTACGTCGGCGGAGGACATGACGAGCGGGAACAGACCTTAAACGCAATCCTTGTCGAGATGGACGGATTCGACACCAACGACCAGGTCATTGTTATCGCGGCCACCAACCGAAGGGACATACTCGACAGCGCACTTACCCGGCCGGGGCGTTTTGACAGGCAGGTTGTTGTACCCCTGCCGGACCTCAAGGGCAGAGCGCAGATACTAAAAGTCCACGCGCGAAAGGTCAAGCTCGGCCCCGACACCAATCTCGAAAGGCTCGCGCGGGGGACGCCTATGTTCAGCGGGGCGGACCTGGCCGCCATCATCAATGAGTCCGCTCTTCTTGCAACTATGGCTGAGAAGGAATATGTCGAAATGGCCGACCTCGAAGAGGCAAGGGACAAGGTCAGGTGGGGCCGCGCCAAAAAATCCCGTGTCATTGACGAGGAGGAGAAACGAATCACCGCCTTCCACGAGGCCGGACACACCTTTATTCAGGCCACCCTGAAAGAAGCCGACCCTCTGCATAAGGTAAGCATTATCCCACGAGGACCGATGGGAGGCGCGACCTTTGCGCTGCCCGAAAAAGACCGGACTATGTACACGAAGCAGTATTGTATGGCCCTGTTGCAGATATGTTTCGGTGGTCGAGTATCCGAAGAGCTTTTCTGTGAGGATATATCCAGCGGCGCTCAGTCCGATATCCATGTTGCTACTTCATTGACCCGCCAGATGATTACAATCTGGGGCATGAGCGAAAAACTCGGCCCGGTCGCCTACGAGCATCAGAATGGGTTCGACCAGTCCTACTTCCCTCTACCTATGGAAAAGGAGTATTCCGAAAAGACCGCCGAAGAAATCGACTCCGAAATTAAGCGTCTGATGGACCAGGCTTATACGGCTGCAAAAGACCTTATCCGGGCCAATCGTGATAAGGTCGAGGCAATCGCAGAGGCTCTGCTGAAATACGAAACCCTCGATGCCGAGGATGTCAAGGCCATACTCAGCGGTAAACAGCTCAGCAAGCCTACTGTTGCCGACCTGCTCGCCGCCGAACAAAACAAAGCCGCTGGAAACCAGACCGCTCAGCCAGAACAAGAGAAAGGCGAGCCTTCGCAGTAAAGATATCTGTTATCGTTTATCCACAGGTGGCGGATGCCCATCAAGATTATAAAAGTTATATCTGTTATTTTGTTTTTGACGCTTCCGGTAAATGCCGGCCCGCCCGAAAGCTCATCTTCAAATTCGTGGTTGGAAATCGCACGTTATGAGGACGAATTTTCGCAGGCCCGGCTCGAACCGGCTGAGCTCGAAGGCCGAAAAGGCATCGCCGTCGTTTTCAACGGAACACATGACCTGCATTATTACGCCCGGCCCGAAACCACTCCTGCCACAGGCTATGAGTTGAAATTCAAGCCTCAGGCCTCTTCCCTGAGTTTTGAAAAACCAGTTTTTCCTAAATGGGAAATATTCAAAGACCCAACCGGTATTGACGTCGAAGTCTACGCCGGTAACTTTGCCGTCTTTATCCCGTTTTCAGAGCCGGATGTCTCCACCATAGCTGAGCCCGTCGAGGTTATTGTGAAAATCACAGGATTAGCCTGCACCAGCAGGCTGTGTCTGCCGCCGTTTGAAAAGACCTTACGGTTGCAGTTTGACTACAACAGTGACGATACTTTCAAATCCATCGATTTTGAAAAAGCCGAAGCAAAATCTATACCGACCTGGGTTCAGCTCAATTACCCGATATGGTACGCACTCGGTCTAGCGCTGCTGGCCGGGCTGTCACTTAATATTATGCCGTGCGTCTGGCCGGTCCTGCCGCTTGTCGTGCTGCGAATAGTCGAGCAGGCCCAGAAGAACAAGGGAAGAAAAATCGCTATGGGCCTGGCTTTTTGTATCGGTATAGTTTTATTTTTCGCCTGCCTTGCCGTCGCCAATATAGTTTTGCATTTGGCCTTTAGCACCACCCTGCAATGGGGCGACCAGTTCCGCAATCCCGTCTTTGTTATTATTATGGCTCTGGTGCTGGTCGTCCTGGCACTGTTTATGTTCGACGTTTTTACCGTAGTTGTGCCCGCATCGGTATCCGGCAAGAGCTCTTCCGGCAAAGGTTATCCGGGGACTGTCGGTATGGGTTTTCTTGCAGCGATTTTAAGTACACCGTGCAGCTTCGGCCTGCTCGCCGCTGCATTCGCATGGGCGCAGGGCCAGCCGCTGCTGCCTGCTACAATAGTTATCCTTTGCATTGGCCTTGGTATGGGTATTCCGTATGTAATCCTCACTGCAATTCCCGGCCTGCTCGAAAGATTGCCAAAACCCGGCAAGTGGATGGACATTTTCAAGAAGTTCGTAGGCTTTGTCCTGATTGCCGTGGCAGTATGGATGATTACCATAGTGCCCCAGGCGAAGCGGACCGGCGTATTGTACTTTGCGGTAGTCCTTGCCTTTTGCCTGTGGATGTGGGGCGGCTGGGTCGGTTTCGGCTCGAAGCTGCGTAATAAAGCCATCGTCCGTGTACTTGCGGCTGCACTTGCCGTCGCTGCGGGATTCTACCTGCTCAGGCCGCACGCAAAATTAATTGACTGGCAGAGCTATGATGCTCAGCGCATTGAAAAGGCGATAGAACAAGACAAGCCCGTTCTAATCAAATTCACCGCCGACTGGTGCCTGAGCTGCAAGGCCATAGATATGTTTGTCTATTCGCGCAAAGACGTAGCTGGGCTGATTAAAGATAAAGACATTTTGGCGGTGAAGGCCGACACGACCAAAAAGGATTATCCGGCGACTGCCGCCCTGGCGAATGTGTATGGCGAACCCGGTGTGCCTGTCAGCATACTACTTCTGCCGGGTGAGAAAAACATACGTTGGCACGATAAGACCTTTGCTAGTGAATTAATTGAACAGTTAAAAAAACTTCCTTCAAAAAGTAACTGATGGCAAAAAAGAAGGCACCAAAGTACGACAAACAAGCTGCATCGCAGCGTGTAAAAAAAATCCTGCCTATACTTAAAAAGAAATATCCGAACGCGAGAACCGAGCTGGATTACAGAACTCCTTTGCAGTTGCTCATTTCAACGATTCTGTCTGCACAGTGTACGGACGTGCGTGTTAATATCGTTACAAAAGACCTGTTCAAAAAGTACAAATCCGCAAAAGATTATGCCGATGCTGACTTGGCCCGGCTCGAAAAGGATATAAAGCCGACCGGTTTCTTCCGCAACAAGGCCAAAAATATCAAGGCTGCCTGTCATGTTATTACCGATGAGTTCGGCGGCGAAGTACCCGGAAATATGGAGCAGCTCACCACTCTGCCTGGCGTGGGCCGAAAGACCGCGAACGTCGTTCTCAGTAACGCCTTCGGTGTTCCCGCTATCTCTTGTGATACGCATGTGATTCGTCTTTCCCGGCGTATTGCTCTTTCGCAGAACAGCGACCCGGTAAAGCTGGAGTTCGATTTGGCCGAAATAACACCCAAAAAGGACTGGTCGGACCTCAGCCATACATTGATTTTGCTGGGCCGAAATGTCTGTAAAGCAAGAAAGCCGGACTGTGACAACTGCCCGATAAATAAATATTGCCCCGCGGCTTTCAAGCCGGAATTCTGGTAAAAGCTGAAAAAGGAGTTCTGACTATGATGAAATATCCCGGTGACAAGCCCGTAAAGGATTTATGGCGAATCTTCAAAATCATGGCTGAGTTTGTCGAGGGTTTCGAGGAGCTCGGCGCAATCGGCCCGGCCGTATCTATGTTCGGTTCCTCTCGGGCCAAACCCGACGACCCGTACTACAAGCTCGCTGAAGATACTGCTTACGAGATCGGCAAGGCCGGCTTCGGAGTTATCACGGGCGGAGGCGGCGGAATCATGGAAGCTGCGAACAAAGGAGCAGCCAGGGCCGGTGCAAAAAGTATAGGCCTTAACATCGAACTACCTATGGAGCAGATTCCCAACGAATATCAGAATATGTCGTTGAACTTCAGATACTTCTTCACTCGAAAGGTTATGTTCCTCAAATACGCCCACGGTTTTATCGTACTTCCCGGCGGCTACGGCACAATGGATGAGTTGTTCGAGTCGCTTGTCCTTATACAGACACTAAGACAGGCCTCTTTTCCCGTACTGTTGATGGGTAGTGATTACTGGCAGGGCCTTATCAACTGGGTTAAGGAAACTATGCTCGCCGGACACGCCTACATCTCCCGTAAGGATATCGACGATTTCGTTATGGTTGACGACCCGAAAGAGGCCGCACAAATCATCGTCGATTTCAGGGAAGCCAAAGGCAAAGCCGGCTTCGAGATGCCCACACTTGGAAAAGAGACCTAATCAGCCTATCGGCCTATTACTGCTCGCTGTTGTCCGCGCACTCAGTTATTTGCTTGGCTTCGTTGTAATGTTTGAGTAGATATTGTTTCTGCGGCCCGCCGAGGTACTCCCACGGTAGTAACTGCTCAGATGTGTACTGCTTCATTGCCATCTGCTCGGCGTCAAAGCCATGCCGGGCAAATGCAGATTGCCAAATCTCAAAATCGAAGCACTCGTCCCACAAGTCGAACCTTGCGCCGTTTCGCCAGGCAGTCTCGATAACATTGCCCAGCCGCCTGTCGCCTCTGCCTATGGCCGATTCCAATATGCTCCGCTCGATGTTGTGAAATTTGAACTGCAGATACCTGGCTCTCAGCCGTTTCTTTTCATCGAGTATCATTAGCCTTGCATCTTCGAAGTATTGGCGTGACCTCTGGCTGACCCAGGCGAATGGCGTATGCGGTTTCGGAACGAACCAGCTCACCGCGACGTTTATATTGGCGATTCTGTTGTCTGTTTTTCTGCGAAGCCCGGCCAGCTCGTTCGACAATTTGACTATACGGATAATATCTTCTTCAGTTTCGCCCGGCAGGCCGACCATAAAATATAGTTTCAGTTTTTGCCAGCCGGCTTTGTATGCCGCCTCTGCCGCACTGAACAAATCACTGTCCTTAATGGGTTTATTGATTATCTTTCTGAGCCTTTCACTGGCAGCTTCCACCGCGATTGTCAGACCGCTTTTCCTTACCGACTTAACAAGCTGCGGTACTATTTTTAGCTGCGAATCCACCCGCAGAGACGGAACCGATATGCCTACATGCTTATTTTTAAAGTGTTCGTTTAGCCGGACGACTAAATCTTCGAGCTGCGGATAATCGGCTGTTGATAAGCTGAGTAGACTCACCGTGTCGAATCCCGTTGACTGGTATGCCTTCTTTGCCGCCTCGAAGATTCTTTCTACGCTGCGAAAGCGAACCGGCCTTCTGCAGAAACTCGCTTGGCAGAACCGACACCTGCCCGGACAGCCGCGCATTATTTCAATACTGACCCTCTCATGCACCGCCTGTGTAAACGGAACTATCGGTGACAGCGGCACAACCGAATTTTCAAAATCTTCCACAACCGCCGTCCTGCGCTCGACCTGCAAATCATCGAAGATACTTTTAACACTGCTTATATCTCCGTCGTCGTATTCGAATTCGTATAACGACGGAACATACACCCAGTCGAATCGCCTGGTCGCCTCAACTAATAACTCAGACTTTTTCCTGCCGGTTTTTTTAGCTTCAATGACGAAATTTGCCAGCTCGACAAGAGCCTCTTCCGCTTCACCCAGTATGAAAAGGTCGATGAAGTCCGCCATCGGCTCGCAGCAATTCGCCATCGCGCCGCCTGCGATAATCAACGGGTCGTCCTCGCTCCGCTTGCTTCTGTGGATTTCGAGACCCGCCAAATCCAGCATATTAAGTACGTTCGTATAGCAAAGCTCGTTAGTCAGGCTGAATCCGATTATATCAAAGCCGTCCAGTGCAGCCTTCGACTCGAGGCTGAACACCGGCAGGTTCTGTTCTCGCAAAATCTTCTCCGCGTCAATCCACGGTGCATAAACTCTCTCAGCGGCTATGTTCTCCATTCTGTTAAGTACTTCGTAAAGTATTGCTATTCCGGTATGGCTCATCCCCACTTCATAGACATCGGGGAAACAAAGCGCTATTGTTAGTTCACATTTGCTCAGGTCTTTTTTAATCTGATTGACCTCGCCGCCTATATACCGGCTCGGCCTGCGGACAAAAGGAAGGAACCGCCTCTCGATTTGCTCTGCAAGAATTTTCGGTTGCTTATTTCTCACGCACATATTATACAGAAATGCCGAAATTATTAAACAGAACCCTGTCCCGCTTTCAGGCGAAGAGGATTTATGGAAACAAAGCGTGTTGTACGAATAGCCATTTTCGTCATTATTATTCTGGCGATTTTTTATTTTGTGCCCAAAGGCGTCGTTGAAGTTGACAGTAGCTCGCAGATACTGATGGGCACTATCGCCCGAATTGTCGCCGTCGCCGGGCACAGGGACATCGCTCAAAAGGGCGTCGATGACGCCTTCGCCAGCCTGCGGCAAATCGAGGCACTCGCCAGCATCTACCTCGGAGATTCCGAAATCGCTAAGGTTAACACCTCGGCCTGCTTTGAACCTGTGAATGTCAGCGACCCTACTTTTGAAATCCTTCAGACCGCCGTCGATTACGGAAGACTGACCAACGGCGCTTTTGATGTCACCGTCGGCCCACTCATAGAAGTGTGGCAGACCGCCGCAGATGCAAACCGTGCCCCGGACCCCAGCCAGCTCGAAAAGGCCCTTGCTAAAGTCGGTTTTAAAAAGATTCATCTCGACCCGAATAATAAAACAGTACGACTCGGCGCCGAAGGTATGGAGCTTGACCTCGGAGGAATCGCAAAGGGCTACGCCATCGACCGGGCAATTGCGGCATTAAAAGAAGCCGGCGCCGAAGGCGGTATGGTTGACGTCGGCGGTGACATACGCTGTTTCGGAACGCCCGCAGACGGTAAAAAACACTGGCTGATTGGACTGCAGGACCCGGACCTTTCTAAAACAGAGCAGAACCTGCTTGTCCTGAAACTCGGCGACGCTGCCGTAGCAACCAGCGGCGATTATCGACGCTTTGTCCTTATCGGCGACGAAAGGCACAGCCATATAATTGATACGCACACAGGTCAATCCGCAGCAAAGCTATCGAGTGCCACTGTCATAACAGAAAAAGCCGTTGACGCCGACGCACTGGCGACGGCCGTTAGTGTTCTCGGCCCTGAGTATGGTCTAAAGCTGATAGATTCTTTGGAAGATACCGAGGCGATTATCATTTCACCGGCCCCAGATTATAAAATGACATTCTCAGCCGGCGCTGAAAGATATGTGGAATAAAGATATATATGAAATGAATCCTGTCATACCTGACTTAAGGCTGACAATAAAAAGGCCGTGAGCCTAAAGCCCACGGCCGGTCTTTTGAAATCCTATCTGCGATATTCTGTTACTCAATATTAGTTAACCATTTCTCGGCAAACAAGGCAAAATCGAAAAAGTCTACGTCTTTGTCATTATCCAAATCGCCGAGAGGTATGTATTGGAAACTCTTAATAACGACCTCCGCATTTTGTCCATTGGTCGGGGGCGCACCGTCCTTCAGATAGAAATTTATGCGTGGATTTTCACATCCCGGCTTTGGGATATCATTGCCCAGATATGACCAGCAGTCAATGATATCTTTGCCTCGCGGATGGGGGGAGTAATCGCCATAGTAACTGCTGAAATCTATTCTGGTCGGCTTCCATGTAATCACGTATGTGGTGGTCTCGGTATCACCCGTATAATCTATATTGAAACGGTAAACATTTCCCTGATGTTGCCAGGGTTGTACAACAAATTGGGCATTATTGGGGTCGTTTGGGTCTCCCCATTTAGTGAGCTCAACATCAATTTCTCGCGGGTCTCCCTGTTTCTTAGGGACGTCATAAATGAATAATCCCAAGATAATATTCGGATCAAGTTGATCTATATTGCTTTCAAGAGTGTAGGCATATGTTCCGTAACCAAAGTTCTCATTTGCAATAACTTCGCTGCAGTACCAATTTGGATCTTTTACCTTGATATTCAGGTGAAGACGTCCGTTTGGGTCTACCCAAACATCATTAGAGTCATCGGTATAATAATTCGGTCCTGCTCCAATTGGATAACTACTTTGCTGAATTAACAACCAGTATCTTGAAAACTTTATCTTCCTGCCGAGATATGGAGATTGGTATGGATAATAGGGGGACTCCGTTGCAAGCTGTAGGTTGTCGATGTATATTATTCCATCCGTGCCGTTCATATCCTCAAAAGTCAGGGCCGTTATGTTATTCACATCGTTATAGTCGGGGAGGTTAGCGACATAAAACGCGACTGTATACCATTGGTTTGTTGTCGGCGGAATATGTTCGCACGAAATCCAGTGCGGATTCGAATCCCATTCGGTCCAGATGCCAATGTTTTTCTTTTGCGGTGCCGGCAAAGCGGATTCGGTTGCAAAATAAACGTCAACCAGTATATAAGAAACGCCTGCCAAATCAAAAGAAGACTTGTTCCAAAGGTGTCTTATTTCTATTTTGCTGTCGTTTGTCCACGACAGCTTGAGGACGTAATCGCCTTGGGTAGCTTCGGGCACGTCATTAACACCACCGAGCACGGGCCAGTTGACATCCAAAGTAGGACTGTCGGCCGGATTAGTGGGTGATACCTCGAGGTCGCCGGCCTCAGCCGGTTCGTAACCGGCGATGGTCTCAAAGCAAACAGAAGAGGCAGGTTCGGTCATACTTAAGACTAATCCAAAACACATCGTGAGAAATAATTTCCTGCACATAATGTCGCTCCTTAAATGTTATTATTTTCTGACACCTTAATTGTTGACTTATAATGAGGCTGATTGTTTATATTGTGGACCACCGCCTCCCTCAAAACGCGGCGATAGAAAAAGTCCATTTTCTTATATATTGCTGTATATCATATACAGGGGATAAATCAAGTAAAAAGATAGGATTCCAATCGTATTACTATGTGTAAGGCTGAAGATAAAAAGCAAGTCGATGTGACTCAAGTACTTATCACGATGTCGATCACAGATTAATTATTTTGCCGCTTCTGCTTTTTTCTTTGCCGGTTCTCGCGGGGCCGGTGCACTTTTACCGCGATATACAATCACGCAGGTAGGACACTTGTTATAAGCGACCAGTGTTTTTTCATCCGGCTCGTACTTTTCGTAATCGACCTTTGCAAGGTTATCAGAGACAGTAAAGACTTCACTTTGTTTAGCGCAAAGTCCGCACGCAATACAGCCTACCTGGCACATCGAGCGCACGGCCTTTCCCGCTTCTTTGCTGTTGCACGCCACCATTATCATGTTATCGTGCCTGAACGGTGCCATAAGTATCAGATTGCGTGGACAGGCCCTCGAACATGCGCCGCAGCCGGTACACTTTTCGTAATCCACCGTTGCCAGACCGTCCACCATGTGCAGTGCATCGAACTTGCACGCAGCTACGCAATCGCCGTATCCCAGACACCCGAACTTGCACGCCTGGACGTTCGCAAGGGCGTTGGCTGCCGTGCAGGTTTCTATCCCTTGATACCTTGCGTAGTAAGTCTTGTCTGAGGTATGCGCGCGACAATGAACAACAGGGCGTTTCGGCGCTCCTTCGGCGCTTATCTGAAGATTCAATATTAACCCTATTTTTTTCGCGGTCGCGGCTCCCCCCGGCGAGCATCGGCCAATCAATTCGGGATTTTCCACCACCGCTTTGGCATACGACGCGCAACCCGCATAGCCGCACGCCCCGCAGTCTATATTAGGAAGGGCCTTGTGCACCTGCTCAATCTTCGGGTCCATTTTTACCTTGAGTTTTTCGCTGGCTATTAAAAGGACAATAGCAAAGACCAAACCAAGGCCCAGTATAATCACGCCTGCAGGCCAGGCACTGTTCCAAAGCTGCAATATATCAGCCAGAATCATTTAATCATTCCCGCAAAACCCATAAATGCAAGCGCCAGCAGACCGGCAGTTATCAGTGTAATCGGCGCATCTTTGAGGCAATTCGGCACATCTGCTGTTTTCAGGTTCTCCCGAATACCTGCCATTATGCAAATCGCCACGGTAAATCCGATTCCCGCTCCGAAGCTCATAACAACAGCCTTCACAAAGCTGTTAACTTCCCAAAGGTTCAAAAACAGGCACAAACCGAGTATCGCGCAGTTGGTAGTAATCAAAGGCAGGAATATGCCGAAGCTTTCATACAGAGACGGGAAAAACTTTCGCAGGTACATCTCCACTAACTGCACCGCACCGGCGATTACTAATATAAAGCACACGTACCGCGTTACTTCTAACCCGTACGCCGCCAGTGCCGGATTCATCAGAACAAGATGGTCTATCAGCCAGGTCAGCGTCCCACTCAGTGTCACTACGAATGTCACTGCCATACCCATCCCGAACGCCATGTCCAGCCTGCCGGACACTCCAAGGTAGGGACATATCCCGAGGAACTTGGTAAAGACCAGGTTATTGACCAGCACCACCGAGATAAAGGCCATAATAAGGGTCTGTATATAGTCCATCGTCGCCGTCCCTATTTATTTCGCTTGGTAATGACGTTAATCAAGCCGAGTAACAAACCTAATGTAATAAACGCCCCGGCTGGCATACTCATCGCCGCCCACGGAGTAAACCATCCGCCGTTATTGACGGCCTCAAGTATCGGAACCTCGAATACCGCGCCGGTTGCCAGCAGCTCTCTTACACTCGATAAGATACACAGCGCGAAAGTAAATCCGACACTCATCCCTAATCCGTCCACGATACTGATTATCAAACCGTTCTTACTGGCGCAGGCTTCGGCCCTGCCGATGATAATACAGTTTACTATAATCAGCGGAATATAAGGCCCTAATGTAGCGCTCATGTCCGGTGCATATGCCTTGACGAACATATCCGCAATCGTCACGAACGTCGCTATCGTTAGTGTGAACATCAGAATCCTCAGATGAGGTTTGAGCAGATTCCGCATCAGGCTGACAACGATATTACTGCAGACAAGCACGAACGTTACGCACAGGCCCATCGTAAGGGCGGGCTTGACCGCAGCCGTCACCGCAAGCGTTGGACACATACCCAGAAGCAACCGAAATACCGGGTTCTGATCCCAGATACCAGCCGTAAATGTCCGTCCGAGATTTACCTCTTTCGCGTCTGAGGCCATTACTCTATCAATCCTTTTTCCTGTAACAGTTGTTTCAGTTTGCCGATATGATTGTTGAATATATTGACGACCGCGGTACTGCTGACCGTAGCTCCCGTCAGTGCGACAATCTGGTCATCTATCTTTTCGGTATCACCGCTCTTTATTAATTCGAGTACACCGGCAGGGGCGCCGACGAACTGTTGACCGAACCAGTTTTCTGTAATCCTGCTGCCGAATCCCGGCGTCTCGTTGCTGAACAGGACCTCGAAGCCCAGCAGCTTGCTGCAATCCTTATCAACCGCAATGACTAACTTGATCTTGTCCGCGAAACCGGAGCCTGTTCCAACGAACGCAAAGCCGACCGCTGCCTGTTTGTCATCTTTCGCTTCGTAAACGTCGGTTTTGTTGGCCTCGATTTCAATTTGCAATAAGACCTTCTCAAATTCTTTTGCCTGCGGCATAAGGCTTTTCATCTTATCGTAAAGTGCACCGATTTCGTTTCTTTGAATCCTCGGCTTCAGTGCCGCATTAGTCAGCGCAAGCAGCAGCCCGAAGCAGAACGCCGCAGTGATTAACAGCCAGCTTTGTTGTATGAAATATTTTATACTACGCACTGGGTACACCTCCGGCCGGCTTTAGTTTACACAGTCTGTCGATAAGCGGAGTCAGCGCGTTCATCAAAAGGACCGAATACATTACTCCGCCGGGATATTCGCCCACTGTCCTTATTAGCATCGTCAATGCCCCCACGCCGATACCGAATATCCACATCCCTTTTGTGGTAAGCGGCGCCGTCACCGGGTCCGTCGTAATGAAAAACGCACAGAGTACTAGCCCGCCGCTTACGATGTGCACCAACGGGCTCATATATGCATCCGGATTTATCAGGTGTGCAATCAATGCAAAAACAAACGTACTGGCCAGAACTGCCAGTGGTATCTGGGGATTTATCGTTTTCCTGATAATCATGTATAAACCACCCAGGGCAATCATAACTGCACTGGTTTCACCGAGACAGCCTCCGACTTCACCTAAAAGGGCGGCATGGAATTGTTGTAAATATATTTTTTTGGCGCCGCTTTTGGTTTTAATAGCCTCTTTGCTCATCGCCAGCGGCGTCGCCTGAGTTCTGGCAATGACTGACAATTTGTGTCCGGACACAGCCTGTTTTGCTTCCACCGAGCCGATTATTGACATATTGGTATCTATCGTCGCAGGTATGGTCCATGTCGTCATCAGCAGTCCGAACGATGCTGTCAGGAACGCCCGTCCGGCCATCGCCGGATTGAATATATTCGAGCCTAATCCGCCGAACACCATTTTACCTATCGTTATTGCGAACGCACTGCCGATTACAGCAGCCCACAATGGAAACGCAGGCGGAATCGAAAACGCCAGTATCATCCCCGTCACTATCGCGCTCAAATCACCGAGTGACTCCGCCGGTTTTGGTTTTCTTCGCAGCAGGTTACATAGAAATTCCGTCACAACACATGAAACCACGCACGTTCCTGTCAGTGTCAGTGCATGCCAGCGGTAGTAATACGCAGCCGCAGCCAGCGGAAAGCAAAGTCCGATGATAACGTCGCCCATCACACGACGAGTCGAATAACTCGCACTTATATGAGGCGACGGCGTTACCCGAATATCACTCAGCATCAAATCTTTCCTTCAATACTTTTTCTATGCAGTACACGCGACGCATAACGCACAACGGACATTACTGCGGTATCCTTTTCTCTTGTCGCGCCAGCAGAACCTTACCCGTTTTTATATATCCGGTCAGCTCGATATTGGCCGGACACACATAGCTGCAACATCCACATTCTATACACGCGCTTATATAATAGTCTTTCGCCGTATCCATCATGTTATGCATAACCGCGTGGGCTATCTTCGTTGGATTTAGCTTTTCAGGGCAGGCTTCTATGCACCTGCCGCATCGAATGCAGGGCGTCACCTGCTGGGAGAGCTTTGCCCGGCCGACCTGCCTTTTTGTCAGGATAGTAATCGCACCTGTGGTTTTAGTGATGGGCGTCGATAGGTCGGCTATCGCAACACCCGTCATCGGCCCGCCCATCACCACCTTGGCGCCTTTTTGTGTCAATCCGCCGCAGAACTCAATCAGTTCGCCAACGCTTGTCCCTATTGCTGTGTACAGATTCGCAGGTTCGGCGATTGCCTGACCTGTCACTGTCACCACACGATGAGTAAGCGCTTGTCTTTGAACAACCGCCTCAGCCACCGCCGCGGCAGTCGCAACGTTCATTACCAGCACTCCGATAGCAGGCGGGATACCGCCGGTCGCAACCTGTTTGCCTAACACCGCGTTTATAAGTTGTCTCTCACCGCCTTGTGGATAATGGGTCTTGAGCTCGACTATTTTGAAACCGTTTGATTCTACCTGTTTGTTCGAACGAAATGCCTCTATCGCTTTGGGCTTGTTATCTTCAATTGCAATGATAACTCTTTTACATCCAGACGCTTTTCCGGCCAGCCTGATTCCGGCGGCAATCTTATTCGTCCATTCGAGCATCAGCCGGTAATCGCAGGTTATGAACGGCTCGCATTCACAGCCGTTGATTATCAGGATTTCTTTCGGCGGCGCCGGGTCAATCTTGATTCTTGTCGGAAATCCTGCTCCTCCCATCCCCACGATTCCCGCCGGTCCCACCGCGTTACATATCTGCTCGCTGGTAAACCCGCCCTCATCGAAATCCGCCCCAAAATCCGCGGGCAACACCGCCGTAGGGCTGGACTCGTCGGCCTCTATTATTACCGACAAACACCTACCCAAAACTGCGTGCGAGGCCAGGGCAATTTCTTTTACCTTACCCTTTACCGGGCTGTGAACAGGGGCCGAGACAAAGGCCTCGCTCTTGCCGACCATTTGTCCGGCCTCGACGTCATCGCCTTTATTGACTATAGGCTGACAAACCGCCCCGATGTGCTGGCTCAGCGGTATCGTGACCTGACTGACCACAGGACCTGCCTTTATGGCCTTGTTTTCTGTAAGTCCTTTATAATCAGGAGGATGCACACCTCCACCAAACCGATATTTGCCTTTTGCTACCAACACCGGCATAATCACTTTTGCCTATCCTTCCCAAACCGCCTATTTGCAACTTGCATGACCGACACGATCAAAACCGTCATTACAATAGACAGGAAAAAACTTAACGCCGTTGCACTTCTACCGGACGGCATTATTTTGGCTGTTAGCTCGGAAAAAACCACCACCGCCAGAACAAAGCTCAAAAGAGGAACAGCAAAGGCAATCATCACCTTGCCGAGCACAGAAGGGCCCTTGTTATCAGCTATTTGCTGATAGACCTGTTTACAGCCATTCCTTTGGCTGCACTTACCGCAAATCTCATGGTCGGACATTTTTCGTTTCACAAAGATAAATGCGAACTTATAATAAATTCCGGTGTATTTTTCAAACGGAAACTTTTATATGAGGAAAGATAACATGAAAGCTAAAATCATATTTCTGTTATTCCTGCCCGTACTGCTTCTCGCCTTCGGTTGCGCAACCAACCCCATCTCAGGCAAGAGCCAGCTTATGCTTTTTTCAGAAGAGCAGGACATTGAGCTGGGCCGGTCCTATGCCCCGGAAATCGAAAAGGAGATGGGCGGCAAAATCCAGAACCTCACACTGCAGAATTACGTCGATAGTGTAGGCCGTAAAGTCGCCGGCGTAAGCCACAAACCATATTTCGACTACCAGTTCACAGCGCTCGAAGATGAAATGGTCAATGCATTTGCACTGCCCGGCGGCTATATCTTTATCACGCGCGGCATGCTTGAAAAACTCGAAAGCGAGGCACAGCTCGCCGCCATTTTGGGTCATGAAACAACTCACGTCGTGGCCCGTCACTCTTCGGCTCAGATTAGCAGGGAAATCGGCATGGAAGTTGCTCTTACCGTTGCCTCGTCAAAAGCCCCAGGCGGCGCGATGCAGGTCGCTGGTGTAGCAAGGCAAATTATCGGCCTGGGATATAGCAGGGTACAGGAAAAAGAAGCAGACCTGGCCGGCCTCGATTATATGGTCAAGGCGGGTTACGACCCCCAGGCTATGGTACAGACTATGCAGATGCTCGAAGCCGAGAGCCAGGGCGGACAAATAGAATTTTTATCAACGCACCCTTCGCCTGAAAATCGCGTTGGATATATCGCCCAGGCCATAAAGAACAGAGGCTATCAGAATCTGAATCTGAAAGTAGGGCAGGAAGACTACAAAAAATTCGTACTCGACGAACTAAAACCATAAAGGCTATCTTCCCGCCGCCCAGAACAGACCCGGCTCTGTCTCCTCCAGAGCCAGTATCCGCCGCGGCTGCTCCGGCATAGACGTCCTCGATGAAAGATACGCAGCCTCTATCATCGCCATATTTTTGAGTTGTCCCTGTCCGCCGCATTGAAGTTTATGTTCCTGCGGCTCTAAAATACTCAGTGCGAAATTCTCCAGCGATTCTTTCATCGCAGTGTTCGCATCGTAGTTCAGCCGTTTTTGTTTTAGCTTCTCGCCGGCGCGATTTTCCAGTCGTATCCTGTCCCTGTCTAATATCAGCACTTTTTCTTTGCCGACGCATCGGATACTTTCGATTTCCGATTCAGGTCCGAACGCCCTTGTCACAACGAGATTGACACACAAATCACTTGCGTATCTCATCGTAACCACCGCCGAATCCTCCGTCAGTGCATGCCTCTGCTGTCTGTCCGATGCAGTGTTGGTCATTAACGAATAGACTGTCTCCGGCACTCCGAACGCCTGCACCAGCAAATCGACAATCTCATATCCCTCCCGCAGCAGCACTCCGCCGCCTGCCAGCTCAGGGTCGTTGTACCAGGCCGGCCGATGTTCCCTGCGATACTCGCATACCACCGTAACAAGCGATACCTGCTCGACTAAATTTTCATCGAGCGCTTGTTTTAATTGGGCGGATATTTCCGCGAATCGCAGCGGCACCGCAACCGAAAGCTCCACCCCCTCGGCCTTTGCCAGCCGGATAAGTTCGCTCGCCTCCTCGAAATTCCTCGCGAAAGGCTGCAATTTGAAAATGTGGAATTTCTTCTTTATAGCTGCCCGAAGATGCTGCTCACAGCTATACATACCCGCAGCGGCGAGTACGCAGTCAAACTCATTTTGTATAACGAATTGCCGGTAATCGTCGAACGCCCTGCATCCGTACTGCTTTGCCGCGTTTTCTGCAAGCTCGGTTTCCTTCTCGGCGACCGCGACAATATCGAAGTACTCCGACCCTGCCGCTGTCTCCAGAAGGAAATCGCCCCCGTCTTTTAGTCCCAGCACCGCAGTTTTCAACTTGCTGTTACACATATCATTTCGCGTCCCGCACACGGCATCGAGCATCCAGTATCGAGAATCGAGTATATACCATATCCACAAAACTCTCGCAATCTGTAGGAATCCGGAGTAATTTATGGTTCATTTCTGTATGCTTTTATGAAATCTCTGTGTGCTCACTTGCTTCTGCAAGTTGTAAACAGGGGGCGTACTCTGCGGTAAAATCCTTGTGCTGAGCAAATTGCATACCAAACACCCTAAAATCGACATTATTTTTTGCGTAGCAAAATAATGCAACAAAATCGCGCAGGGGGGTACGGAGGTAAAAAAACTTTTTTCAAAAAAATTTTGCCCTTTGTTGACAAGGACTTACGCCGAATTTTTTCAGAAAATTTCTGAAAATAGCGCAAAAACGCGCAAGTTCATCCAAAGGTGGGGGGAAGCATTTTTTTCATTCTGTTACGAAAAGGAGAAAAGAAGATGGTTATCAAACTGCAAATCAAGCTCTGGCTCCCGGCCGCGGTTGTTCGTTTAGGTCTATGGCTGATGCTGTTATACAGACGCCTGCGCTACGGCTATCCCTTCCGCCGAATCAAGCTAACCCGAGGTTATTTCGCCATCGTTGACCCCGAAGATTACGCCTGGCTTTCAAGGTACAATTGGCACGCGCACGGCCGTGGCAGGAGACCGGTTTACGCCGCCAGAACTCTTCGTAGAAATGGAAAGTCTTATACTCTGACGATGCACCGCTTAATCATGATACACAAACTGAACCCTGAATCCCGTCTGTCCGGCGTAGTCCTGACGAAGACGGAATTCTTGGCGAAGATGGACACCTTATCCCCTGATATTGTCGTTGACCACATAAATCGTAATTCTCTGGACAATCGCAAGGCTAATTTGCGCCTCGCAACTCCGCGACAGAATATGTGGAACCGCTCAAATCCCAAACCCAGCCGCTCTAAATACAAAGGTGTTTGTTGGCACAAGGATAATGAAAAATGGGTCGCTCAAATTCATATTGATGGCCAACAAAGACATCTCGGCTATTTCGACAACGAAATCTCCGCCGCAAAGGCTTATGATACCGCCGCTAAAAAGTATAGAGGTGAGTATGCGTTTCTTAACTTCAAATGAAATAACCGCGACTGAAGTCCGGTCTCTAACCGGCCTGATGGAGTCCCGCACTAAACTTCCTCTCTTTAGTGCGCGGAAGGCCAATACGCCTACCTGAATTTCCCTGATTAGCCCGCGGATCTGTACCGCGGGTTTTTAGCCCCCGGCACCGTCGGGGGTTCTTCTTTTTATTTATTGTGGGGTTTTCACCCCCGGTTTACCGCGGCGGAGCGCAGCGGAGACGGGTTTACCACGCCGCAGGCGGGTGAGGATCGTGGTAAAGGTCTTTTTGGCCGCAGAAAAATAATCAATAATCAAATCAATACTTGTCCTGAGCTCCGTCGAAGGAATCAATTAAAAGGATTTCCCACTTGATAAGTAGTGTGACTATTCTTCAAGCCAGTTTTCACAAAATAGCTTAAGGTCCAGCCAATTGACAATGTCATCACCGCCTAGTGGGGCAATATCTGCTTGTCGAGCGCTGCGAGCGAGCCAATACGTTAGAAACGTTTCCAGCACTGAATAGTCACCGTCCCAGTCACTGGCATAATGTGCCCAGTCGCAGAAATCAATAAGTCCGTCAAAATTAAAGTCCTGCTGAAGTTTTTCAAGCTGCCACTGGTCTGCTAATACAGAATAGTCGATGAAATCGACACCATCGGGACACACAAAATCGCCGTACTGAGAAAATTCCCGGGCCAATCTCGGATAATCGACGGTATTTTGGCACATTCGCCAGGCGTCTTTGTAACCATTTGTCGTTTCTCCAACGAAGTCCCAGCCGACGGAGGTAAAGGTTATTACGTTCATCATTTCAGTTGTTGTTTTGCCGTAGGAGTTGTCGCAGCCGCTGCCGCTGGAACCGATGCCGCACATATTGGACAGCCCGCTGGTCTGTTCATCCCAGAAGGAATTTACAATGTTACCGTCAGAAAGATTATAACCAACGAGACCGCCGAATGTCGATGAACCTGAAACAAAGCCGGCGGAGAAACAATTTTGTATAGTTCCGTAATGTCTTCCACTCAATCCGCCTACGTTGTATCTGCCGTTAACATCGCCAAGTGCAAAGGAATCGGACATAACATAAGCGCTTGTTCCTGTAAGACCTCCCACGTCATCTTCTCCGCTGACATCTCCCGTCGCATAGCATTGAATGGTTCCGCCTGCATTACCTGCAAGGCCTCCAACATACAGGCGGCCCTTTACCGACCCGCTGGCGCTGCACCTTATCAAAGTGCTTCCACTAAATGAAACGAGTCCGCCGGCGCTGCCCTCACTTGAAACGTTGCCTGTGGCGTAGCAGTCAATTATATCTCCCGAACGGGGGCCCGTAGGACCGAAGATTGTCGCATTGGTACCGATTAGACCGCCCACGATGTCTGCACCGTTTACATCGCCGTGAGCGCTACAGCCGTAGACTAAACCGCAATCGAGTTCACCAAGTAATCCACCGCTGACATAAGAGCTTGCACTAACAGAGACATCAGCCTGACAATAACGGATTTCTCCCTCGTCATTTCTGCCGACCATGCCGCCGACCTCTTCTTGACCGGCAACTTTACCGGTGGCGTAGCAATTCGATATGACACCTCCTCGTAGTCTACCGACCAGGGCGCCAACCAGATTACCGCCGGTTACATTAGCATCATGGACGTAGCAATTTTCCAAAGAGCCGTCTTTGAACTGTCCGACAAGCCCGGCGATTTGCTGATACCCTTCGTCTGCACTGACATTCGGATTTATCAATCCAAGATTTTTTATGATTACATCTTCTCCTTCGGCATAACCAAACAGGCCTACCATATCCTCGGTAGTTGTAATATAATTGAAGTTGGAAATCGTACAGTTATTACCATCAAACACGCCCGTAAAAGGCAGATAGTCTGAGGAACTATTATAATAGCCGATTTTGTTAAAACGCTCTCTTCCGTCCTGACCGTCGTATTGGCTCAGGTCGATGTTGTCCATCAGCTTAAAATTCATACCCCAATGATATTTCTTCGTGCCTATTTCCTGCATATGTTCAGGCGTGTAAATAAGAAAGGGGTCCTGAGCAGTGCCGCGACCCCCGCCATAATCACTCGCGTATTCCTGGAAAATCAATATTGGATAATTAACACCCTCATCGATACTCCATACGGGGGTATTGAAGTCCCAGCCGGCATTGGTGAAGGTTGTTTGTGTTTTCATCTGTTCAGTTGTTTTACCGTATATATTATCGCTGCTGCCTGCACCGACTCCCGAGGTCTGACCGCTGCTCTGGTAATCCCAGAAACAATTAACACAAGGCCCCGGTGAATTATTGTTACCAATAAATCCGCCAACCTGTGCAGTACCCCAAACCGAACCGACTGAATAGCAGTGTGTCAGAGAAGTTTCCCAATTAAACCCTAACAGGCCGCCAATGAACACCTCGCCCTGGACGGTTCCTTTGGCATAACTTTCTTCAATAGAAGAATCCGGATATGTTGCTCCTACAAGTCCGCCGATAGAATTATTGCCGGGTTTTCCAATAACTTGTCCCGCAGCGTAACATCTGGTTATTTGCCCGCTAAGGGTGCCGACCAGACCGCCTACATCAGTGTCCCCGGTGACACAGCCGGTTGCATAACACTCAGTTATAACGGCTCCGTTTCCGGTATATCCGGCTAAGCCGCCTACATCGGAGGTGCCGTTAACGTCACATAGGCTGCTGCAGTCAACGACGGTACAAGAAGAGATGAAGCCTGCAAGGCCGCCGACATACGACTGCCCCCGTACCAGACCGCCGTCCACACTGCAGTTGATAACGCTACCCCTGGCATAGCCGACCAAACCACCAATATAACTTCCTGTGCCGCCGTTGACGTCGACGTTGGTCAAAGTAACATTCCAGATTTGTCCGGAGTCTGAAAAAGAAGCTCCGGTATGACCGAACAGCCCAATGTAATTTGTACCTGTACTGCTGTAGTTGAAGTTAGAAATCGTGTGGTTATTGCCGTCAAAATATCCCGTAAAAGAATTAGTATTATCTCCAATGATGTTGAACTGGGAACCGGTATACTCAGCCAAGTTAATTTCTGTGGTCATAAGGAAGAATTTGTTCCAGTCATTGGGGTCGAGGCCGATAGCATTAAGGTCATTAGGGGTGGAAATCAGATATGGGTCGCTTGGTTGTCCTGAGCCGCCGGAGTACTTGCCAAGGCCGACAGGGCACAAAATGGCCGTGAAAATAAGGATTTGGGCAGATATAAGAACAATTTTATGGGTAAATGAACTATAGCCCCTGTTCATATGCTCCTCCAACACGCCAAGCAGATACGATAGAAACCATTTTCGCAGAAACAGAACCGAAATGCAAGTATAAAACCACGGAAACAATAGGGCACAGCGTTCAGGGTACAGGAATCCGCGGTTTTGATCATCCGATCCTTCTGTAGTTTTGCCTTTTTGAATGAATTTTTGAAACCGAGGAAATATGCCAATCCCCCAGTTCAAATCTGCCGTCCCAATCCTGGGATTTTGTCACTTCTGTTTAGTTTAGCAGTCGCCGTCACGGCGACTCATTAACTTCGTGAACATCGTAGTAAAAATCCTTTTGGCCACAGAGA
>CAZOVR010000037.1:0-28795 GCA_964583405.1 uncultured Pirellulales bacterium
TCTTCACCGTACTGCCGCTCTTTCATCATGTCTTCGTACTGTTCGAGCGTCATCATGACCTCGCGGGCCTGGCTGCCTTTGTATTCGCCGAGTATGCCGAGTGACGCCATCATCTCTATCATTCGTGAGGCCCGCGCGTAGCCGACGTTAAGGCGCCGCTGCAGCAACGATACGCTGCCGCGTTTTGTTTCGAGGACGACACGAACGCCTTCATCGAACAGTTCGTCCCTCGGCATATCGGCCAGGTCAATGCGGTTGAGCTGAGTAAGCTCCGGATGAAATTCCGGCTCTGCGATTTCCTTGAGATGTTTGACGATACGCTTGACTTCCGCCTCATCGACGAATGTCCCCTGCGCCCTGATAAGGTCGCTGGTGCCGGGCTTTAGAAACAGCATATCACCTTCACCGAGCAGTGTCTCTGCGCCGTTCTGGTCGAGGATAATACGGCTGTCCATCCTCGCCGCGACTCGGAAGCCGACGCGCGTGGGCATATTGGATTTAATAAGGCCGGTAACGACAGTGGCCTGCGGACGCTGGGTGGCCAGGACGATATGGATGCCGACGGCGCGGCTCTTCTGTGCAAGGCGAACGATATAGGCCTCGATTTCCTTCGGGGCAGTCATCATCAAATCCGCCAGTTCATCGATGACGATAACGATATAGGGCAGCTTCTTCGGAATCTTGGCTTCCTCTTCTGCTGTGCCGGGGTCGAAACGCTCTATTATCTGTTCTGGGCCGAGGCTGTTGTAGCCGAGGATATTCTTGACGCGGGCCTCGGCAAGCAATGCATATCGCTCGTCCATTTTAACCGTTGCCCATTCGAGAATCTGAACGGCCCGCTGGGTCTCGGTGACAATCGGGCTCATCAGATGCGGGATGGTATTAAAGGCTGTCATCTCGACCATTTTCGGGTCGATGAGTATCATCTTTACCTCGTCGGGACGGCGTGTAAGTAAAATTCCGGTAATAATGCTGTTAATGCAGACACTCTTGCCGGAACCGGTCGTGCCGGCGATCAGCAGATGCGGCATCTCGGTGAGGTCCGAGACGAGCGCCTCGCCGGAAGAGTCTTTGCCGAGGAACAGGGGTATCGCCATTTTATGGATTTTGCCCGGCGCCATCTGCATCAGGTCCTTGATGCGGACCTTTTCCTTCTCGCTGTTGGGCACCTCAATACCGATGGTGTGCCTGCCGGCGAGCGGCGCCACTACCCGAACCGCGCCAGCACCGAGGGCACGGGCCATATCATTGGCAAGTGCGGATATCTGACCGACCTTTACCCCCGCCGCCAGTTCCAGCTCGAACATCGTGATGACCGGGCCGGTCTCGGCCTCGACTACGCGGGCGTTCACGTTGAACTCGGCGAGCAATTTTTCGAGTGCACGGGCCTTGGATTCGATTACCTTGCTCTGCACAGCCGCATAGCTATACTGGGGCTCGTCCAGAAGCTCCAAAGGCGGCAGTATGTAGTCCTCATAACTAGGAGATACATAAGGTTTGACGGCTGGGGTTTTTGCAGCGGCTGGTTTTGTCTTTTGCTTTGACGGCTCTTGCTGCTGTTTTTGCGTCTCGATTTGTTTGGTCCGGCCGTCCCGATATATCGGGATTTCGACATGATTGTCGGCAGTTATACTGAAGGCTTCGTATGGTGTGGGTTTGGATTTTTGTCTTGCACTCAATTTTTTCCAGATTTCCCCTATTGCTTCGCTGTGCTGTCTTGCCGCCGCCCAGGCGGGACTGGCCAGGCCGAAAACCTTAGCCAGACAAAGGCTCACTGCAGAAAGAACAGTGAATAAAAAAGTATCAGCGAGCAGTACAAAACCCACAGCCCAGGTTGCCGCTATAAGGATGAACGTACCGAGAGCGGCAAAATGGGTACTGAGAAAAGAGGCCGCAGCAACTCCGAGCACCCCGCCTGAGCCGATTGGGAACTCATATATACTATGAGGCCAAAGGCAGTAAAAACTGGCAGAAGCCGCGGCAGTAAGCAGGCCCAGGCCAACCAAGCGCAGGATAAACTGTTCGACCTTGTGCTTCATCAATTGTAACACAAGCAGGATTATCCCGCCGGTCAGCAGGACGTATACACCGGGACCGATACAGTAAAGCAGATGATATGCAAAAAAAGCGCCGATTACGCCGCAAAGATTGGTCGAAGGCCGGTTGTGCGGATGGTGATATGGATTAGGCCAGTCGCCGATGTTAAAACCCAGACAACTGCACAACAACACCAGCAACACTGCCACGGCGATGCATACAATAGCTACCTTGTGCGACTTTCGAGTCTGCAATTTTTTTGTTTTCACGCCGGTCCGATAAAAAAACAAGTCAACGCATAAAGCGCATACACCGGCTTGCCTTTTGCGAAATACCGTAAAAGGCAAACCGCAGATAATATCGGCAAGGCAGATTGCATCTCTGTACAATTGCCCCATACCTGTGCTGAAATGAAAAATGAAAAATTAAATATGCAGAAACGCCCCTCAGGAGTGATGACTTTATTAATTCTGATTTTTCTCTTTAAGTTTCTATTTGTCATCAAATAAAAAAACCCCGCGGCGACTCCGTTCGCCACAGGGCCATAGAAATCGTTAAATTGTCTTAAATGTTAATTGGTTCTTTCCTTGTCGGCCTCGGTGATAATCTTGTCGACACTTTTGCCGCTTTCCAGTCTGGCGCCGGAGATATCAACTCCGAGCCTACCGAGTTCACCTGCCACATCGGCCTGCTTGCGATTGAGCTGAAAACTGCGATAGAGATATTCTCTTGCGCGGACCTTATCGCCTTTGCTGAGATAGTAATAACCTATCTGGCGATTCACCTTGGCTGAATTCGGGGCGAGTCTAAGGGCCTGCTCATATGCCCGAAGCGCCAGGTCGTCGAGTTTTTCTTTTTGAAAAGCAAGTGCCAGCCTCAATGATTCCTCGGCCGAGCCTGATGTCTGCATGATATAAGTATCGGCCGTCATATCAGCCTTTGTCTTATCACCCATCGCATTGAGAACATAAACAGTCGCCGCCTGGGCATTGCGGTGAGCGGGATTAAAACTGACGGCAACATTATATTCATGCAGGGCCTTGGACCATAACCCGTCATTCTGATAGAGCTGGCCGAGTTTATAATGCGACTCCGAGTCCTCGAAATCACGGCCAATATCGTTCATCAGCCTGGCTTTCTCCCTGTCCTGCGGTGTTTCAGGAATTTCAGCCGCCTTGCTGCGGTCACTCCTGTTGCATGCAGAAAACGGCAATAAGACGAAAACGGTTGTTATAATTATGTTTCCAAGAAATGAACGCTCCATTTTTTTGTCTCCCTACTTTGCGTTCGTATCTACCCCGGCAAATATAAAAAAAGAACCTGACCAAGTCGGTGAATAACACCAAAGGTATTCTGACGCGCGCAACAGCTAAGTGCAAGAAAAATTCCAGATATTTTCGTGATTGGTGACGAAACGATTAGATTTACAAAAAAATCGCTCCGTTCTGTTAAATTCAGTCATTGCCATAGCTCCGCAGTTTGTCACAAGGCGCCTGTTAATGTTCAGGATTTGTCTTTTCATTAGCGTCATCGGCTGCGGTGCGTTTCTTGACCCTGGCTCGCTGGTAGTAATCCATCGCAGAATCCAACTGCTCTTCAATAAGCTCAGTGTCAAGATAAAGGTCTGGATACCGTTTGGCCAACAGAAGAAGTGATTTATACTCATCTCTTATCTGGCGCAGCAGGTTTATCGCCTCCTCAAGGCTGTCCGTCCGCTCGATTATCTTTATCCTGCCGTCCAGGCTGTTTCGAAGTCTCTTGAATTTGAGCCTTGCCTTTTTGAATGTCCGTACAGACTCATCAACGCTACTGTCAACAACGACTTCAGCATCAGCGGCATCCAATTTCCGAAGGACGTCGGCCCTGTCAAGTGCAATTGCTTCGGCAATATCGCTCTGGACTGCCTCGGAGGCCGTCAGTGTTAACAGAGAACCGGCTCTCGACCACAAGCGAACAACGGTCTGATTGGGCTCGGCGGTAGAAGGCTCAACGAAACGGCGGGCGCCCTTATCAATGACCTCTATTACCTCTATATCCTTATCGACCATCGCACGGGCCAACAGCTCGGGTCTTCCTCCCTCGCGCGCCAGAGTGCCGAGATATTCCTGCCAGGCAATACTTATATCCTCTCCACTGAACGAGCCGGCCGGCCTGATAATCGCCGCTGCCCCTATAGTTGTGTCCGGCGCCATGTAGATTTTATCACAGGCAAGCGCAACAGCTGCTGCCCCGCTCAAAGCGCCGCCGTAAGGGCCCGTCCTTACGAAAGCGACTACCGGACAGTAATCAGTTCGAATCAACTTGTCGCAAATCTTCTCGACATAATCCGCCCTGTCGCCGGGGCTGTTTATCTCAAGTAAAATGAACAGCGGCCCATCATCAGCCGCCTGGCTTATGACCTGGCTGAGAGATTCGATAATGATCTGTAACGAAAGCTCCTGTTCGATGCCTATGACGACCACCTTGTTTTTTCTGCCCTGACGGTCGGCGACTATGTCCCATTGTGAAAGCTCCAAAGGTATAAAGCCTTTCTCTACAGTATAAACCACAGTTTTACCGTTTTCTGTCTGTCCGGTCCGGTATCCATGAAAAACCTTACCGGTGGCCCTGTCAGTAAAGGTATCAGAGATACAAATAGGAACTAAAAGTATCATCAATATAAAAATATACGACGATCGTAAGTGCATATATCGGCTCCTCCAACTGCCGGATTACTTCCTCCGTGCTTCCCTTTTCATGTTACGGTACGCTGCTTCTATTGAATTAAGCTCGTCCTCAATTACCGTGATGTCAAGGTTCAGGTCCGGATATTTTCGGGCGAGACTGAGCAGCTTTTTAAATTCTGTTCTTGCATCGCGCAGTATCTTTAGCGCCTCTGCGCGGTACATCCTGCCCTCGGCCTTTTTCACCTCGAAGTCAACCGACTTACGTATTCGGGCCAGTTGCCCCTGTGCACGCCTGAGCTCTTCGCCGGCCTGCTGTATGTCATCATTGATGACAACCTCGGCCTGGGCCGCCGCCTCCTTGCGGAGCAGCTCCTCACGGGATGATACTATCGACTCTGCAAAACCGCAGCCCACAGCTTCCGACGCCGTCAGTGTCAGAAGCGAACCTTTTTTGCTCCAGGTTCTGATAAGGTCCTGTTCCGGCTTCCTGTTGACAGGGTCAATAAAAAACCGACCGCCGTTCTGCGCAACTTCGATAACCTCAATATCCTTATCGACCATAGCTCGTGCAAGCAGACCGGGCCGTCCATTCTGCTCGGCCAAGGACGCAAGCCTCGCCCGCCACGCGGAATCAAACTTCTCTCCCACGTCCGCGCCGTAGGCCTGTTTCATCGTCTCGGCCTGGCTGGTAATCATAGTAGCTGCACCTATAACACTGTCCTGTCCCATATACATCCTGTCGGCAGCAAGCGCTACTGCCGCTCCTGCCGATAGTGCTCCCCCTGTCTCACCGCCCTTTATGTAGGCAATTACCTGCACATTGTCGGAGCCTGTAATAGCACCGCAAATTCTGTGTGCCAAATCTACCCTGCCGCCAGGCGTGTCTATTTCCAGCAATATAAAAAGCGGCCCTTCGTCGGCGATGCGCGTGATGGCATTTTCAAGGGCCTGGGTCTCTATCTCATATATAATAGGGCTGTTTATCTCCATAACGACGACCTTATTGTTTCGGCCTTTGCGGTCGGCGGTTCCCTGCCATTCCGCGAGATTTAGTTTTATGAGCCCCTTCTCGGTTGTTTGTATTGCTGTTTCGGCCCTATCGACCTGGCTGGTCTTATAGCCATGCAAAATCTCTCCGCTTTTGTGATGGGTAAAGGTATCGGCCCAACAGGCCTGTGAGAAAAACGACCAAAATATAAGCAGCGCAACTGTACTGGTTTGCAGCACGAAGTGGATATCAAATTTTACGGATAATCTTTTCATACCTCCAGTATTATACGCCATATCAAACGTCGAGGTTTTGTACTTCCAGTGCGTGGTCTCTAATAAAATTTCGCCTCTTTTCAACGTCACTACCCATCAAAATAGTAAACAAGCGGTCCGCCTCACCGGCGTCATCGAGCTTTACGCTAAGCAAAGTACGCGTCTGTGGATTCATCGTGGTCTCCCATAGCTGGTCGGCGTTCATCTCACCAAGGCCTTTGAATCGTTTTATCTCGACTGCTTTTGCTCCTATTTGCCTTATGCCGACACAAATTTCTCCAAGCGATGCTATTTCATAACTGCTTTCTCCGTTCACAAGGCAGAACTTCGTCGGCAATGATTCACCAGATACGGACTTGGCCGGTTTGAGCAAAAAGTCTTTCAGGTCAAGATTGAAATCCTTTTCGAGCCGCTCACTCAGTTGATTTATCTTTGCGACCTCGTGCAGCTCCTCGAAATTGAGTCTTTCCTCCTCGTCGCCCTCATCACCGTTGCCGAGTTTGTCTTTCAGCTTTTCCAGTCGTTTATCGAATTGCTTTGAGTCATAGAAAAATTCGTCCTGACCGTCGAACATAATCCTAAATGCCGGAAGCACATTACCGTCATAATAATCGTTTACAAACTCCTCAAATCTAATACCGCGTCTTCTGAGTATGCCGACGGCCCGTTCTATCTCGGAGAGGTCTTTAATCATCCTCCTGAGCTTATCAGCTTCCACGGTTTTATCTTTAACGTTTTTCTTCTCGCTGCGGATAACAAGCTTTGTATTTTCCAGGCCGCGGTTTATCATACGTTTACGCATCTGCCCTTCGGTAAGAATATATTCGCTTTTCTTACTTCCCTTGGTCCTTACTTCGTACAGTGGGGGCTGGGCAACATAAATCTTATTACTATGGAACAACTGGGGCATCTGTCTGAAAAAGAAAGTAAGCAGCAGCGTCCGGATATGAGCGCCGTCAATATCGGCGTCGGTCATCAGTATGACCTTGCCGTAGCGGCACTTCTCCAGGTCGAACTCATCGGCACCTATGCCGGTACCCAGAGCACTGATAATCGTGCGGATTTCCTCATGAGCGAGCATCTTCTCAAGTCGAGCTTTCTCGACGTTAAGAATTTTCCCCTTCAACGGTAATATCGCCTGAATATTACGGTCGCGCCCGGACTTCGCCGAACCGCCCGCCGAATCGCCCTCGACGATGAATACCTCCGTGCTGGCCTTTTCCTTGCTTGAGCAATCCCACAACTTCCCCGGTAGGTTACTGCTTCCAAGCGCTCCCTTGCGCCTG
The DNA here is from genome assembly GCA_964583405.1 of uncultured Pirellulales bacterium. Classification (GTDB taxonomy): domain Bacteria; phylum Planctomycetota; class Phycisphaerae; order Sedimentisphaerales; family Anaerobacaceae; genus JBBABK01. Next base: position 7,253 of record CAZOVR010000037.1, read on the forward strand.
GTCAATTCTCGCGCTTTGCGGGCCGCCTCCCGCGCAGCGGCGGCCTGGATTGCTTTGTTCAGAATCCGCTTGGCGTCCGGCGGATGCTCCTCAAGAAAATGGCCTAACTGCTCGTTAACCGTAGTTTCGACAAAACTACCGACCTCGGGATTCGTTAGTCGCACCTTGGTTTGCGCCTCGAAGTGCGGGTCGGCTAACTTCACAGAGACCACCGCGGTCAATCCTTCACGCAGGTCTTCGCCTGTAGGGGGATTGCCGTTTTTGAGAAGGTTGTTGCTTTTGGCGTAGAAGTTCATCGTTCGCGTAAGAGCTGTACGAAAGCCCGAAAGATGTGTGCCGCCGTCGATGTTGCGAATGTTATTGGCAAAGACAAGTACGTTTTCCGTATAGGCATCACAGTACTGCATGGCGATTTCACAGCTCATCATCATCGCCTTGGTGTCCTCTTTTGCGAAATAGATGATGTCACTGTGCAGAACGCCTTTGCCTTCGTTGAGGTGTTTAATAAAAGCCTTTATGCCTTCTTCAAACTTAAAGACTTGTTTCTTTCTTTTCCCTTCGTCCCTGAAGGTAATCTCAAGCCCCGCATTGAGATATGCCATCTCGCGGATTCTCTTGAGCAGTGTGTCGTAATCGAACTCCGTGTCGCCGAATATCTCGTCGTCCGGCATGAACCTGATGCGTGTGCCGCGCTTTTTGGTTGGACCGATTTTCTTGACCGGCGCTCTGCCTTTTCCCCTGTCACACTCGAAATGAAAATGGTAGCCGTCCCGATAAACATCGGCTTCGAGCCACTCGCTCAGCGCGTTAACTACGCTGACCCCGACACCATGCAAGCCGCCGGCGACCTTGTAGCTGTCCCCGTCGAACTTACCGCCGGAATGTAAAGTGGTCAGAACAACCTCAAGCGCGCTCGTGCGGGTTTTCTTATGTTTTTCTACCGGTATTCCGCGTCCGTTGTCCTCGACTATACAGCTTCCGTCTGCGCATATCTCGACAGTTATCGTATCGCAGTGTCCGGCCAGCGCCTCGTCGATGGAGTTGTCTATCACCTCATAAACCAGATGATGCAGGCCGCCGCTGCCGCGGTCGCCGATGTACATATCCGGCCGCTTGCGAACGGCTTCGAGACCTCCCAGAATCTTTATGTTGCTTGCATCGTATTTGTGTTCTTTAACCGCCATAAATTACACCCCGCAAGTGCACACACACCAAAACTACTTACCAATCAAAAGCTTTATATCTTTTATCTTTACGCCCGGTACCGCCGCATTCAATTCGCTGCATAACTCTTCCTTACACAGCCTCAGCTCATGCATATACCCCGGCCCGTTAACCATAACCTTCAGCACACCGGCCGAAAACTCGTCGATTCGGCAATATTCCGCCAGCCCAGGCGGCAAAATCTCAAGCCAGCACTGCTGCAGCTGCACCGAATGCTCACACCTGGCGCTGAGCCGCTCGTGTACCATCGTGCCAAGGACTTCGCTGAGCAATGTTACGTTTTCCATCCAACTGCCTTCCCCATTCAAAACAAAAACAAATTACCACCCTTTTTCTAATTCCGCTGTCCGGCAGCCGTCTTCAATGACCATCTAACTTAAGTTTATCGGCATTAACACGTATATAAAATCACTTCCGCACTTAATCAGGCCGGGCCGGTCGGGCGTTCCGAGTTCAAGCTCGAAATCCGCTGTATCTATCACCCGCAGGGCATCGGTTATGAAAACAGGGTTGAAACCAATTTCTACAGGCTCACCTTTATAGTCAACGCTCATTTCAACTTCAGAGTCGCCTGTTTCCGGCGCCCTGCCGGAGAAAAATATCTTGCCTTTTCCTATCGCCAGCCGGATACCCCGTGACTCCTCGCTTGTCAGCAGTGCCGCCCTGCGCACGGCGCTTGCGACAGCCTCGGTCGGCAGCGAGAGCTTCTTTTCGTAATCAGTCGGTATTATATCCTCATATTTTGGGAAGTTTCCCTCGACAAGGTTTGAGCTGACCACAGCGTTAGCGCAACTGATTAATATCTGGTTATCAACCAACTTCACTATTGCAACGTCCTTTTCATCGGCCTCTATTTTCTCCAGTAGTGACATTGTCTTAGCCGGTACGATAATTTTCGCCGACGCTATCTTTTCACTCGCTGCTGTGCTCATCGGTACGCGCACACGCGCAAGCCTTCTGCCGTCCGTTGCTACTAACGAGAGCTTTTTACCTTTAATCTCCCACAGCACTCCATTTAGTGCATAGCGAGTGCTCTCCTTGGCCGTAGCAAAAAGGCTCTGCTTAATTGCACCTTGAAGGACCTCTATCGAAATCTCGAGGTCCCCTTTACCATCAAAGTCAGGCATAGCAGGGTATTGACCGGCTTCTTGCTCATATACTGTGAAATGGCTGTCGGAACCCTTGATTGAGCACTTGCCGTCAGCAGACTCAAGAACAAGTACCTCGTCGGCGCTTTCACGTACAATCGCGATGAACTTGTCGGCTGGTATAACAACATCCCCCTCCTGGCGGACACTAACCTCTGAAATCAAACAGCTTATACCAACCTCAAGGTCTGTTGCCGCCAGCCGGGTTTGTTCTTTTGAAGCACTGAGTCGAACACAGCGCAAAATAGGTTTTGGCGTCCTCGCCGGCACAATCGATGCAACGAGAGATAGCGTTTCAGATAATGCCGTCCTGTTAAATTCTGCTTTCATTATAGGGTCCTTGTATAAAAGGAGTAATTTTCTCAGCAGGTTCCCGCTGTTCACGAGAAAAAACAACACCTTAGTTTACTGAAGAAAGTGTGTTTCTACAATCTTTTATTTATCAAAAACCAGTAATATACTGTCGCTGAAAATTGACTAAGTGTAAGAGCTGTTTAAGGAAGACGGATTCTTTATAATAATACTTATTATCAAAAGGGTATTAGTATTAGTATTATACCTTGTTGTTTTGTTATTACTTACAGGGGGCATCTGTAAGTGTAGTTTATAGCAGGGGTTAAGTCGAAATAGCAACCCCGTTTTATTGTGGATAACATATTAAGATACTAGTGGGGAGTTGCCTTAAACCAGTTCTTGTTTTGTGTGGATACGGTAGCATGTTAAACCTCTTCAGGATACAACAGCTTTCTTAACAGGTTGTCGGACAGCTTGTCAGCTTGAGTCTATGGAGTAGGCAACAACTCTTTTACGGCAAATACTGATTATGTTGTATTCCAAAAGCTGTCATATGTAAAAAAAGTTTCACGACCAAGAAGAAAAATGCATTGACAGAATAGTTTAGATATATATAATTAACAACCACACAGTAATTGCCGCAGGTATTACTTGTGCACAATTAACAGGTTTTAATGCCATGTAAGTTAAAGCTTGCAAAACCGGTTGTTAATTTATTAACTTGTACGGCAAATTCGCTGGATTGACCAGTCTTCCTGGAGTAAGATGTCCGGTTATTCTGCTGTAACGGGAGTTTTTTATGGATAGCAGCACGTACCAAAAGACCCCTGCGCGGTCAAAAGGTGACGGGCTCGTCGAGCTTATAGCTAAAGGCAGCGCTTTGTCCCTCGGGATAGATTTGGGTTCTACCAGCAGTGACATCGTTTTGCTTGGCCGGGGCGGATTACTATTCAGCAGCTACCGGCGCACGATGGGACGGCCGCTCGAAACGGCACGTTCACAGCTCGGTGAACTAAGCGAAACGTTTCCGCTATCCGAAATTGATACGGTGGCCGTGACCGGCGCCGCCGGCAGAGCGCTGGCGGAAGTTATGGGTGTGCCTTTTATTAATGAGGTGTCAGCGCAGGCTGTGGCGATATCATATCTGTACCCGGAACTTACCCAGGCAAGCGTCATAGAGATGGGTGGCCAGGATACAAAGCTGATTTTTCTTGCCGAACAGGACGGCAAGATGAGGATGCGGGATTTCACACTAAACTCGGTCTGTGCGGCCGGTACCGGTTCGTTTCTCGATCAGCAGGCCCAGCGGCTCGGCATCAGCATAGAGGACAAATTCAGTCAATTAGCGCTGGCCAGCAAAAGTGTGCCGCGTATGGCCGGACGCTGCTCTGTGTTCGCCAAGAGCGATATGATTCACCTTCAGCAGCAGGCTACGCCAACTTGTGATATCATTGCTGGTCTGTGTCTTGCTTTGGCTCGTAATCTTAAAAGCAACCTTGGCTGCGGCAGGGAATTCGTCAGGCCGATTATATTCACCGGCGGCGTTGCTGCCAATATTGGAGTGAGAAAGGCTCTGGAGCAGGTATTTGAGCTTCAAAGCGGTGAGCTTCTCGTGCCGGACGAGCACTTCTTCACCGGCGCAATGGGCGCTGTTATAGTTGCCAAAAACAAAGGCCTCAAAAAGTGTCACCGTACATTCGACCTTGCCGGACTCGACGACTACCTCGCTGAGCGGGGCTCGGCCCTGAAGCATGCACCTAGGCGTGAGCCGCTGGCTGAACCGACAATGCCGCTGCCGGAAAGTAGGGTATATAGTGAGCTACTTGATGAAGCTGATGTCCCGCTCGATGTTTATCTTGGAGTTGATGTAGGCTCGATAAGCACCAATGTTGTCGTAATGGACCCGCAGCAGCGCGTGTTGAGCAAGGTTTATCTGATGACGGCGGGCAATCCGCTCGAAGCGGTCCGGCAGGGTCTCGATATCGTTGGCAAAGAAGTCGCGGGCAAGGTCAAAATCCTCGGTGCGGCAACAACGGGCTCCGGTCGTTACCTGACCGGAGATTTCATCGGGGCCGACATAGTCATAAATGAGATAACAGCTCAGGCCGCGGGCGCTGCGATTGTCAATCCGAAGGTCGATACCATTTTCGAGATCGGCGGACAGGACAGCAAATACATATCGCTCGAAAATGGTGTCGTTGTCGATTTCGAAATGAACCATGCGTGCGCTGCCGGTACAGGCTCGTTTCTCGAAGAGCAGGCGCAGCGGTTAGATATGAATATCAAGGAAGAATTCGCCGGCCTTGCGTTTGAGAGTGAAGAGCCGATAAAGCTCGGCGAACGCTGTACGGTATTTATGGAGTCGGACCTGCTCAGCTATCAGCAGCAGGGCGCGCAGATACCGGATTTGGTAGCGGGACTGAGCTATTCGATTGTCGCCAACTATCTCGACCGTGTTGTCGGAAGACGAAAGATTGGCGATAATATATGCTTCCAGGGCGGCACTGCGTTCAACAAGGCTGTCTGGTCGGCTTTCGAGAGGGTACTCGGTAAACCTATTATGGTCCCCGACCATCACGAGGTAACCGGAGCGCTCGGAGCGGCATCGATTGCGAAAGAGCGTATGGACAGGATGACTGAGCAGACCGGCAGGACGCCGGAAAGTACTTTCCGCGGATTCGAGAATCTTGTTCATATCGAATATACAGTCGAGTCGTTTACCTGTGAGCACTGTGCGAATAACTGCGAGATAAAGAAGGTCCAGCTCCCCGGCTCTGAGCCGCTGTATTACGGCTCGCGATGCGACAGATACAATCTTAAGAAAAAGACCTTAAGCGATTCGGATTTTGGCGCCTTCAAATTCCGCAAGACCAGACTGCTCCAGTGCTCAGCGTTGACAGGTAAAAGGACACAGGCGGTAAAAGGAAAAACAACAATTGGAATACCACGGGCGCTGATTTTCTGGGAGCAGCTTCCGTTGTTCAGCCGGTTCTTCCAGGAGCTGGGAGCCGAAGTAGTCCTGTCGGGCGATACCGACAAGAGTGTAATACGAAAAGGCATTGAGCTGGTAACGGCGCAGACCTGTTTCCCTGTCAAGGTCGCTTACGGTCACACCGCAGAGTTGCTCCAAAAGCAGCCGGATTATATCTTTTTCCCGAGTATTGTCTCGATGACGGCCAGCTTCCCGAACAATAAGCACAACCAGTTATGTCCCTATATGCAGTCTTTCGCGTATCAAGTGCGGGCGGCATTTGCAGATAAATTAGGCCGAACTAAAATCCTGTCGCTGCCGATGCGTTTCGGCGAGGGTGAAAAGCTTTTTAATCGGAGTTTCATCGAGCTTGGAAAATTGCTCGGCGCCAAAGCGTCGCAGGTCAAAGCTGCTCTGCGAAAGGCCGGCTCTGCTCAGGAGGAGTTTGATAACTCGCTTAAACAAAAGGGCGCCGAAATACTCTCTAAAGTAAGCCCCGACAAAAAGCTCTTTGTTTTGGTTTCAAGGCCTTACAACGGCTGCGATACGGGAGTTAATTTACAGCTTCCGAAGAAATTAGCAGAGCACGGCGCCGATTGTATCCCGATGGATATGCTGGACCTCGACGACGCGCCGCTAAGCGATGAAAATCTCCACCGACAGGTTTATTGGAGCTACGGCCAGGAGATTCTGCGTGCGGCCGAGGTAATCAAAAACGACCCGCGGTTGTTCGCAATTTATCTGTCTAATTTCAGTTGCGGGCCCGATTCGTTTTTGCTGACCTTCTTCAAGGACATCATGGGAGACAAGCCTTGCCTGCAGCTTGAACTCGATGAGCATTCCGCTGACGCCGGCGTTATCACAAGAATAGAGGCCTTCCTCGAAAGCCTCAAGCACTACCGCCGCCGCGATGAACGGCAGACACAGCAGCCCGGGCCCTGCTGGGCGGAGTCGGTGAATAAGCAGCGAACACTGTACATCCCTTATATGGGTGACGCAGCCTACGGTATCGCGGCGGTATTTCGGTCGCATGGTCAGCCCGCCGAGGTGATGCCGCTCGCCGATGAGCAGACCCTTATCAAAGGCAGGCGTTTTACAACAGGCAAAGAGTGCCTGCCTTGTACGATAACCACCGGCGATATGCTCAATCTTATCGAGAAGAAAGAGCCGGACAAACTGGCTTTCTTTATGCCAGGCGGTTCCGGGCCGTGCCGATTCGGTATGTACAACTCTATGCAACGGCTGATTCTTAAGTACGCCAACTCGACGAACATACCCATAGTATCGCCTAACCAGGATGACCGCTTCTATTCACACTTTAAGGAATCGCTCGACGGGACGGGTGAAACCTCGATAATGAAAGATGTATGGATTGGGGCGGTAGGTATCGACCTGCTCAGTAAGCTCATATTAAGGTTGCGCCCCTTCGCCGCGGACAAAGATAAGATACAAAAGCTCTACGATGACTCCGTACGTCGCTACGTCGAGGCGATAGAGAATCGAACAACGCTTGCTCAAAAGGTCACTCTGATGGCCTCTATCGCCGAGGCCTTTTCGCAGGTCGAGATGGATTACACCTTGCGCAAACCGCGTATAGGTATTGTCGGTGAAATATATGTACGTAGTCATCCATTTGCCAATTCGAATATCATCGCGCGCCTCGAAGAGCTCGGCGCGGCGTGCGATTTGGCGTCGCTGGCAGAGTGGATTTATTATACGAACTGCACGCGCAAGCGAATGGCCGGACGCCGCCGCCAGTTCGGACACTGGCTTACGAACGCCACACAGGACTTCTTCCAGCACCGGTTTGAAAAAGACCTTGCCCGGCCGCTCGAGGAAAAGTTTGGCCCGCTTGTCGAGGGACGTATCGAGCATGTGCTGAAGCTGGCCTCGCCTTACTTACACGACAGTTTCGAGGGCGAAGCGGTGCTTAGTGTCGGAAAAACAGTTGAGTATCACCACCAGGGATTCGGCGGAGTGGTAAATGTGATGCCGTTTACCTGTATGCCTTCGACAATTGTAAGCACTCAGACAATGCGCATAAGCGCCGATTGTAACAATATGCCGATACTCAACCTCAGCTTCGACGGCCAGGAAGATCCGACGCTTACAACGCGACTCGAGGCATTTGTCGAGCAGATCGCCTCAAAACAGGCCAGCTCCATCGGAGAGCTGATAACCGCTTAAGCCTTAAGTTTACGCTCGTATGCCCTGTAAAGCAGTTCGAGATAGTATTTCCTCTCGTCGAGTTGCTTGTGAAGCTTCGCAACATCCTGTGGATTTTTGTATATCGTCGTGTTACCGAATCGTTCTGTAAGTTCAGTGATTTGATTTTCGGTTTCTTCGATTGTCTCTTCGAGTTTTTCGTAAGGCCACATCGCAAACTGTCGCAGTTCCGGCGGTGTTGTTCCTGAAGGCTTGCGAGTCGGCTTCTTTTTTGTTTTGCCCGGTTTTTCACTGACGGCCCGGTCTTGTCGAGAACGCCTTTCTTCGAGTAGCTCAGCGTATCTGCCGAAAGACCCTATGACCAGTTCATATCTGCCGTCTTTTCTGCTGCCTGTTTCGTCGACCCCGAGGACGAGCAGCTTGTCAACTACCTTCTCGAGCAGGAACCTGTCATGACTGACGACGATAATAGTTCCGGTGTAGTTTTGCAGAGCTCCTTCGAGCGCTTCGATGCTTGGTATATCCAGATGGTTCGTCGGCTCATCCAGTATCAGGACCTGCGGCTCGCAGAGCACAAGTTTGCACAAGGCCAAGCGGTTTCTTTCGCCGCCGCTTAACTGCCCGACTTTTTTGAATACATCATCACCGCTGAATAGAAACGCCCCAAGCCTGCCGCGAATCCGGCCCGGCAGCAAATCAGGCAGCACCATCGCCGCCTCTTCGAGGACCGTACTTTCGTCGTCCAGCTCAGCGCCTGCCTGGTCGAGATAACCGGCTGACACGTTAGGTTTGAGCTCTATCCGGCCGGACGTCGGCCGCTCTTGGCCTAAAGCGAGTTTTAGTAGTGTCGTCTTGCCGCAGCCGTTAGGCCCGATGATGCCGAGCCGGTGGCCCGTCAGAACTTCCAGATTAAGATTCTCGAACAAAACTATTGAGTCGAACCTTTTTGTCAGGTCTTTACAGTTAAGTATCACCTGCTCCCTTTGAGTTTTGCGCTCGACCGGAGCAAACTCGAAGTCGAGACTTCTTTCATACTTCGGCTTTGCCAGAAAATCCGGCTGGGCCTTGAGCAAATCGTTAAGCTGTTTCTTTCTTCCTCTGGCAACCTTTCGCATACCCTCCTGGTTTTTGTTTCGCGCGATAAAGTCCCTCGTGCGCTCGACGAACTCGACTCGCTGCCGGTACTGCCGTTCGTATTCGAGGTCTCGCTTTTGCTTTTCCTTTCTGTAGTTGGTGTAATTGCCGCCGAATACCTCAGCCCCCCGGCCGCGAATTTCTATCGTCTTCGTAACCAGCCTGTCCAGAAGATACCTGTCGTGACTTACAATCACCGTTGCCCCGTCGAACTTCTTAAGGAAATCTTCAAGCCACATAGTAGCTTCGAGGTCGAGATGATTTGTCGGCTCGTCCAGCAGCAGCAAATCGGCATCGGCCAGCAGGACCTTTGCCAGGCCCAGCCGCGATTTCTGTCCTCCGCTCAACTCGCTTGTTTTGACGTTGTGTAATTTTTCATCGAGCCCCAGACCTGCAGCAACTTCTTTGATCTCGATTTCATATTTGTAGCCTCCGCAGACCTCGAACTGCCGGCAGAGCCGGTCATATTGTTTCATCGCCGCTTTCAGCTCCGCACCTTCGAGCCTGCTCATCTGCTCGGTAAGAGTATGGATATCGTTTTGCAGTTTAAGTATATCCCCGGCGGTGCTGTGCAGTTCCTCAATTACGGTTTTATCGTTAGAGACCTGGGGTTCCTGCGGCAGGTATCCGAGCCGCAGGTTCTTTCGTGTACGCACGGTTCCAATGTCGGGCTGTTCTGCACCGAGGATGAGTTTGAGAAGCGTGGTCTTACCGCAGCCGTTGGGCCCGACAAGCGCAACTTTCTCGTGCGGGTAAAAGGTCAGCCGAAGCTTGTCAAAAACCACCTTCGACCCGAACGATACGTGTATGTCATCTAATGATACTATGGGCATTGGATTATTATATCGTCAAAGGGGAGCTTATGCAAAATTCGGACTTTTGTAACGCCGGATATGTCGTCTGCGAAGAGATGTTCTTATACTTTTTCGTTCAGTGCAATCATATTGCGTGCGGCCTCGACGACTCGCTTGCGCAGTGCCTCGGGCGCCAGTACCTGTACCTGGTCACCGTAGCCTAATATCCACCAGGATATTTCGCCCAGGCCGTCCACCCGGAATTCAAGAATGACCGAGCCGTCGCCGTTCCAGACGGCCTGTTGCGTGCTGTGCCATTGTACCTCGGCGACGTTGTGTGCTACCTTGGGCAGGAATCGAAGTTTGATGTTGTGGAGTCTGCCTTCGGGAATCATAGACCATGCCCTGCCGAAGTGCTCATGAATGTCAAATTTATCGCCGTCTATGAAACGTTTGTCGCAGAGCTCAAGATTCTTTATGCGGTTTAGTTTGAATGTGCGAATGCTCTTGTGTGCGCTCGAATAGCCGAGCACATACCAGGCCCGTTGGTTGTAGAGAAGATGATACGGACACAGCTCGGTGTCTATGGTTTTTTCATCGAACAGCGAGTCGTACCGAAGATTAACTTTGAACTTTTTGGCGATGGCTTTTTGAAACTGGGCAAAAAGTTTGTCCAGCTCACCGCTCCGGGCCTGGGCGGTGGGGTAAGTTGAAATGCTCTTCAGGGCGGTGTTGCAGTATTGTCTTATCTTGTGCGGCAGATTGTTTTCTATCTTCAAACCCGCCAGCAGAGCCGAGTGCTTGAATGGCAGCTGAATCTGGTCGCGCGTCTTATGGACCAGCATCAAAAGCGCCAAAGCCTCTTGAAGATTGAGGTCAATGGGTGGCAGGAAAAACTCCGGGTCGATGGTATAGCCGCCGCTTGCCGGGTCATAGTGGTAAGGTACCCCAATGGCCGCAAGCTGCTTGAGGTCTCGAAATACCGTCCGCCTGCTGGTGCCGAATGTGCTCGAAAGTTCGCTGACGGTGTAATTGCGGCCCGACTGCATCGCCGTCAGAATCTTCATCACGCGGGTTATTCTGCTGACCTTCATAAACGTCTCCGCTAAAAAAACTTTTTTCTCGTCCCTGCCTGCCTGTAAGTGATGTTCACTCATAGTATCGCAAAGTTGGCGTCGTTCGTCAAGTAGAAAGGGATAACAGGGTAGCTCACAACCCCTTAGCAACAATTATTCCCGAGTCACATAATCAGGACCCAGACGGTCGAATTCCCGGTTTTTTTATGCTGAGATTTTTATAGGGTCCGCCGCGGCAGGGATTAATGCCTGCCTTTATAAAGTTTCCTTAGCTCATGATAGCTGTTTATAGTCATAAACTTTATTCTTCTCAGGGGATACAATGTTCCTTGGCCATCCCACCGGCCGTTCTGATTTTCCTTGACAAAACGGAACTAAAACGCTATAATTCCCGCACAATTGGGGTGGAGTGTTCGAGTCGTTGCTTATTGACTGTTTTGGCTTTGGGTCTAAAGTGCGCGCTCGCAGCTCCATTTTATTCTTTTGTGCTTCTATTGTGTTTACCGCAGTTGTTGTGCCGGTGCGCGGCTCAAAGATAACTTATATTTATGACGGGCCGTTCAGATCCATACCTGCCGATACCGGCTCGAACATAGGCCCGATGGACGACGCCGTCATCGATGTAAACGAACATCTGATTATCGCCGACCTTGACGTGGCTATCGACATCGTACATACCTGTTCCTACGACCTGGAAATAATACTGCAGGGCCCGACCGGCTTGGAGATATACCTTAACGCGTATGACGATGAGAAGCAATTTTTCGGCGATCCAAACTATTCACAGACGATATTCGACGACGAAGCTTTTACGCCTATCGAGCAGGGTGATGCTCCGTTCATCGGCAGTTACAGACCGAAGAGCGGAAATTTCCTCAGCACGTTCGACGACACCGACGCTTATGGCGCTTGGCGGTTGAAAATAAACGACCTCTACTACTACGACAGCGGGTATCTGGAAAATTTCGAGCTGAGGATTACCATTCCGGAGCCGGCGACGTTTGTGTTTTTTACTTTGGCAGGTTTGTTATTGCGCCGCCGCGGTTAATCCTGCTCAATGCAGGCCTGCGTCTTTTTCCATCACCTTTTTGCCTTGCTCGGCTTTGAACTGCGTTAGCTTCTTGTTCAGAGCCTCGTCCGACACTGCCAGAATCTGCACTGCCAGAATAGCTGCGTTCCTGGCTCCCGCTTTGCCGATAGCAACGGTCGCAACGGGTACACCAGGCGGCATCTGAACCGTGCTCAAAAGTGCATCCAGTCCGCCAACCCCTTTATCGCTGTCTATAGGCACGCCAATAACAGGCACAGTTGTCCTGGCTGCGATGGACCCCGCTAAGTGTGCCGCCATCCCCGCCGCGGCGATTATTACTTTTATTCCGTTCGCCTCGGCCTTATCCGCAAATTCCGCAGCTATTTGGGGTGTTCTATGCGCCGAGATTACCCGCACCATCGGCTCTATATCGAAATCCTTCAGTTGCTCGATGCAGCTTTTCATAACCTTCATATCGCTATCCGAGCCCATTACAACCGCTATCGATTGTTTTTTTTCAGATGTCATTGTTTTTAGCCGCCCTTGAACTTAAAATGGCTTTTAGTCTGAACGAAAAGTAGTCTTTATCATAGCGACGGAGTCTTGGAAATGCAAACGAGAAAGCCTGTCGTCGCCGGCCAGTTCTATGCGGGCACGCGGAACGCCTGCCTTACCGAGCTGACCGAGTGCCTCGCCGAGCGCGAGATTACAACACGCCTGCCCGATACTATCGTTGCCGGTATCGTCCCGCACGCAGGCTGGTTTTTCAGCGGCTCTCTGGCTGCCATGGTCTTTTCCGCTGTCAAACAGCAGAACAAGACCGTCGATACCTTCGTAATTTTCGGTGCTGCTCATGGTTATCACGGCCCCGAACCTGTTGTTTACGATAAAGGCGCATGGCTGACTCCTCTCGGTGAAGTAACCATCGACGAAGAACTTGCGCGGGAAGTTTTACAGAGCGGTCCCGCTGCAGCCAATCCCGGTGCCCACGCCTACGAGCACAGTATCGAAGTACAGGTTCCGTTTGTTCAGTATCTTTTCCCTGAGGCGAAACTATTAGCGGTTCTTACACCTCCTGCGAATCAGGCGATAGAGCTTGGCAACGCGATTGGCCGTATTGCAGGGCAGGCTGATAAAAAAATCATCTGCATCGGCTCGACCGACCTTACTCACTACGGCCCGCGATACAGATTTACTCCGATGGGTACAGGCGAAAAGGCCCTGAAGTGGGCGAGCGAAGTCAACGACAAAGAATTCATCAACTTTGCCCTTCAGATGCAGCCGGGGAAAATGCTGAGCACTGCCGAAAAAAATCACAATGCTTGTGGTGCAGGTGCCGCAGCCGCCGCAGTCGCTGCGGCGAAACAGCTCGGTAGAACACAGGGAACATTACTTGCACATACGGACAGTAATACGATAATGGCAGAAAAGATGAACTCCGGCAGTAGCGAGAGCGTCGGCTACGCAGCCATTGTCTTCTGATTATCTTTTGTACTGATACCTTGATTTTATGCAGAGGGAACAACAGGAATGAGACCGGCCATACGCATAACAAAGATAACCTTTGCATTGATGATTTCTTTTATTTGTCTATTACCCGCCCGGGCCGAAGACCCCAATATCTTGCAGACTATTGATGACTATCTGGGCTATGCGATGCTCAACAACGCGGGACTGAAGGCAAAGTTCGAGCAGTTCAAGGCGGCCCTCGAACAAATCCCGCAGGCCAAGGCGCTCGACGACCCGACGTTCACTTACGGCTACTTCGTTGAAGAGGTTGAAACCCGCGTCGGACCGCAGCGAAACCGCTTCAGTATTATGCAGAAATTCCCCTGGTTCGGAGTAATCGAAGCAAGAACCGATGCCGCCGCAGCAAAGGCAAAGGCCGCCCGCCAACAGTACGAAGCAGCCAGACTCGAACTCTTCAGACAGGTCAAAGACACCTTCTTTGAATACGCCTATCTCGGTACGGCTACAGATATCGCCGAGCGGAACCTCGAACTAATCAAACGTTTTGAAGAGGTTGCACGGAGCAAATATCGTGCCTCGACCGCCGCTCATCCTGATATTATCCGCGCTCAGGTCGAACTTGCTAAGCTCGAAGATGTCCTGAACAGCCTGCATGAATTACGAGACCCGACTGTTGCGCGGCTCAATGCCGCTCTCAATCGTCCTGCGAATGCACCGTTGCCCTGGCCGCAGAAACCACCGCAAAAGAAAGTCGTCATCGAACAGGAAAAAATTATTGAGCTTCTCGTACAATACAATCCTGAATTGGCCGCCCTCGACTTCCAGAGCGAAGTTGCTAGGGCAAACCTTGCTCTTGCCAGGAAAAGATTTTATCCCAACTTTGGTGTAGGCGTCGATGTGATTCAAACCGACAACGCCTTGATGCCGAACGTCCGTGACAGCGGCAAAGACCCGGTTGTACTGATGTTCTCTGTGAATATCCCCTTGTGGCGGGATAGCTACAAGGCCGGCGAAAGACAGGCACAGGCCGAGCTGCAAAAAACTCGGCAGCACAAAGTCGAGACTGAAAACCGGATAATCGCGCAGACAACAAGTGTCCTGTACGATATAGAAGATGCCCAGAGAAAAATACAATTATACGGTGACGTCCTCGTCGCCAAGGCGCAGGAGCTTGTCGCCGCTTCCGAATCTGCATACAAGGCGGGCAACGTTGACTTTTTATCACTAATTGACGCCCAGCGAATGCTGCTGAGATATCAGCTTGACTACGAAAGGGCGTTGACCAAAAGGGAGCAAAAAGTTGCTAAGCTTGAAAAGCTCGTTGGACAAGAACTTTAAAAGATGAGAAGGCAAAGATTATGGACGGATTCAATTTCTATTCACTAATCGAACCGTTGGGCATAACCGCTTTGACTCTGCTATTGGCTACCGCTGTGACAGGCTTGTTTCGCAGAAAGCTCAAACGTCGGTTCCTGACCATTCACAAAATCCTGGCTGCCCTGACCGTGGCAATCGCCCTGTGCCACGCAATTCTGGTAATGATACTTTTCAGCTAACATCCTTTTGGGCCTGATTATATGAGGATTTAACCAGAACATAATCCTACTATTATAGTATGAATTAAAAGTATTTGAGGGTAACGAAGAATGAAATTGCCGTTTACTGGAAAACCTAATGGAAGCTCTGTGTCTAAGTTCTTGATAGTAATAATCTTAGCATTTTTAGCCGGTTTCTTACTAAGGAGCCTGATTTTCACACCGCCAGCTGAAACGGCTGAAAATCAGCCAAAACAGCAAATCTGGACCTGCTCGATGCACCCTCAAATTCGCCAGCCAAAACCAGGAAAATGCCCCATCTGCTTCATGGATTTAATTCCCCTGACTGCGTATGAACACGAAACACCACTGGGTCCGCGTCAGATTACATTTTCGCCCGAAGCTATAAAACTGATGGAGGTCCGGACCACGTCGGTCGAGCGAAAATTCGTCGAAGCCGAAATCCAAATGGTCGGCAAAGTTGACTACGACGAAACGCGCCTCAGAGACATCACCGCATGGGTCCCCGGCCGAATCGACCGCCTTTACGTCGACTTCACCGGCACCGAGGTAATAAAAGGCGACCACATGGTCCGGCTCTATAGCCCCGACCTGATAAGCGCACAGGCCGAATACCTCCAGGCCCTCAAGTCCGTACAAAACATCAAAGCTGAAACCTCGGAGCTGATTAAACGCTCCACCGAAGCAACACTAAAAGCCGCACGTGAAAAACTCGCCCTGCTCGGACTCCAGGATAAACAAATCAACCAGATTGAAAAGGCAGGCGAACCGACAGACTATATAAACATCGATGCGCCGCTCGGCGGAATTGTAATTCATAAGCACGCCACCGAAGGGATGTACGTCCAGACCGGCTCGAAAGTATATACAATCGCCGACCTCTCGCAGGTCTGGGTCAATCTCGATGCCTACGAATCCGATGTAAATATGGTGGCCTACCAGCAGCCGGTCAAATTTACCGTCGAGGCCTATCCGGGTGAAATGTTCGAAGGCAAAATCACTTTCAAGTCGCCAATCCTCGACCCGAAAACCCACACGGTAAAGCTCCGCGTAAACGTCCCCAACCCCGACGGCGGGCTCAGGCCCGGTATGTTCGTCAGCGCGGTCGTTTACTCGAAACTAAGCCAAAGCGGCGTTATGACAGACCCAGCCCTGGCTCAGAAATACACCTGCCCGATGCACCCGTCTATTTTGAAGGACACACCCGGCGCCTGCGACATCTGCGGGATGGATTTGGTCACCGTCGAATCGCGCGGCCTTGTAAATACCCATCAATCCGACCAGCCGCCGCTGGTAATCCCTGCGTCCGCTCCGCTTATTACCGGTAAACGCGCGGTTGTTTATGTACAGATTGATGATGCCAATCGCCCAATCTTCGAGGGCCGTGAAGTTATCCTCGGACCGCGTGCGGGTGATTATTATATTGTCGAAAATGGCTTGGCCGAAGGTGAGCTCGTTGTCACCAACGGCAACTTCAAAATCGACTCGGCACTGCAAATCCAGGCTAAACCGAGCATGATGAGCCCGGCCGGCGGTGCGCCGCCCCCGGCCCGTCATCACGGCCATGGAAAAATGAAAATAGAAAATTGAAACTTTTTTGAAAGGACCTGAAGATGCGTTCCAGAGTACTAAGAATCACAAAATTATTGACGCTGCTTGTAGTAGCGCTGGCGGTGGTAATGGTCGTCGGCTGTAAGAAGAGCGAAGATGAGACAACAACGCCGCCCGAAACAGGCAAAATCGAACAGAAAGTTTGCCCGGTGATGGCCGGCAATCCTATCAACAAGAATGTTTTAGTCGAGTATCAGGGCAAGAAGGTTTACTTCTGCTGCAATGACTGCAAGGCCGCGTTCCGGAAGGACCCCGAAAAGTACCTCGGCAAGCTGCCCCAGTTCAAGGACGAGATGGAGTCTATGAAGAAACAGGCCGAGCAGACTATGGACAAGGCCTCGGGTGAAATGAAAAAGGCCTCCGAAAATATGCCTGATATGTAATGACTTATTCGGTCCTTACAGGAGAACTTAGGTGCTCAACCGCCTGATACGTTACTGCCTCGAGAACAAGCTTGTTGTCGGGCTTGTTCTCGCGGTGTTTATAGTCGGTGGAATTGCCGTTGCGCCTTTCGACTGGCGGACGCAGTGGCTGCCCCGTTCGCCCGTGCCCGTCGATGCGATTCCCGATATCGGCGAGAATCAGCAGATTGTATTTACCGCCTGGCCCGGCCGTTCACCCCAGGACGTGGAAGACCAGATAACTTATCCTCTCACTACCGCTCTGCTCGGTGTCCCCGGCGTCAGGACCATCAGAAGCAATTCAATGTTCGGCTTCTCCAGCATTTATGTAATTTTCAATGAGCGTGTAGACTTCTATTGGTCGCGCAGCCGAATCCTCGAAAAGCTCAGTTCCCTGCCCGCCAATCTTCTGCCTGAAGGTGTTCAGCCGGCGCTCGGACCCGACGCCACCGCGCTTGGCCAAATATTTTGGTACACACTCGAAGGCCGCGACCCTAGCGGCAATCCCACCGGCGGATGGGACCTTGACGAGCTGCGAAGCATTCAGGATTGGTATGTTCGCTACGGCCTGATGGGCGCACAAGGCGTCGCCGAAGTCGCCTCGGTCGGTGGTTTTGTAAAAGAATACCAGATTGATGTTAACCCCGATGCGATGCGGTCCTTCGGCGTCGGTCTCGACGATATATTCATGGCCGTGAAAAACTCGAACGTCGACGTCGGCGCACGAACAATCGAAATAAACAAGGTCGAATACGTCATTCGAGGTCTCGGCCTTGTCAAAGGAATTGACGACATCGAGCAGACCGTCATCAAGGTCAATGAAAACGTTCCGGTACGTATAAAGGACGTAGCCCACGTTTCGGCTGGTCCTGCCCTTCGCCGCGGCGCGCTCGACAAAGGCGGCGCCGAGGCCGTCGGCGGCGTGGTCGTCGTCCGCTACGGCTTCAATCCGCTCGAAGCAATCAAAAACGTAAAAGACAAAATAGAAAAAATCAATCCCGGCCTGCCGTCCAGACAACTGACCGACGGGACGGTATCGAAAGTCACCATCGTCCCGTTTTACGACCGGACGGGTTTAATCTATGAAACACTCGGGACGTTAGAAACCGCTCTTAGTCAGGAAGTTTTGGTTACCATTATCGTTGTTGTCGTTTTGGTTGTGAATTTGCGAAGCTCCGTTCTTATAAGCGCTATGCTTCCTCTTGCCGTGCTTTTGTGCTTCATTGCAATGAGAATCTTCGGTATCGACGCCAACATCGTTGCTCTTTCCGGAATCGCCATCGCCATCGGCACGATCGTCGATATGGGCATCGTCATTTGCGAAAACATTTTGAATCATTTGGATCAAGCCTCGGAGGGCGACAGTAAGCTTGACATAGTCTATCGCGCCTCTTCCGAAGTCGGCGGCGCCATTCTTACCGCTGTTGCAACTACCATTGTCGGCTTTCTGCCCGTCTTCGCTATGACCGGCGCCGAAGGCAAGCTCTTCAAGCCCCTCGCCTTTACAAAGACCTTCGCACTTCTGGCCTCCATAATTGTCGCACTTACTATCATCCCACCGGCTGCCCTTGTATTTCTCAGGAAACAAAAGATTCGCCCCTTGCAAATTCGCGGAAGGAAATACCCCGTCCCGCTGCTGAACATAGTCGTCATAATCTTTATTGCCTTGGTACTAACTAAGGACTGGTTGCCTCTGGGGCCGGCTAAGGGTATAGTACTTAACTTGATTTTCATAGTTCTTATCGTCGGCGGCATCCTTCTGTTCTTCTATCTGTTTCAGAAGTTTTACACCCGTATTCTCATGTGGTGTCTCGAACACAAACTTGCATTTATTTGCATACCGCTGGTTGTTGTGCTTTGTGGTGGCTTGGTCTGGGCCGGGCTCGGCAAAGAGTTTATGCCGCCCCTCGACGAAGGCTCATTCCTGTATATGCCGACCACTATGCCGCACGCCTCAATCGGCGAAGCCCTCGACGCACTCGAAAAACAGGATATAGCCTTTCAGTCCATTCCCGAAATCGAATCCGTCGTCGGAAAAATCGGCAGGGTCGAATCGCCTCTCGACCCCGCACCGATAAGCATGGTCGAGACCGTCATCAACTACAAATCCGAATACATCACCGACAAAAACGGCCGTCCGCTCCGCTTCAAATACGACCGCGCAAAAAAAGAATTCGTCCTCGATAAGTCCGGCGAACTCATACCCGACAGAAACGGCAGACCTTTTCGCCAGTGGCGCGACCACATAAAAAGTCCCGACGACATCTGGGACGAAATCATAGAGGCAGGCCGAATCCCCGGTAGCACAAGCGCGCCGAAACTCCAGCCCATCGCCGCCCGGCTTGTTATGCTGCAAAGCGGTATGCGCGCTCCGATGGGCGTAAAAATCAAAGGCCCCGACCTTAATACTATCGAGACCGTCGCCCTCGAATTTGAAAGCCTGCTTAGACAGGTCCCCGGCATCGAACCGTCCGCCGTCATCGCCGACAGAATCGTCGGCAAGCCCTATCTCGAAATAGACATCGACCGCAGCGCCATCGCCCGCTACGGAATCAGCATCCGCAAAATACAGGACGTCATCGAGGTTGCCGTCGGCGGCAAAGGAATCACTACTACTATCGAAGGCAGGCAGCGCTATCCCGTTCGTGTCCGTTACATGCGTGAGCTTCGCGACACGATTGAGAGCCTCAAAAAGGTGCTCGTACCGGCTGCAGGCGGCGCGCAGATACCGCTCATTCAGCTTGCCGACGTAAAATACGTTCGCGGCCCACAGGCCATAAAAAGCGAAGATACATTTCTCGTAGCTTATGTTTTGCTCGACAAGCAACAAGGATTTGCCGAAGTCGATGTAGTAGAAAACTGCCAGGCCTTTCTCAAAGATAAAATTGACGAAGGACAGCTTATCATCCCCGCCGGCGTTAGCTACGAATTCGCCGGCAACTACGAAAATCAGGTTCGCGCCCAGAAAAGACTCACTATAGTTGTTCCATTGGCCTTATTTATTATCTTTATGATACTGTACTTCCAGTTCCGTTCTGTATCGACCAGCCTTCTGGTCTTTTCCGGAATCCTCGTAGCCTGGGCAGGCGGTTTTCTGATGATATGGTTCTACGCCCAGCCGTGGTTCTTTGATTTCAGTTTCTTCGGTGTCAATATCCGCCAGCTTTTCCAGATGCACCCGATTAACCTCAGCGTCGCCGTCTGGGTCGGCTTTCTCGCCCTGTTCGGAATCGCCAGCGACAACGGCGTAATCTTATGTACTTATCTCGACCAGATGTTCAGCTCTCGCAAACCGGCGACGAAAGATGATATACACGACGCCGTCATCGCCGCCAGCCAGCGCAGAATCCGCCCCTGTCTGATGACCACTGCAACGACTATTCTTGCACTTATTCCCGTCCTGACCAGCACCGGCAGGGGCTCGGACATTATGGTCCCTATGGCCATTCCCGTCTTTGGCGGAATGACAATTCAGATAATCACCATACTCGTCGTGCCCGTCCTCTACTGCTGGAAAAAAGAGTTGGCCTCGAAAAACAAACAACCGCTTGAAGAACTCCGGTAGCCGCCATAATTAACCAATTAACCCTTGACAGTACCCGCCCGAATAGATAGAATTCCATGTACAGAGATAGATTTTTCTCCCCTCCGAATCCGTCGCCGGACTCACAGGTACCGGCGATGGATTTTTATTTGGGCCACCCAATCCCTAATTTCTAATCTCCAAATGATTTCGAATTTACGGCGGCTGTGCTTATTCTTTACAAGCTCGCACGCCGCTGTTAAGATACCTGCCGACGCCGATGTAGCTCAATGGTAGAGCACGGCTTTCGTAAAGCCGGGGTTGTGGGTTCGAATCCCACCATCGGCTGTTAGACACAGATTTACACTTTTTGATAATGAAATGCCAAATTCTAAAATGAAGATCGACACGCCAAAAGAGGTTCTTAAAATTCAATACGACTTGTATCGTAAAATGGCGCCTTCAAAAAAATTCAGGATTATCTGTGATGCATATCGTTTCGGACAATCTCTTGCGATGGCGGGGATTCGAATGCGATTTCCTGACGCAACTCAAAAAGAAGTAAAACAAATCTGGGCAAAAGAGCATCTCGGTGAAGAATTATATAATAAGGTCTATAAGGACAAATCCGGTGAGTGATGTTCAGCAAAGTGAGATAATAAAAATACTAACAGATATCCTTGATGAACTGAAGATAGGATACGCAATCGGTGGTTCAATCGCAAGTTCAATATACGGAACGCCGCGTTTTACGCAGGATGCGGATATAACTGTTCAGCCTTTTTTGTCTGTAGCAGAGCAGTTTCATGAAAAACTAAAAGACGGATTTTATATCAGTAAAGAAGCTATGTATCAGGCTATAAATTCCCGCGGCAGTTTTAATGTGATTCATTTTGAGACAGCTTTTAAAATAGATATTTTTACTGCAAACAGTGAATTTGAAAGATTGCTTTTAATCCGAAGTAAAAAAATAAAATTGATGAATCTATCAATAAGCTTTTCTCCATTGTGTCACCTGAAGATATTATCCTGCTAAAACTCCAATGGTATAAACAAAGCGGCTGCGAATCTGAAAGGCAGTGGACGGATATTTTTGGGGTTCTCGCCGTTCAAAAAGAAAACCTTGATTTCGACTATCTGGAAGA
>CAZOVR010000038.1:0-28057 GCA_964583405.1 uncultured Pirellulales bacterium
CGGATTTTCGTCATCTATACTCTGTCCTCCGTCTTTTGAGTTGCCTAAGTTTACAATCTATCGAACAACGTGGGTATTATACCACATTTTGAACAGAAAGTCAAGTAAAAAATGCTGTTTTTTTGAAAAAAATGCAGATTTATAATCGCTGATTACGCTGATTGACGTCGATTTAAATAACAACAAATTCAAATAATTGATTCTGTTTGCTTAGCAAGCCAGTTAATCGCCATCTTTTCGTCTTTTTCTATTGCTATTTCTACTGCCTTCTTTGCACATTCCAGAATATTTTTTGACTGTTTTCGCAAAATAAAAGATACATTGATCTTTTGTTGAATTTGTTGCTGTTTATCATTCTTCAAAACAGGTATCAGTGTTTGTTTAACCTGATCGGGTCGCCAATGAAGAATCACAGAACCACCGACATCTCGATTGATTTGTTCTCTGACAACTAAAGAATTAAGTACAAGCATTAAATATTCTTCATTAATCTGCCTATTTTTAAGTTTCAAACGTAGTATTCCGCCCGAAGGGATCATCTTCCTGGGTTTATCTTTTAAGTGATAAGCAATACCAGGGGTGGCGTCTTTGCTAAACAGAATTTCCCCTTGTTCTGGTTGATGCCTTACTAATTCAGAATACAATTTTTCAGTTATATATTTTTCTTCTGTTAACCCAAAAGGTGAAAGATTACTCACTCTTATAAAAGGGACTCCCTCATCCTTATATTCACTACTTCCGACTTCGACGCATTTTCTGATCGAAGCTAAATCACTTAATATTTCCCAACCGCCTTTATAGTTTTTGATTAATTCTATAATTGTATCATATTTAGGTTGAAAATACTCCGCATCAATTCTTTGTGATTCTTTTGTTATGCTATAGTTCCTGATGAAACTTAAGGCATGTTTAGGCTGCCAGTTCATAAGACCAAGTTCGGAAAGGAGGATGGATTGAGCTTCCAGAAAGACTCCTCTTGATTGATGCTCATATTTTACTGCCTTCTTATATGAACACTTTACAGATCGAACAAAAAGATCCGAAACATTAGGGATTAAAACCTTTTCTACCTCACGGCAATTAAGGTTAACTTGTTCTGTCTGTCTGGATAGATACCACAACGCAAGCCTTCCGATATTGCAGTTTAGGTAAGAAGAGATAAACTCAGGAGAAAACGCTTTTTTTAACCGGATAAGTGCAATATTTTGGTTGATATTTGCTGGTAAATCCTCCTTACGCACTAATGCTGCACGCCCAACAATTTTGTAAGTGGCTCCGATGATAGTTACTATTAAATCCCCAGTCTGTAGTTCACTTCGTTTAATAACCTCATTCCCAGTTTTAGTTAAATGGTGGTTAAACTCGCCAGTTATTTCAAACTCTCTCAAGTTATCAGTTTTTACGAAAGCAATGTTGCCTCCGTAATAAGACTCAACTTTCATTGAAGGTGTGTGGCCCGTCATCACGGGGCGAGAAATCAACTTTCTTAAAGATGTTGCTCCAAACCGAATGAGTTTTTGTTGGTTATTAAGATATTGCTCTTGATAATGTTCCGCATCAAGGCGAAATGCCCCATTATGCTCAACTGTTTCCGAGTAATTTAACACTTGAGTCTGCATTTTCAGAATTACCGCCAGAAAGAGAGATTTTCTTTTTTAGCAAAATCAATAAAAGCCTCTGCGATGCCATCGGATAATTCGCCGTCGAGATTATGCAGGTCGTGGTCGACGATTAAATGACCGTTTTTGTCAAGTCTATTTTGTCCGCTACCATTTTTGACAAAAATATAATCACCTGAATTATCTTTTCCGCCTTTTTCTGATACTGCAAAAAAGATACGATAATCATCTTTTGGCGGACAAAGATTGTCGTCCCATTTTTGAACAAATAATACTGACGTTTTTGTACCCGTATGAGGTTTAAAACTATTTGGGTGCAGACCTACAACCGCTAAGACACGAGCTTTATCGGTAATAAATTCACGAATACGTTTGTCGGATGTGTTATTAAACCTTCCCTGCGGCAGAACAATTGCCATTCTGCCGCCGGGTTTGAGAAAATCCAAATTGCGCTCGATAAAAAGTATGTCTCTTCCAACTTTTGATTGAGCCTTATTATTAGCCTTAAAGCCAAGTTCATATTGATGAATTATGCGCGATTCCTTAATGTCACCGGCGAAGGGTGGATTAGCCATTAGAAGATCAAAATTAAATTGTTTTTTATCGCCTTTCGTTGTGGCCAGTTTTTCCAGTCTTTCATAACCGTCGCCGTAGGTTGCAAGCCATTTGCGGTCTTTTTCGTTATCGCTCCATCGGTCATAGTCTAGAGTATTAAGGTGCAAAACATTGGATTTCCCGTCTCCGGCAATCAGGTTTAGAGTCCTGGCCACGCGCACAGCTTTTTCATCAAAGTCAATACCAAAAACTTTCAAAACATCTTCTTTTTCGTCCTCTGATATTTCGGCGCTGCTGAACAGGTGACCGGTAATTTTGAAAATAGTATGTACGGGAAAACCACAGCTGCCAGCGGCAGTATCTATCATATATTCGCCCTTTTGAGGATTGAGCATTTTGACGCACATATCAATAACGTGACGGGGTGTGAAATACTGCCCCTTCTTTGGTTTCCATACTTTCAATGCAAGATATTCAAATGCTTCATCTATTATCATAAGGTTTGAATTGAATAATTTAACATCTTGAAGACTGGAAACACAAATCGACAGATGGCTTGCCGTAAGATTGAAAATATCACCTTCAGCAAATACACCTGGCCATTTCTTCTTAGCCTTATCGAAAAGAGACTGGATTTTTTGGTAAAGCTCTGTATCGGTTTGGCCGGTATTTCGAAATTCCATCACCCGGAATTTTTTATCATCCAAATCTCTCAAAGCTGTTTTAATTTTTTCAAAATCGCTTTTTTGCTCATCATCCAGTTTGTCATCGAGAAAATCATCCACCCGTTCTTTGTCTCTCCGGCTAAGCATTTCATCATATAGTTTGGTGAAAATTAGCTTGAAGACCTCTTCGAAGACATCAACACCGGCGTTCGCTAATACCTCGTCTTCCATTTCCAATACAATATCTTTTAACGACTTTCCTTCAGTGGGTATCTTATCTTTGATGATCAGATCTTTAAGCGTAAACCGTTCGGTTAGAATGTTCTCAAGGGTTTGATCGACTTTGGGAATATCGGTGATCTCATTAAAATAATTAGGGTCTTTACGGTTGTAGTAAGAAATCTTCTCACCGTTAGTCCAAACGGCAACTGGTGCACCAGTTGCATTGCAATAAGAACGAAGTTGGTCTTTTCCATCCTTGAGTTTGGGTTTTTTCAACTCGACGATGATGTAGGCAGTATCGGGCCGGTCTTTGTCAAAAACGATTATGTCAGCACTCTTAGTTTCCCTGCCAAATTTAACTGGGTATTCGAAACAAATACGTTTCTTTGGATATCCATATTGTTTTATCAAACGATGGGCATAAAGCTGGCGAACAATCTCTTCAGGTTTAAGCTGGATATCCTTATCTCGAATAATACAGGTTACAAACGAGATCTCTTTACCTCGCACATTTTTATTGAAAACTTTCTTCTGTAAAAATTCGATTTCTTCTTCTATGAAAATGGAAAGATGATAATTGCTGTCTCTTAAAATTTCTGAAAGTACGTTAGTTTTTGCCATTTTTCCCTCACTTGGCATAATTTTCACGTCAAAGTTTGTTTTTTGCCGCCTAAGAGCCGTTTCCGCCTGCAATTATACATTTTTTTCCATACAGGGCAAGGCCGAGTAAATCGGAGGACGGACGACGGAGGCAAAAGCTTTTCTATTTTTTCCTTTTTTTCTATATTCACTTTGGTAGATTAGATTCCAAGGAAATCGCTTTATTATCAGGGACGATATATGCCTCGAAAAACAAGGACAGGCTCGCCTAAGCGCCCTCAAACGCAAATCATCGAGTTCGGGGAACCGCCAAAGATTACCGCAGTGCACCGGTACGAGGTGGTTCGGCCTCGCCCCGATGTATCGGGGTCGTTTGCCGGTAAAAAACTCCATTTTATAGGCGCAGGCGGGATAGGTATGAGCGGGCTGGCGAAGGTTTTACTGGCGAACGAGGCGATAGTCAGCGGCTCGGATATGGAAGGCAGTGAGGTTACAGAAAAACTGAAAAAACTCGGTGCGGACATTAAAACCGGACACAGCGCGGACCATATCGGCGAAGGACTTGACGCGGTCGTAATCTCGGCGGCGGTAAAGGAAGATAACCCGGAGCTGCAAAAGGCTAGGGTCGTCGGACTGAAGGTTTATAAATACGCTGAGATGTTAGGCGAATTGATGAACCGCTACGACGGTATCGCGGTGGCCGGTACGCACGGAAAGAGCACGACCAGCGGATGGCTGAGCTTCGTGATGAGCCGGGCAGGTATCGGGCCTAACTACATAGTCGGGGCGGACGTTACGCAATTAGGCAGTAATTCCGGTACAGGCAGAGGTTCGTGGTTTGTCGCTGAGGCGTGTGAATATGACCGCAGTTTCCTGAACCTGCGGCCGAAGATGGCGGCGATACTCAATATCGAGCAGGACCACCTGGACTACTATAAAGACATCAACGATATTATCGATGCCTTCGCGGACTTTGCAAAAGGGGCCAAAGGCACGCTGCTTGTCAACGGGCAGGACGCGAACACCAAAGAGATGTTGTCGCGATTGGAAAATGAACAACATTACCAGACTTTTGGAATCGACGGGGAATATGATTTTTGCGCGAAAAATCTCATCCTCAAAGACGGCTGTTATAATTTCGACGTCTATCAAAAAGGCTATCCGCTCGGCAGGGCCAAAATACGGTTGCCGGGTGAGCATAATGTGCTTAACGCACTGGCTGTAATTGCCCTGGGCATCGGCGCAGGCCTGGAGGCGAAACAGGTGCTGGGGCTGCTGGGTGAATTTACGGGTGTGGACAGGCGGCTGATGCTAAAGGGCCGGGTCAACAAAATTACCGTGCTCGATGACTATGCCCACCACCCGACGGAAATCAGGGCGTCACTGGCGGCGATTCGGCAAAGGTTTGCACCGAAGCGGCTGTGGTGCGTATTCCAACCCCACCAATACAGTAGGACAAGATTTTTGCTTGATGATTTTGCCGAAAGCTTTAATCTTGCCGATGTAACCATAGTGCCGCAGATTTACTTCGTCCGGGACAGCGAGCTGAGCAAAGAGCTGGTTGACGCACAAAAATTAGTGGACCGGATTTGCGAGGCAGGCAGTAAAGCGTACTTTATTGACGGCTTCGCGGCGATATGCGAATATCTGAAGGAAAATGTAAGCGGCGGCGAGCTCGTCGTTACAATGGGCGCAGGCGACATTTGGAAGGTGGCAGATGAATATCTTCAGCGACTTGGAACAGATAGTACAAGAGAAATACCCTCTGGCAAAAAGCACGTGGTACGGGCTGGGCGGACCGGCTGATTATTTCATCCGGCCAAGGAACGTCGAAGAGCTAAAAGACGTCGCACTTCGATGCAAGGAAAGCAATGTTCGTATGCGGGTGCTCGGATTCGGCTCGAATCTTCTTATCAGCGACAACGGAGTTAAGGGGGCGGTCATAAAACTCGACACAGAGCAGTTCGCCCGGACAGAGTTCGAGGAAACAACACTAACGGCATGGGCCGGGGCGGAACTGGCGAAGCTGGTATTGACCTGTGTGCAGAAAGGCATGTCGGGGCTGGAGGCCCTTACAGGAATACCCGGTTCGGTCGGCGGGTCGGTAAAAATGAACGCCGGCGGAAACTTCGGTGACATCGGAGCAGTAGTAGAGAAGGTGACACTTATGGATAATACCGGCGGAGTTTTTGAGAAATCCAAACCGGAGCTGATATTCGATTACCGCCGGACGAATATCATGGCGCCTTTTATATTGAATGCGCAAATGCAGCTTAGCCAGGGCGACCCTGAACAAATCATGCGGAGTGTGAAGGAGATCTGGATTTACAAAAAAAATAACCAGCCGCTCAATACAAAGAACTCCGGCTGTATATTCAAAAATCCGCGAGGTCTCAGTGCCGGGGCAATGATTGACCGGGCGGGACTTAAAGGGCTGCAGGTCGGCGGAGCAAAAGTGAGCGAAAAGCACGCCAATTTCATCGTCGCCCAAAAGGGGTGCACCAGTAAGGACGTCAGCCGGCTTATAGATGCAGTCAAGCAAAGGGTCAAAGAGCATTTCGATATCGAGCTGGAGCTTGAAATAGAAATCTGGGAATGATACTAACCACAGATTGACACTGATAAAACAAATGGATTCCCGCTTTCGCGGGAATGACAAAACATGTCGGAGCACAAAGCGAAAGTAGCGGTTCTTGCGGGGGGGATAAGCAGCGAGCGCGATATCAGCCTGCAGAGCGGACGATGTGTGGCCCAGGCCCTTCGCAACAGCGGCTATGATGTAGTCACAGCCGACATCTCGCCGGAAGACCTGCGGATACTTGATGACAAAAGCATCGACGTTTTTTTCATCTGTCTGCACGGACAGTTCGGTGAAGACGGACAACTACAGCAGATTCTCGAAGAAAGAGGGCTGTGTTATACACACTCTGATTCTGCTGCAAGCAAAGCGGCGATGGATAAAATCACGGCCAAGACCTGTTTTGAAAAAGCCGGCGTTAAGACCCCCGCATCTATCAGGTTTCATGATTCAATCAGCGTCGGGCAGGTTCAGCGGCAGCTCGACTGCCCCGCGGGCAGGTATGTAGTTAAGCCCGTCAGTCACGGAAGCAGCGTCGGTGTTGATATAGTCGACAGCGCCGAAGAAGCAATAATTCAATGCTGTATCAATAAAACCATTTCCAGCGATTATATGATTGAGCAGTACATGCCGGGGCGCGAGATTACCGTCGGCATACTAAACGGCCGGGCGCTGCCGATTCTGGAAATAAGGCCGAAGGTCGGCTTCTATGACTATCACGCGAAATATATCGACGATAATACAGAATACTTTTTCGATACGATAACCAACCGGAATCTCATTCAAAGAATCAGCGCCGATGCGATTAAATGTTTCGACTGCTTAGGCTGCCGGCACGTGGCGAGGGTGGATTTCATACTTGCCGATGACGGGACGGCGTACGCACTGGAGATTAACACCATACCCGGAATGACCGCTCATTCGTGTGTTCCCAGGGCCGCTGCAAAAATCGGCGTGCCGATGTCTGAGCTGTGCGCCGGGATTGTCCGACAGGCACTTATCGACCATAAAAAGAAAAATATTCCTCTTGTAGAAGTAATCACAGATGGCACGGAAGCGAAAGAAAACAAAGCCCTCCACCAGAGCGTTTAGTCTTCTGGGTCGCAAAGACCTTAAGACAAAAAAAGCCAAAGAGGCCCGACGGGGTATCGGTGTCCTGCTGAAGATACTTGCGCTGGTTGGTGTGCTTGGAGGAATTGTAGTTGGTCTGGCGTATCTGAATCAGTACGTCGAGCGGCGAGGTGAAATCGCTGACAAGTCAGGCGAGCTTAAACTTGTCGATGCGCCTGCCTGGGTCAACGACGCCCTTAAAGAAAAGATATATTCAGCGGCGCGGGCCGGAGGAGAAGATTTCAAAATCGATGAGCATGTAGCTGAAACGGTGCAGCAGAATATAGCCGCGTTTGTGACCTGGCTCGATGATGTCACCGTCCAGGCGACACACGACAGCCTGTTAATCAGCGGCCGATGGCGAAAGCCGCTCGGATTAGTTGAAATCGGTCGAAAATATTATGTCGATGCCGAGCAGTTCGTGCTCGATTATGTTCCCATAGAATCACTGCCGATTGTCCGGATTACCGGCCTGGCCACTGAAAGAGCCCCGCAGCCGGGAAACGTCTGGGAGAAAGACGACCTTGCTGCGGCGGTAGATATCCTGTATCGGCTGGACCGAATGGACGACTTAGTCACCGCTGAAAAACCGCTGCTGCTCGAAATTGAGAGTATAGACGTGTCGAATTTCAACGGCAGATACAGCAGAAGCAGGCCGCATATCGAACTGTACGCCAAAGACGGCACAAGAATTGTGTGGGGTGCGGAAGTCGACAAATGGGCTGAGCATCTGGAGGTGACCGATGTGGAGAAGATAGGCCGACTATACAATTTTTATAAGCAAAACGGAACGCTACTGGGAACCGCCCGGTATATTAATCTGTGCGACCCGCAGGATTACATACCCCAGCCGGTGGATGAATACTAATTCGTCGCTCGAATATCGAACCTCAAAGCAGAAGACAGGTCAGCATACCTATAAGGTATCGAGAACTCTTCGCAGAGACGCTTCAGTTCTGTGAGAGTCGATTCGGTTAGTTGGCTCTGGAATTCTTTGCTTCCGGTGCAGCAGAAAATGCGGCAGGAGGCGAAGCGGTATTCATGTACGGTGCATTTACCCCGCACGTTATATGGGCAGCAGCCGTTTGTAATTGGTTTGAGATTTTCAGAGCCAATATGATGTTCAAGGTACAGCAATTCCGGAGGTGTGATATAAAGCTGGTGGTCGTATGATTTGAAGTTACAGCATTTCCCACAGGCGAGGCAATTACCGGCAAGTTCGGGAGAATTCCGCAAGGCCTCGTCAATCTCTGTGTATATATCGCGGACGCGGTTAATCAGTGCCGTCTTCATTTTCCCACCACTTTTTACTGGTGCGGATTTTTTCAATCTGCTCGAAGCTGTAAAATCTCCCACGATTGATACCTTCACATCGCCGGGTTGTCTCGTTCCAGTTATTACTGCTGGTCAGATTACTCGACCAGAAAGGCCATGTCCTGCATTGATTGGGCCTGACCGGATAAATCCTGCATCTTTTTTCGTCGCCGATTCTTTCGAGGAATATGCAGTCCTTGTTGTTTTTATCTTCGATTATGCTCAGGCGCATACCAATCCTTTTGAGATATTTTTTGCGAAGCTGTTCGACAGGTATTTTGAGGAAATCGGCAATGAGTGCTATCTCGGGTCGGCTGACCCAGATATAGCCTTCGCCGGGTCCGGAGCAGCACCTGCCGCACTGGGCGCACTCGAAATACAGGCCGCCGATATACCACATATTCCTGCTTTTGACCGCCGACTTCATATAATCTCCGAATTACTACTGAGTAAAATCGGTCCGAAGGAACACTGATTATACCGGTTAAGGCGTTAAGGGCAAAGGCGGTTTGTACAGAGAAATCGTAAGGAGCTGTTTTATTTTGATTGAGCCGGAGCTGGTCTTATCTTCAACCGCACCATTGGAGCCGGGTGGTGTTTTGAATTTGATGCTTCCGCAGGACGTGAAAATATCGGCCTGTGGTTCGGGGTAGGTCCGGTCAGGGTATTCGACATCCACACTGTCTAAGCTTGAATGCACTTCGTTTTCGGCTTGGTCTTCGCCTTCGGCTGATACTTAGCCAATCCTGAATCAACAATGACATAATCAGGTGTTTAGGTTGACATTTCGTAGTTTTATTGTATAATTCAGTTCGTGCGAAATGGAGGCCAAAATAGGAGGTTTTAAGATGAAAAAGCTCATTCTTTTAATAATTTTTCAGGTCTTACTGTTAATTTCCGCTGCATTAGCAGAGCCTGTTTACGATGTCATCGACCTCGGCAAAATACCCGGCACCGATTACAGTGAGGCATATTCAATCAGCGGTAAAGGCCAGATTGTAGGAATGTGTTCGTTACCATCAATACTGGGGCGGGCAACGCTTTTCGATCCGACAGGGGCTGGAAACAATACAGACCTGGGTACACACGGACGTGATCTCTGTTACGCTTCCTCAATCAACGACAGCGGACAGATTGTTGGACGGGCCAATAACGCTGCTGGTCACAGTCGGGCAACGCTTTTCGATTCATCAGGCGGAGGAAGTAATATTGACCTCGGTACACTCGGCGGCATTTACAGCCAAGCCAATTCAATTAACAACAGCGGAAAGATTGCTGGGTTGGCATATAACACCTCAAACCAGCCTCGTGCAACGCTTTTCAGCTCAACAGGCGATGGAAACAATATTAATCTCGGTACACTCGGCGGCGATTATAGTAGTGCTTACTCTATCAACGATAGCGGGCAGATTGTCGGATATGCCCAAAATGCTTCAAGCGTTTGGCGAGCAACACTCTTCGACTCGACAGGAGGTGGAAAAAATCTTAACCTCGGTACACTACCGAGCGGTGGTCACAGTGAGGCTTTATCAATAAACAACAGCGGACAGATTGTCGGATATGCCCAAAATGCCTCAGGCGATTATCGGGCAACACTTTTCGATACAGCTGGTAGCGGAAATAATAATGACCTGGGGACACTCGGCGGAAATGACAGTTACGCTGTTTCGATCAACGACCTCGGACAGATTGTCGGATATGCCCAAAATGCCTCAGGCGATTATCGGGCAACACTCTTTGACATATCAGGCATCGGAGACAATATAGACCTCAACACTCTAATTGACCCCGGGCTCGGTTGGACTTTAAGAGATGCTTACGGCATAAACGACAACGACTGGATAGTGGGTTATGGTTACAATCCTACTGGACGGCACAGGGCATTTCTGCTCAGACCCAGAAATACGGCGCCAGTGGCTATAGCCGGGCCGAATCAGGTTGTTTACGTTTGTTCTGATGATGAGCTCACTGATGTGAATCTTGACGGCTCCGGTTCTTATGATGACAACAACGATTGTTTAGATTACTACTGGTCGTGGACTGTCGACGGCAATATCTGTGAGGCAAACGGCGTATCACCGACAATCCAGCTTCCCGCAGGCGAATATGAAATAGAGCTTGTCGTAGATGACGGTATAGATTTTTCAGAACCGAATTATTGCACCATCACCGTCATCAAGCCTTTACATGCAAAACTACAGGTCATGCCGCGATTTCTTAATACACAAAGCCGACGAAGGACTATAACCGCTATCGTCTATATGCCGCAAGGTATCACGCCGGAGGATATCGACGCAAACGAACCATTAGTATTTATTCACGACTCCAACGAAATCGAATCAACGAGACAATTCGTATCTAAGTGGAATATGCACGGCCGGCCTCGCACGTGGGTACTGGCCTCATTCGATAAAGACGATTGCATAGATATTTTGTCACTGGGCCTCAACAGGATTAAAGTTACAGGCAGACTCAGCAGCGGCCGATGCTACTACGGCAACAGCTGTATTTATGTCTTTAAGCCAAGACCTTTCAGACGTCCGTGGAAGTTCCCAAAATAGTACCGCCTTTGCTCGTGTGCAACTGTTCTAATTCGAGCATTCTTTTTTTCAGGCTGGTTCCACCGGGGACAGAGAATCCGCCGATTTGGCCGTCGCTGCGAATTACCCTGTGGCAGGGAATAATCAGCGGCAGGGGATTTCTGGCAAGTGCCCCGCCGACTGCCCGGACAGCCTTGTCTCGGCCGGCTTTTTTCGCTAATAACGCATAAGTGACGGTTTGACCCGGCTTTACTTTTCTGCAGGCCCGCAGAACGGCCGAGGTAAAAGGGGCTATTTTGCGCAAATTGACCCTAACATCCGAAAAACTGGCGACGCAAATCCCTTTATAATAAGCCTTTATACGCTGCTGCAATTGTGAGAAATATTTAGAGTTGTAATTTGCCGGGCCGAGCCCAGCCTGCAGGTTCCGGATTACACGGCTGCGATTAGCCAAGGGCAGGTGGGTTCGGATTAGTCCTGCATCTGTGCCAGCCAGGCCAAAATGGCCCCAGGCAGTACTGAAAACCGCATAGAAGAGTGACTTGCCGCTTTTTTTTGTCATAATCAGGTACTCAATTTCAGGGCCAATTTGTTTGACTGCAAGGCCAATCTGTGGTAATTATACTCGTTTTTCGCTAAATCGGGTTTTCAAATACGCACTTTGCGCTTTATCTTGAATCAATATGACCCTTGAGCAACACAGAGAAGGAATAGATGCGATTGATAAGGAGCTTGTCAAGCTGCTCAACGAGCGCGCGCAGGTAGTAATCGAGATAGGCAAGCTGAAGAACAAGACCGGCGGACAGGTATATGCGCCCGACCGCGAAAAGGAAGTCTTCGAAAGAATCAAGGCGGTAAACCAGGGGCCTCTGCCCGACCGGACACTTGTCGCCGTATGGCGGGAGCTGATGAGCGGCTCGTTCGCACTGGAGCGGCCGCTGCGAATCGGATACCTCGGCCCTGAAGGCAGCTTCAGTCATAATGCATCGATACTCAAATTCGGACAAAGCGTAGAGTACGAACCGCTGACCGATATAAGAAGTATCTTCGCAGAGGTAAGCAAGGGACATTGCGACCTCGGACTGGTTCCCATTGAAAATACAACCGGCGGCGGAGTTATCGAGACGCTCGACGCCTTTACGGATTCGGACGTCAAAATCTGCGCCGAGGTCCTGATGGCGATTCACCATAACCTGATGGCCAATCCCGATGTATCGGGACTTGAGGCAATTGAAAAGATTTATTCCAAGCCGGAGGTCTTCGCACAGTGTCGCAACTGGCTGACCGCGACATTCAAAGAAGCAAAGACCATCCCCGTCGCGTCGACGGCAAGGGCGGCACAAATGGCTGCCGAAGAAAAAGGAGCGGCAGCGATAGGTTCGGCAATCGCCGCAGAGCTGTACGGCCTGAAAATTATCTGCGAAAATATCGAGGACATAACCAACAACATTACCCGCTTTCTTGCCATCAGCAAAGATGATTGCAAACGCACCGGCGAAGATAAGACGGCGATACTTTTCAGCACCGCTCACAAGGCAGGTGCCCTTGCCGACGTGCTGGATGTATTCAAGCAGCACCAGATAAACCTGACTAATATAGAATCGAGGCCGAGCAAAAAACGCCAGTGGGAGTATTACTTCTTTATGGATTTCCTCGGCCACAGGACGGATGATAATGTTATCAAGGGGCTCGATGAAGCCCGCAAGCACTGTTTGCAATTGTCGATACTGGGCAGCTTCCCAAAGGCCACAGAATTGTTGTAGGAGTCACTGATGAGAAAGCCGTTTATCGCAGGCAACTGGAAGATGAACACGGACGGCCACAGCGGGCCGGCGCTTGTCAAGGCCATCAGGCAGGGACTAGCGCAAGTCGATATGAGTAAAATCGACGTAGCCGTGATACCGCCTTTTGTGTACTTGGCGCAGATTGTTACCGCTGCTATGACTTCGAGGATTGCGGTCGGCGCTCAGGACATATACTACGAACAAAAGGGCGCGTTCACCGGTGAAATAAGCGCCTATATGATTAAGGACGTCGGTTGTAATTACTGCCTGTGCGGCCACTCGGAGCGCCGCCACGTAATAGGCGAGCAGGACGAGCTTATAAATAAAAAGGTCCACGCTGCGATAAACGGAGGCCTTTTGCCGATACTATGTGTAGGCGAGCTACTCGAAGAGCGAGAGACCGACAAAACAGAAGAAGTTGTTGAACGGCAGGTAAGAAAAGGCTTCGAAGGCCTTAGCGTTGCAAAGGCCGCCGCCGTGACATTGGCGTATGAGCCGGTCTGGGCAATCGGGACCGGCAGGACGGCGACGCCGGAACAGGCCCAGGAAGTACACGCGATGCTCAGAAAACTGCTTGCCGACTTTTACGATAAAAGCTTTGCCGACGATGTCCGGATTCAGTACGGCGGCTCAGTCAAGCCGGACAACGCCGCGGAGCTGATGCAGAAGGAGGATATCGACGGTCTGCTCGTCGGCGGGGCAAGCTTGAAAGCCGATGACTTTCTGACTATTATAAAGGCGTCGATTGAGGATTAAGAAGACCAGGCGAATTGTTGAGGAACCTAAGCTATGAATTTATTGCTTTTGAAAGTACCTTTTGTGATGCACATTGTCTCGGTGTTGTGGGTGCTCTGTGCTGTGATTCTTATACTGGTAATCCTTATCCAGAAAGGCAGAGGCGGAGGCCTGAGCGGCGCGCTGGGCGGAGGTATGGCCAGCGGAATATTAGGAACAAAGACCGGTGATTTTCTCACCTGGATTACCGTTGGTCTGGTCGGCGCGCTGTTGCTGCTCACAGTCGCTATGGCCAAGTTCTATCGGCCGACGGCGACAAGTGCGGTAATGGGTGAACCGGCCGCGCAGACACAACCACTGAGAACACAACCACCGATGGAATCGCCGGATGTCCCGCAGGGACAAGCTGAGGGTACTGATATGCCGGATATGACCGACTTCACCGAGCCGAACCAGGGCTGAGCGATAACGGGGATGCAGGTACTTGTCCTGAGCGAAGTTGAAGGATAATATACACAATCTACTTTGGCGGGATTTGTTTAATGATTAACAGTATGACCGGATACGGCGACGCAGAGGGGCAGCTCGACGGCGTTACTTACATCGTCGAAATCAAAGGCGTCAACAACCGGTACTTCAAGCCGAAGATAAAGCTGCCCGAAACGGTCGCCTTTCTCGAAGAGCAGGTCTATGAGCTGCTGCGCCGAAGCATCGTACGCGGCTCTGTCGATTATGTGCTTCGACTAAAGAACGCCTCGGCGGATATGCTCTTTGAAATAAACGTCAACGCCCTGAAGGTCTATCTGAACAAGCTCAAAACAATAACCGACTCCGGCACTCCTATGGACGTCGGCGGGCTGCTGACGCTGCCGGGTGTTCTCGAACCGATGAGGCCCGACGTGCAAAAATCCAAATCCGTCCGTCAATTCGTGCTCGAACTAAGCGGCAGGGCAATCGAAGATTTCAAGCAGATGCGGCGAGCAGAAGGCGCTGAACTGGAAGCGGACCTGCTCAAAAACTGCGGCGAAATACGACAGCACCTCGAAAAGATACGTCAGAGAAAAGACCTTGTCCTGCAACAATACCATGAAAGGCTGGGAACCCGCGTTGATGAGCTACTGGCTGGTGTGAATATCAAGCTCGACCCGGATACGCTTTCGCGGGAGATTGCGGTCTTCGCCGAACGATGTGATATATCAGAAGAAATTACAAGGCTCGAATCTCACCTCAAACAGTTTAAGGAAAATTGCAAGACTGACGGTCAGGCCGGACGCAGACTGGACTTTCTCGGACAGGAAATGCTCCGAGAGGCCAATACAATTGCCAGCAAGGCAGCCGACGCTGAAATTGCTTATTGTGTTGTGGATATAAAATGCTGCATCGACCGGCTCAAAGAGCAGGTGCAGAACGTCGAATAGACTATGACTGATCAAAGAGGCGGGCAATTTGTAATTATCAGCGGGCCCAGCGGTGTGGGTAAAAGCACCATTTGCCGTAGGCTCGTGGAAGAGTATGACAACGTTTATCTGAGCGTCTCGGTAACGACCCGGCCGAAGGCGGACAACGAAGTTGACGGACGTGATTACTACTTCACCAGCCCCGGTGAATTCAAAAAGTGGGTCGAACAGGGACGATTTCTCGAATACGCTGAGGTCTTCGGTAATATGTACGGCACGCTGAAAGACAAAGTCGACCAGGCTGTGGCAGAAGGCAAAACAATGATTCTCGAAATTGACGTCCAGGGTGCTCTCCAGGTGAAAGAGAAGTACCCCGATGCAAAGATGGTATTTATTCTGCCGCCTACCCAGAAAGACCTTGCCGAGCGAATGAACGGCAGGGGAAGGGACGACGAAGAAACCACCAAGACAAGGCTGGAAGAAGCCGATGATGAAATCGCCGCCGCCTGGCGGTATTACAATAACATGGTTATCAACGACGACCTCGCTGTTGCTGTCAGCGAAGTAGCACAGATTGCCGGACTGAGTAAGGGAAACAAGTAATGATAGAAGAACTTAAAAGCACAGAGATTGTCAACAAGGTCGGCGGCAGGTTCAAACTTACCGCCCTGGTTCAGAAGAGGCTGCAGGAACTGCTGGCCGGGGGGCGTCCATTGATTGACAATACTGAGGACATGACCCAGATGGAAATCGTCATCCAGGAAATCCTACAGGACAAAATCACCATCGACGACCATACGGGGCTAATTGAACACCATCCGGGCCAGTAAAGGACCAGTAATGAGCGAATCAGCCAAACAGTTTGAAGGCGTGAACGTACTGCTCGGTGTAACCGGCGGTGTTGCAGCTTACAAAGCTGTTGCGCTGGCAAGTAAACTAACATCCGCCGGTGCAGCCGTAAAGACCGTCATGACTGCAAACGCCTGCGAGCTAATCAGGCCGAAGAGCTTCGAAGCTGTTACCGGTTCTGGGGTATTTACGAATTTGTGGTCCTGCCCGGAAGAATACCGGATAGGCCATGTAAGTCTGGCAGACTGGGCAGATGTGATTGTCGTGGCGCCTGCTACGGCAAATATCATAGCTAAAATCGCAAACGGCATCTGCGACGACCTGCTAAGCACGCTGCTTTGCGCCGGATTCAAAAAACCTGTTTTGCTGGCCCCTGCGATGAATAACAACATGTGGGAAAATCCGGCGGTAAAGCGAAACGTTAAGACCGTCCGCGATATGAAGTTTGAAGTGATTGGCCCGGTCAAAGGCAGGCTCGCCTGCGGCACCGAAGCAATCGGCAGAATGTCCGAACCGCAGGATATTTTCAAAGCAATCGAAAAAATCGTCCGTAAAACAACTTAAATAATCTCTGTGTTCTCTGTGTCCTCTGTGGCTAAAAAAAGAAAAAAACATTTCCTTATCACAGCCGGCGGAACCCGTGAATACATCGACCCGGTCCGCTTTATCTCAAACGAAAGCAGCGGCAAAATGGGTTACGCACTGGCCGCCGCCGCGCAGGCCGTGGGCCATAAAGTGACACTTATCAGCGCATCTGACATGCAGCCGCCGGTCGGGATTGAGTTTGTCGGCGTTGTCTCCGCTACCGAGATGTTCACCGCTGTAAAGAAGTTTTTTACCGGCTGTGATTGTCTCATCATGGCCGCTGCCGTCGCGGACTATATGCCGACACGACCATGTAAAATGAAAATAAGAAAATCAACTAACGATTTGACCTTGAAACTAAAACCTACCGCGGATATTCTTGCCTGGGCCGTAAAACATAAGCACGAGCGACGAGCAACGAGCGACAGGCCCCGTTTTATCGTCGGTTTTGCACTCGAAGATAAAAATCTCCGAACCGGCGCCGAGAAGAAACTCACCGCCAAGAAGCTCGATATGATTATCGCCAATACGCCCGAATCAATAGCCGCCGACCAGACGGCGGTTCAGATAAAAATCCCCAACGGCCACTGGCTCAAACTGCCCACCGCGTCCAAGAGGAATATTGCCCGCAGGGTCGTTCAACTTATCGACGAAGAAACACTGCATAAAAAATAGTCAACGCTTTTGCCGCTGGCCCCGTCGTTTCTTATACTTTCTATGATATAGAAGTTTGCCTGTGTCCTGGAACGGCAAAAGAGGAGCCTCCCGGAACATTCACTATGAACAAGCGACAAATAAAAACTCAGGTAAGACAGCTAAAAGGTCAACTCAAAGCCGCCGAGCGCAAAACCAACACTAGACTGCTGAAACTCACCCTGATAATGCTTATACTTTTGCTGGCGATGTTCACAATCTACGGCAAGATTCAGTTTTAATCCTCCAATAGGCAAGCAGAGTGTCTGCGGTTTTCGCGCAAAACAAAAGCGGCCTTGCACCTCCCCGTTACAAGGCCGCCTCAAAGTACGAATTGAACTGCCGCATTTAGATGGGGCTATTTATAGTCGCCTATTTTCCCGTTGTACTCGTTAACAAGGAAGGCATCTTCTATGGTTATAGGACCAGCACCGCCGGAGCCTGTCTTTCTTGGATTTAGAATCGTCTTGCAATCCTTCTGTACCCATTCCTTGTCTACTGTTTTCATCGCACTAGGTGCTTTCTGCCAATTCATCCAGATATAGTCGTTTTGTATGCCGCAGTTAGGGCTCTTCTCGAACTCGACATGGCCATCAACATAGAGGACGTTTTGACCTTCGCGCTGATGGGAGGCAGAATTTCTTACCTTGCTCGCGTCATAGAATCCGTTTTTAGGATCAAAAAGAGACCATTCATCTTCAGCGTCTTTTCGGTCGGTATAGATTAAAATCGCATTCTTATCAAGGTAAGGATTCCGGTCCGCACAAAGGGGGCTTGCCGAACTGTCAGCGTTCTGCAGGGCAAAGCAAGCATTTGTTCCCGCAAGTAGATTTTGGTGGGTGAACGGCATGTGATACGAGTAGCTTACATATTCACCGGGCCATTCCAAACCATCGCCATCATCCCCATTGCCGAAATCCCAGGCGTCTTTTATATTGGTGAGGGTTGTGTTTGCCGAATCCGACAGTTTGAAAATCGAAGCACCTATATCTCCCCCGCAGTTAAACATCTTTGGTATCCCATCGGAGTACTTGACGAGCAGGAAAAAACATGAGGTAATAGTCGCCTTAGCAGGGGGAGGACCAAAAGCCAGTCTTTGTGCGGGAGTGCCTGCCGCCACAGCGTCCCACTTTAGTATTTTGCCTAAGTCACTCCATTTGCTGAGTCTTCCACCCGACCGTGGGAAATCCAGCTCGTTGTCCTCGGAGTACACGATCATTGCCTTGCCGATAGCCGACAGGTGTGTGCCGCACATGATGCGCTGAGCCAGACGCCTTACCTGTGCAAGAGCGGGCATCAGAATGCTCATCAACAGTGCTATGATCGCGATAACGACCAGAAGCTCTACTAATGTAAAACCTTTCCGTCTCATTTTAATTATCTCCTAAACACTTTTGAAGAAACCCGCTTTCTTCAGCTGCTTTTGGGCCCAAATAATTTTTCTACGAATGACTGCTGTTAACCACCGAACCGGACGGACTGAATCACGCGGGTCTCTTACCGTTAAAAGATTTTTCGCCCAAAAACGCCCATTTCAGACGTAGCCCGGACTTACCGGCAGATTTTTCTCAAGGAAAATACGCAAAATCCACCAATACAAGCAAAAACACTATGCTTTTGTCATTGGCAGGTAGGCTTCAGATATGAAAAAACCGAAGATATTTATGATGGCTAACTTATATGATAAACGACAAATCAGCCTCACCTGTCAACAATACATTAACACAGGTCTAACCTGCTTGTCAATAAAATTCCTGATAATTTCTCGGTCTTTCTTGAAAATTGCCGACCGATTCTATAATAATGTCAGATAAACTATTAAAGCATATAGTCCTATAATATAAGGGCTTAAGGAGATGTCAATGTCGCAGTTGGGCCTTGAAAAGGCAAAAAAATTGCTGCAAAAATATAACCAGGAACATCTGCTGAAATTCTGGGAACAATTAGACCCTCCGCGGCAAAAGGCCCTGCTGGCCCAGATAGAGCGGCTCGACCTGCCTCAAATCGATAACTGGATAAAAGATGTAGTGCTCAAAACCGATTCGGCCTGCATCAAAGGCGAGCTACAGGCGGCTCCTTATTACAGGGCAAAGCCCGTAAACCAACAGCAGGACAAGCTTTATTCAAAAGCAATCGCGGTAGGCAGGGGGAAAATCGGTTCCGGCCGGGTTGCCGCCTTCGTAGTAGCCGGCGGCCAGGGAACAAGGCTGGATTTTGACGGGCCCAAAGGCGATTTTCCTATCAGTCCTGTTAAGAACAAGACCTTGTTTCAACTATTCGCCGAACAAATAGCCGCTGTCTCGAAAAAATACGACATCGAGCTGCCCTGGTATATTATGACCAGCCCTCTTAATTATCAGGTAACCTGTGAAATCTTCGAAAAAAATGATTACTACGGTTTATCCGCGGCCAGCGTCTTTATTTTTGAGCAGGGTACTATGCCCAATTTCAGTCCTGACGGCAAAATCCTGCTGGCCGAAAAAGCAATTATATCCTGCTCGCCGGACGGTCACGGCGGCAGTCTAAAGGCCCTGTATAATAGCGGCGCCCTCGATGATATGAAAAAACGAGGCGTCGAATACATCAGCTACTTCCAGGTCGATAATCCGCTTATCAATATATTCGACCCGCTATTCGTCGGCCTGCATTGCCTCGACGGGTCGGAGATGTCTTCAAAGGCTCTCCGCAAGACCGGGCCGATGGAAAAGGTCGGAAACTTCTGTCTTATCGATGGTAAAGTGACCGTCATCGAATACAGCGACCTCGACGAAGAATC
The DNA here is from genome assembly GCA_964583405.1 of uncultured Pirellulales bacterium. Taxonomy (GTDB): domain Bacteria; phylum Planctomycetota; class Phycisphaerae; order Sedimentisphaerales; family Anaerobacaceae; genus JBBABK01. The sequence goes on from CAZOVR010000038.1 coordinate 20,023, forward strand.
GGCATACGCAAAAAAACCCGACGGCTCGTTTATGTTCGAGATGGGCAGTATCGCGATTCATATGATAAGCACCGATTTTGTCGAACGGCTCAATTTGGAAGGTTTCGGCCTGCCGCTGCACCGAGCCGTTAAAGAAATCCCCTATATTGACCAGACTGGAAACCGTGTCGAGCCGAATGAGCCTAACGGCATCAAACTGGAAACATTTGTATTCGATGCTCTACCGCCGGCAAAAAATTCTATGGTTCTGGAAACGTTACGTGACCGGGAATTTGCACCGGTCAAAAACGCTACAGGTGTAGATAGCACCGAATCCGCGCGGCAAATGATGGTCGAGCGCTGGGCAAGCTGGCTCGAAGAGGCGGGCGTTGTAATACCGCGAAAGGCAGACGGCTCGGTCGATGCAAACCTCGAAATAGCCCACAGCTTTGCTCTGGGGCGCGAAGAGATAAAAAACAAGCTAAACAAAATTCCGGAAATAAAACCCGGTCAGGATATTTACCTCGAATGAGCAAAAAGGAACTAAGCAATTATCAAAAGGACGTAGTAGGCAACTATTATGCCAACCTCGACACCATTATGCTGCAAAAGCTGGGTGAATTGGTAAGTGAGCTTTATTTGGCAGAAAGCGACGTGCAGAAAAAACGACTCTGGCAGCGTGTCCACAAGGCTATGACGAACCTAAAAATTCCCCCTGCCATAATCGACCACATTATGCGAAAAAAAGATGTACAAATCCTTGCTATGAACCTGAACGACTGGCAAAGGCTCAGGAAATGAATACAGCGCATCAGCGCAACAATGACGCTGCGGCCGAACCTGTGTAAACTGCACGAATACCGTTTCGAAAGAAAGACTCAGTCTTTGCGCTCTTCGAGCAGTTGACGTAAATACATATTTTCCCTGCGTGTCGCTTCGAGGTCGAAGATTTGATACTTAATGCAAATCCGCAGGTAATCCAAAGACTCCTGCAATCTGTCGACACTCCTCTGGAGTTTCCTGTGGCTGTCACGGGCCTGCCTGGCCAATTCGGCCAGCTTACTGTATTTCGGGTCAGGCGAGGTCCCGAACTCGGCTACCAGCTCCTGAAGCTTCCTCTCAAGATTAGACTCTTCCATCACCCTGCAATCCTTTTCATCACCTTTTAGTGTACGCTGCCGGCTTAGAATCCCCTCCGAAGCCGGTGTATTTTATTGTGCAAAAATCGTACCATACTGCAGCGAAAACTCTCCAAAACCACCTCCTGAAAAACACAGGCTATTTTTTAATTCAAAGGCTGTAAATGATAATGTTCGTATGAACTCTTACGAAACGGCACAATGTGCAAACTGTAATGATTGTCGCTGTGCGTTGACGAATGTGAACGTCCGCTCAAAGGGCAATCGGCCCGCAATCATCCAATAACAAGGGTTTAACAAATTACTGGGCATGTTGTTTGCGGTAAACGCACACGTTGCTAAATATGCACTCAAAGTCCCGCCGGATGCCCAAAACAAAGGCTTTATACCCCCGAAACCGAACTGCACAGTGACCGGCCTTTGACAATTAAGATAATTGATACTATAATAGTTATTGCAAGTCCGGTGTACATTTTGAAAGGTAGCAAATATGACCCTTTCCAAAGATATAGGTTCACCGTACCTGAAATGGTACCTTGTTGTTATATATCTGGCGATACCCGCCATAATCCTCCTGACTTTTTTCAGTGATGTCTTTAAGACCGAACAGCCGGGCGAAATACCACAAATGGTCTGGTTGTCAGGAGGCTTATTACTGATGATTGCATCAATCATTATCCTGGCAAAGACAATAAAGCTAAGCAGCCTGCTCGAAGAAAACATTGACAAGCTTGACAGAATCGCCGCAGCCCAGGAAAAGGACCGTGCAAGGCTGGAACAAATCACACAGAGCCTGCGCCTGAGCGAATCGGCAAAGGCAATCATTAACCGCGACGCAGACACTGCGGCAATTCGCCAGGCGGTCTTTGACAAACTGCAAAACAAAGACCCGCAGGCCGCCGTCAGGCTCATTGATGATTTAGCCGCCATGGGTCAGTACAAAGAGATTGCCGGGCAACTGCGAACCGAAGTCGAGAGTTTTCTTGCCGCCGGCGACCAGGAAAAAGAAAATCAGCTTATCGCAAATATCGAAAGACTCTTTAATGAATATCAGTGGGCCAAGGCATCGGCACAGATTGAAAAGCTTATAAGAGCTTTTCCGAATTCCGCCCAGGCCGGGCAAATGCGACAGAAGCTCATCGATAAAAAAGAGGAACGAAAGAAAGTGTTGCTTACACTCTGGGACGACGCCGTGAAACGCCAGGCTACCGAACGCAGTCTGGAGATACTGAGAGAACTTGATATGTATCTGAGTCCCAATGAAGGGTTGGCACTTCAGGAAGCGGCAAAAGATGTATTCAAAAATAAGCTGCACAATATAGGTGTCCGGTTCTCGCTGGCCGTTTCAGGCAGACAGTGGCAAAAGGCCCTCGATGCCGGCCAGGAAATAATCCGCGAGTTTCCCAACAGCCGTATGGCCCAGGAAATTCGCGAGAGAATCGAAGTCCTGAAAGAGCGCGTCCGCGAATCAACAAAGCAGCAAAGCAGTTAACAGCGGAGATATTCGGTCACGGGTTTTAGCGGCGGGTTATATATTCAATCAATGCAGTTCAAACAAGGACTGCGTCTTAATCATTGAGACCTGGTCCGGGTAAGCCGCAAAAGAATGGATGTGCAACTCGCCCCTGCGCGCCTCGAAGTCGATATAGCAGAACGGCTCCAGGCCGCTGACCTTCATTTCCGGAAAATTCACAAATATACCGCGATTGCGGGCGAAACGCTCCAGGTCGATATGGCTTTGCCTGTAGAGATTCGGGCTCATCCGCTCAATCTGAAAATCAGTCATATAACTCATGCCGCGGCTCAGTGTGCACTTATGTGAGCGGGGCCCGCGAAACTGGAACCGCTCGACCAGCCCTCGCTGCGGAAGCATCTGACCTGGTCCGCTGACCACTTCGCTCAGACATATATCCTCGGCGAATACACTGACAACATGCGTGCAGCCGGTCACCCAGATGAGCGCCTCGTACTTGTCGGTCTTGAGCTCGCGTTTGGCATAGATATTGAATAGCTCCGGATGCAAAGGCCGCTGGAAAAGATGAAAAGTCAATTCGTCGATTGCAACGTTAATCTGCGGTGATTCCATAAACAACCCCGAGGAAAATTAGTTCGTCGTTTCAGGTGTATTATACACAATAAAGGTGCAAAATTTCAAGTCAAATATCAGTACTGATAACGCAGTTTGTCTGCTTTATAGGACTATTATTTTGCAAACGCGGATTTGTAAAAGACTAACACGACAAAAGTTTTTTTGTAAAAAATTGAACGGGCGAAAGTTTTTTTGCGTTCTACTGCTGACCGAAGAAAACCGCGTTAATCACTGTCGCTAGAATGTCGTAAAAACCGTGTGCTCCGGCGGTGATGCCGAAACCGCGAATTGCAAAGATGGTAGCAAAGTAAATGCCGGCTACGGTCCGGAAAATAAACACCGGCCAGGTAAAAGGCGCTGCCGGCGAAAGGCGTCCCTCAAGAAAAACAAGGTGATGATGTCCGCTAAACAACGCAGCCGAGACCAGGACCGACAGGATTATTGCACTGCCGTGGTTGATTCGAGCTATATCCTGAAAGATAATCATCAGCAGACTAATAAGAATCAGCCTGAAGATAAGCTCTTCATATATTCCTGCCCCTATTCCCGTAACCACATCAGCCAGCAGCGACCGATTTATGACGGCGCCGTTACCCTTCAGAAACATCGCGGCATTTGTCATCGGGGCCGAACTGTTCAGAAACAGGCTCAGCACCAAAAGCGGAACCGCAAGCAGGATACATTCAAACGCCATCGGCAGGACATCGGTAACGACAAAACCCCAGCCTTTTCGGCTGGTTACCTGCATCCATATCAGGATGACTACTATTACTAAAGGCGGTGCTACCCAGGCGAATTTGCCACCGAGGCCGATATACTCCAGACCCTGCTGCAGCCAGACAAAGGCAACCACGCGGACTTGTGATTTATCGAGAACATCGGTATTGATGAAGATTGTGCCCAGCTCATAGAAGACAATAAAAGGAATCAGGAACATTAGCGCGTAAATCGGCCTGCTGGTGCGCTCAAGGTATGAATCCTTCGCGAAATTTAGAAGTTGACCGGAACCGAACTTGCTCTTATCTTCCTTGACCAATGCTCTGTTTACTCCGTTAAAGCTTAACCTTCTGACAGCAGGAGTTTAGTTTATTAAGGCTGATTTGACAACAAATAACACAGCCAAATCAGGTATCTTAATTATGTCAGCGATCGAACAACTGACCGAAATGTATGAACTCCTCTCCGGGCGGTTCGGTCCACAGAGCTGGTGGCCGGGCGAAAGTCAATTCGAAATCATAATCGGCGCAATTCTTACTCAGAATACGAACTGGGCCAATGTCGAAAAAGCAATCGCAAACTTAAAAAAAGCAAATGCCCTGTCCGCCCAGCCGCTCTATCAAATGAATCACGACGAACTTGCGGCCCTTATTAAACCGGCGGGCTATTTCAACATAAAGGCAAAACGCCTTAAAAGTTTCCTGACGTGGTTTTTCGGCGAGTATAACGGGCTGCTCGAAAACCTGGAGCAATTATCGACTACGAGACTTCGCGAGGAACTGCTGAATATAAAAGGCGTCGGGCCGGAGACGGCCGATTCGATTTTACTATATGCATTCGACAGGCCCATCTTCGTCGTCGATGCTTATACTGCGCGAGTAATGACACGACACAACCTGATTGAGGCCGGCTGCGACTACGAACAACTGCAGCAGTTGTTTCAGTCCAATCTGGTTGAAGATGTTAAAATGTTCAACGAGTTCCACGCCCTGCTGGTTCGCGTCGGCAAAGAATTCTGCAGACCCAAAGCCAGATGTAGCGGCTGCCCCCTTGAAAACCTTCCCCACAGCATTGAGACGGTTTGAAAATAAATGTCACTCCTGCGAAAGCAGGAGTCCATTTGTTAATTAACTGCTAGATTCCCGCTTCCGCGGGAATGACAGTTTGTATTACAGTCACGCCCCCGTAGCTACTTTTTGCGCTGCCTCGACTCCGCCGAGTAATTTCTCCTGCGGATAGCGCCTTTGCATCGCCGCCGCAACAAGTCCTACGAACATCGGCTGGGGATTCAGGGGCCTGCTCGTCAGGCAGGGATGAGCCTGTGTTGCTATGAAATACGGATGCTCCGGCAATTCGAGTATCTGCATAATCGGCTGGTCGGGGGCCTTGCCCGAAAAGACAAGGCCGTGCGATTCCAGAGTCTCGATATATCGCGGGTCAACTTCGTAGCGGTGCCTGAAACGCATCCGCGCCGTCTTGCTCTTGCCGAACAATCGCCACGCGCGGGTGTTGGATTTGATTTCGATGTCCCTGCCGCCTAAGCGCATATTACCGCCCAGCCCTTCGATTTTCTTCTGCTCCGGCAGAATATCTATCACCGGCTCATCACAGCCCGGTTCAATCTCGGTGCTGTTGGCGCCGGTAAGTCCGCAGACGTTTCGCGCAAATTCGAGTACCGCCATCTGGAAACCGTAACAGATTCCCAAATAAGGCAGGTTATTCTCGCGTGCGTATCTGATGCAGGCTATTTTTCCTTCGGTTCCCCGCGTACCGAATCCGCCCGGTACGATTATACCATCAACGTCCTTGAGGTTCTCAGCCGCGTTGTTGTCATTAACATTAGTCGTATCAATCCACTTGATATCGACCTCGCCGCCCAGCGCGATACCGGCGTGTTCCAGTGAGTTGATAATCGAAGCATAGCTGTCGCGCACGGAAATATATTTGCCTATGATGCCTATTGTAGTTTTGTACTTGAGCGAATCCATCTTATCGGTGAAATCGCACCACTTTGCCCAGGCCTTGCGCTCGTTGCGCAGGTTGATGCGGTCCTCTATCTTCAACAGGCGGAGCACCTCGAAATCGAGCCCTCTTTCACGAAGCATAGCCGGTATCATATAAATACTCGCCGAGTCCGGCACTGACACTACCCGCTCGACAGGCACGTTACTATAGACGCTTATCTTCTGGCGGACCTTCTCAGTTGCCGCCCTTGCGGCGCGGCAGGCGATAATGTGCGGCTGAACACCAAGCTGCATCAACTGCTTGATACCAAGCTGGGCGGCCTTGGATTTCTGCTCACCGAGTGTCTTCGGCTCAAAGATATATGTAAGCGCGACAAAGCAGGTGCTGTCAGGACCTTCTTCATAAGCTAATTCGCGCATCGCTTCGATGAAATACGCGTTTTCCAAATCGCCGACCGTGCCGCCGATTTCGACGAATACGATGTCGGCGTCCGAGTCCATCGCCAACTGTCGCAGTTTGAGTTTCACTTCGCCGGTGACGTGAGGAATCATCTGCACGTCTCTTCCGAGATAGTCGCCGTGCCTTTCCTTGTGAAGCACCGAGCTGAATATCTGTCCGCTGGTGGCGAAATTAGCCTTGCTCAAGTTCTGGTCGAGCATCCGCTCGTATGTGCCGAGGTCCATATCGCACTCCATCCCGTCATCCAGCACGAATACCTCGCCGTGACGGAACGGATTGAGCGTGCCGGAATCGACGTTGAGATAACCCTCCAGTTTTATCGGCGCAACCTTCAGGCCTTTATCCTGACACAGCAAAGCCAGGCACGATGAGAATATCCCCTTACCCAGCCCGCTCATCACAGTACCGAGCACAAAAACGTATTTCGTCCTTCCCTTTCGATAGCCTTTGGGCACCGGCGAGAAGAACTCACTCTCGGTCGATGTATCACTAACCGCCGCCAACAAATCCTTTTCCATCAATCAGCCTTCCTTCCACTTTTCAGCCACAGAGTTTTTCTTTTTTATTTTCAAGCCACAGAGAACACAGAGCCCACAGAGAATAAATTGTTACCTTTCTATTATCTTTCTACACATTTTGTCAAAACCCCCTACTATCTTGCTTACCTCATTACCAAAAACATCTCCCTCTTTGGATTTCTTATAGAAACCTCCCCAAATAATTTTCTGTACCTCTATAATCTCATCTTTGCTCAATCCCTTCATAGAATATCTATCAGCCGCAAATAAAAGTTCTTTCACTTTCCCTCTCATATCGTTAAATGCTTTGGTTGGTTCTGTCCCAAATCTAGCACGAAATCGCAATTCTATACTATAAAGTTTACTAAAAACATCTTGCTTCTCACCAAAACGATTTCTGATAGTATGAGTATACTTGTATTTTTCCTTTGAGTACTCACCTTCCAACTCTGAAGGGAATTCAAAATCTTGTAAATCATTGCTGAATATAAAGCTGTTGCGAAGATAGGCAATAGCATGTTCCGCTTGATAGAACAGAACAAGTGCCTCTTCTAGTAATTCCGAATTGCGTTTGAATCTATATTCTCGCTTCCAGGCATTAATGCCGTATATAGCTGTAATTGAGGCGGCTACTATTGCGAACGTACTTATTATTTCTAAAATTAATTTTATCTGCTCATCTGTCATTATCTTAAAATCTCTGTGTTCTCTGTGCCCTCAGTTGCTTATTTTACATATCTCTGTGACCTCTGTGTCCTCTGTGGCTATATAGAATTTATATTTTAAAAACCGTGTAAATCCGTGTTAATCCGTGTCTTATTTTTTACTTCTCTGTGTCCTCTGCTTGTCCCGCCGTAGTTTTAACGAAGGCGGATGGCTAATAATTAACTTTCCTCTGTGGCCAATTATGAAACCATAGAGAAGCTGACAAATCCGGTGGGCGTAATACGTCTGGCCCGAACGATTGTAGCAGGGGACCGGCCAAAGAGCAACACTGTAATTAGTTTCTATGACAGAGGATTCCATCCGCTCATAAACTCTAAAACTTTAAAAAAACCGTGTTAATCTGTGTTAATCCGTGTCTCTTTCCTTATGCTCTTAACTTTCGCGGTACTGCCGGAGCATATCGAGCAGGTGCTGCATATCCTTCGGCATTGGAGCTTCGAATT
>CAZOVR010000039.1:0-4760 GCA_964583405.1 uncultured Pirellulales bacterium
CCCACCAGGTCCGGCCGAGGCATGGCCTGATAGTCCGGCACCCCGAGGTTCTCATCCACAATGGTAATTTCCCATTCCGGCCCGGTCAGACCCGCAAGAACCATAAGACCCAACGGTTTCCAAACGCGATAACGGTTCCAGCGGCTCTCTTTGACTTTTACGATGCTGACAAGAGGATTCGATGGATTTATCAGATAAAGTCGCATAGCCTTACAGCATCAATTCGTGGCCTCTTTCCTGTATTGCATTTATATAATAAGAAGTTCTGAACTTATTACAATACTTTCAATCATAGAAAATATGCAATTAAAACCCGGCTGAAGTCTCATGATTTTTGCCCGGCTTCTATCGTGCAAACAACAGAATATGCCAAATCCGATTCGCCTCGGACACAGCACAAGGCAGAACGAACGCAAGGCCGCCTGCAATTGTTCCCGCAGGAGACGCCCTGCGGACTTACCTAAAAGTAAAACCCCCATCTTAAGATGGGGGTCAACAGGTCACATTGCCTACTTTACTACGACATAAAAAGTCAGTTTCGACTTCTGGCGTACAACTATTGACGTATTAGTAGCGTCGTCCGCCGCCGCCGCTGCCGCGACCGCCTCTACTACCACCACCGCCGCCGTAGCCGCCGCCTCTGCTACCACCGCCGCTAAAGCCACCTCTTGAGCCGCCACCTGTTCTGCGGCCTGGTCCGCCGGAGCGAGCACGAGCTTCGTTGACCTTTATGGCTCTGCCGTTGAGCTCCTTTCCATCTGCTTCTTTGAGAGCAGCCAGGGCTTCATTCTTGTTGGGTATTTCGACAAACGCAAAGCCTCTGGATTGGCCGCTGAACTTGTCTTTTATAATATTTACGGATTCGACCTGGCCGGACGCTTCAAAGAGCTTTTTCAAATCTTCTTCGGTCACGTCATTAGATAAATTGCCTACATAGATATTCATTTTCTTCCTTTCTGAAACCTTTTTTTCCAAGATATTTTTGCACTGCAATTTTGACCGTCAGTGCTACTTAGTTTTTATTCGTTTTACGCATTTCCAACGACCGGACACAATGGCTCGTCCACAAGTGCCGCACTCAACTGCTCAGTCAATTCCTGAACAAGCGATTTTACCGATATGACCTCAGTACATCTGTAAGCATTCGAGCCTGCAAATGCGAATCCTTCATCCATCTGGCCCCGCGCGGCATTGGCCAGAACCTTAGCTATGCAATAAGGCGCTACCGCCGGATCGCAGGTCCTCAGACACTTGTAATTACACGTGAACGGTACAGTTTCGCCTCGGTTGATTTTCTCGACAAAGCTGTTGTTTATAACCCTGCCCGGTAAACCAACGGGGCTTTTAATGATTGTCAAATCATCCGGGCCGGCATCTATATAAGCCTGCTTGAAGTTGTCGTGTACGTCACACTCATAAGTGCAGACAAAGCGCGTAGCCATCTGCACGCCGGCGGCCCCCAATCTCAGAAACCGCGCAATATCTCCGCCGTCAAAGACTCCGCCTGCCGCAATGACCGGTATGTTAGGCGTGAAAGAATTAGCGACAGCAAGGACTTCTGTAATTATCTTTTCAAGCACGGGCGCGGTGTTTTCGACTAAGCTCTGGTGGGTATATCCGAGATGTCCGCCGGACTTGCTTCCTTCGACAACGACGGCATCGGGTAATTTATTGAAATGCAGCTTCCATCTTTTGCAGATGATTTTGAGGGCCCTTGCAGAGGAGACTACTGGAATTAATTTAATGTCTTTTCCGTTCAGATATTTCGGCAAATCCAGCGGCAGTCCTGCGCCGGAGATTATCAAGTCCACGTTCTCTTCAACGGCTGTCCTCACAAGATTGCTATAGTGACTCAGAGCAACCATATTATTGACGCCGATTATTCCATTGGTCATAACTCTTGCTTTTCTGATTTCCTGCCGCAGCGCCTCTTCGCTGTTGGCCACAAGGTCGGTGAATGCGCAATCTTCAAACTGACCTAACCCGGCACTGGCAATAACGCCGGCACAGCCGGTATTTGCCACAGCAGATGCAAGATTAGCCCCCGATACCTTTACACCCATCCCGCCTTGTATAATGGGTGGATTGATTCGCAGATTTCCTATCCTAAGGGCAGGAATGTTGTCTATGTGCATCGTGAACCCACTTATTAAAAGCCACAAGTTTTAGAGAAATGACGATAAAAGTGGGTATTGAAGCCAGTGTTAGCTTATAAATGTGGCTTTATATAGTTTCAATCCCGCTCGGGCGGCCATTTCAATTTACCGTTTATACTATTGTATACTACCATCATTGTCGGCAGATACAAGAAATATTATTTAATTTTAACTTTTTTATTCTACAGAACCGAGGCTACATCCGACAATCACGATTCCGCAGGAATGACCAAAAGGCAATATCCCTGCAGAGGCAAAAAGCTGAAAGCAAGGAGCTACAAATGTGCAGGCATAGGTTGCGGGTGTTAAAGGGAGGCGTGGTAAGAGGTGTTTGACAAAAGAGAGGTTTAGTGATAAAATCCGGGGTCAATTCTGAGTAAGACGGTGGAAGAATCAAACAGCCGTTAGCACAGGAATATTCCGAGCGGCTGTGCGGCAAGGGACACCGGAAAAACATGCTTTTAGCGAGGTGTCAGAAATGGATAACGTAAAAATCACTCCGGCAGAGGACATCGGTAAAGGTTTTATCAGTCCAGAATTTCTTCCTGAAGGAAAAGATGAATGGTACCTGAGAAACGAACAGTTCAGTAAGAGTACAAAGGCTTACCGGCGACTGCGTGCTCATGAGGTCGAGGCGTTGGTCAAAAACGGCAACTACTGCGAGAACTGGGACAATATCCGGGTGACGGAAGAGTTCGACAGCGGCCTGATAAAAAACAATGAGTTTTTCGGATTCGTCCGAATAGGCAGATGCAAAGAGGCGATGCTGGAGCACCATGATTTACAGCTTCCGGTTGGTATCAACAACAGCAGGATTGTGGCGTGTGATATAGGCGACGATGTTGCGATTCATAATGTCCGTTACCTGGGGCATTTTATAATCGACGACAGGTGCATCCTTGTAAACATCGACGAGATGCATACAACCAATCACGCCAAATTCGGCAACGGGATTATCAAAGACGGCGAGACAGAAGATGTTCGTATAGCGATAGATATAATGAATGAAACGGGCAGCAGAGATATTCTGCCGTTCGACGGCATCATACCAGCAGACGCATATATGTGGGCGAAGTACCGCGATGATGCGGCGCTTCAGCAAAAGCTCAAAGAGATTACCCAAAACAGTTTCGATTCGCGCCGCGGTTACTACGGGACAGTCGCTGAACAATGTGTAATCAAGAACAGCAGGATTCTCAAAGACGTCAAGATTGGCCCGCACTGCTATATCAAAGGCGCTAACAAGCTAAAGAATCTTACAATTAACTCATCAGAAGACGAGCCTACACAGATTGGCGAAGGAGTCGAGCTGGTCAACGGCATTATCGGCTTCGGTTGTCACATATTCTACGGTTGCAAGGCGGTGCGGTTTATACTATGCCGCAATTCCAACCTGAAATACGGGGCGAGGTTGATCAATTCGATGCTGGGAGATAACAGCACTATAAGCTGTTGTGAGGTGCTGAACAATCTAATATTTCCTGCACACGAACAGCACCATAATAACTCATTTCTTATAGCGTCGCTGGTGATGGGTCAAAGTAATATCGCCGCCGGTGCGACGATAGGCTCGAACCATAACAGCAGAGCAAATGATAACGAGATACAGGCGGGCCGTGGTTTTTGGCCTGGCTTGTGTGTGACACTCAAACATTCCTGCCGGTTTGCATCGTTTGTCCTAATTGCTAAAAGTGACTACCCGGCGGAGCTTGATATACCGCTGCCGTTTGCCCTGGTAAATAACAATGTATCGAAAGACCGGATCGAGGTGATGCCGGCGTTCTGGTGGCAATACAATATGTATGCGCTTGCAAGGAATTCGTGGAAGTTCCAGGCACGCGACAAGCGAAAGGACAAGGTTCAGAATATCGAGTTCGCTTCTCTGGCACCCGATACAGCCGAAGAGATGCTTAAGGCAAGGCAGCTTCTTGCGATATGGACGGCCAAAGCTCATCTCGGCAAGGCAGTCAAGGGGACAGAGGACATAAAGGAGCTGGCTCGAATCGGAAAGGATTTGCTCGAACGAAGTGAGGAAAATGGGCCGGAGGTTTTCGGCGAGAATATGGAAAAATCGTCGCGTACCGTTGTGATACTCAAGCCTGCAGAAGGATACAAGGCGTACGGTCAAATGCTTGTCTATTACGCGGTGCAGAATCTTCTGGAATATATGGAGGAGCGGCCGGAGACAACGTTCGAGACGATGAGCAGGGAATTAGGCGGGCAGCGCGTTTGTGAATGGGTCAACTTCGGCGGGCAGTTAATGCCGGCGGCTGATGCAGATAAAATAAGAGCAGATATAGGAATGGGTAAACTCGATAGCTGGGAAAAGATTCATAACAGATATGATGAAATCTGGCAGCAGTATCCGCTCGCCAGGCAGCGTCATGCGTTTGCGGTGCTGCGGGAGATTTGCGGTACCAATGGACTGGATAAGCAGCGGTGGTTTGCGATGCTGGATGAGGCGATCGGGATTCAGCAATATGTGTGCGACCAGGTGTATGCCAGCAGAAAGAAAGATTATGATAATCCCTTCCGGCGGGCAACATACAGAAGTGAAGAAGAGATGACGGCAGCGATAGGGACAATCGAAGATAACAGCTTCGT
>CAZOVR010000039.1:4860-27998 GCA_964583405.1 uncultured Pirellulales bacterium
GAAGTGAAGAAGAGATGACGGCAGCGATAGGGACAATCGAAGATAACAGCTTCGTCAAACAGGTTCGGGCGGAGACAGAAGAGTTCAAGAAGAAAACAGAACAAATAAAAAGGCGGGGTTAGGGCGCCCTGCCGGGCAGTGGTGTGATTTCTAATCTTTGGAAACGAGGTGAGCAGATGAATCTTACAGACCAAAAGTATTCGAAGTATAAACTGGTACAGGAAATGATGGACACTGTGGAGGTTGTTAAAGGTTTCAGTGTTTACCAGAACAAGTCGGTCGCCGAGAATATAGCTTCGGTGGGCAGGCTGCTTTTGACTGGTGAGGGCTCGAGCAGGATATTCCCCGCTAAAAACGCGATACGCAAGTGCCTGAGGTGGGGGCTGGATTTGCAAATAGTGACCGACGGGTCGCGGCAGTCGGCACAACACGACCTTTCAAAGTTTGCTGTTTTCTGTGCAAGCAATTCAGGCAGGACAAAAGAGGTGGTGCTGCTGGCCAAGAAACTATCACAGGAGGGAAACGACGACAGATACGGACTGACGGCAAATGAAGGGACGCTGCTGGAAGAAGCGTGCAGCGAGACATTTATTCTTACATGCGGCTGGGAACAGGCGGTTGCAGCGACCAAAAGCGTAATTGAGCAGGCGCTGTTCTATGAATCCATACTGCGGCACATAGCGGGAACTGCTGATGAATTAGCATGCGAAGAGTTGTCAGGGAAGCTGGCGGAGGCGCTGACGATGCCGATTAATAAGGGAATCGTACAGGCGGCTGCGAGTGCGCCGACGATATACTTCGCCGGATATAACGACGGAGTGGCTGAGGAGCTGACTCTCAAGACGAATGAGATTACGCGAAAGAAATCCGACTTCCTGGAAGGCACGTACGCGGTGCACGGAATTGAAGAGGTTATGGACGCAAATGATATTGTGTTTGTGGTTGACCCGATTGAAGATGAGATAGGGAAATTCCAGGAAGTGTTGGTCGATGGGGTGGGCTTAAAGGTCGTAGCTATCGCCGACCGGGACACGCCTTTTGAAACGATTGTCGTTCCGCAGGCCGGTGAGCTTGCGCCGTATGTGTATCTTTGCGCCGGGTGGAATGTCCTTGTCGAGATAGGTATGACGCTGGGCATCAACTTAGATAAACCCGAACGTGCCCGCAAGGTCGGCAATGAGTTTATCGTGTGAGGGAATAAAGGATAAATTTTTGCCACAGAGAACACCCCCTGCTTACCGCTTGCAGGGGCAGGCGAGGCCACAGAGAACTTAACACCAAGGCACTAAGTCTCTAAGACACAAAAATGATTATTGACAGATTTGCACTGTTTTTTTGACGGGATAAGGTAAAGGCCGTGAGTATCAAACTCACGGCCTTGTCGTTTTAAATCAAGTCACTCTATCAGTCTTTTTATTTTTATTTCATAAGATGCCGGTTAATCGACTCCGAAGAGGCCCTTCGGCGCATATAACTGCACGTGACAACCTTAAAATTACAGTCATATGTATCTTCTGCTGTGTTTTCTATCTGAATTACTTTCAGCGAAAAAAACAAAAGTATTAAGCAGTAACTCATTCAAGCCAGTGTTCGCCCATTACACACAAATCGTAAGTGTCTATACTGAAGTCATTATTTAAGTCACATTCGTCACACCAACAGTCGTTTACATAAGGAACATCGTACTCGATCTGTACATTGTCGAAGTAAATATAGCCACTGCCCCGATTATTAGATATAAAGCGTACGCGGGTGTCCGGGGCAACGTAACCAGAGATATCAAAGCTCTCGCTACGCCATCCGCCACTGTATCCGTCGGGTACTGTGAACAACGTGGTCCAGGTATCTCCGCCGTCATTCGAAATATCTACAGTGGTATCGTTTCCGTAATACGGCCCGACACTCAACCAATCGAAGGTAAGTACAGCAAAGGTAGCGCTGCCAAGGTCGGCCTCGCGAACAAGGCCTTTGCCTTGAGCGTAACTCCCAATCCTCATGGACTTGAAATAACCTATCACCTGTACGTCACCTTCGCTCGGACCGTCGGACTCTCCTATCTCCTGCCAGTCATTATTCCAGTTCTCAATGCCGTCGTTGCCGCTAAAGGAAACATCGTTGAATTGGTCGAGAACAGTCTCAGTCGTTGTAACTTCGTATGGTTCGCACCAGTACGAAGCTAATATAGCAAAGTCTGTAAAATCGACATCAAAGTCACCATTCAGGTCGCCTATAAAGTCACACACGCCGTACTCAGATAGATTGGTTTCGGAGAAGTAAAGAGGCAATCCATAGCCATCTGAAAGCCCAACAAGCCCGTCGTAAGCATCTATGCCCAGCCACGTGATTCTAATTTTGCCGTTAAAAAGCATCTCAATCTGAAAACTGTTTGTATTAAACAAACTATACTCAGGAACATTTTTGAATGTTACCACAACTTTATCATCCATTTGTTTCCAGGAAACCGAGCCGCCGGCAGACGGGTCCAGGTCATCGAAAAGACCTGATATTCGCGGCAAGTCAAAATGGTCTATCAAAGTCTCGGACCGCCTGATATCTCCGGACAGCAAAGAGATATAGCCATTACTTCCTATATAAAAGGTATTGTAGCTCATGCCGAACAAATCGATACCGGCCCCATCAAGGTTGACGGCAGCATAATCATCGTCACCAAGTGAGATAATTGTACCGCCGTTCGGGTCAACAGGAAAATCATTGGCCTCATTAATGCAGGCCTGGTAACCGGAGCCGTCCGGTCTGAGTGTAAGCGTACGATACGCCATGTCATTGCAATTAGGGTCGTTTGGATTAATGGGAAAACCCGGGTCGAACAGCTCAGTGAAATGGTCCTCCGGTTCAATATTCATCGTTACAGGGATGATTAGATCTGGTATATATGGGTCGTTAGAATAAACGACAATATGGCCATTATATGTTCCAGCCGGCCGATTACTATCAAATATCACATTCACATCGGCCGTACCGCCGGGAGCAACGATACCGGAACATGACACTAAGCCCATCCAGCCACTTGAGTCACCTGACTTGGTAAACTGCAGCTGCTGGGCAGGGTCACCAAACAGGTTCAATTCGTAGTAGCACCAGCGAATGTAGCCGCCATTAATATCCCAGAGATTATCTTCCTTGCTGTCCTGGTTTGCCCGGCCAACTTCCAACATTCCCTCACCGAGTACCGCATCCCAGAATTCCCGGTCGAACCGCTGGCTGGGACCGTCTGTGCTGTTATACCTGCCCCATCCAGAACGGGCGTTCATAATAACAGCAAAGGCCCCGTGTTCCATCGTTGTGATGACCTCAGCAAAGCAATTGTACACGTCAAAGCCACCAGGGTCGCACCCTTGTGAGTATGCAAAGAAGTAATCTGAGTTCGTTAACAAGCTTAGATCGGAAGTGGATAATTTCATATCATATGTATAGTTCGCGTGACCTAAGTGGTTGAATACGTGTACGCCCGAATTCATTAAGTCAATCAAGTCGCTTTTTGGCCAATAATACTCCTTCTCGTACAATGGCCAACAACAACTCGGGTTACTAGGCATACAATCTATAGTGTTAAAATCAAAAAAGTCCGGCTGAACGTGATTTTTAAACCCGTAAGTAAAATAACCGTCATAACTACCACCCAAGCGAATCTGTTCCATCGAATCCTTTGCGTATTCCGACACACCACCGAAGCCAAGATACTCACCAACCATTGAAATCCGAGGTAAGTATTCATCATTACTCCTCGAATCATAAGTTAAGGTTTTCATGACAAAGTTTTGCAGCTCTGTGGGGTTTTCCACAGCAGCCCGGCCTACGTATATTTCAGCATACAGATCGACATCGCCTCCGCCCACGCCATCGGTGGGCTCACCGTAGTAGCCATCGGCGTCGTAATCAAAGGTGCACGCTGACGGCTCAACGCACCCGTAATACATATCTACCGGCATATTTTCCCCATCAACCCTGAACATTCTTGCAGGTACAATACTATTAGTGCCCCCCAGCAGGACATACTCTGTGCCCCAGCTTTGATATGCATCAATCAGGAAGTTGCGTATACGGGTTTGATTGTCAGAGCCTCCACTAGGCTTTGTGCCGTCATAGTTAGTGTAAATCCACTGGGTTGTAACGATGGTGGCCGTCATACCACAAGCAATCTTAGCATCGCGCAGCGCCTGGAAGTTCCACGAGCCCGGGACAGCTTCTAAGGCCTCATTAGTGATGATAACGTACTGATAGGGGCCGCCAGGCGGCAGAGCTACGGGCTGACCAAGCGTTTCGAGTGAGGTAACACTTTCAAGATAGGTTTCCAAAGCGGTTGGATTGTCAACTGCTGCCGACAACTGTGCTTCCACTGAGTTCGAAGACCTTAAAACACCTAAGGCCCGTGTGTCCACCAGGTCAATTTCCAAGCGCAACTTAGTGACGTAAGAAATCTTACCCGTTGCGGGCACGTATTGCAGTGGAAACAAGTTCACAACAAACAGCTGATAGCCTCGCTTGGACTGAGCGGCCACCTCTGCGTAGGCTACGCCGGGCCAAGGCGTTTTCTGGCCATAAATTGCCGGATCCGGCTCCGTTGGCTCCACTGCGCCCTGGTAACTGAGGGGATAGGGCTTCTGGGCCGGTGGTAACTGATAGGTACCATCTAACTGGCGCGTATTAAAGGACATCACCCTTGTGGTAACTACTTTCTTACCATAGGGAATCAAAACTGTAACCGGACGAACCGGAATAATCGGAGCTCCTGTTCGTCCATATACCTGCAAACCTTCTATTTGCACGGAGTCATATTCTCCTTCTGTACCTATGACGACAACAGGTTCGCTGAATTCATATTCCAAGACAATCTTATCTTCTTCGGTTTCAACCTGTGTCACAGCGGTGGTAAGTCCTTGGTCCAGCGGTGGCGTAAAACCTGTTTGATAGCTTGAGAGAGTAAAGTCCAGACCAGAACCACCTGTATTGCCAATGGTCAGGATTTGAATGTCATTGCTCCCCTGGGGAATGGTTACGTCAAAAGAATAAGGACTCACCCATATCTTCGGCTCAGTGTACACATTGAGACACACTGCTCGTCTCTGCTGTAGTGTGGTGGTGACATCAAGGAAATCCAACTGCTCGTAATAGTAGCCCTCGGCCAAGGAGTCAGCATTGGCATTGGGAGCCACGATAACCGTAACCGATTCACCCGGGCTTAAAGTTCCACCCGATGCAGATAAGTCGAGCCAAGGTATGTTTGAATCAACAACCCAGTCAATAGTGACAGGTCCGATGTTGGTCAACTGATAAGATGTATTTGATGGCACGAACGGCCCGCCGGGATGTCCGGAAAACACAAAATTCGCGTCAGGAATAACTTCAAGGTAATCAAGTATGCCGCGGCCGCTCAGCTGTACTTCCACTTCCGGATTATTTGCGTCGGAACTGTATATTACCAATGTTTCTTCATAATCCTTAACCTCTGTCGGTGCGAAATTAACATCGAAAGTAATGCTATCCAGCGGCGGTATCACAACCGGAAATGTGGGGACATTCTCCAGGCGAAAACCACCGGAAAGTCCAGCTAGCCCCGTCAGGACCACTTCTCCCGAGTGCTCCTCATTATGGGGATATATTGGAACTTCCGGTTTCCTAAAGATAGGTGATTGGTTCTCCTCATCCCACCCAATGGCATTAGCGGAGTCGTGCACGATAACATCGGAAGAACTCGGCAGACGGCTTGCCATTAGTTCCCGATCAGAAAGATTCAATGTGCTCCAGCGCTCGACCGTATCGAAGCAGTCAATATCAAATGCACGAAAGGCAATGCCGCCGTAAGTATAAGTATTGTTATTTGCGGTGACGGTGTTTATCAGAGTGGTGCCGTCACTGTCATAAAGCCTTCCAGTTATGTTTCCGCCAACGCCCCACTCGACCTCCATACGGTACCACTTATTGAACGTCCACGTCTGGTAGACAGAACCAATGTCAAGGAAATCGTAACCAACATTTAATTGCAACAACAACTCGTTGGTATTGGATGCAGCAACAATCGAGTATGTTCCAATAGCCGAGGCACCAAAGCCACAATAGGCTCGACCATTCGTTTGTAGATATACCCAGTAGGAAATCGTATCACCCTGGGCCACCTGAACTGCAGCATCATCGCGGTAAATCCACCCCGCCATTGAACTTTCCAATCCATACCCTCCGTCATGGGCAGCTGCGCCAGTTACATTATGCATGCCGCCGAGGTATGTATAATCTGAAATGTCTCCGTCCTCAAAATCTTCAATCTCTCCGCCCCCTCCGCCTCCACCAAGGGAAATATCGGTAATCACAAGGCTGTAGTCGGGGTCGGTATTGGAAATTGTAACCTGCTCGGTTCTTGACAGACCCAAAATCACATCGCCGAAAGGCATATTCAGGTCGTTAACGGGCGGAATTGAATCGGTCACCTCGATTTCGGCGGGGCCCGGTATTACTTCCAGCGTTACTTTACGCGGTTGTGATAAACCACTGGTCGTATTCGTAAATGTTACGGTATCATTGTGGCTACCCATCAGTAGATTATTAACATCGGCGGTAAGGTAAACCGTCACGCCTACCGATTCACCCGGTCCTAATGTCCCACTGCCGGGTGTCACATCAAGCCAAGGCTGTATTGCAGCCGAAGTCCAGTCGAGAGAATTAGGACCATAATTCGCTAACGTATAGCTCATACTGGTCGGAGTGAAAGGCCCTCCTTCGGCCCCGGAAGAAGTAAAGATTTCTCGAGGGCCTATTCTAAGGTCGTCGGTAATAGAGGGTAAGTAAAATACTGCATTGCCCACAATCCGGTCCTGGTCGGGATTTGAATTATAGTAATCATGACCGATGAGCACGACGTTGCCGAGCCCTGTTTCCTTATTGATAACTACCGGCCCATAACCGATTCGTTCCACTACCACGGTCTTCTCAGCAGTCGTATAATAAGAGCTGCGAGTTAAAGCGTTGTAAGTATTGGAAACTCCCTGCGCTATCGGGTCCTCAGGTGCCGTTACTGTAACCGTCGCGCCAATACATTCGGAGGCTGAACTAATGCTCATTAAGCCGGAACCAGTCAGAATGCCATATCTGCCGGCGAAATCGCACTGGATGACCACTCCGCCCATGTCAATAAAACTCTGAAGCGTCGTAGCCCAAGTGGCACCGATATTCACCAGTTGGCTCGCGGAGGCGTGCTCCTGCTCTGGAATGAGCAGCACGTCATGACCGAATAGCATAGAATCTAATTGCGTGTAATCATCCAGCTCATCTAATGAATAGTCCGTACTCACAGAATCTATCGCTGCAAGGGTATTCGGGTATTCCTGTGACATATCTGTATACCCGGTATATGCCAGGACGCTCTTCCAACCAGCGACTCGAAGTGTAACTTCACGTCTCTGGTCGTGACCGCTGGTTAGATTGGAAAAAGCCACAGTATCCGTGTATGTGTCGTTTGGAAGGATATTAGCAAGGGTGTTGATGGAAACTTCCACCTTATCCGAATCACCCGGTCCCAATGACCCACCGTCAGGTGTAACATCAAGCCAGGCTGCCGTGGCACTTGCTGTCCAGTCGATGGAATTAGGACCGTCGTTTGTTATCGTATAGGTCTTGCCGGCGGGTGTGAATGGTCCTCCTTCATCACCTGATGAGATAAAGTGTTCGGAAGGTGCTATTCCCAAATCATCTCGAATTGAAGGCAGATTGAAGACCGCATTACCTACAATCAAATCCTGGTCGGGATTAGAAAGGTAATAGTCGTGACCGATGAGAACGACGTTGCCGAGTCCTTCTTCTTTGTTGATAACTACGGCATAACCAGATCGTTCCACGACTACTGTCCCCTCAGTAGTTGAATAATAAGAACTGCCGTCGAGAGCGGTGTAAGTGCTTGAAACTCCCTGCGCTATCTCATTATATGGATCAGTTACTGTAACCGTTGTGTTAGTGCAGTTTGTGCTTGAACTTATGCTCATTAATCCGGAACCAGTCATAATACCGTATTTACCATTGAAATCACACTGGATGATTACACCTCCTCTATCGAGAAAAGTCTGCAGCGTCGTTGCCCAGGCAATGCCAATATTCATTAATTGGCTCGAGGAAGCGTTCTTCTGCTCTGGAATGAGCAGCACGTCATGACCTGGCAGCATAGCATCTATTTGAGCGTAGCGATTAAATTCAAATAGCGAGTAGTCCGTACTCACAGAATCTATCGCTGCAAGGGTATTCGGATATTCCTGTGACATATCTGTATACCCGGTATATGCCAGGACGCTCTTCCACCCAGCGACTTTGACTTGAAGTATCACTTCGCGGTTCTGGTCATAACCACTGGTTAGGTTGGAAAAAATCACGATGTCTGTGTATTCACCGCTTGACAGGGTATCTGCATTGGCGTTGATGGAAACTTCCACCGTATTCGAACCACCCGCCACTAATGTCCCACCGCTGGGCACTACGTCGAGCCAGGTCATGGCGGCACTTGCAGACCAGTCGATGGAATTAGGACCGTCGTTTGTTATCGTATAGGTTTTGCCGGCGGGCGTGAATGGTCCTCCTTCATCACCTGATGAGATAAAAGATGTCGGAGGCTCGACCTTGAGGTCGTCAAGGTCCAACATCTGTGGAATTTCAATATCGGAGGGATTAGATAAGCCTGTGGTAATTAAGTCTTCTATATTGCTGCCGTCCAGATCGGCTTTCTGGATTTTTTTTGCTGTATAATCTATCCAGTATATCTTGCCATCGAGCGGGTTCAAAGCGATGCCGAGTGGGCCGCTCAGTCCTGTGACCAGGTTTTCGATATTGCTACCGTTCAGATCGGCACGCTGAATCCTTTTAGTGGAATAGTCCGTCCAATACATCTTGCCGGCTGAAAGATCCAAAGCTATATAATATGGAGCATCTAATCCAGTGGTAACCAGGTCTTCGATACCGCTACCATCTAGATTGGCACGCTGAATCTTGTTAGTACTACAATCTGTCCAGTACATCTTTCCGCCGATTGGGTCCAGAGCGATACCATATGGTTGAACTAATCCTGTGTTAATGAGTTCTTCAACGTTGCTGCCGTCAAGATTAGCCCTCAGAATCTTGTCGGTAATAAAATCTACCCAATACATCTTGCTGCTGGTTTGGTCCAGAGTAATTCCCCACGGACCACTTAATCCTGTGAGCAGTGTTTCGATGTTACTGCCATCAAGATTGGCACGCTGGATTCTATCGGCGTCACTGTCGGTCCAGTACATCTTGCCGCCGGGCAGGTCCACAGCAATGCCCCATGGACTATTCAATTCTGTATTGACCAGATCTTCGATGTTGCTGCCGTCCAGATTTGCCCGCTGGATTTTGTCGGTACCGGTATCTGTCCAGTACATCTTCCCGGTTAAATCTGTGATTGATTCCTCACTCCATGCAGGCAGACTAATAACGAAAAACAAAAAAGCTGCCAAAACACCGATAGCTGAAGAACGACAGTTGTGCGATTCCATTTCTTATCTCCCTAAAAATCCTGTTTTAGAATATAGTATATGAACTTTTATATATCCGGTATAAATTATTACAGTGACGGTAAAACTGATAAATTAAACGTCTCCTATACTGTATAGTCCGGCAACTCAAAAAACGTTACACTTTTTCTTTGCAAAATTTTAAAAAATATCGGGAAAATTCGGCGGTCTTGCCATTGTTGAGCTGCAAGTGCCGATGGTAAGAATAGTTAGCGATAAAAGGAGTGGGGTTTTCGGTTCCATTTTGCGTCTTCCTCAAAAGAAAGTTCCATTTTCTTAACGCAAGGCCGATTCGGGAAAAAGCAGAAATGAGTGCCGTTAGTCCCTTCACGGCCTGACTATTATCTTTTCAGTGCACCTTCCATCGCGGAGGTGCAACTGATTAATCACAGATAATTGTCATTGTCAGTTGCTGCGAAAAGCTGTGTTGTGTCTCTATACTTAAACGGGACTCGGCAAGTTCATTTTTTTTAGATAAAACAGGATTATATTCATAAATATATACTTATGCGTTGAATCGGTGACAAACTAATGTCACTCAGGTGGCGAGTTTTGGGGCTCGGCAGAATTGGACGGCGACGCCGTAGTGTGTATCCGATGCGTCGGGTTTTGTATTTGTCGAATCTACAGGTTCAACACGCAGTAGTTTTGCGAAACTTGATATTCGGCCCGGCCTGTGAAGCCGGCCGTCACTCGGTGGTATGGCAAGCTCAAGTTCGAGAATTCTACCGACAGGACAATGACAGTCGGCGGTTCTGAAATATATTCCGCCCGGACTTGCATTTACGGCGCGGCCACGACAGGAACTGCTGCCGCTTTGCCCCGCAGGACGACAGCAGAGCTGGTAATGGACTTCCACCCTGGGATGTTTTCTCTTATCAATCACCGTCCCTGGACCTCTTCCGAAATAAACCAAGGCTTAAAACAAAACAGCAAAGGCTGTACCAAAAGCACAATTTCGATATTGACCCATATTAACACACATAAGCCTCCGGTCCGTTTATAGTTAGCGACGCCAGACAAGGTGGATTCACTATTCTCCACAGAATGAAGTCAAAAATTGTTGCTGATATGCAACATCGGCGTTGGTCATGGGCAACGTGGCGGCCTTGAAGATACGTGAACAGGCCTCTATTTACACAAGTTATACAAAAAACCGTCCCTTGCGTTGTTTTTTCGCAACATTAAGCTTGACCTTGCTTTGATTGTGAGTAGTATTTGCGTTATGGTGGATAGTGAGGCTATCAGGTCGACAACTCAGATGAGCCTGCTGAAAAGCGAAGCGGAGACGGAAAGGCTCGCTGCTATTGGGAAATTCACAGCTAAGATCGCACATGAGCTTAACAATCCACTCGACGGGATACTTCGGTATATCAACCTTTCCTGCCGAAGCGTTGAACTGAACAACACTGAGAAACTCAATGAATACCTCAACAGTTCTCGGCAGGGTATTCTTCGAATGGTGAAAATTGTAAGAGAGCTGCTTGAATTTTCCCGGTGTCGCTATTTACCAACTGAAGAGCCGGTAAGGATAGACCAGATAATAGAAGACGCGATAAAGACCTGTACCGGCAGAAGTGACACGCCGCCTGTGCAAATCGTCAGAGACTTTGCCCAAGAGCTGCCGAAGTACCCTGCGACTAATCTTTTTCAGATATTCTGCAATCTGATAAAGAATGCGTTTGATTCGATGGGTGACGGAGGGACGCTCGAGATATCCACCACCACGAAATCGAATGGTGATATAGCAATAGAGTTTCGCGACATGGGTCATGGATTCGACCCTGCCGACAAAGAAGCGTTATTCGAGCCTTTCTTTACGACCAAGACGCAAGGCGGAGGAACGGGATTGGGTCTGGCTATATGCAAAGACCTCGTCGCCCGGCACGGTGGACATATCACCGCTACGAACCGGGCCGAAGGAGGCAGTATGTTTACCATTCATCTACCGAGACCAGTTGAGGCAATCAAGTAATTTTGCAGGAGTCGGCTATGGCCAACAAAAGTGTCCTGATTGTCGATGACGACGAAATTATATTAGATTCACTTTGTGAGTTTTTATCACTGGAAGGATTTACAACAACAGGGGCAAAGTCACTGCAGACGGCACTGGCCAAATTGCAGAACAATTCCTGTTCACTGGTTATAACGGATGTAAATTTGCCGGACGGCGACGGGTTCGAGCTGCTGGAGGCAATAAAGCAGAACCATCCGCAAACGGTAGTAATTCTTATTACGGCTTACGGCACAATTGAAAGTGCGGTAAAGGCAATCAAACAGGGGGCATACGATTACCTGACCAAGCCGATTATTGACGATGAGCTTCGCATTGCGGTCGAACGTGCAATGCAGCAGCAGACGCTGATGAGCGAAAACGAGGCCCTGCGACTACAACTCGAGCAGCGATACAGCCTGGAAAATATCATCAGCCAGAATTACAAAATGGCAAGGATATTCGACTTGGTCGAGGCCGTAGCCGATACCCGGACAACGATACTGATGACAGGCGCCAGTGGAACTGGTAAAAGTATGCTGGCCCGTGCAATACACCACCGCAGCGGTCGTCATAAGAAACCATTCGTCGAAGTAAGCTGCGGAGCTCTGCCTGAGACGCTGCTGGAAAGCGAGCTGTTCGGACACGTTAAAGGATCTTTCACCGGAGCAATTGCGAACAAGGATGGAAAATTTCTCGCTGCCGACAGAGGAACAGTTTTTCTCGATGAAGTATCGAATGCCTCGGCGGCATTGCAAGTGAAACTGCTTCGAGTGCTGCAGGACAGGCAGTTCGAGCCGGTGGGCAGCAATAAGACCGAGACGGTCAACACCCGGATACTGCTGGCAACCAATCGCAACCTAAAGGAAGAGGTCAAGCAAGGGCGATTCCGTGAAGACCTTTATTATCGAATCAACGTAGTGACGATAAATCTTCCGCCGCTGGCTGATAGGGTCGGCGATGTACCACTGCTGGCAAGACATTTTCTGAAACTTTACAGTATGCAGCACAAGCGGGAAAAACTGGGCTTTACGGAGCAGGTGCTCGAAGCACTTAAGAGATACTCATGGCCTGGCAATATTCGCGAACTTGAAAATGTTATTGAGCGAGCTGTGCTCTTAGGCAAAGGGAAGTTTCTAACTGTCGACGACCTGCCGCCTAATGTAGCTACAGACGCTGTACCTGCCGCGGGCAGCTATCATGATATGACACTAAAGGAAGCCCTGGCCGGGCCTGAGAAGAACATAATCCGCCGGGCGCTCGAGGCAAATCACTGGAATAGGCAGGCGACGGCCAAGTCACTCGATATAAATCGCACAACACTATTCAAAAAAATGAAACAGTACAGACTGTACGAAGAGGCGGAGCGCCTCGGCCTGACTTGATACTCCATTCTTGACGCTCGTGTCTCGTCATCTGAACCGCATTGTGCGAAACAATAAGTGACAAACCAAGTTATTATTTCAATGGCCAGGCGTAAGGACAATAATAGGGCCATTCGTAAACAAAGGCATCCAAATCAAGAAGGTTGACGGTATTGTCCCCATACAAATCAGCGGGCAAACCACTTCCGCTTTCGAGCCAGTATTCGGCGAAGAATGCAAAGTCTTTAAAATCGACCTTACATGCCTTGACAGCATGGCCGTATAGAGAGGCCGAGTTGAAGTTTATCCACCCGATGTTTTCACCCCACGCCCAACCGCTGAATTCGCCGTCATCAGCGATGATAACATCGCCGTAAGTTGGGTCAAAATTTATCCACCCCGCATTTTCAGCCCAGGCATAACCTGACAAGTTTCCATATCCATCGTTAAAAACGCCGCCAAACGCCTGAGGCGAGAGGTTTATCCAGCCGATATTCTCCGCCCAGATAAAACCGGTCAGCTTCTCGCTGCTCACCGTCACACCACCATTAGGCCCAGCCACACCCGGCTCAAAGTTGATCCAGCCGACATTCTCACCGTATGCATACTGCGAGTTATCATTATATGGGTCAATGTTCTCGGCATAGGCATAATTCAAAATAAATATGAAAATTGCCGCTAACTTAAACACCGCTATTCGTTTTTTACCGTTCACTGCAAATCTCCATATGCCATTCTTTGGGATTCATTATTATGGTGATAATGGTGGTGATGATGAGCTACCTTCGTTCTGATTTGGTGACTTATCTCTATAGGTCACCGTATAAAAAGCAATAACAGACGGTCCGTCAACCATTACATTATAGACATTCTCATCCTGCCAGCCACTGGTGCCCTCAGAGCAATTACCGCTCATGCAATCAAACCTATACTCTACGCCAGCAGCGTCATTTGCCTCTACGGCTTCCATATAATGGTACCATTGTTCTCCAATGTAACGTGACTCCGGCGGAACAAGCCATTCGGCGGGATTCGGAGTGGGCGGGGTCAAATCGAGGCTTATCGTAACGTATTTCCAAGGTGATGATTCCAGACCTTCATTTTGCTCAGGTGATTTATCGCGTGTCCTGACAGTATAGGCATACTCCTGGGCCATTGTAAGTTGGGCATCTACATAGTTTGCGCTGTCCTGCCAGCCGCTGTCATTACAATCCCCGCTTTTGCACTCAAAGAAATATTCAACATCGCTGATATCGCTGGCGGCCACGGCGGTCATAGAAGCCGAAGCACCGCCGGTGTCGTATGGCTCAACTTCCCACTCACTTGGATTGGGCTGCGGAGGAGAATAATCAGCAAGCGGATTATGGTTCAGGCCGAGAGTATTTGTCGATTCATCTGCACTAATGTTGAGATAACCATCGTCTGAAAGATTATTAGAATAGGCGGTATTATTGTTTAGCAGACATTGGCCGGTGACATAGATTCCGTGCATAAGATTGAAACAAGCTGTGTTGCCGATAAGCGTTGAGCCAGCCCCTGTGCTGATACCATGTTGCACATTGTCAGCAGCGGTGCAGTTTTTTACCAGATTCCCACAACCGGACAGACAAATACCACAAGCCATGTTAGAAATCGCGCGGATATTGATGATTCGGTGGGTGTTGCTGTTTTCTGCATCGTTCTCGTAAATTCCATAGAGGAACTTGCAGACTGTTCCGTTACGGATTTCAATGTTCGAACGTCCATTCATATAAATACCATTCTCAGTCCCGTCATTCGGGTCCGGACCGATAAGGCTATGTCCCACCAGGTCGATAGTAACGTCGTTCGTCTCAATAGTCAGGCCATGCTGACCGATTACACCAGTCAGGTCACCTGTGATGTAATATGAACCAGAAGCAGATATCGTATAGGGGAGCAACGAAATGGGAGTTCTCGGCTCAATCTCATCCAGTGTTTTCATCGTCGGACCAGGCCCCGCCGATGGCTCAAGATTGCCGGCATGCAAAGGCAGTGATGCAATCAAAAGTCCTGCCAAAACAATCAAAGCTACTAAAATTTTCGTTTTCGTTTCTTTCGTCTTCATTTTCATAAGCTTTCAATAGATGTTATTTTTGCCTGGTTCAACACCGCTGCAATCGTAGTTCTGCAGCAGAAGCGCAGTTGGTTCGCCGAAGCACAAACAACTACAATTGTTATTTCAATGGCCAAGCGTAAGGACAATAATAAAGCCATTCATAAACAAAGGCATCCAAATCAAGTAGGTCGACGGTATTGTCACCATACAAATCAGCGGGCAAACCACTTCCGCTTTCGAGCCAGTATTGGGCGAATATTGCGAAGTGCTCGAAATCGACCGTACATAAAGGCTCAGGTGGCCAGAAGCCGCCTAAAAGTTCATAATCACCGCCAGCAGAATATGCAGCATCGGGCTGGCCTATCGTGCCGCTGACTATATATGTTCCGCCGCTGGTTACTCCGCCGCCACCGTCAATCGTACTCCAACGGAGAGCATAGTTGCCGCTGCTCTGAGCGAAAGCAGACAAGCCGATCTGTAAAAACACCAACATCATTATAGTCCGTGCTACCGACCGCATTATCAGTATTACAATTCCATTCTGCATATCAGACTCCTTATCAATTCGTTAACTTACTGGATTTCGATTTCCAATCGGGACTACTGGCCAAGAATTACGCTTCCGCCCGCAGCAGACAGGGTCACATTCTGATTGATCGTGAACGGCGGTGGCCCTCCATAAGAACCGCCTGCAATAACAAGCGTATCACATGGGTCTGCTATGGCCAGCGCGTTCCAGAGCGTGAGCGCAGGGTCCCATATCGTGCCGGTCTCCAGAATAGAGGGATGACCTTTGTCAACGTACTTGGTCTTCGCCGGGGTAAACTGTACCGCTGCAAGGTAACCTATAAAATATTCGTTGTCGAAACCAGTGCCCCAGTTATACAGGTAACCAGGAACGTCGCATTTGCCCTCCGTATGGATACCCATAGATACCTTGTTGTAGGACGCCAGGACCCTCTCCACCGGACCGCCGGAGTTTCCACCCATAGTGTCAGCGGTGTATTTTATGATCTTACCACACAAATGCGTATGTGGGTCATTCACGTCCTCTTCCCCGAGAAAGGCCCCTGAATCTGTCTGTAAGGTATAGTTATCGGAGTTCTCACCGTCATTGCCGTCCCCCGGCGGGGTAATGTCGAGCCCGTAGCCAGTAATGCGAACCTCTGATGGAAACAGGTCGTCCTTCACAATCCGGTAGAAGGCCTGCTGTGCTTCAAGAGGAAGTAATCCGGTCTCACTGTTTGGGTTGCAGGTAAAAATTGCATAATCTTGAGGGCCTGTATCAACACCTGGACCTTTGAGAACGTGATCAACGGTGTATTGATAAGAAGGGTCCGGGTGCCGGATCGTGCCATCGGTCAGCGAAGAGGGAACGTTAAACTCAATAAGGTCACAAGCGCTACCGAAACAGTGCCCGGCTGTCAGCAGTGCACCGTTTTGGACAATGTAGGCGGTGCCCTTGGCCCGAAACCGGTCGTCTTTGTATATCAATATGCGGGCAATTGCCGGGTCGGTCGTGCCTACGCGGTCGTCGTCGCCGTCGCAGAGAGTTAATATCCCTATATCGCCGCCGGTCGTTTGACCGGTTGTTACCTCCGCTATCTGGAAAAAGACATTCTCATCTGCCGGCGCCACATTAAGCTCTACTTGAACGCTTTGGCCATTGAAGTAAGCGCTCGAGCGACGGTAATTAGCCATACTTTTCGCATTTAGATGTTGTTGGGCCCCGTCCTTTAGCGAAGCAATTCTGATGAAGCTGTTTTTCCCCAGGTTGTAATCGCCGAAATGCAGACGCAGCGATGAAGCCTCCGCTGCCACAACGACGTCACGGTAGGCCACGCGGCTCTTTTCTGTAAGTCCCTTGTGCTTGCCCGAGTCTATACGATACTCCTTTCGTCCGGGTGTGTCGGACTGGTGTTCAGCAAGTAATCTTGCCCCGGTCGAAAGCGCTATCGCAGCCGATAGGGTCAGAGCTGCGATTATCTTTTTTCTGTTATTCATGCTACATTCTCCATCTTACTGTCCGACAGTAGAGCTGTTCAAACGGGTTCTAATTGAAGCTATTCACCTATTGTTACTGTATTGTCATCCCAGCTTTTTACCTCTAATATTATGTCAAAAGTGACTGTTTCATCATACGAGCCGCCTTTGATAATCAGGTCGTCTCCCGGATTAGCGGCATTTAAACCCTCTGCAACTGTATTAAATGGATGAAGCTCAGTTCCTTGCTCGGGGCCCGAATACGACCAATCTACATAAATGTCTTCAGGTAGAAAAGCAATCTCAACTGCTACACACGCCAGGTAAACGTTATTCCTCTGTTGTGAAGTCCATCCGAGATTCACAGCCGCCTGCTGGAGTGCATTGCCCAGGTCGAAATAATCTGCGCCGGACGCAAGCAGGTTGGTTTGAACTTCGTAATACAAATCTGCCACACCGCCTATCCCCATTCCGAAAACTA
Source organism: uncultured Pirellulales bacterium (assembly GCA_964583405.1). Lineage (GTDB taxonomy): Bacteria > Planctomycetota > Phycisphaerae > Sedimentisphaerales > Anaerobacaceae > JBBABK01. The sequence goes on from CAZOVR010000039.1 coordinate 22,286, forward strand.
CTTGACCATTGAACGTGTCCCCGTCGGTCAGAAGATAGCACAGCTTGTTATTTACTCCACAATTGGTATGTACTCCGCCCCAATCGTTATCCTCATTGGGGTCGGCCACCGGCGGCACAAACCAGGGATGTCCCAGTCTATCCGGGTCAGCGTGGGAAGGAGGGTCACTCATATCACGCAAAGTTCCACAGAAGCAGTCCTCGCCAAGCTCCCATCTCACAGCGGGAGTATCTGTACCCGCGCCATTAGTCAAATCAATAAATTCCCCCCAGACGTCGGAAAACGACTCGTTAATTGCCCCGGAGTGATTCGCATAAATAAGGCCGGATTCAAAGGAAGTGACACCATGAGTGTATTCGTGACCCACGACATCATCCGCTGCCATCGCGTCTCCGAGGTACATACGATCGCCACCCGTGGACCAAAATGCATTTCGAAAGGGACAGGGCTCGCCGGGATAGCAGTATCGAGCTGTCGCGCTTATTATCATTCCACCGTCGTTTACACTGTCACGGCTATGTTCGTTATCGTAGAAGTCGTATGTGTCACCGAGAAAGTCGTATGCATCATCAACGTCTGCTATTCCCGATGGGCCTTCGCCTTCGCTGCGCTCTAACGTTCCGGGGTCCGCAGTGGTATTGTCCGAATCGTAGACTTTTCGGTTCCGGGCAGACATGTTCAACGGATAACGCCGAACTACCTCGCCGTTATGCGCATCAAGCAGGATGTGTTCGTTAATATATGCCGTTTCTTCGCTGTATACCTTCACATCCCACACCAGCCGTATGCCCCCGGCAGTGCCCAGTACGCCCGGCTCAAAGATTGTCAGCTTCGGCTCAGTTGTACTAATAGCGACATTTGGATCTTCTGGAGTAAACATACTTTTGACCCTTTTGATTGCTTCGTCCTCTGTGATGAGCGGAACCGTGGAAACGACCCCGTTATCCAGCACTTTTACATCCCGCGCGATATTGCTGAGCACATATTCCACGCCGCCAACTGTATTGCTCTGCACGATGACCTCGGCTGCAAACACAGGCAGCCCGGCATAAGTTTGTTGGAACCGTATGTAGTTGCGGTTGCCCACGCTTTTGCTTCGCAAAACCGTAAAATCCACAGCAGGGCTTGTAATGCCAAACAAATTTGCATGTTCTTCCAGGAAGTTGAGTGCCGTTGCTTCCGGATTGCCCTGCACTACCGATGCTGTGGGAAAATACTGTGATGGAGGCGTCCCGATATGCAGTAAATACCCATCCGAACCGACCGTAAATCGCGCCGGCTCATTAGGTGCCTGAGTTTGCGTTGCCACTGCCTGCGTGTCGGTTTGTACGTTTTCCACTAGCTGTCTTATTTCCTGCGAAATCGAATCTGCTTGAGCATATGTCACCGAAGCGGTCAGCAACAGAGGTACGAACCAGAGTATCCTAAAAGAAATATTTTTAGCTTTCATTGTCTTTACCTCCTCGTTGCGTTACTGTAAGTTTACCAGCACTAAGACCAACCCCCGGTCTTTGGCCAGCGGCGTCATCGCCTTGCCGAGGATAGCACCCTGGGCCTTGGTGTAATCGGTGACCTTCATAGCGTGGCCTGGAGTATCTGAGGTTGTCAGCAGGTCACCGGGTTCGATTGAGCCGTTTGAGGCATCCGCCCGGCAGTACACGCGCCCCGTCAGCGCAACCGGGTGCTCTCCGTCAGCCTCAGTGCCTTTCTGGCCCATTAGCATCCCGGGTTTTACGCCACCCGCTCCGCTGATTATGCCGGCGACCCGTCGGTCGTATGCTTTTGTGCTGACCACCAGATTCCCGGGATTTTGAGCGTCGATGCTCACAACCATACCCGGCTTGACTTGCTCGCTTTTGCTTCTAACCTCGAAGCGTTCTGAAAGGTCCGAGCCGCCGGTGATTTCCAGAACCGGCGTCGTAACCCTGCCACTGGTGATTAATACGTCTCCATAAAACATAGCAGCATAACCATTTGCTCCACCTTCAGCACTGATACCTATTCCATGTAATCCAGAAGAATAAAAACCACCACCAGTACCATGAAGCCCTGAAGCCGTGCCGGAAATGCCTTGGCCATACTTACCTGCTGCCGTAAAGTATCCGCCATAGTTGGTAATATCGTTTGGAGATGAAGCCTCGCCGTAGACACCTCGGCCATAGTCGCCAGCAGCGGTAAAGTATCCGCCGTAGTTGGTAACATCGTCTGGACATGAAGCCTCGCCGTAAACGCCTCGGCCATAGCCGCCTGCAGCGGTAAAGTAGCCACCGTAATTGACGAGATAGCCCGTAGAAGTAGCATTGCCCCAAACACCCCCGTATGCGGCCTGGCCGTAGATTCCAGAGCCGCTGCCCGTATTATTAAATACGCTTAGTAGCGAACCACTGGTTGAACCGCTCATTGTGTCGCCTGTTACGTTAACATAGGAGCCATCGTGGTGGTGGCTGGTGTCGGCCTTGGTTGCCAATCCACTGTCAAGTTCGGTATCTCTGGTAATGTCGGCGTCGATATAAGCCTCATCAACTGTGCCCGAGACAATAGACGAGCCACTGTGGGTGTGAGAGACAGCAGCAAAATCAGCCGAGTCCTGCCCGTCTAACAAATCCGCATCCAGCCCCGATCCCGAACCATCGCCGGCTAACACCAACGACATGATCTCGCTGTCACGGGCAATAGCAGTATCGATACGCTTGTAATAGATTGTGCCCGAGACAATATCCGAGCCATCGTGGTTGTGGCTAATGTCGGCCTTGGTTGCCAGTCCACTGTCAAGTTCGATATCTCTGGTAATGTCGGCATCGATATAACCCTCATCAACTGTGCCGGAGGTGATATCCGAGCCGCTGTGCGTATGTGACGCCCAGGCGAAATCAGTGTAATAATAACCGCCCAGCCTGCTTGCGTTGCTGGCGTAACCGGAATCCAGTGTGTAAAAGGCATATGGTGTTGGAGTTATTTCCTGTCGTGGGTCGAGGATAGTATATTGGCATGGGTCATTCTGGTCCCCAGGCCGGACGCCAATCTCCAGCCAACGCGCATCACCATTAAAGACCGTATATGGGAACGGCATGAAACCATCCAATTCAACTGTAAAGTAACCGTCAATTACATCCACGTCGGGCTTGTTAACATCGTTTCCTACCTGAAAATAATCATTAACTGGCAGCCCAACATATTCGTAGAGCTTGAACTGGAAGTCATACGTTCCATTTGCGACGTGGTTGGCGTCGTAGAGATGGCCCTGATAGGTAAAGGCAGTTCCCATCGCATCAGCCGCGCTGGCAGTGGTGGGCCAGCAGACCATCAGGCCCAAAGCCAGAACCAAAATTAATAAAATCTTTGCACTCTTCATTTTCCTATCCTTTCAATAAAGTTTTTATGTTCTTATAGTGCATCTGTTGCGCAGGGATACCACTTATAAGATTATAGGAAACTTAGAGACTTGAGCGTCTTTTGTCCCGTCACCTGCATTCCTCCTTTACACTTGTCCTCTAAGTGCAGCCAAATAGTGCGAAATCGCAACTATGATACAGAATTTTACCGAACTATCAAGGTAAAAATATATAAAAACATTATTATAATACTTTTCCAAATCTACATAATTTGCACAACTTGCGGCTTAGGACTAACAACACCTTGCAGTACAAGACAAAAAATATAAGCTCCAGGCTAAACATAGGGGCTAAATGAACGGCATGGCCCCACCACAGGAGTGGAGGCTAAACAAGCTAAACGATATTGACATATCGAGCAGAGGTGGTATTATACAAGCCATCAGCAAATAGAGGGAACTATTCGAATCGCAAATGGAGTGTGGAGATAAGAAAACCGTCTATGAAGGAGGTAAGGCAAATGAAAAGAATCAAATTATTAGTAACGGCCGCGGGAGTGACAGCGCTTTGTGCGACAGCCTTAGCGGCAAACTTCCTCACGGATGAACAGAAGTTCAGGTTGGCGGAAATAGAGCAATACATAGAAGCACAAAAGCAGAACATAGAGAATAGGTACACGGCCCGGCTGGCAGAGATTGATTATAAAGAGGGCGAGATACAAAGACGATTGTCAGCCCTTGATATCGGCGATAACAGAAAGTATATCCATGAAGCGAGGTTTTCCGACTGGGCGAAGTACATCGAAGAGGTTCTGAGGCTCAATGGAGTGGACCTGAGCAAGGACAAAGAATATGTCCGGGCTTTAAAAGAGTTCCGCAGAAATCAACTGTGGCTATCGAGTAGATTCCAGCCGGCGCCGAAGCTGCTGGCGATAGCGGAAAAACGGCTGGCTGATGAAAAGATTCACGTTAGGCGGCTGTTCGCGCTGGAGCGGGTGAAAATCGAGAATGAACGCAGATATGCAATTGAAGTACAACTGGCGGATGTGGCAAAAAATCTGAAAGAGCAGGTGCTGAACCCGACCCAGCCAAAGCAGGAAGGAGTAGTAACTGGGATTGTTTATTCAAACGATAAGCCGACTGTCATTGTTGGTTCGCAAGTTGTTCATCTGGGAGAAAAGATTGGCAAGGTTCGAGTAACAGCAATTTCGCCGGACAGCGTCGAATTTGAAAAAGGCGGCAAGCGATGGACACAGCAAACAGGCGATGAGCCCGGGGCTGGATGGTAATTAAAGCCTCTGCCGATTGATTAGTTAAATCGTGAGTTAAAGGCATTGCCGCTTTGAATCAATGCCCAGGACTGGATTCGAACCAGCACGAGCTATCGCCCACCAGCCCCTCAAGCTGGCGCGTCTGCCAATTCCGCCACCTGGGCAAGCTAATTAAGGATTATTGATTATTAGGCCATAATTGTCAACCAGATTTCAACAAGTGAAAGGTTTAAACGGCTCGCCGGTTATCCCAGAGGAGGATTTGCAGGCGAGGCGAGAAGGAAAAACCGGTCTGTTTGCACATCTCGGCTACAATAGGAGCGGTTTTTAGATATTGTCGTCTGGTCGCGGCCTGAGGCATCAGCATTACTCTATCGCGGTCATATTCGCCCAATTCATTGAGGAGTTCTTCGGCTTGTGAAAGGTCTTGTTCGTTCGAAATTACAAACTTGAGTTGATAATCGTAGTTTTGAATTAACTTTCGAAGTTCATTCAGACTTTCTTTTATAGGCGGTTTCGGGCTGATACTCATCAAATCACAGGGCAAATCCGGGAGAAATTTTATTCCTGCAGTTTCTATCGTGATGTGTTTGCCCCTATTTTCGAGCAAGGCCAAGAGGTCTCGCAGGCCTTGTCGTTCACTCATATCTTCTTGGACTAAAGGCTCGCCGCCGGTGATAACCACGTGACGAACCGGGTGTGTTTTTACCTCTTTGGTTATCTGCTCTATTGTCAGTTCCTCACCGTCGTTATAACCGCGGGCATATACCGTATCACAATAACTGCATGACAACGGGCAGCCGGCAAGGCGAATGAAAACGCTGGGGATACCGGCGAGAAAACCTTCACCCTGAAGGGAATAGAATATCTCGTTAACTATCATATTTTCACTATACCCGCATAAGTCGTAAAAAAAACATAAAATCCGCCTGGGGCGGACGAGATTGCCCAGATTGCCCATACCGTATAAGTTTGGGTTTGTTTGGGTTTGAATTGGGTTCGTTTTGGGTTCGTTTTTTGGGAGAATCGTGGTTTTTTGGGTAAAATCGGGGAAGTTTGGGTTTGTTTTGCATAAAAAGGTGGATTTGTAAAGAACTCTCTACAAATGTAG
>CAZOVR010000040.1:0-27885 GCA_964583405.1 uncultured Pirellulales bacterium
TCGAACCGACGACCTTGGGCTTATGAATCCCACGCTCTAACCAGCTGAGCTACGCCGCCGTAATGAGCCGCAATTTACATAATCCGACGGGTGTTTGCAAGCTATTTTAGATGTTCCGAGTGGTACATTGGATTTGCTTGTGTTAGAATACTTCCGGGATAGCGGTTTTGCATTCTAAACAGTGTATTGAAAGGACTGGTCGGCAATGCAGCCACTGATACTGCTGCGACACGGTGAGAGTATCTGGAATAAGGAGAATCTGTTTACCGGATGGACCGACGTCGGTCTTACCGAAACGGGGGCGCATGAAGCGGAACAAGCGGCGGAGCTTCTTATCCGGAATCATTACACATTCGATATAGCTTTTACCAGTGTTTTGAAGCGCTCAACTGAGACATTAGAGATCGTCCTTGATAAAATGGGTTTGCTGGATATACCCATCGTTAAATCGTGGCGACTGAATGAGCGGCATTACGGTGCGCTTCAGGGACTAAATAAGGCACAGACTGCTGAAAAGTATGGCGAACAGCAGGTACATATCTGGCGGCGAAGCTATGATGTGCAGCCGCCTGCACTGGATGAGAACGACCCACGATTTCCGGGAAAAGACCCGTTATATAAAGATGTCCCCCCGGAACTGCTGCCGAGAACTGAGTGTCTCAAAAATGTTGTGGAAAGATTTCTGCCTTACTGGAATGATGATATTGTGCCGGTGCTTAATGATGGGAAAAAAGTTTTAATCTGTGCGCACGGCAATAGTTTGCGGGCGCTGGTGAAATATCTCGATAACATCCCCGATGAGCAAATAGCATCGCTGAATATTCCGACCGGCGTACCGCTTGTTTACGAGATGGACGAGCAGCTGCGGCCAATGCGGCACTACTACCTCGGCGATGAAGAGGAAATTAAACGAAAGGCGCAGCGTGTAGCTGAGCAGGGCCGGGCGAAGTGATGATTTGGGCCGAGTGTTGCCGATATAGGCGTTGATGATGACAAAAGAAGAACTGATAAATCAGCTTAATCATACTAAGAACAATTATATTATCGGCCTTGCCGCACTTTCGGTTTTCAATTCGGGCCAGGCCGGGCCGCTGCTCGAACGTCACGCGGCGGCGTTCGGCGATTATACGGTGACCTTTGACCAGGTTGCTGAACTGCTGAAGAAAAGTCCGGACCACGGGGTTGTATTGGGGGAATTTAACAAGATGCTGATGCGGACCACTATTATAGAATCGTTCGAGCATATAAAGGAGTACTGCCAGAACACGAACCAGTATCCGCTTTTGAAAAAGCAGCGGTGGTACGAATTCGCACGTATAATCCGCAACTTCCTTTCGCACAACTGCCGGTTCATAATCAATAAGTACGACCGTGCGCGTCTGCCTATAAAATGGGGCGATATCGAGATAACCGAGCAGCTTCACGGCAGGGGGCTTGACGCCGGCGTGTTCGGAAATATCGAGACGTGGGAGCTGTTTCAGCAATTTACGGCCTTTGTTAAAAAAGAGCTGAAATAACCCCCTTCGGGCCGAGCATTTCCAAAATCAACTCGAATCAAACCAAATTCGTTTGCCTTGCACAGCGAAAATTAGTATAAAAGCGCGTTTGGGCTGTTCATAGAGGTCTGTACGGACTTCGAGCAATCTTTTATCGAAACAATTTATTACGAGGCAGACAGGACAATGACGCGAAAAATGGTAACAATCGACGGAAACACGGCTGTGGCCCACGTGGCACACCCGACCAATGAAGTAATAGCTATTTATCCGATTACGCCCAGTTCACCGATGGGTGAAATCGCGGACGCAAAGACCGCCAAAGGCGAAACCAATATCTGGGGCACAGTGCCTTCGGTCACAGAGATGCAGTCCGAAGGCGGCGCGGCCGCCGCCGTTCACGGCGCACTGGCGGCAGGGGCCTTGACTACAACGTTCACGGCATCGCAGGGATTACTCCTTATGATTCCCAGTATGTATAAGATTGCAGGCGAATTGCTGCCGACCGTGTTCCATATCTCGGCGAGGTCGCTTGCTTGTCAGGCGCTTTCGATTTTCGGCGACCATTCGGATGTAATGGCGTGCCGGCAGACGGGTTTTGCAATGCTGTGCTCGGGCAGTATCCAGGAGATTATGGACATCGCCCTGATTGCACAGCAGGCGACGCTCGCTTCGAGCGTGCCGTTCCTGCATTTCTTCGATGGCTTCCGCTGCAGCCACGAGATACAGAAGGTCGAGCAGCTTACGTTGGATGATATGCGTGCGATGATAGACGATGAACTTGTTGTAAAAGTCAGAGCCAGGGCGCTTTCGCCGGATAGGCCGATGATTAGCGGTACTTCGCAGAACCCGGATGTCTTTTTCCAGGGACGTGAGACCATTAACAAGTATTACAATGCAACGCCTGCAATAGTGCAGCAGACGATGGACAAATTCGCAAAAATCGTCGGCAGGAAATATCATCTGTTTGATTATATTGGGGCAGAAGACGCCGATAAGGTCATCGTCATTATGGGCAGCGGGGCGGAAACTGTACACGAGACAGTGGAATCGCTTAACAGTAAGGGCCTGAAAGTCGGTGTTGTTAAGGTGAGGCTGTACAGGCCGTTCAGCGGAAAGGATTTTGTAGAGGCGCTTCCGGCGACGGTGAAAAAAATCGCGGTACTGGACAGGACGAAAGAGCCGGGCTGTGTGGGTGAGCCGATGTATCTCGACGTTCGCACGGCCATCGGCGAGGCGATGTCGGCCGGGCAGTCGAGCTTCGAGAAATATCCGCTTGTTGTCGGCGGCAGGTACGGTCTGGGTTCCAAGGAATTCACGCCGGCTATGGTCAAAGCTGTATTTGATAATCTCGATGCAGCGAAACCGAAGAACGGTTTCAGCGTTGGTATTATCGATGATGTTACTAACAACAGTCTTGATGTCGATAACTCGTTCGAGATTTCCGATGAAGGGGTGTTCAGTGCAATGTTCTATGGGTTAGGCAGCGACGGGACTGTAGGAGCCAATCACAACTCGATTAAGATAATCGGTGAGCTGACGGAAAACTACGCGCAGGGCTACTTCGTGTATGACTCAAGGAAGGCAGGGGCGGTCACGATTTCCCACTTGAGGTTCGGCAAGAAACTTCTTCGCCGGCCGTACCTTGTCTCTAAGGCTGATTTCGTCGCGTGTCATAATCCGAGCTTTTTAGAGAAGTACGACATGCTCAGTTCTGCCAAACAGGGCGGGACCTTTCTTTTGACCAGCCAGTATGGACCCGACGAGGTATGGGACACGCTGCCCCGGGAGGTCCAGCAGCAGCTTATAACCAAGAAGCTGAAGTTCTATGTTATCGATGCCATTAGCCTTGCCCATGAGCTCGGACTTGGTGCGCGAATCAACGTTATTATGCAGACAGCGTTTTTCAAAATCAGCAACATAATGCCGCTGGATAAGGCTGTTGATGCTATAAGAAAAGCGATTGAAAAATCCTATGGCAAGAAGGGTGAAAAGATCGTTAAGATGAACAATGCGGCCGTGGACGGCGCGCTCGAACGGGTGTTTGAAGTTAAAATTCCCGGAAAGGTGACAAGCACCAAGGAGATGCCGCCGGTTGTTCCTGACGATGCACCGCAGTTTGTCAAGGAGGTCACTGCCGAGCTTATGGCCCGGCGCGGTGACTTGCTGCCAGTCAGCAAAATGCCGGCGGACGGCAAGTTCCCGAGTGGTACTACAAAATTCGAGAAGCGCAATATCGCGGTGAATATTCCCGTATGGGAGCCGCAGCTTTGTATCCAATGCGGCCGGTGCTCGCTTATTTGTCCACATGCTACTATTCGAATGAAGGTTTACGACCCGAAACACCTGGATGGTGCACCGGAGACCTTCAAGAGCGCCGATGCAAAGGGCAAGGACTTTACCGGTATGAAATTCACGATTCAGGTCGCGCCGGAGGATTGCACCGGCTGCAGTGTATGCGTGGTTAATTGCCCTGCACTCGAAAAAGATGCCCAGAAAAAGCCGACCGGACGACACGCCATTAATATGGCCCTTCAGGAACCGCTGAGGATGCAGGAAAGAGAGAATTATGATTTCTTCCTTTCGCTTCCCAATACAGACCGCAAGCTCTTTAATTCTGCGACGGTCAAGGGTAGCCAGCTTATCGAGCCTTTGTTCGAGTATTCAGGCGCCTGCGCAGGCTGCGGAGAAACCGCTTATGTCAAACTGCTCAGCCAGTTGTTTGGTGACAGGGCGTATATCGGCAATGCAACCGGCTGTTCGAGTATCTATGGCGGCAATCTGCCGACAACGCCTTACGGTAAGCGTGCCGACGGCAGGGGAATTGCCTGGAGCAACAGCCTGTTCGAGGACGCGGCTGAGTTCGCGATGGGTATGCGGCTGACGGTTGATAAATCGACACGGTATGCGCTTGAACTGTTAGACAAGGTCGCAGAGGCCGATTGTATTGATAAGGCCCTGGCCGGCGAAATCAAGGCGGCGGCTTTGGCGAACGACCCGGCACAAGAGGCGATAGAGTCTCAGCGTCAGCGTATTGAGAAGCTTAGAGAACAATGCCAAAAGAGTGACTGTGAAATCTGTAAACAGCTTCTGACAGTCGCGGACTTCCTGGTGCGCAAGAGCGTCTGGGGTCTTGGCGGCGACGGCTGGGCATACGATATCGGCTACGGTGGACTGGACCACGTCCTTGCCAGCGGTATAGATATTAACCTTCTTGTTCTCGATACCGAGGTTTACTCGAATACGGGCGGACAAATGTCGAAGTCAACACCGCGCGGTGCCGTTGCAAAGTTCGCCGCAGGAGGCAAGCCTCGACCGAAAAAAGACCTCGGTATGTTAGCGATGACTTACGGCAATATATATGTGGCCAAGGTTGCAATGGGCGCCAATCCGAACCAGACGGTTAAAGCATTCGTCGAAGCTGAAAGCTACCCGGGGCCGTCGCTGATTATCGCTTATACGCACTGTATTGCACACGGTATTGATATGACCTACGGTTATCAGGAGCAGCAAAAGGCCGTTAACTGCGGGCACTGGCCGCTGTATCGATTCGACCCGCAATTAAAAGAACAGGGCAAGAATCCGCTGCAGCTTGACTCGAAACCGCCGACGCTGGACCTTGCGGATTATATCTATGGAGAGAATCGTTACAGGTCGCTGCAGAAGGCAAATCCGGATGCCGCGGCGCAGCTTCTGGCACTTGCCAAGCGCGACGTTGCAGAACGGTTCACCCTGATGGAACGGCTGGCTGAGATTAAATGCAACGGTGAAAGTAATCTTCAGAAAGATTGAAATATAACATTTTCGAACTTAATGAATGGGCTGAAGTCTTTTTTAAGGGCTTCAGCCTTTTGTTTTTTAAAACTTATGGATAGTTATACCGGCCTGGACTTGAGTTTTTGCAGGATAAAATAAGTTCCGATAATTAGTCCTCAGTTTGAGGCTACTTGATTTAACAGATATTGACCCGGAGTCTTTTTATACAATATCCTGTTTTTGGTGCCTTGACTGGGGTTTTTGCAGCATAATATAAATCCGCATTATCAGGGGGTGTAAGTCCTTATCTGCTTCTAAAGGGGAGGTTTACGAACGTCGAATTACTTCTGAAGACTACGCTGAATCAGACCCGGAAATAAGGTTCACAGACATAGTCTTTGTTGGAATTCGTCTTGCAGGTAGCTTCTGGTATTTTTGTCGATAGTATCAACCGAAAATATATGGAGTGTCTCGATGGGAGTAGAGGTTGTCAATCCTTCAGTATTTGTTCTATTAGTATCGCTTTACCTGTCCGTCTTTAGCTATGCAGCCGAATCCTTGGAGAAGCAGGATGATTTCTTTGAGATGCCGATGGAAGAGCTTGCTAAGGAATCCTACGTTGTTTCAGCCTCGCGTCAGAGTCAAAGCATTATGGAATTAACTTCAGCGGTTTCAGTAATAACGGCTGAAGATATTCACTACAGCGGCCTGACCAGCATTCCCGAGATACTCCAGTTCGCAACCGGCATGGACGTTTTGAGGCTTGACCGTAACCGTTATGCCGTAGGAGTCCGGGGGCTGCACGACATGACTTCAGACCGTACCCTGACTTTGGTTAACGGCAGAAGTGCAAACAGCGCAATGTTCGGCGGTTCGGAATATTGGTGTTTACCTGTTCTTGTGGAAGATATCGAAAGAATAGAAATTGTCCGAGGTCCCGGCGGAGCTGCATGGGGAGCAAATGCGTTTACCGGTGTTGTGAATATAATAACTAAAAAGCCGGAAGATGTTCTGGGTACATTCGGTACAACTACGATAAATGAATACGGAGATTCTTACAGTCATCTGAGATTTGCCCGGCAAAAAGGAGACTGGAAATGGCGCGTGTCAGCCGGGTACGAAGAACGAGAATCTTCCGACAAAGCTGGTGCAGGCCGTTACAGCTCAATAGGTACACCCGTTCTTAACGGATTGATAGGCTACAATGGTTTTAAATCGGACGATTTTGGCAGAGATTTGCGGTTTGATACCGAGGCTGTCTATTCCTGTTCGGAACGTACCAGGCTGAATTTTGGAGTAGCCTATAGCCATGATGAGCAGGGAGATTATGAATTTGGCGGATTTTTTCCGACAGGGCATAACCTGTACGAAACAGTCAGACCGTTTGTTAAAATTGAGCACAACTTTGAAAACGGCAGCAGTGGTTATCTTCAATGGTTCAGTAATTTCAACAAATCCAGAGTTCCTTCTTTGACAGAATGGACTACTCTGGAAAACGATATAGAAGCACAGCTCAACTTCCAGCCGTTTGAAAATCACAAGGCTTCTGTCGGCGGTAATGTCAGATTTATCAGGATAAGTACAGATACACATAATTCCCAGGATTTGATTCTAAACGGCGAACCCTTTGACGAGCAAATGGCTGGACTTTTCCTTATTGACCACTGGACTGTTGATGAAAAATTAACTCTTGAAGGACAAATTCGAGGCGACTGGTATTCGGAGACGCAAACAGACTTATCCGGCAGATTATCCTTACTCAGAGCGATTGATAACGATAAAAATCATATATTAAGATTAAGCTTTGCCAAGGCTTTTCGTGCTCCACTGTCGTCTCTTCGGAACAGTACGATGGCGAGGGTTTCTCTTGGTGGAGGTCTATTCGCGTTCAATGTACTGCAACCGGGCAATTTGGAAAACGAGGAGACGTGGTCTCTCGAAGCAGGATATACCGGTAAACTGGCAAAAGACCTGACGTTACGGGTCAATACTTATTTCCAGCGTTTCAAAAAGATGATTGGGTACGTTTCACTGCCGGATGGTTTTGGTCTTGGAAGGGCTCTGTACCAGGCCGACAATATCGGCGGGGCGGATTCTTACGGCGCCGAGCTTGAAATAGAAAAGCGAATCAGAATTGGAAAAATCTCTGCATGGTATGCTTATAACGAAATCCAGAGAGATGACGTTAAACAGAACATGCGGTCCTACGGTCCGGCTAATCACAAGGTCGGTTTGAATTTCCGCTGGCAGGTTTTGGAAAAAATCACGGCTAATCTGAACTACAGATATACGAATACTACTCCGTCATTTGTTTCTACGGCACCCACCGTTGGGCAATCAAACCGCTTCGATATAATCATCTCAAGAGAATTTGCTGACGGTAGCGGAGAAATATCAGTTGGTGTACTTGATTTACTGCAGGAGACTGTTGGGCCCAATTATGCTATGGGGCAGCTTACTGCTCACCAGACACCCGGGCGTACATTCATTGTAAGATTGCAGTATGAGTTTTAAAGGCAGTTAAAGTGTTTTTTGGGGCGCATGAAAACCGGATTCCACGCATCAGCCAGGTATTATTTTGCCTGGTATTGTGTGCGGTATGCGCTGTCGCATCAGATGATGTATCGGCTGAAAACCGCGAATACAAAATCAAAGCGGCTTTTATCTATAACTTTATCAAAGCGGTAGAATGGCCGCAGGAACACATCGAAGACGCCAATACCATAGTAATTGGAATAATTGGCCATAACCTTTTTGGTGACGCATTCAAGCCTGTTGAAGATAAAATTGTCAAAGACAGACATCTTGTCTTTCGTGTTTTTAAAGGGCCAAGTGAAAACGACAACAAAGATTCAGATAAACAAGAGGAAATGTTTGATGTTACAGGTGTTAGAGCATGCCATGTTTTATTCATCTGTTCTTCTGAGGTCGAGTATATTGATGATATACTCGACGCAGTAAAAGAATATCCCATTCTTACAGTAAGTGAAGTGGACGGTTTCCTGGCCGCCGGTGGAGTAATTAATTTTGTACCAGGCGCTGATAAGCCCGTCTTTGAGGTCAGTCTTATTGCCGGCCGCAAAACGGGATTGGCCATAAGTTCCAAGCTGTTGCGTATTGCAAGCAGAGTAATTGATGAAGAATCGGAACCGGAAAAATAAGAACGATGATGATAAGCGCCTCTAACATAGCAATCAAGCACAAGCTTGTATACTTTGTCATGCTGATATGCGTGTTCGTAATGCTTTTGGCAGGCGGAGCGCTTTTTGTCTTTATAAACTACACGTACCGCAGCAGCATGGCCCAGCAGATACAGGCAGATGCTTCAATGATCGCCGAGAACTGTAATATTGCGATGGCATTCCGAAACAAGGATGATGTAAAAAGGACTCTTTTATCTTTGAAGTCAAAACCATCGGTAGTTCTTGTTGAAGTATACACTGAAGAATGGGAGCTGTTTGAGTCTTATGTATCCGAAAAAGCAGACAAGACAATCAGTCCACCGGACCGTAAGGAAGATGGTTACTACTTTGATGCGGACTATTTAACAGCATTTCAAAGTATAACACTTGATGGAGAAAGAATAGGCACGCTTATGATGTGTTCGGATATGCAGTCTTTCTACAGCTTTATCCGCAGAGTTCTGGCAGCGACGTTATGCGTTTTAATTGCAGGACTTTTCCTGGCTTACGTTCTTTCGGCCAGGTTTCAGCATATAATCTCGGCGCCAATTCTAAGACTGGCGCAGGCGGCGAGAAGCATCTCGCAAAGTAAGGATTTCTCGGTCCGTGTAGAGCGGCAAAGTGAAGATGAAATCGGCCAGCTCATAGACTCGTTCAACCACATGCTCGAACAAATTAAACGCAGAGATGATGCATTGCTCGAGGCAAATCAAAGTCTCCGGCAAGAGGTACAACAGCGAAAACGTGCAGAAAAAGTGCTTTTGGAGTCCGAAGCTAAACTTCAGGAGTCGAATAAGGAGCTTGAAGATTTTGCCTATGTTTCCTCGCATGACCTGCGTGAGCCTTTAAGAAAAATAACCTCTTTCGGAAAACTTCTTGCAGAGAGCTTACGGAACAAAATCAATAAAGATGAGCGAGAAAATCTGGAGTTCGTACTTGAGGGCACTGAACTGATGAGACAGATGATAGAGGCGTTATTGTCATATTCAAGGATAGGTACGGAGAAAATGGGCTTCAGTGCAGTTGACCTGGGCAAATTGGTAAGAGGAGTTATAAATACCAAGTTTTCAGACGAAATAAATAAGAATGCAGCTCGCATTGAGGTTCGGGAGCCGATGCATATGGTTAATTGTGAAGAGAACCAGATACGACAGTTGATTTGGCATCTTATATCAAATGCGCTGAAATACAAAAGAATAGACACGAACCCTGAAATTATTATTTCTTCAATCATGGCAAATGACAGTGAAGTACGTGTAGAAGTGCAAGATAACGGAATAGGCATAAAGTCGGAGCATTTAAAGAATGTCTTTGGTATATTTAAACGACTCCATTTAAGGAACGAGTATAAAGGTGTCGGGATAGGCCTTGCTGTTTGTAACAGAATTATCAGAAAGCACGGGGGTAATTTAGGGGTTAGCTCCACTTATGGGCAGGGGTCAACATTCTGGTTTACTTTGCCGGTTGCATATAAAAAGCAGGAAGATGTGATGGTATTACCGAACAGGGAAGAAACGGTATAGTACAGTGCATAATCTCAATAAAGAGATTTTAATAATAATCATGCCAAGAACAGTTTGGTATCAAAGCACTCCTTTTTTATGAATAGAGATGCTGTATTTCAGGCGACGACGGTCTTTCAAGCAAGTGCATATTATAGACCAATAAGCTGGTAGAGGTTTTAAAGACGCACTCTTTAAAAATTGGGGGGCATTTTCAGTGCTAAAATAAGGGCAATTATGGGGCAGAAAAAAGCTTGAATCAGCGAACAATTTGGCTTTTCCAGGAGTATAAACGACGTGTTATTTGGCGGAAAACCCAGCGAAGAAGAGGGGGTTTTTCATTCTGGATGATACCGCATGCGATAAGTGCTGTTTCTACAAGGAAATAAGATGTAAATTGTACTTTTGGGGTATCGGGGTTATAGGTGGTCTTTTAAGCGGCTTATCGGATTATGACATGAGGCGGCGAAGGAACTCATAGATACGCGCATTGCGTTATGTAACAAGGAGTTAAAATAGTTAAGGCGATATATAACCCAGCCGATAGATAGTAGGAAAATGGTACATACTGACAAAAGTGAGACTATCACTGAGAGTTCTAACTATGGTTTGAGGTAGTGAGTTTATGGGCTTTTGCGAGTATAGTAGGGCGAAATGGGCTTTTAGGTGTTCTATAGGCCTGGCTTTATGTGTTTTCAGCGGCGGCTGTGGTGATAAATTCTTTGACCCGACACAGATAGGCAGATTCCGACCGGTCCCGGCTGTGAATTTAATATTAGATTCTTTGGGAGTGGCGGATGAACGACCGTCGCAGTGGGAAAATGCCGAGGACCCCAAACCTATCGATATCATGATTTTCGAGCAGGACTATACCTTTTCACCCGGAGATATAATGCGGATATATATTTTCGAACTTTATCAGCAGGGTATACCCTACATCAACGATTTCACTGTTAGTGAATCCGGCAGGATATCCCTGCCTGAAGTTGGTGCCCTGGATGTTGTCGGCCTTACTGAAGCGCAATTGGAAGAGGAAATAAGGCATATTTTGTCACCGAGCATACTGAAAGATCCGCTGGTAACGGTTACTGCACTATCGTCGCAATATAATACATTCACGATATTGGGCAATGGTGTTCCGAATGCAGGTCGTTTTCAAATACCTCGTTATGGTTTTAGATTAAATGACGCATTGGCTATTGCGGGTGTGGCGGCCCAGTTCAATATCAGCTATGTTTATATTACAAGGAAAGTGTCCGAAAGGGAAGTTGTGTACGGCGGGTATGAGCAGCCGAAAGAAGTCGCTCCGGGCGAGGAGTTAGAGATTCCTGAGGACGAAATGCTTGAGATAATAGCACCCCGCGCAGAAATCCAGCGGCCGAGTTCGAGGCTTGTAATTACAACTGCTGAGATGTCTATGGTCTATGACGACCTTATGGATGCGGCACATCCGGCGGGATTCGAAGATGAAAGGACACCGGCCGCAGAGGAGCCTGTTGATGAAAGAACGAGTATTGCACCGGAGCCTGAAGCCGTGGCCGGGACAGGCAGAATAGAATGGGTCTTCAGAGATGGTAAGTGGGTTCCTGTAGAGGTCGGCAAGCCGGTGCAGAGGCAGAAATATGAGGAACGAATTGAAGAGCCGCAACCTCAGGGACGGCCGAGAGCAGATATACCGGAGGAATTCGACTGGGACCAGGTCGGCACCGGCGGTGTGCAGACAAGAATCATCAAAATACCGACTGATAAGCTTTCGGGCGGTGACCCGAGATACAATGTCGTAGTCAGGCCAGGTGACGCGATACACGTGCCTGTTGATGTAATCGGTGAATTTGCTATTATGGGTAATGTAAATAACCAGGGTTACATAAACCTTACTGGTCGGCCGATGACCCTGAAAATGGCCATTGCCGCAGCAGGAGGTCTGGGCCCTTTAGCGTGGCCGAAACGATGCGAGGTAACGCGGCGGATAGGCAAGAATAAGGAAGAAACAGTTTTAGTGGACCTGGACAAGATTGCCCAGGGCGAAGAGCCGGATTTCTTTATTAAACCGAACGACCTGATTAATGTTGGTACACACCCCACAGCGAGATTTCGTGCCGTTTTGCGAAATGCCTTTAGGGCCTCGTATGGATTTGGCTTTATATATGACCGGAACTTTGCTGGCAGAGAGTTTGGAATACGTCATCCATTGGGCCCCTTTGGATTTGGTGAATGATATATTATGACAGAACCTTGCACCTTCCCAACACATGGCGTTGTTTTGTCTGGTGAAAAACTTACTCGGTGGCGCGAGCTTGGCATTCACAATTATGTCAAGATTGGGATAATAGCTCTTCTGTTTTATCTGGTTTACCACGTTGAGATTGACCGTATAGTATACAGGTGGAGAGATCCGAGCTGGTCGCACGGTTTTTTAATCCCGTTGTTTAGTCTGTATTTTCTCCAACAGGCCAAAGATGAAATACTGAACCTAAAGTTTAAACCTAATTATCTGGGACTGCTTTTTCTCATTTGTGGTCTTGCCTTTTACCCGTTTAACATTATTCAATTACGATTCAGTTATCTTAGTCCCCTGTCAATGATTGCGACACTGGGTGCTGTTATTTTGTTCCTGGGCGGCTGGAAGTTGGTTAAGTATACATGGCTGTCTGTGGCATTTCTGGTCTTCGCTGTTCCCTTGCCGGACCGTTATTATCGCGGCATAACGATACCTATGCGTATATGGGCGGCATCCGCTGCTTCAGATATGCTTAACATAGTTAAAGACCTGCATGCCACGGCCAGCGGTGTTGTCATAGATATATTCTACAAGGGAGAACATATGGAACCGCCGCTGGATGTTGCCGAGGCATGCAGTGGGATGCGCCTTTTAATGGCGTTTGTGGCGCTTGGTGTGGCTATGGCCTATCTTCACAAAAGACCCGTGTGGCAACGGCTGGTTCTTCTGGCCAGCACCATCCCCATTGCAATCTTGTGTAACATAGTACGGGTTACGGTCACCGGGTTCATACACATTCTAATCGGTCCGAAGTATTCCCAGGGTATTTACCATGACGCACTCGGTATATGTATGCTTCCATTGGCCTTTGGACTATACGGTGCTCTGGCGTGGTTCTTGTCCAATGTATTTGTCGAAGAAAACATGCTGAAGCCAGCGACAAAAGACGTTATAATCCGAAGAAGAAAGGATAGTGACGTTTAATGAATAGTTTCCTGAAACATTACGCACAACCAGCTTTTGTACTGTGTGTAGCTTTGCTGGCTTTTGTGGCAGGAGGTATGTCGTGGGTCAAATCTTATTTCAAGCTGTGGTTAGAGAAACCTCCTATAGAGCTTAGGAAATCACTCGATGACCTGGATGAATCGAGACTCAGTCCTTTTATAGTCAAGGAGAAAATCAAGATACAGTCCAATGACATTGTTGACAGTCTTGGGACTGAAGATTATCTTGAGTGTGTGTTAGTTGACAGCCAAGCCGAACAGAATAGTCCTGTCAGTTCGCTGTTGTTATTTATAACATATTATGGCAAGGCTGATTCGGTACCGCATGTTCCTGAAGAATGTTATACAGGTGGCGGCTACAGGAGAGTCAGTTCAGAGCCTGTCACATTCGAATTGGCAGGTACTGCTGGTGGACGGGCGAGTTCCGGTCGGGATATACCCGGCCGTTATGTCATTTTCAGGCGTGCGAATTCTGATGTATGGTCGAGCAGAGAGAGTTTTCCTGTACTGTACGTGTTTAACGTTAATCGCACCTATACAAACACGCGAACCGACGCGAGATTTATACTGGGCAGAAACCTTCGCGGTAAACATTCGTACTTTAGCAAGGTCGAAATGGTTTTTAATCGAACGAATAACCCGCCTGATAAGGCAACTGCAATTGCTGTATGTGAAAAACTCCTGGGTATTCTGTTACCTGTTTTGGAGCAGGACCACTGGCCTGGTACGAATGATTTGATGGGCCGGTGAAATACAATGAGTATCACTTATAGATATTATTAGAGTTCGGTCTATAGTTGAAAGATTGAATATTATTACGATGTAATTGTTTGTGATTTGTTTGTGATTGCAGGTTGTGGTTTTGGAATGTTATTTTATGGCCGTCAAAGGAAAGGAATGTAAATGGCTAAAAGACTTAACAAAAAAGTCGCTCTGATAGGAACGGTAGTTTTCTTAATGTTATTTGTCCTTTTGCTTATTGTCGCACAACAAAAAGACATATTCACTTCTCAGGCGAAGCTGATTGAGGACGGTGATGTCGCCATGGCCGAGGGGGATTACAAGACAGCGGCAACAAAGTACAATCGCGCAAAGGGCAGGGCAAAGGACGACCAGGTACGTCTTGCAGCAATGGATAAACTCGTTAATTTATATCTTGAGATGGAAGACTGGCCTCCCCTGCGCGGCACCTGGGGGGACATTCTAAAGATAAAACCGGATAACTTACCTGTAAGGTATGCCCAATTAAAATATTTGTACATTATTGCCGACACCGGAACTTTTCAGCTTTGGCAGGACGTTGAAAAACAAGCGTCGGATTTCTTGGAAATTATTGAACGGGAAGGAATGATTAACGAGGATACGGCGCAATGGGAAAAACCCACGTATCAAAAGGTCGGTCTTGTTCATGAACCTTTAAGCGGCGCCGATGGTGTCCAGCGAATAGGGCAGTATCTGTATATTCTCAAGGGAAGAGCAAAACTCGAAATGGCCCAAAGAGGCGCTGTCACCGACCCGGATGCGTTTCTGGAAGAAGCTATAGGTGACCTTGAAAAGGCTCAGGAGCTTGACCAGACCAATACGAGCGTGGCTTGGCAGCTTGCTCGAGCGTTTATTGTCAAAGGAGATTTCCTTGTTTCAAGGGGCAACTTGGAGGAGCAAGATAAAGCCAGACAATCGGCTCTGGAAATCCTCCAAAAGGCGGTTAATAATTCTCCTGACGACTCTCAGGGTCACATTAATCTATTTGCTATCGAGCGAAGCATAGCTATGACCGAAGAAAATACTCTGGAGAATCTGAAAACATTTGAGTCAAAGTACAGACAGCTTGCCGAAAAATTCCCACGAGAACCTGAAGTGCATTCGTTCGTTTCAACTTACTATAGAGCCTTGGGAGCAGATTACCTGAGTCAGGCTATTGAGGAAATAGATAAGGCCAGAGAGCTTGAACCCAACACTATATTATATGCAATAGCTGCTGCAGACACTTACAATATTAAAGCTGCTATAGAGAATGACAGACCGGCACTGGAAAAAGCCATCTCTATTTTAAATAATGCCCTCACACTACCTGGTGCTCAGGAGACAGAAGGGCCGCAACAGTATCGCCAAAGGAACAATAGAGCTACTGTTTACCAGTATCTTGGTACGGTGTACATTGAAAGGTTGTTGGACCCTGCTGTAAGCCTAACGCCAGAGCAAAGACAACAGTGGCTTGAAAAAGTGGAGGACATAGTTCACGAAATCGAGCAGATTCGTGGTAGCGGTGAGGACCCGACTGTTATGAGATGGCGGGGAATGCTTGCTCTTGCCAAAGGTGAAAGGACAGAGGCTATTCAGGAGCTATATGCTGTTTACCGGCAGCTCGAGGCTTCAAACCGTATGGATACGCAGCTTGCCTATGTGCTGGCAAAGACATTTGAGAATACAAATGAACCTGGAGCCGCAGTGGAATTCTTTACGAGCGCTTTGAGATTTAGGGCCGAAGACAGAAATAATCGCGGCGACCGGATCGACCGGCGTAAGCCTTCTGCGATACTGGACCTGGCCGGAATTACGCTCAGATTACGGGATGCGCAGTCAACACTGATGTTGGTAAACTATTTCGAGAGTAATTACGGTGCAAATTCCAGGAGCCGTGCACTTAAAATTAATGCCCTGAGTGCCGCCGGTAATTTCGAGGACGCCGAAGCAGCTTTAGTTGAAGGGAGTATCGATTCGTCTGAGCACCTGAAACTTGAGGTGCAAATAATTCGAAGGAAGATTGCTGCGGAGCAGTCAAAACTTGGCAGGCAACTTATGGCCGAAGATATAAACGTACCCGGTGAAACCACTGATGAGAGTCTGGAGCCTGTTGACGTTGAACAGGTTAATGAACAAATTCGTGCCTATAACGTCCGTCTTGGGCAGCTTGTCGAAGAATTGATTGGCATTGAGCCTAATTCGGTTGACGTACCTCTGCTACTGGACGTCTGCAGAACTTATCAGGAGCAGGGTAAGCATGGCAGAGCCCGGGAGCTTGCTAGTCTTTACCTTCAGGAGTTTCCGAGGAATGTGTTGGTAGAGGGCTACCTGAAAACGCTTGATATGAACGAAGAAGTTTCCGATGAACAACTAACAGAAATCAGGAAGCAGTTGATCGAGGAAATTGCAGACCCTATTGAAAGGGTATTTTCTCTTGGCATGTTCTATTCGCAGCAGAACGAACCCAATCAAGCTGTAATTCAATTCAGCAAGGTACTCGAGGCTTTTAAGGCCAAAGCAGAAGAATCTGACGTTAATGATAGGCTTAACGATTGGGCACGTGTTGCCGGGAGCTTTTTATTTGAGAATGCATTGCGAGCCGAGCAATGGGATAAGGTGGAAGAATTGATTACTGTTGGGCAGCGTTATGACTTCGACCGGTTTAACGGAGATTTCTTTAAGGCCCGGTTCAGTAATGCCAGGGGCGATTATCAAGCTGCACTAAAGGCAATAGAGCGGTGCGCCGAGCTGAGGCCGGTTTCATCGCAGATACTTCTCTTGCGAGGTAGCATCAAGGAAGAATTAGGCAGGATTCATGATGCTATCGTTGATACGAAACAGGCTTTGCGCTTCAATCCTCTCAGCAGCAACATTAGCAGAGCTTTGGCTATGGCGCTATACAGGAGAAATTTAGCTTTGGGAAGGAATGTAACTACGGATCAGTTCATCGAGGTTAAAGAGGCAATACAAATGGCGATCGCAAGGAATCCCTCCGACCTGCGGTTGCGCAGCTTCTATGCTGAGTTCATCGGTGATTCTGAGCCTGAAAATGCCTTAGCAATTCGACAGCGTTTATTGCGGTTATCACCGAGTGTTAACAATGCTGTTTTGCTTGGAAACATGGCATTAGAGATTTCCGGCAACAAAACCGACGAGAATGAAAAACAAGCATTGATAGAGATTGCATCAGAGTCATACAAGAAGGCGTTGGAGCTGGACCCAAGTAGTCCGGTGGCTCTTGCCAGCTATGCGAAGTTCTGTCGTGATACCGGTCGGCCTAACGAGGCTGAGCGAATTATCAGTGAAAGTCACGATGAACAGTTGCAGTGGCGATACTATCTTAACTCCGGGCAATATGACAAGGCCAGGCCGATTTTAGAGCGAATTTATGCTGAAGAGCCGGAGAATGAGCAAGTGCTTATTGGATTACTGAAAATAGCGGAAGCGACCTTTAATCGAGATGAAACGAAGAAATATTCTGAAGCCCTGTGCAAAGTCGACGACAGCATCCGGAATAACCTGATTCAAATACAAACTTACCTGGCAATGGGCTTGATAGATGAAGCTCAACTCAGGCTGGAGAGCTTCAGGGAAAAAAATCCCGACGAGCCAAAAGGACAATTGTTTAATGCCTGGCTTTTGACGAGACAGGGTAAGCTGAACGAAGCACTGGAAGTGATTAACAAGAGCATTGAAGCCGACCAAACTGAATCCCGCGGATGGCTGTTGAGAGGCGAGATAAACAGGCTTCTTGGAAATCCCGGTCAGGCTATCAGTGACCTTTTAAAAAGCAGGTCTCTCAACGACAGTCCCGAATCCCGAATTGCTCTGGCACAGGCTTATCTGTCCGCAAACAGGGCAACAGACGCCGTTTCGGAATTGATATCAATTGTTGATGAGCCTTCCACACCTGACCGCGCACGGTTGCTTCTCGAAAGTATATATAAACTTACAGGTAATAAAAACTTGCTTGGGTCGTTTTACTCACGAATGATAAATCAATATCCGGATAATATGATGTGGGTGAAGAAAGCGGCATCATTTTCCGAGCAACTTGAGAACCTTGAAACGGCACAGCGTCTGTATTTCCTTGCTTGGGATACGAGTGTTGAACGGGGCAATCCGGATGTTTCTGTTCTTGATGGTTACATCATGTCTCTGATTAGAAGCGAAAAGCTTCAACAGGCCCTCGATGTATGTGCAAAGTATGTCGATTCTGAATTTGCTTCGGTTGCGCTGGTAGATATGGCTGTAGTTAAGGCGAAGATGGGTAACAATACCGCCGCTGTTGAACATTTCAGGGCTGCGGCTGAAAGGGAGCAAAATAATCAGAATATTTTATTGAGAATTCTTTATGTTATGTATGACACGGTGGGCTCTGCCGAGGTTGAGAAATATTGTAACCAGAAGCTGGCTGACGATCCTGATTCTCTTATAACCAATTACGTCTTATATTCATTGTCCCGCAAATCGGGAGATTACAACAAGGCCTTGAATTTTGTTGACAAGTGTATTGCTGTTAGTAAGCCGGATTCAGAAGATTATATCAACGCATTGTTTGAGAAAGGTGCGTTGCTGAGCGAGGCTTACATTACATACCCCGATAATAACTATTTTGAGCAGGCTATTACTGTGTGGCAACGATTCTTGGAAATCAGACCGGATAATCCTGATGTGCTAAATAACGTCGCATACTTATTGGCAGATAGTAACAAAAAGCTGCTTATGGCGATGGAATATGCCGAGAGGGCGGTCGAGGCAGGTCCGGATAACCCCGGAATTAGGGATACGTATGCTTATGTCCTTTACAAAAACAGCCGATTTGAAGAAGCAGCTGAGAATGTAAGAGCGTCTATACAGCAGTTTGAAACCCTGCAGGCGAATGCACCGGCAGAGGTCTATGAGCACTTGGGAATGATTTTAGACGCACTTGGACAGTCAGCTGAGGCAATTGGAGCCTACGAGAAAGCCCTTGATTTTGGCAGCGACACTCTGCCGCAAGGGAGCAAAGACCGAATTAATGAGGCCATACAGAGATTACGAGGTTTTTAGCCGGTGATAGAGTTTGTGAACCAAGGAGATTCGCAAAACGTATAACTATAAAGGCGTAAGTTTATAGTGAGATGGATAAGCTGCAAAAAACACAAATCCAGCCGATGTTTAGGCCACCTGGGTCGCCGAGACCAGGACCGAGCGCAGAGATTTTGCTTACACCAAAAGATATTATGGCAATACTGCGCCGGCATCTATGGCTGATTATCATACTTACTTGTATAAGCTTTATGGGCGGAGGTGCCGCATGGTACCTGGTCAGGAGGTATGCGCCTCAATATACAGCTAAGACTTATATCAGGGTATTGCCTCCGGTTGAGACTGACCCGACAAAAATTGGCAGTCCAATTGTGGCTAAAGATATTCAGTATGGCCGCCGTGTGTACATTACATCGCTGCTGAAACAACAGAATACATTGATGAACTTGTTGAGCCGTGACGCGATTAAGGCAACCCAATGGTTCCAAAGTTTTGGCAGTGACACAAATCAGGGATTAAGGATACGCAAGGCTTTTGAAGACCTCGAAGAAAATTTAGGTGCGTCGGCATCAAGAGATGCAGAGTTTGTTGCCGTCAGTATGACCTGCGGTAATGCGGATGAATCTGCTGAAATAGTTAATGAAATGGTGGAGTTGTTTATAGCTTCGCAGCGTGACAGCGCAGTGTCGGGGGTCAGGAACAAGCTTGTTGAGCTTGAAAAAAGGCGCAATTCACTTGAGCGCGAATTGGACCTGGCAGAGAAGGCTATGGATGATGTACGTGCTAATACCGGCCTGACCGACCTGGAACAGCATGGTTTTCAGGATGCCATTACACTTCGACTGAGCGCCCTGGACATAGAGGAACAGGACGTGAGGCTGACTGTTATGGAGCTTCAAACCGCCATAGAAACTCTTGAAGAAAGGGCTAAAGGTCCCATCGGAGTCCAGGTGGAGAATATTATTGAGAGGGACTCTACTATGCTGATGCTTACTCAGCAGCTGTTTACGACGAAGATCTTGCTTGCACAGACCCAGACAAAATATGGTGAGTCCCATAGAGTAATTAGGGAAATAAAGGAAAGAATCGCCGACATCCAGGAAAGAAGAAATGTACGAAAGCAGGAAATAGGCGGGCAGACCCGAAGGGCAAATCTGGAAAGGGCTAAAGACCAGCTTGTAGTCTTGAATAAACGGCTGGAAGAGGCGGAGCGGCAGCGAGAGGAAGCAGCAATAGACAAAAGACGTCTTGATTTGGCTAGAGTGCAGTATGACAAGCGAATGAAAATCAGAAACCAGATTCAAAACCAGCTCAACGAAATAAAAGACCTGATTGAACAACGCAGGATACAAGCTGAAGACCCTGAGACTCCAAAGGTAATGCCTGTTGGCAGGGCGCCTAAGCCCCTGAGAATGAGTGCGCCTCTCTGGTATGTTTATTTCTCGGGCGGTACGATGCTCGGTTGTGCATGTGCAATTGGATTGGCTTTTCTGCTTGAATTGCTTAACGACCTGCTTCGCACACCTCGAGATATCATCAGATATGTCAAGATTCCATTGCTGGGTGTAGTGCCTAATGCTTCGGAAGACCGCGAACTGGATGATACTGACCTGTGCCATATAGTTCGCACAGTGCCTTATTCGATTGTAAGTGAAGCATACAGGCAGCTCCATGTCAATCTAATGCTATCGCAGAGTCACAATGCCGATGCCAAGGTGATTTTCATGAGCAGTTGTGGTGCTGGCGAAGGAAAAACCGCGGTAGCTATAAACCTTGCTACTATTTTAGCGAGTGAGGACAAGAAAATCTTACTTGTCGACGCCAATTTCTGGCGGGCTATGTTACACACGGAATTCGCTAACGGAGGACTCGATAAACCTGTCAATAAAAAAGCAAAATCGGAACTTGGTCTGGCGAATCTGCTCTCAGGAAGGGCAACCGCCGAGCAGGTTATAAGGCCGAGCGGTCTTGACAGGCTCGACGTCATTGAAGCCGGACCTGTACCGTCCAATCCTACTGTCCTTCTCGGCTCTGAGAATATGACAAAACTGATTTCTGAATATCGTCGGTATTATGATTATATCATTATTGACGGCCCGCCTATCCTGTTAGTCAGCGGCGCAAAAACGATTGCCGGTTGTGCCGACGGAACAATCCTGGTCTTCAATGCGGATATGACCAGAAGGGGGGCGGCACAAAGGGCTGTTCGGGAGCTGCGGGACATTAATGCTTCAATCATCGGCTGTGTGCTGATGGGCGCCCGTATTCTCAAGGGCGGGTACTTCCACGAGCAGTACCGCTCATACCAGAGATACCAGCAACCGCTCTTGGCCGGTTAAGACTTGCCTTTCTGTCCACGCGTAGCTATCCTGCTGTCCTGATTTCTTTTTACGTAATGAAGGAAGATACCAATGGACAAATTTCTTGTCACAGGCGGTGCAGGCTTTATCGGCTCGAATATCACGCGTAAGCTCGTCGAGCAGGGCTGTTTCGTACGAGTTGTTGACAACCTCCTGACCGGTAAGAAAAGCAATCTTGCCGGTGTCATCGACAGGATTGAATTTATCGAGGCCGATATGGGTGACCCTTCCGTTGCGGCAGATGCCGTCAAAGGCATTGATGTAGTGCTGCATCAGGGCGCCTTGCCTTCGGTTCCAAAAAGCGTCGATAATCCCGCCGCTACGAACCGGCATTGCGTTGACGCCACATTGGCTATGTTAATAGCCGCTCGTGATGCGAAGGTAAAACGTTTTGTTTACGCCGCCAGCTCCAGCGCTTATGGTGATACACCAACGCTGCCCAAGGTTGAGACTATGCCGACCTGTCCGCTTTCGCCTTATGCTGCAGCCAAGCTTGCCGGGGAACATTACTGCTCGGTATTCTGTCAGTGCTACGGCCTTGAGACGATTTCGCTGCGATACTTCAACGTATTCGGCCCGTATCAGGACCCGACCAGCCAGTATGCCGCCGCAATACCGGCATTCGTTACAGCTATACTGAGAGACGAACCGCCGACCATTTACGGAGACGGCGAACAAAGCAGGGACTTTACGTACATCGATAATGTAGTCCATGCCAATCTGCTCGCAGCCTCTGCTCAGAAAACCAACGGCCAGGTTATAAATATCGCCTGCGGCGAATCCGTTACCGTAAATCAAATCATCGATATGATAAACGAGATTGTTGGTAAGGACATAAAACCCGTTTATACCGACCCCAGGCTTGGAGATGTGAAACACTCTCAAGCCGATATTTTACTTGCCCGAAGGATAATAAGCTACAAGGCAATTGTCCCCTTCCGCCCCGGTCTTGAAAAAGCCATCGAGTGGTACCGCGATAACCTTTTGTAAAATCTGCCTTTTTGTCATTCCCGCGAAAGCGGGAATCCATTTTGTTTAGCAGTCGCCCGAAGGGCGACTTGATTAGCCCTGCCACCTGTGGGCAGGGTAATTTAGCCCCGCAATTTTACCCGACGTAGTATAACGAAGGCGGGTTATTGCGGGGTACTTTTTGTCATTCCCGCGAAAGCGGGAATCCAGAGCTTTTTAACGAAACGGCATTGCATTTTGTTACACACTCTTAGTACGTTGATAGGATTTCCAAAATAGATTTGTTGTGCAGTATTTCTAATACACCGCTGACTGTTCATGCATGTCTTCTGAGCAGCAATCCACCCAGACCAAGAAAAAACAGTGACGCCGGTTCGGGTACGACTGTAAACTCGATAATATAAGTGTCATCGAGTGACCCATCATCATAATCAAACGAGTTAACTTCTAACGTATATGTATTAGTAGGTAAAGTTGATATGGTCTCGAATATGTCCAGTCGCCGAAAGAGTAAGCATCGCCTGTATTAATATACAGATCAAGTTGGAATGATGAACCATCCTGTGAAAACTCGTCATACTCCACCCATATCGGCCCTTGACTTGCCCACCCGGAAATCTCGAATGTAATTGCATCAGTTTCTGTGGGCAGAGGCGGAACTATTTCGACAAGGTCTATACCCACAAGTGCACCGCCAAGGGCGTTCCATGGGCAGATAAATAGGGACAGCATAAGGATTTGAATGATTCTCTTTATCTCCATTCGGTCTCCTCTTATATGTAGACTTATTCTACCATTAAATGGTCTGTAAATCAACCTGAAGCGTCCCTGACAAGGAGCAATCCTGATACCTGTCAGCAGGCTGGGCGCACCTCGGATTACGGCCTGAAAATGAACATTAGTTGTTTGACTTCAGTATAGTCAGGACGTTATTATGACGATTTATAAATAGTGGCGGGGCCTTTGATAGGGGTCCCCAAACGCGAAAAAAGCGTTTGGGGGAACAATTATGTACTGCGGCACGATGAGATACAGCCTGTTCTTCATACTGATAATTGGGGTTTTTGACCTGCCGTCCTTTTACGCAGCCGCCGACCAGCCCACCGCAGAGCCGACCGCGGCTGATGAGCAGCTTGAAATCAACAAAAATGCCCTGCTTTTCGGCACAGACGACCAAATCCGTCTCAAAGCGGCCACGCTAATCCTCGAAAGCGACGACCCCACTGTCAGGGCCGTGATTTTGCAGGTATTGCGAAATAACGAGAATCAGCAGGCCCGCCTGGCCGTCTGCCAGGCCATAGCCGCAAGTCGAGGCAAGCGAACAATACCCAACAACGAAGAGTTTATCGGACCCCTTATGTCTTTCCTCATCGAGCAGCGCGACCCGGCTTCGGTGCGCCTCGGCACAGAGGCCCTGTTGATATTCAAATACGAGCAGGTCGAGCAGCCCATCCTTGCTACGATAGCCGACAAAGCCCTGCCGATTGAAGCCAGACTCAACGCCGTCCAGGCCCTGCGCTTGCAGCCCGACATACGGGCAATCGTGCGCCTCATAGAGCTGCTTGATGATTCGGATGAGCAGATTATCTCGGCGGCTGGCGAGGCCCTAAAGTCGCTGGCCATACCGGCCGTCGGAACGGACAAGGCCACTCGGCGGCAAATGATTGAAGAGATTCAGAGAATCGGTAAGGAGGAGTTTCTTCATTACTGGCGGATGAGGCAGGAGTATGAAAGGCAAATCGAGCAGTTGAAAAGCGAGCGCGATTCGTGGATGCAGAAGTACGTTGCCGCGCTCGACCAGCTATACGCAAAGCTCGGCATGGACGGCGCTGCCCGGATAGAATTTCTGTCGCAGTATCTGCTCGGCGCTCGGCCTGAAGAGCGGCTCTGGGCCGTCTCGAAGGTCTCATTATGGCTGCACGGAACGGAGCCGAAATCGAATGTTCGCACCGCGCTTGGTCCTTCATTGATTAAGCTGATATCCGATGAGAACAAACAGGTCAGGCTCAGTGCCGCGCGTGTCCTCGCCCTGATGCCCGAGCTGGATTCCTCCCAGACCCTGCTGGCGCAGCTAAAAGTGGAAACCGACGACGAGGTTCGCGGTGAGCTGTTTGCCGCGCTCGGCCAGGTGTGTCGATATGCCTTCTCACCTCAGTCTCCGGTCAAACTCGATGCCTCGATAAGAAAGCAGACGCTGGACATAGCGGTCGAATATCTTCTTTCGGATGTGCCCGCCAAGGCCCAGAGGGGAGCTGAGGTAATCCGCAACCTGCTGGAAAATGACGGATTGTCCGAGCAGGAGTTGTTTGTATATCTCGAAGCCCTGGTCGCTCGATACACACGCAACGGCATTACAAATGTCCTGCGAAGTGAGCTGCTCAATTCAATGGCCGTGCTTTGCGGACAGAGTGTTTACAGCAGCCATGCGGCAAAATTATATAGACAGTATTTCGTTGCGGCTCTGGCCGATGAGGATGACCTGATTCGTGAAGCGGCTGTCAATGGTCTTATCAACATAAACAAATCAGAGGCATATCGGCGATTACGCACAGATTTTGTAAACGATAAGAGTATTAATATCCGCAGGCGGCTCGTGAGTTTGGCTGAGGAGATGGGCACTGCCGATGACCTCGGCTGGCTGAGCGAAAAAATAAACTCCGCTGCCGAAGAAGCCGGGGCATGGAAAGCTATGCTGAGGATATTTGAGAACGGCGACAGCAAATTGCTTGGCAAATGGATTGAACAGCTTGAGTTCAGAAAGATTGCGCCTGTCAGGATGATAGCTTTTCTTGAGATTGTCGAGCGAAAGGCACAGGCGGAGAATAATACCGACTTGCTTAACGCCGCCCGTTACAAACTTGCTGCTCTTCTTGCTCAAACACAACAGCGGGACAGGGCAAAGGAATACTACGGAGACCTGATTAAATCGGATAATCAAAACGTATTCCAGAGAGACCAGCTACGCGCAGAATTGCTGCAGTTGTATCTGAATGATGGGCAGATAAAGCTGGCCGGCTCACTGATAACGAATCGCCTGCTCGAAGATGACGTTGACGACGCTTGTCCGATAGGACAGGTTCTCATCAGTTTCGTCCAGACTTCACCGTTGCAGGCGGAAGTACTGATTGACGAACTGCAGCATATCAAGCTCGATGGGGCCGGCCCTAAGCCCTTGTGGAAGCAGTTATTACAGCACCTCAAAGAAGTCCAGCCCCCCGACGTGAACAGCCCGCTGCTGCTCGGTACAACTTAGTTTTTTCTTACAGAGGCATCGGCATATCACTTATTCCGCGCTAATCGCCCCAGGCAAATCATACTTCGCCGTTCAGGTATTTTTATTGAATGGCCGGATAAATTTGTATATAGTCGCGTCAGTTATACTTGTTGAGCAAGACAATGACTGAGCAGCAGACAATCGGTCAGATTATCAGGTTGGCCATCCAGAGAGAGCGGGAGGCTTACAATTTCCTTATGGCTATGAGTGAATGCGTAGAATCTCCGGGCATAAAATATATGTTCAGAGACCTGGCAAAAGAAGAGGTGGGCCATAAGGACAAACTCGAGCTGGAGTTGATGAAGCTGGGCCAGGTTGTTCAGCCCCAGGACTCACAGGCAGAAACCGAAAATCCTTATTATGTTGAATCCGATGAATGCGCATCTATGGATTATGCCGATTTATTAAGGCTGTGCATCGAGAAGGAAGATATTTCCTTCCGTTTCTATATCAACATGGCTATCCAGATGAATCAGGAACAGTCCAGAGATATTATGTTGGCTCTGGCTGAGGAAGAGCTTCGCCACAAGCTCAGGTTTGAGGCCGAGCTCGAAAAATTACCCAGGCACAAATGATTTCCTTTTCCTGCTCCCGCGTTATACACATCTGGAGACTTGTTATTTGCTTGATGGTTCGTCGACCGGAGTTATAATCAACAATACTATGACAAAACTCAGTGTAAATCTCAATAAGATAGCGTTACTGCGGAACCAGCGTGATATCGGCTTGCCGTCTGTGCTTGAAGCGGCACGGACGATTATCAAAGCCGGTGCACACGGTGTAACTGTACATCCGCGACCGGATGAAAGACACATACGATATTCCGATGTGTACCAGCTTCGTGATATGCTCCGAAGTTATCCTGAAATTGAGTTTAATATAGAAGGCAATCCGTTTACCGGAAAACTGATGGAACTGCTCCGGGACATCAGGCCGCACCAGGCCACACTCGTGCCCGATGACCCGACCCAGAATACGAGCGACCACGGATGGGACATTGAATCTAATCTGCAAAGACTTCAGCCGGTCGTCGAGCAGCTAAAAGGACTTGGCATTCGTGTAAGTGTCTTTATGGACGCTGCCGAAGGTGTCGCTCAGGCCGCTAAGGCTTCAGTCGACAGGGTCGAGCTTTATACCGAGCCTTATGCGACGGCCTTTCGTAACAATACAGATGTACAGGGCAGTATAAAACGGTTCGCCGCCGCGGCCAAGGCTGCGCAGGATGCCGGACTCGGAGTCAATGCCGGACACGACCTTAATTTACGGAACTTAAGTTCCTTCCTGGCCGGCGTAAAAGGAATTCTTGAGGTTTCAATCGGCCACGCCCTGATTGCCGAGGCATTGGAGATGGGACTTCAAAAAACTGTAAATGAGTATCTTAAAATACTTAGCATTAAGACAGACTGACATTAAACGAGAATTTGACACAGGAGATTAAGATGTTTCATGGTGCTATGGTGGCGTTGATTACGCCTTTCGCCGACGGCGAAATTGATTTTGAAACGCTCGACGAGCTGCTCGAGTTTCAAATTGAAAACGGAATCGATGCGCTCGCCCCGTGCGGCACGACCGGCGAATCGCCCACGCTCAGCCACGCCGAGCACAAAAAGGTCATCGAGCGCGTCGTCAAGACCGTTGGCGGCGCAGTGCCAGTCATCGCAGGCGCCGGTTCCAACAGTACCGCCGAGGCTATCGAGCTTACCGAGTTCAGCAGGAAAGTCGGAGCCGACGCTACGCTGCAGGTCTGTCCTTATTATAATAAGCCGACCCAGGAAGGTTTCTATCAGCACTTCAAAGCTATCGCCGAAGAGGTGGACCTGCCCATCGTGCTGTACAACATACCAGGCCGGTGCGGCGGTACGGGACTGACCGCGCAGACCGTGGCGAGACTGGCGCAGCTCGATAATATCGTCGCAATCAAAGAGGCCAGCGGCAAACTCGATATGGCCAGTGAGATTGCGACAAGCTGCGATATTACCATAATCAGCGGCGACGATTCGCTGACCCTGCCGATAGCCGCGGTAGGGGGCAAAGGCGTAATCAGTGTCGTCGCCAATATAGTGCCCGCCGATGTAAAGGCCATGACCGATTTAATTCTCGAAGGCGATTTCGTCTCGGCCCTGAAATGGCACAAAAAACTTTTCGCCCTCAGCAAAGGTCTATTGTCCCTTGCCACTAATCCTATACCCATCAAGGCTGCTATGGCTATGCTCGGTATGGCCTCGGAAGAATTGCGCCTGCCGATGACATCTTTGGATAACGATACGAGGGACGCCCTTCGGGCAACCCTCATCGAATATGGTCTACTCAAATAATGATGTCCTGAGCGACTTGTCTTGAGCTTGT